>SVGN01000037.1 GCA_015056315.1 Clostridiales bacterium
CTGCCAGCTCCCTCAATACAGGCGTTTGCCCTCATTGTTGGCTTTCGCCCCTGTCGGCTCCCGCTCCCCCCTCCCGGGGCAATGCGCCATACCCAAGCCGGGTAACGCAGACCCGCCCCGGCAACACCCGCCTCTGCAGCCCGCCCTTGCCAAAGGGGGGTGGCGGCGTAGCCGCCGGGGGGATTCCGGGGGCAGCTAAGCAGCATTTTTGTTTCCTGCCGCAGCCTCGATCGCCCTATTCCCCCCGCAACACAAAACCCCCGCCGCCGGGATCGTACCGGCAGCGGGGGTCAACAGCCTCTCTTAGAGCACCTTGTTCAGGAAATCCTTGGTGCGGGGGTTCTGGGGATCGGTGAAGATCTGCTCGGGGGTGCCTTCCTCCACGATCACGCCTTCATCCATAAACAGCACACGGTCGGCTACCTCGCGGGCAAAGCCCATCTCGTGGGTCACCACCACCATGGTCATGCCCTCCTGGGCCAGCTGCTTCATAACATCCAGCACCTCACCCACCATCTCGGGGTCGAGGGCGGAGGTGGGCTCGTCAAAGAGCATCACCTGCGGCTCCATGCACAGGGCGCGCACAATGGCGATGCGCTGCTTCTGGCCGCCGGAAAGCTGGCTGGGGTAGGCGTTGGCACGCTCGGCCAGACCCACGCGCTTCAGCAGCTCCATGGCCTTCTGCTCGGCTTCGGCCTTGCTCTTTTTGAGTATCTTCATGGGCGCCAGCGTCATGTTGCGCAGGATCGTCATGTGGGGGAACAGGTTGAAGTGCTGGAACACCATGCCCATCTTTTCCCGATGCTTGTTGATGTTCACCTTGGGGTTGGTGATGTCGGTGCCCTCCACGGTTACGGTGCCCTTGGTGGGGGTCTCCAGCAGGTTCAGGCAGCGCAGGAAGGTGGATTTGCCGGAGCCGGAAGGCCCGATCACCACCACCACCTCGCCCCGCTTGATATCGGCATCCACGCCGCGCAGGGCCTTCAGGTTGCCGCCGTCGAAGTGCTTTTCCAGCCCCTTGACGGAAATGATGATATCAGTGGTCACTGTTGCGCAGCCTCCTTTCCAGCAAGCCGATGAGCCAGGTCAGCGTAAGCACCACGATCAGGTACAAAAGACCGGACACGATGTAGGGAGTAAAGGGAGAGAACGTACGGGAGCGGATGTAGTCGCCCGCCTTGGTCAGCTCGGTCAGCGCCAGATAGGACAGGACCGAGGTCTCCTTGATGAGGGAGATAAACTCGTTGCACATGGCGGGCAGAGCGCTCTTGGCAGCCTGGGGCAGAATGATATACGACATGGTGCGCAGGCTGGAAAGACCCAGCGAACGACCGGCTTCGGTCTGACCCTTTTCCACCGACATAATGCCGCCGCGGACGATCTCTGCCACATAGGCTGCGCTGTTGAGGCCGCAGGCGATAACGCCGACGATCACCTTATCGATGCGGATGCCGCCGAACACGCCGAAGTTGATGATCAACACCTGCAAAAGCAGGGGGGTGCCGCGGAAAAGGTTGATGTAGAAACCGGCAAACTTGCTCAGCGCGCGGACGATGGCTACGCCCACATTGGCAAGGAAGCCCTTGCCCCGGGCGGAGATGTTCTGCACACTGGGCAGGCGCAGGATGGCCAGCAGCGTGCCCAGCGCCACGCCCACCAGAATGGCGTAGAAGGAGACCTGCAGCGTAATGCCCAGACCCTTCAGATACATGAGCCAGCGGTCGCCCGTGATCACGTTCAGGTAGATCTCTTTATAGATATATTGCCAGAAGTTGAGCGTATTGCTCTCCAGGGCGGGCTGGATCGCCTGCCACCACTGTTCAAAGATGGAAATCTCGTTCAAGGGGATGCCCTCCATACGGTTCGGTCAGCGGGTGTTCAATAATCGCACAAATGCCGTGGGGGCAGTTGCTCCCCACGGCTTTATGCAGCTATGGCAGAAAAATTATTCGGCAGCGGCATCCTCGGCGGGAGCTTCAGCGGCATCCTCGGCGGGAGCTTCTTCGGCTTCGCCGCCGAAGTACTTCACAGCCAGCTCCTCGAAGAAGCCTTCCTGCTCCAGCTCCACCAGAGCGGCGTTGATCTTGTCCAGCAGCTCGGTGTTGTCCTTATTGACGGCGATGCCGTACCAGTCGGCCTGCAGACCCATGTCTACCATGACCAGGGTATCGTCCTTCAGGGAAGCCAGCAGAGCCTGACCAACGGGCTTGTCGATGATCACGGCGTCGATCTGGTTCTGAGACAGATCCATCACGGCGTTGAGGAAGGTGCCGTAGCGGGCAACGTTGTCGATACCGGTGATCTCTTCGGCAGCGAAGTCGCTGGTGGTGCCCTGCTGCACGCCGATGATCTTACCGGCCAGCTGATCGGCGGTCTCGTAGCCGCTGTCGGCCTTCACGATCACGACCAGACCGGCGTTGATGTAGCCTTCGGAGAAGTTGACGGTGAGCTTGCGCTCGTCGGTGATGGAGATGCCGGAGAGGCCGACGGTGTTCACATCGGTGGCAACGGCGCTTACAACAGCGTCAAAAGCCATGGGGCTGATCTCGTATTCGAAACCGGCCTTCTTGGCGATGGCATCGAACATGTCGATATCGTAGCCGATGGTGGCTTCGCCTTCGACATACTCGAAGGGGGGATACTCGGGGTTGGTGGCAACGATGATGGTATCGGCCAGAGCGGCGGTGCAGCTGAGGGCCAGAACCAGAGCGGCGATGATGGCAACAAACTTCTTCATGGTTTATATCCTCCTTGCAAATTGGTAACGGTGTGATGGTTCCTTTTGGGAACGTGCATAGTATACTGCGGGCAGAAGAGGATGTCAAGCACTTTTTGCATAAATATTCAAACTTTTTTCGAAGGGGATGGGGCAGGGCGACGAAAACGCTGCGCTGCAACGACTTTGTGGGCGGACAGTCATGCTGCACGGCAGGCTCCCGGCGGGGCTGTTCGCCGTGAAACGGGTCATCGGATGGGTGGGGTTCATGCACTGTATACAGTTTTGTATGCATAAACAGACGATTTATGCATAAATGGATGCATGGGGGAATAAGCCCTCCCCTGACAGGCGTTCTCTCAAGAAGGAGCCCTGTGGAGTTGGCCACCACCCGGGGCAATGCGCTATACCCACCCCGGGTGATGCAGACCCCATCCGGTAACGTCCACCCCAAAAGGCTCTCCTCTTTAGAGGGAGCTGTCAGGCGAAGCCTGACTGAGGGTGCCGCCTACACCCAAGCCCCTTTTCCGCAAAAAACAGCACCACCCACCCAACACAGGGAAGGCAGTGCTGTTCATTATCCGTAACGGGTCTCCCACGGCACCCTCAGCCCCTGACGGGGCAGCTCCCTTTGGCAAGGGAGCCTTAGGAGTTGGCCGCTCCCGCAGCAATGCGCTATACCCAAGCTGGGGAAGCAGACCCCTACCGGCAGCACCCACCTCCGCAGCCCGCCCTTGCCAAAGGGGGGTGGCGGCGTAGCCGCCGGGGGGATTCCGGGGGCAGCCAACCGTGGCAGGCCCTCCCGCCTCATTCCTCGCCGTTCATCATATCGGCATAGGCGTTCATGCCGTCGGCATAGGCATCGCCGCCGTAGCAGTCCGCTGCCACGGTCAGGGGCATATCCTTCACGGTGAGCCGCTTGATGCTCTCGGTGCCCAGATCCTCGTAGGCCACCACATCGCAGCTTTCCACGCAGGCGGCCATGTAGGCGGCGCATCCGCCGATGGCGGCAAAGTACACCGCATCGTTCTCGATCAGCGCCGCCATGACGGGCTGCGTTCTGCCGCCCTTGCCGATGAGCGCATTCACGCCGTAGCGCAGCAGCTGAGGGGTGTAGGCATCCATGCGCACAGAGGTGGTGGGGCCGATGGCGCCCGTGGGCTTGCCCGGCGGGGGAGGGGTGGGGCCTGCGTAGAAAACGGTCTGCTCGCGCAGATCCACAGGCAGGGGCCTGCCCTCTGCCAGCGCGGTGCATAATCTTGCATGGGCAGCATCCCGGGCGGTATAAACGGTGCCGGAGAGCAGCACCTGATCGCCCGCGTGCAGCGAGCGCAGGGTCTCCCGGTCGATCGGGGCAGTGATGCGGATAGGAGCCATGGGGGGATCATCCTCCTTGTGATGGAACGCCGGAGCGCACCGGCGCATGGGAATATTGTACACAGGTCGGCGCAGGTTGTCTACTCCCCGTGCGGGCGGTGCTCCATTTCAGGCTCCCACATTTGCGGAGCCGCCAGCGAAGCCTGCTCCCCCTCGCAGGCTCCCACTAAAGAGGGCACCGAAGTCTGCCCCGCCCCTCATCTCCCACCCCCCTCACACACCCATTCCCCTCCCATAGATTGACATCCCCGCCTGCCCGGCGGTACAATACTGTTACAGATCATCGAAAAAAACGGCATTTTCTGTTACTCCTTCTTCAGCATTTGATGCAGAAAGCATCCCCGCCGTACCGAACGGCAGGGCATTCCGCGGGCCGGGCTGCCGGGGGGGGAACGATACGCAACCGCATAAGACCACTCACGAGACCTCGGAGGTGACAGCACATGAAAAAGAAATGGCTCTTGTTTGTTTGCATGGTTCTGTTGATGCCGCTCCTGCTCCTTCCTTCCGCCAAAGGGGAGCCTGTATTCACCCAAAGCGTACTGGACGCTCTGCATGCCGTTCCTGTGGAAAACGGCTATCAGGTGGATCGAACGATGGATCTGTTTGATATCAGCTACATTCTCAGAATAACCGCCGGGTATGATGTTCGTGAGACGCATCTGTCTTTCCTGATCAGCGGGGGCCCGTGGGGGCCGGAAGTAGCCTGGCTGGATAAGCAGAGCCGTTTTCTTTCCCGACCGGAATATGAGGAGTTCGAGGATTCTTTTACGACAGATCCCACAGGCCCGATCTTTGCAAAGAAGGACGGTACATACGGCTATCTCTGCCGCTATGATGGCAGCATCGTCATCCCCTTTCAGTTTACCGGCTACTGTGCGCAGTCTGAGTTTTGCGACGGGTATGCGCTGGGAGATAACATCGTATGGTATGAGGATGGCACCGGTCACAAGCATGTGCATGTACTGCTGCGCGCCGATGGCTACATCGTTCCATTCCCGGAGGGGATCATGCCGGTCTCCTATCCAATGAACGGGCTCGTGCTGATCACTCCGGTCTACGATGAAAACGGCCGCCCGGAGGATGTTGAGTATTCGCTCGGCATAGGCAATGTGGAGGGGCAGGTGTTGCTTCCTCCTGTACCATGCGGCTTTGAGTCCGGCCTGGAGAAGCATTTTGTGCCCCATTCCTATGTCATGGAGCCGTGAGCGTTGGTTGCAGACTGTATGGAAATGGAATGTGATATTTCCTTTCGACCCCGTGCCGGGGCTTCTGCGGAAGCCCCGGCCTTTTCGCATCCACCCGAGCCTCCACCCCTCCCATAGATTGACATCCCCGCCTGCCCGGCGGTACAATATGGCCAGACCGCATCCCCCCCGTTTCTGTTCATACGATAAACTGCTGTTTGTACAGAACGGCACGCACAAGGAGTGATCCTTTTGGAAGGTCGGCTCGTTCAAAAGATACATTGCGGTTTTGCTGGCTGTAATACTCATTCTGTCGTACAGGAATACGTATGAATGATGTGTTCAAGGGCCGGCTGCGTGTCTCTGCATGGTCATATGCACGACCTTTGCACAGGCTGTTGAGCCGGTAGCTGTCAGCCGGAATGGAGGGTACCGGGATGGAAGAGATCTTGGATCTGCTGGATTGGAATATGCCTTCTGAAGTTCAGGCCAAAGGGATATCCCTGGCAAGAGAGGCGAAGACCATTGTTCCTTTTCTGCAGCCGTTAACATCGAAGCATAATAAAAATGTATGGGATAACTGCGCTGTCATTATCGCAGAGAAAAGCGATGAAGAGCTGAGACCCTATCTGGTCGAATTGCTGGAATGGCTGCAGGACATGAATTGGCCGGGAGCCTTTTGCATTCTGGATAGATTGAAGAAATACGCTGATCACGACTCGCTCTGCAAGGCTGTGAGTGTTTGCATCCAAGAAGCCAAGAAGGGTAGCGATGAGATCTGGGTAAGCAATTTGTCTGCGCTTTTGCAAAAACAATCGGGCTGATCTTGTAAAATGCGGAGCGGGCTTTTTCATCAGGAGAGCTTCTCATGGGGCTGCTGCAAAGAACGTTTTGCAGCAGCCCCTTTTGCATCTCCCCCGCCGAACCCCTCCCATAGATTGACAGCCCCGCCTGCCCGGCGGTACAATACTGTTACAGATCATCGAAAAAACGGGATGCCCGCTCCGCCGGGGAGCCAACCGAAACGCCCTCCGTTTCCGACGCGACCGAGCCCAAAGATGAGCCGTGATCAGAATGCGGTCTGCTTTATTCCGGAACGATCCGTGCTGCTGTGGGGTTTGCGATGGCGGCCCATCGTTGATGCGGGATATGACGAATATGGAATGCCCTGCGTTCAAATGATCTCTTGATCACACCCGAAGAGGAGGAATGACCATGCCCGATACGACCGACCGTGAAAAATCGCCCACCGGCTCTGCGAACCGGGAGACCGGGACAAGCCAAAACGCCGTCGCCGATCTCAAAAGGATCATGAGGGAGGCACTGGAGGACAAAAGCCCCGAGGTAAGAGAAAGCATGGAGCGGATACTGAATAAGTTCCCGGATAAGCTCCCGGGCTTTCTCACGGCCAAACGGGTGCCAAAAGAGCCGCGCCCTCAGCGGGATTGGGTGGATCCGATCTGTTATCAGTTCTCGTTCCTCACCATCTGCCGGGAAGACAGGCTGCCTGCGCTTCAAGAGGTATACAGCCACCTGGCGGAGGATCTGCGCCCTGTTTGGGAACAGTTCTTCTCCGACGGCAGCATTCTCCAAGTGGTGCTGATGGAGTATATGAAAAACCAGTTTCAGCTCGTTTATGCAGATAAGGATGCATGGAACGATCTGATGAGCCGCCTGCCGGAGATCTTTGCCAAGTGCGGTACGGTAACGGCAGAGCCCAAAAGCCCCGGGCAGTACAAGCGGTATTTTGTTTCTACCCGAAAGATCGATCCCCAATGGCGCAAGCTGGTTGAGCGGGTCACTGTTCTTGACCCCGATTCCGGCGAAGCGGAGCAGGAGTGGTGGCACACGATGCTCAACTGCCCGACCGATGACCTTCGGGGGGTGTACTTTCCAAAACGGACCATGCCGGGCGGCGAGCCGTTGCCGCTGGCGCTGAGAATGTACGTATATCCCCTGCGTAAAGAGAAACCGACGGATGCGAGGTATGCCGAGGAATGGGGCATCCAGCTCCCGGAGACGAACGATCATGGTGCGTATTTTGTGCATCATTTGCAGGCGCGTGTTCCGCGCTGTATACTCGACCGGCTTGAGGAACCGCTCAGATTGCAGGCGCAATGGAAACGGTATTTGGATGGGCTGATCAAAGCGTATCCTGCCAGCGTAGGTACGCTGAAAATGGATGTATACAGCACAAACAGCAACACCTTTAGCGCTATGAGCGGAACACTGCTGACGGGGCTGAGGCATCATATGCCGGATTGCTGCTGGGGCATGTACATCACCATGGATCAGCTCAAGCTGCTGGGTGGCATGGAAAACCTTCGGCAGAAACAGCTTTTTCACAGCATCGAACAGGTGGGAGACCACCATGTGTACCTTCAGCTTACCCCGGAAATGGAGATCGTCCCTGCTGCAAAAGCCCGTGCACTGTGGCAGCTGGTCTCGCCGCATCTGGATGCGTACCGGCACTATATCTGGCGTGCGTTGTACAGTCCCCCTTGCTCCTTCCGTCTGGGGGCAGATGAAGACAGTTACTTCAGAAATGAAAGGGGCGATCTTTGCTTGCGTATCGGGCAGGCGATGGATGGAAAAGAATAGATCGACTTTGGCGAGCAGGAGGGCGTGACCGGAGCAACCGCAGAGAACAGCTTTATCAGCCATAAGCAGGCTACAGAAATGAAACAAAAGCACATCCGTATGCTCAGGGTCATAGCGCTCTGCACCGTCTGCAGCCTGTGTGCGCTGTGCATACAGCCGCCTGCATGCGGTGTACATCACTCAAGGTGGTTTGGCAGACCCCTTCTGTTAACGCCCACCTCCACAGCCCGCCCTTGCCAAAGGGGGGTGGCGGCGTAGCCGCCGGGGGGATTCCGCCGGAAGCCAAGCAGCAATTCTTTTCCTGCCGCAACTTGGATCCCAACGGCACCCTCAGTCACCCTTCGGGTGACAGCTCCCTCTAAAGAAGGAGCCTGCGCTGTTGGCAGCCACCCGTGACAGGCGGGCTGTACCCAAGCCGGGTGTAGAAGCCCCCCGCAGCCACAGCCAATCCCTTAGGCTCCCTCTAAAGAAGGAGCCTGCACTGTTGGCAGCCACCCGTGACAGGCGGGCTGTACCCAAGCTGGGTGTAGAAGCCCCCGCAGCCACAGCCAATCCCTTAGGCTCCCTCTTCAGAGGGAGCTGTCGGCGCAGCCGACTGAGGGTGCCTCCCCCCGGTAATGCATTGCGATCCCCACCGGGCATGATGCACCTTTCCCCAACCAACCGCCAAAGGAGGTCCTCCATCATGCAAACGCATTATAAACATTGGCTTCTGGCAAGTATGCTGCTTCTGCTGGTTTTGCTGCTCCCGTTGGGCCCTTCGTATGCAGAGGCTCCCGAACCACGGTTTGCATTGCACCCCGTGGAAAAAGACGGCCTGTATGGATACGCAAACGATGCGGGCGAGCTCGTTATTCCGCATCAATGGCAGTATGCAGGGCAGTTCAGAGGGGCCGGATATGCAGCCGTGAATAGCGGTAGAGGCAAATGGGCCATCATCACCACCGATGGCGAATACGTGTTTTCGGATGTTGAAGCTATATACGATCAGCATCAGCTATACTACCCCGGCGGTATGCATAACGGTGTTTTCTGGCTGGAGGCCGAGGGCCGCTTTGGGTTTATGGATGTGAACACCGGCTATTTTTCCGGTTACCTGTACGATGATATGCAGGATCTGTGGCCTTCTGTAGACACCGATCTGATCCGGGTAACAGAGGATGGTATCCACTACCGCTATGTGCATCATACAGACGGAAGCCTGGCCTATCCAATGGTTTTCACGGGCATTGAGCGCATCTCGAGCGGCTGCGTGCTGGATAGTACAGATGGCGGCCTCGTTGTTCTTGATGACCTTGGCAATGCCGTGCCCATCCCGGATGGCCTTGATCCGGTCATCGTGGCGGGGATCGGCGATCCGATCGTAGTCCGGAGCAGAGACAGCGGGCTTTATGGCTTTTGCAGTTTTACCGGCGAATGCATCATCCCGCCCCGATACACCAAGGCGGAGTGGTTCGAAAAAGGGTATGCCGCCGTACAGCTCAACGATCAATGGGGCGTGATCGATATGACCGGGCAGCTGTGCCCCGTGCCGTTGTCGGATCAGCCTGCCACCTATAACGGCAGATCTTTTCTGGTGCATTTGGAGCATAGCACGCTGCTTGTGGAGCCGGATGGCACCGTTCTGCGCGAACTGCCCGAAACCACTGGCATCCAGATAACCGACGAGCTGCTCCTGATCGGCCGTGACGGGCACCACAGCCTGATGGATCGGGATGGGAATATGCTTGTAACAGAAGAACAGGGCCTGTGGTTCGGCTCTGCGGGCATGGATCTGATCCTGTCCGAAGGGTTGATGCTTGTGAAGAATGAACAAGGCCTGTATGGATATGTCAACACTGCCGGTGAGCTTGTGGGCTCCTGCATCTGGGAGGATGCCGAGCCATTCTCCAACGGCTGGGCACGGGTCTGTAAGGATGGCGCTGTATACTATATCGATCGCAATATGCAGATCGTATATCCCAGCGAGAGGGAAAACTGACTCCATCCGGCTGCTCCCCAAGGCTCCCTCTAAAGAAGGAGCTGCCCACCCCCACACATGGTTCCCTCTTTAGAGGGAGCTGTCGGCGAAGCCGACTGAGGGTGCCACCCGTGACAGGCGGGCTGTACCCAAGCCGGGTATAGCAGCCCCCGCAGCCACAGCCAATCCCTTAGGCTCCCTCTTCAGAGGGAGCTGTCGGCGCAGCCGACTGAGGGTGCCGTAGAAGACCCCTCCGCAGATGGTATGCATCACTCAAGGTGGTTTGGCAGACCCCCTTCTGTTAACGCCCACCTCCACAGCCCGCCCTTGCCCAAGGGGGCGTAGCCGCCGGGGGGATTCCGCCGGAAGCCAAGCAGCATTTCTTTTCCTGCCGCAACCTGGATCCCAACGGCACCCTCAGTCACCCTTCGGGTGACAGCTCCCTCTAAAGAAGGAGCCTGCGCTGTTGGCAGCCGCCCGTGACAGGCGGGCTGTACCCAAGCCGGGTGTAGAAGCCCCCCGGCAGAAACAGCCAATCCCACTCCAAAAAAGAGGCTCCCATCCGCCAGACGGATGGGAGCCTCCTTCACATATCCCGATATTCCATTCTCCATAGCCTTCCCGGCTCCGTCACTCCTGAAAGAGCATGGGCAGAAAATCGTGGATGCACCGCCGCCACACGCTCCAGTCGTGCCCGCCGGGGAAGGTGCGGCGGATCATGTTCACGTTCTTGCTCTCCAGCATCTCGTCATCGGCGGCAAAGCTGCCCCAGAACTGATCCTCCGTGCCCATGGCCCGGTAGAACACCCGGAAGCTCTCGTTGAACTTTTCGCTGTCATCCAGCAGCGCCAGATGCTTTTCCTCGCCGCCCCGGGGGAAGCGCAGGAAGCCGCTGAAAACGCCCGCATAGCCGAACAGCTCCGGGTTGGAAAGGGTAACGATGCTGGTCTGGTAGCTGCCCATGCTCAGGCCCGCCATGGCCCGGTGCCACTTGTCGGTGTATACGTTGAAGGTGCTTTCGATGTAGGGGATCAGATCCTTCAGCAGCACCTCGGGGAAGAGCATGCGTCCGCTCTTGGCAAAGTTGATCTGGGTCATGCCGTTGCCCATGACGATGATCATCTCCTGCATATCGCCCTTGCTGAGCAGCTGATCGGCGATGCGCAGCAGATGCCCCTGGTACACCCAGCCGGTCTCGTTTTCGCCGTAGCCGTGCTGCAGGTAGAGCACCGGGTACTTTTTGGCGGCATCGTAGCGGGGCGGCAGGTAGACAAGGCAGCTCTCCACCTTGCCGGTAACGGCGGAGGGGTAGTAGTGCCGGGCGGCGCTGCCGTGGGGGATGCCCTCCAGCTCATCCCAGTTTTCGCCCGTAACGGGGATATCCACAAAGTTCATGGGGCGGCAGCAGCCGTAGCCGATGGGCAGGTAGGGGTTGAGCACATCCGCACCGTCGATCTTGAGGAAGAAGTACTTGAAGCCCTCGCCAAAGGTGACGGTGCCCTCCCACATCTCCTCATCCACCTTCTCCAGCAGCTGCACATTGCCGAACTGGTCGATGGCCACCTCCCGGGCGTTGGGAGCCTTGATGCGGAAGAATACCTTGCCGCCCTCCAGGATCCTGTAGCCCTGGTCGCCGTCGCGATCCGGCTCACCGGCATAGGGGTCAAAAGAAACTGCGGTATCCAAAGGCCATTGGTTGTTCATGGTGGTAAACCTCCGCTTCTGTTTTGCTTGTTTTGTAAGCCTATTATAGCATGGTCGGCGGGGCTTTGTGTGTACCTGCCGCAGCATTTGATGAGTAAAAAATATCCTGATTGCGCTTCGGCACGGCCCAAGGGGCAGCGGATGCAAAAACCGCCCCGCCATTGCGGAGCGGCCTTGCGTATGCCACGATCCTTACTGCCCGAACCCGCCGTCCACGCCGATCACCTGACCGGTGATGAAGGCGGCTTTCTCATCTGCCAGCCAGCAGACGGCATTGGCCACATCCTCCGGGGTGCCCAGACGGCACAGGGGGGTCTCATCGGCTAAAGCGGCCAGATCGCTTTCGGTGTAGCAGGCCAGCATATCCGTGCGGATCACGCCGGGGCACAGGCAGTTGACGGTGATGCCGCTGGGGCCCACCTCCTTGGCAAGGGCCTTCGTCAGCCCGATGAGCCCGGCCTTGGCAGCGGAGTAGGCCGCCTCGCAGCTGGCACCCACCCGTCCCCAGATGCTGGAGATGTTGATGATGCGCCCGCTTTTCCGGCTGACCATGCCCGGCAGCACCTCCCGGCAGGTAAGGAAGGCGGCGGTCAGGCTGGTATCCAGCACGGTGTGCCATTGCTGATCGGTCATATCGGTCAGGAGACCCTGCCAGGCAACGCCTGCGTTGTTCACCAGCAGGTCGATGTGGGAAAGCTGCCGGATGGCGGTTTTGACCATCTCCCGCACCTGTGCGCTGTCGGTCACATCGCACCGGATGGCGATGGCCCCGGTCTCCTGCGCCAGCTGCCGGGCTTCGTCCTGGCTGGTCTTGTAGCAGAAAGCCACCTGCCACCCCTTGGCGGCAAGCGCCCGAACGATGGCAGCGCCGATGCCCCGGCTGCCCCCGGTGATGAGTGCGGTCTGCATGGAAAGGTACCTCCTTGTAATAGAGACGGGATGGATCGGGCGTGAGGGGAAGCCCGTTGCGTATGCGGATCAATGGTGTTTGCGGGAATGCGGTATGCCTGCGGGATGATCGATGCCCGGTAATACGCTGTACTTGTGGGATGCAAGCTGGCGGAGCCGAAACGCTGTACCCGCGTCAGGCAGCCCAGACCCCACCCGGTAAACGCCAACCCTATAGGCTCCCTCTTTAGAGGGAGCCTGCGGAGGTGGGTGCTGCCGGGAAGGGGCTGCTTTTCTCTGTGTTGGCTGCTGGCGGAATTCCCCCGGCGGCTACGCCGCCATCCCCCTTTGGCAAGGGCGGGCTGCAGAGGTGGGTGTTGCCGGGAGGGGGCTGCCATCTCCAAGTTGGGTGGAACAGCTATTTCCATAGTAGTCTCCAACCGGCACCCTCAGTCTGCCCTTCGGGCAGCCAGCTCCCTCTGAAGAGGGAGCTTGCGGAGGCGGGTGCTGCCGGGAAGGGTCTGTTTTTCTCTGTGTTGGCTGCAGCCGGAATCCCCCCGGCGGCTACGCCGCCACCCCCCTTTGGCAAGGGCGGGCTGCGGAGGCGGGTGCTGCCGGGAGGGGTCTGCCATCTCCAAGTTGGGTGGAACAGCTATTTCCATAGTAGTCTCCGACCGGCACCCTCAGTCTGCCCTTCGGGCAGCCAGCTCCCTCTGAAGAGGGAGCCTGTGAAGGTGGGTGCTGCCGGGAAGGGGCTGCTTTTCTCTGTGTTGGCTGCAGCCGGAATCCCACCGGCGGCTACGCCGCCACCCCCCTTTGGCAAGGGCGGGCTGCGGAGGTGGGTGCTGCCGGGAGGGGTCTGCTTACCCGATGGTTCGGCGCATTAGCGCGGGACAGCAGCCAACCCCAACCGCACGGGGCCCGCAACGCAGCCGGGGGGCGACCGCCGACCGCCGACAGGCGGGCGGAAGGGAGACCACCGGCGAGGACGGGCCCTCAAGCAAGCGGCGTGGGGAAGGGAAGGGACCCTTCCCCTTTAAGCCGCGGAACTGCTGACCCGTACCTAGCGCGAACGCCCCGTCTGTGGGAGCCGGGGGAGCGCTTCGCGCAATCCCCGGCCCCCACAGACGGGGCGGACGTGCACTCAGAACATCTGCTTCCTCCACAGCACCACCGCCGCCAGCGAACCCAGCAGCAGCGAGATGCCCAGCACGATCCAGAAGCCGTAGGGCGATTGCTGGAAGGGCACGGGGGTGTTCATGCCCCAGAGAGAAGCCAGCAGCGTGGGCACGGAGAGCACCACGGTAACGCTGGTCAATATCTTCATGACGGTGTTCTGATTATTGGAGATGATGGATGCAAACGCATCGGTGGAGGAGGACATGATGTCGCGGTAGATCACGCACATCTCGATGGCCTGTCGGTTTTCAACGATAACATCGTCCAACAGCTCGGCATCCTCGGGGTATTTGCGCAGAATGTCCATGCGCATCATCTTTTCCATTACCATCTCGTTGCCCTTGAGGGAGGTGGAAAAGTACACCAGCGATTTTTCCAGCGCCATCATCTGCAAGAGCTCGTTGTTGCGCAGGCTGTGCTGCATGCGCTCCTGCACCTGGGAGGATGCCTTGTCGATCTGCTTCAGGTACATCAGGTAGCGGGATGCGTTGCGGTAGAGCAGCTGCAGGATGAACCGGGTGCGCTTGAAGGTCCAGAACCCGCGGATGCGCTCCTCGGTAAAATCGGCAATGATGGAGCTGTCGCGGGTGGAAACGGTAATGATCACGTCATCCACCATCACGATGCCCATAGGCACGGTGGTGTAGCTGTAGCCGTTGTCATCCGCCTCCACGTAGGGCACGTCGACGATGATCAGGGTCTGGTCGTCGTTGCGGTCGATACGGGCGCTCTCTTCTTCGTCCAGCGCGGCGGGCAGATAGGTGGGGTCCAGGGCAAAGCGGGCGGTAAGGCCGTTGATCTCCTCCCGGGTGGGGTTCTGCAGGTGTACCCAACAGCCCTTCTCCAGGGTGTTGATCTCGGTCAGGTGGTCATCTACGGTCAGATAGATCCTTTTCAAACAAAAAACCTGCCTTTCTTTCGCCGTTTGGCGGCGGCTCAGGGCAGGTGGGGCGTTTTGTGGGTGCGCAAAGATACGCAGAAAAACTTATGCGTGCATTGCTGCCGCATCCTCTGCCGGGAGCCTGTTCAGTTGTTCGTGGGTCATGGTCTGGCAACTATACGGGTCTGCGTCCACGATGGGCTCCTCCTTTCGGCTTGGATGCGATGGTTCCGGTCTCATCATATTCTTTTTTCGAAGGGGTGTCAATGCAAAAAACCTATCATTTTTTGCCGTTCGGTGAAAAACGTGCGCTTCGTCCGCCGGTGCTTGTTTCCTCCCGGGACGGGCGGTATAATGGAGGGCAGAGGAACGGGGGCCGCCGGGCCGCCCGCGAAGGAGGCTTTTGAGAAATGATCCGCAACATCGTTTTTGATATGGGCAATGTGCTGCTCCGCTTCGACCCCGCGCTGTTCATCGCCCGGGCGGGCGTCAGCGATGCGCAGGATGCTGCGCTGCTCCACCGGGAATTGTTCCGTTCGCTGGAATGGGTGCAGATGGATCGGGGCAGCCTGAAGGAGGAGCAGGCGCTGGAAAAGGTAAAGCAGCGGCTGCCGGAAAAGCTGCACCCGGCGCTGGAGGAGCTGATCCTGCGTTGGGATGAGCCCATCCTGCCGGTGGCGGGCATGGCAGAGCTGCTCCGGCAGCTCCGGGCAGCGGGCTACAGGCTGTTCCTTCTTTCGAATGCCAGCAGCCGCCTGCACAGCTATTTTGAGCGCATCCCCGGGCATGAGTGCTTCGAGGGCCGCTTCGTCTCGGCGGATCATCTGCTGGTAAAGCCCCAGCAGAGCATCTACCGCAAGTTCTGCAATACCTTTGGGCTGGATGGCGCAGAGTGCCTGTTCATCGACGATCTGCCGCTGAACATCGAGGGCGCGGTGACCGCAGGCTGGCAGGGTCTTGTTTTCCATGATGCGCAGACCCTCCGGCAGGATCTGGCTGCCCTGGGCATCCAACTGCCCACCTCTGTATAGACTCCCTCTGTAGAGGCGGCAGCCCGCCCCTTCACACAGGCTCCCTCTTCAGAGGGAGCTGTCAGGCGAAGCCTGACTGAGGGTGCCGCCCGCAGCCCCCTCCCGGCAGGAGTCGCATCTCCCGTGCCGGGTAAACCTCGCCCGCCCCGGGCGGCAGCCAATCCCTAAGCCTCCCTTGTGTAAAGGGAGGTGTCTCGCCTTTAGGCGAGACGGAAGGATTGTACCTTGCTTGAGTGCCCAAGCCGCTCATAGCTTTGTTTACCTCGCAATACCGCTGCGAGGAACAGGGTGGGGCTCCGCGCCCCACACCCGCGGTTCCTCTTTTGACGCAAAAGAGGAACCAGAAAACAGCGACACGCTCTCTTTGGTCAAATCCCCAATAATTGCCCTTTTTCGGGGCGGCGGTCGCAATCAGGGTCACTCCGCAGCAGCGTGCCAGCTTACTCGCCACTTGCACAGCACACTGCTCCCTTAACCCGCCCCGAAAAACGGCAGGGGGATTTGACGTCGTTCGCTACCGTCGCGTGCGGGGAGCGGCTTGGCTGTGCTCCGTTTTCGCTGCAACCCGAACTCTGGGTTGTCGGGGCGGGTCGGCGGGGGAAAGCAAGCTCTTTCCCATAGGCTGTCCCGCGTTACACGCCAACGAAGAAAATAACTCCTTACCCCGGCTGCCGCCCCCCACCAAGGCTCCCGTCCCCACACAGGCTCCCTCTTCAGAGGGAACGCCCCTCCACACAGACTCCCTCTGTAGAGGCGGCTGCCCGCCCCTCCACACAGGCTCCCTCTTCAGAGGGAGCTGTCAGGCGAAGCCTGACTGAGGGTGCCGGGGGTGTCAATTGCCGGTGCTGCGGGTGTTTCCTCTTGCTTGCCCGCCCCCGCATAGGCTCCCTCTGTAGAGGCGGCTGCCCGCCCCCCCACACAGGCTCCCTCTTCAGAGGGAGCTCCCGCCGCAGGCGGGTGAGGGTGCCGCCCCGCCCTCGCCCGGATGGCAGAATTTACATGTGTCAATCTTTTGTAACCAAATGTGACAAAAGCATCGAAAAAGCAATCAAATAAAGAAAAAAGAGTAATACTTTGTATAGAAATATCCGGTTGACTTGCACCGCCTCTCCAACGTATGATGAAACTACAAGATATGGGGGTGGGCAGCATGGGCAGACGCAACAAGGGGTACATCTTCGTGGAGGAAAAGAAGAAGGGGCCCGGGTTGGGCTGCCTTGTTTTTCTTGTGCTGCTCATTGCTGGGCTGGTGGCTGCCGGAGCCATGATCAACTCCGGCTACAACCGCCGCGTGCAGTTGGAAAACGCTTCCGTCAACGTGTTTTCGCTGGATCGGGCTTACGAGGGCTTCACGGTGCTCAGCATCTCCGATCTGCACGCCTCCCAGCTGGGCAGCGACCTTGCCCTCTGGAAGGATCTGCTCAACGGCAAAAGCTACAAGGCGGTGGTCATCACCGGCGATATGGTGGGCAAGACCGGCGAGTACGAGCCGCTGCTGTCGCTGATCCATAACCTGAAGCAGATCAACGCCACAGCGCCCATCTATTTTATTGCTGGCGATCAGGACCCCAGCCCGGTGCTCACCACCAACCGGGGCACGCCTCAGGTGCTGGCCAAGTGGGTGCTGGCGGCGCAGGAGCAGGGGGCCATCTATCTGGACAGCCCTCAACAGCTGCAGGTGGGCAAGAAGAAGGTCTGGTTCACCCCCCAGTACCTCTACGATGTGGATGTGGAGGGCATGCTGGGCAGCCTCAACAATCAGAAGGCGGATATGGAGGCCCAGGGCATGCCCTACGACCCGGTGGGCGGCGCTACCTATCGTGCGCTGTGCTACCGCATCGAGGTGATGGAGCGCACCCGCATCGCCATGCGGGAGATGACCTCCCAGGATCTGCAGATCGCCGTGAATCATTCGCCGCTGGATACCGACTACATCCGCGAGAGCCTGCAATGGTCGGAGGAGGTACATCCCTTCAGCTTCCGCAATATCGACCTGCTGATCTGCGGCGATCTTTGCGGCGGCGGCTGGCGGCTCCCCGGCGGCAGCGCCATCTATGTGGAGGGCCACGGCTGGCTGCCCGGCGATGAGGGCATCGTGGGCATGCAGCGCATCAACAGCCTCAACCAGTATATCGCTCCCGGTCTGGGCGCTCCCGCCGGGCAGTTCCCCCCGGGCCGGGTGTTCAACCCGCCCGCAGTAACGCTGATCAAGTTTACCGCAAAGCTGGAGTGATGAGGGCTTCGGCTCCCTCTTCAGAGGGAGCTCAGACTGTTGACAAACCCCAAGAGGTATCGGAGGGCCGCAGCCCTCCGATTGCCAAACCGAAACCAGCGACATGTATTGCGGCCCAAACCCAACCTTCGGTTGGTTTCGGGCTTCGGCTCTGCGGAGTGCTTCGCACTGTCCTCGCGCCTCGGTTCGCTTCGCTCACCCTTCCGGTGGTTTCGGAACCCTTGCGTAGCAAGGGGTTCCTATCGCCGTTTGCCGCCCGGGGAGCCGTAGGCTCCTAGGCAAACGGTGCAAGCCTCGTTGAAAAAGTCGCCAAAGGCGAGTTTTTCAACGATCTAGGCTCCCTCTTCAGAGGGAGCTGTCGGCGAAGCCGACTGAGGGTGCCGCCCACACCCGCCCCGAAAGGAGCCATCCATGAAATACGCCGTCCTTTCCGATATCCACGGCAATCTGCCCGCGCTGGAGGCTGTCCTGCGGGATGCCCGCAGCCGGGGCGCGGATCACTTCCTCCTTTTGGGCGACTACTGTCTCAGCAATCCGTGGCCGGATCGGTGCCTGGATACCATCTTTTCCCTGCCTGATGCCACCGTCATCCGGGGCAATGAGGAAAACTATCTGGAAAACCTGCAGGGCAAGGATCCTGCCCTTTGGACGGATGGGCAGATGCAGATCTCCTATTGGACGTACCGGCACGTGAGCGATGAGAACCGGCGCACCCTGCTGGCGTTGCCGTGGCAGGCACGGCTCACCTGTCATGGGGCCTCGCTGACCCTTGTTCACGATTCCACCGCCTTTCTGGCAGGTCGGGAGCGGGCTTGCCTGGATCCCGTCAGGGCTTGGCTGCACCGGCGCACCGGAGCAGAGACCGCCGTCAGCTTTCAGCACTATGCGGAGGCTGTCCTGGCCCGTGATGAGGCCTTCCTTCAGGCGGCGGATGCGCTGGAGGACGGCATCTACCTGTTCGGTCACACCCATTGCCAATGGCAGCTGCCCAGCCGGGACGGGAGAAAGCTGTTCCTCAACCCGGGCAGCTGCGGCCTGCCGCTGGACGGTGGTGCGGGCACCACGCCCTACGCCCTTTTGGAGATCCGCCCCGACGGCACATGGCATGCGGAATCCATCCGCATCCCCTTTGACCGGGCTGCTGCCTGCCGCGCCATCCGGGAAAGCAGCCAGTTCACCGAGGCGCATGTGTGGTCGCAGGTGGTCTGCCGGGAGCTGGAGACCGGTCTGGAGCACATGACCTTCTTTTTGCAATTCATGGATGCCTACGCCCGCCGCATCGGCGACGACCGCCGCCCCTATGCTGTGGATACATGGGAAAACGGCTGGCGGCAGTGGCTTTCGGAATGGAAGCCGTGACCCCCGGCATCCCCCCATCCACCCGCCCGCTTTCCCCACCCTTCGCAGGGGGAAAACGGGCGGGTTTTGTCATACCCTGCCGCAGCCTGCCATCTCCTGCCGAGGGCTGTCGCATCCTGCCGAACGGATCCCGTCCCCTTCGCCAAAGCCTCCCAGCCTTCGCCAAAGGGGAAGCGTTACAGATACACGAATACCTTCACCCATCACCGAAACAGAAGGGGGAGCATACGGCATGATAGCGTACCGGGAGCCGGTCACCGTGGTGATCGGGGGCGAGCTGGATCACTGCAACGCGCCGCAGATCCGCCGCCAGCTGGATGATCTGCTGATGGATGAGCGCGTGGTGCATCTGGTGCTGGATCTGGAAAACCTTACTTTTATGGATTCCTCCGGCATCGGAGTGCTGCTGGGGCGGCTGCGCACGCTGAGCGCCCGGGGCGGCAGCCTGAGCGTGAAGGGCATGCGCCCGTCGGTGGAGAAGCTGTTCCGCCTGTCGGGGCTGGACAGGGTCATCGGCGTGGTGGATGCAAAGAGGGGAGGGAGAGCATGATGGGAAACCATATGGAGCTGCGTTTTGATGCGCTGCCGCAGAACGAGGCCTTTGCCCGTGTGACCGTTGCTGCCTTTGCGGTGCAGCTGTGCCCCACCCTGCCGGAGATGGCGGATCTGAAGACCGCCGTCAGCGAGGCGGTGACCAATGCCATCGTCCACGGCTACCGGAACGAGGGCGGCACCGTGACCATGACCGCATCCTTCGGGGAGGACAGGCTGCTGACCGTCAGCATCCGGGATGAGGGCTGCGGCATCCGGGATGTGGAGGCGGCCATGCAGCCCTTCTATTCCACCGGGGATGGCACCGAGCGCAGCGGCATGGGCTTTTGCGTGATGCAGACCTTTATGGATCATGTGGAGGTGGACAGTGCCCCGGGCCTTGGCACCACGGTGACCATGCGCAAGCACATCCTGGGGGAAGCGGGCCTGCACCGGGAGCGGATGCTGGACGAGATCGGGTGAGGGAGCCGGAGGTGCTTCCCGGCGGCGGGCGAGCCTCTGGGTCATCTTCCCCTGTCCGGCGGCTCAAGTGGGGCTCCGGGTGAATACTGTGGAGCCATATTGGCGGATGGGATGCCATACGGGAAACCGAGGGGCAGAAAAAGGGAAGAAAGGTGGATCGCTGCGGCTTCCCGGCGGCGGGCGAGCCTCCGGGTCATCTTCCCCTGTCCGGCGGCTCAAGTGGGGCTCCGGGCGAATACTGTGGAGCTATACTGGAGGATGGGATGCCATACGGGAAACCGAGGGGCAGAAAAAGGGAAGAAAGGTGGATCGCTGTGGATACTTGCGGCATGAGCGGCTTTGCCCATGAGGGGCTGGCGGTGGCCTGCGCCCGCCGTTTTACCGGGCGGGGCATTCCCATGGAGGAGCTGCTGCAGGAGGCCCGCACCGCTCTGGTCGCCGCCGCAGCCCGGTTCGATCCCGGCCGGGGGCTGCGGTTCTCCACCTATGCGGTGCCGGTGGTGCTGGGAGCGCTGCGGGCTTTGTGCCGTAGGGCTGCGCCCATGTATGTGCCCCGGGCGGAGGGGCGGCTGCTGGCAGAAGCCTATGACCGGGACGCGGAAAAAGCGGAGGCGCGGAGCAAGGATCCGCGCCTTTCTGCTGCCCTCGCGGCAGCGGAGCGTATGCGTCATCTCACCGCCGACCCGGAGCTGGCTGCGCTGGCCAAGGAGGATGGCTTCGAGGATCGCGTGCTGCTGCGCGATGCGGTGCGCCGCCTTGGCCAGCCCCATGCGCAGGTGATCGGTCTGCGGTACCTGTGCGGGCTGACCCAGCGGCAGGTGGGGGAAAGGCTGCGGGCAGCCCAGTGGCAGGTGTGCCGCTGGGAGCAGCAGGGGCTGGAAAGGCTGCGGGCAGAGCTGGGGGATAGTGGCGGGTGAGGCTCCCCCCCCACACGGCTCCCTCTTCAGAGGGAGCTGTCGGCGAAGCCGACTGAGGGTGCCGAGTGCAGCCCTCTCCCGGCAGGCTCCCACCTCCCCACAGGCTCCCTCTTCAGAGGGGCTGCCCACCCCCCCAAGGCTCTCTCTTCAGAGGGGCTGCCCGCCATCCCCCCCAAGGCTCCCTCTTCAGAGGGAGCTGTCGGCGCAGCCGACTGAGGGTGCCGCCCGCAGACCCCTCCCGGCAGGGGTCATACCCCCAACCCGGGTAAACCTCGCCCGCCCCGGGCGGCAGCCAATCCCTAAGCCTCCCTTGTGTAAAGGGAGGTGGCTCGCCTTTAGGCGAGACGGAAGGATTGTACCTTGCTTGAGTGCCCAAGCCACTCATAGCTTTATCTACCTCGCAGTACCGCTGCGAGGAACAGGGTGGGGCTCCGCGCCCCACACCTGCGGTTCCTCTTTTGACGCAAAAGAGGAACCAGAAAACAGCGACACGCTCTCTTTGGTCAAATCCCCAATAATTGCCCTTTTTCGGGGCGGCGGTCGCAATCAAGGTCACTCCGCAGTGAGTAGTTAGCTTACTCGCCACTTGCACAGCAAACTGCTCCCTTTACCCGCCCCGAAAAACGGCAGGGGGATTTGACGTCGTTCGCTACCGTCGCGTGCGGGGAGCCCCTTGGCTGTGCTCCGTTTTCGCTGCAACCCGAACCCCGAGTTGTCGGGGCGGGTCGGCGGGGGAAAGCAAGCTCTTTCCCATAGGCTGTCCCACGTTGTACGCCAGCCAACTCCATAGCCCCCCCTTGCCAAAGGGGGGTGGCTCGCCGAAGGCGAGACGGGGGGATTCCGGCAACAGCCAAGCGGGAGAGCACCCGACTGAGGGTGCCGCCCGCAGCCCCCTCCCGGCATGCTCCCGCTCCCCCACAAGGCTACCTCTTCAAATGGAGCCTGCGCCGCCCACCCCCCACAGCAACCTTTCACCCCCCAACTCTGTATCCAAAAAACATCATTGATACAGCCTTTTTCGAAAAACCCCGAAATTCCCCTTGCTTTTTCGCATAAACTCCTGTATGATATGACCACGGCGAGAAATCGCCCATAGGGCAAAAAACGTCCCGCCTACATGCAAAACAAGCAACGGCGGCACATGCCGCCCCATCATAAGGAGGATGACTACCATGGAAGAACGCATTTTTAACTTTTCCGCCGGCCCCGGTGTTATCGCCGAGAGCGTACTCAAGAAGGCTGCCGATGAGCTGCTCTGCTACCCCGGCAAGGGCATGAGCGTTATGGAAATGTCCCACCGCTCCCAGATGTATATCGATATCTACGACGAGACCGTCGCTCTGCTGCGCAAGCTGATGAACGTGCCCGAAAACTACGAGATCCTGCTGGTGCAGGGCGGTGCCACCGAGCAGTTCAGCGCCATCCCCCTCAACCTGATGAAGCACGAGAACGGCTCCGCCGACTATGTGGATTCCGGCAACTTCGCCCACGTGGCCTCCGAAGAAGCCAAGAAGTACGGCAAGGTGAACATTGTTGCTTCCTCCCGTGAGGATGGCTACACCTACGTGCCCGATGTAAAGAACATCCAGTGGAATGCCGATGCCGACTACGCCTACATCTGCACCAACAACACCATCTACGGCACCCGCTATATCGAGATCCCCGATACCGGCGATATCCCCCTGGTGGCCGATATGTCCTCCAACATCCTCTCCCAGCCCGTGGATGTGGACAAGTTCGGCGTCATCTTTGCCGGTGCCCAGAAGAACATCGGCCCCGCCGGTCTGTGCGTCATGATCATCCGCAAGGATCTGCTGGGCAAGGAGCGCCCCATCACCCCCAAGCTGATGAACTGGGGCCTGCAGGTAAAGAACACCTCCATGGTCAACACCCCCAACACCTACGGCATCTACATGGCCAAGCTGGGCTTCGAGTGGCTGCTGGGTCTGGGCGGCGTTGATGCCATCTACGAGCAGAACAAGATGAAGGCTGCTCTCCTGTACGACTATCTGGATGAGAGCAAGCTCTTCAAGGCTGCCGCCCAGAAGGAGTACCGCTCCCTGATGAACGTTACCTTCGTTACCGGCGATGCCGATAAGGATGCCGCTTTCGTCAAGTATGCCGCCGCCAACGGCCTGGCCAACCTGAAGGGCCACCGCAGCGTAGGCGGTATGCGCGCCAGCATTTACAACGCCATGCCCGTTGCCGGTGTGCAGAAGCTGGTCGAAGTGATGAAGGCCTTTGAAAAGGAGAATGCATAATGTTTAAGATCCAGACCCTCAACGCCATTTCCGATATCATCCACCAGCACCTGGCTGCCGATAACTACGTCATCTCTGCCGACGAGCCCGCCCCCGAGGGCATCCTGGTCCGCTCCGCTGCCATGCACGACATGGAGCTGCCCCAGGAGCTGCTGGCCATCGCCCGCGCCGGTGCCGGCACCAACAACATCCCGATCGATAAGTGCACCGAGAAGGGCATCGTGGTCTTCAACACCCCCGGTGCCAACGCCAACGCCGTTGCCGAGCTGGTCATCTGCGGCCTGATGCTGGGCAGCCGCAACGTGGTGGGTGGCATCCAGTGGGCCCGCACCCTGGATGGCAAGGGCGACGAGGTCGCCAAGCTGACCGAGAAGGGCAAGAGCCAGTTCGTGGGCCCCGAAGTACGCGGCAAGACCCTGGGCGTGGTCGGCCTGGGCGCCATCGGCGCTCTGGTGGCCAACGGTGCCATCGGTCTGGGCATGAATGTTGTGGGCTACGACCCCTACATCAGCGTGGACAGCGCCTGGAGCCTGAGCCGTTCCGTCAAGCACTGCACCAGCATCGATGAGCTCTACGCTCAGGCCGATTACATCACCTTCCACATCCCGCTCCTGAAGGATACCCGCGGCTCCATCAACGCCGCTGCCATCGCCAAGATGAAGGATGGCGTGCGCCTGCTCAACTTCTCCCGCGCCGAACTGGCCGATTTCGCCGACCTGACCGCCGCTCTCGAAGAGGGCAAGGTGGCTTCCTATGTGACCGACTTCCCCACTCAGGAAGTGCTGCAGATGAAGAACACCGTGGTCATTCCCCACCTGGGCGCTTCCACCCCCGAGAGCGAGGAGAACTGCGCTGAGATGGCTGCCCGCCAGATCCGCGATTACCTGGAGTTCGGCCAGATCCGCAACAGCGTCAACCTGCCCGAGGTGCTCCTGGGCCGCTCCGAAGGCGTTCGCGTGCTGGTGATCCACGAGAACGAGCCCGGCATCATCTCCGCGCTGTCCTCCGCAGTGGGTGCCCGCAAGATCAACATCAACAACATGATCTCCAAGAGCCGCGGCAACAACGCCGTTACCGTGCTGGAGATCTCCCAGATGCCCGACCAGAAGCTGCTCAACGAGCTCAACGCCCTCAACGGCGTGCTGCGCGTGCGCACCTTCAATCAGGACGCCTGATCCGTCTTTTCAAGGCTGCCGCAGAAACGTTTCTGCGGCAGCCTTTTTGTGTGGGAGCGGGGTGGCGGCTCCGCAGGCTACTGCCGACCCCAAGGCTCCCGCCCCCGCAAGACTCTCCCCCCGCAAGGCTCCCTCTTCAGAGGGAGCTGCCCCGAAGGGGCTGAGGGTGCCGCCCGCAGACCCCTTTCGGCAGGAGTTGTTCCACCCATGCCGGGTGATGCCTCCTGCCCCGGGCGGCAGCCCCCCGCACAGGCTGCCCACCCCCCACAAGGCTCCCTCTTCAGAGGGAGCTGTCGGCGCAGCCGACTGAGGGTGCCGCCCGCAGACCCCTCCCGGCAAGCGTCGTTCCACCCAAGCTGCTCATAGCTTTATCTACCTCGCAGTACCGCTGCGAGGAACAGGGTGGGGCTCC
>SVGN01000038.1 GCA_015056315.1 Clostridiales bacterium
AAAACTCTCGAACTCTTTGCCTTGTGTTTATTTTATCACATTATCTCTCTATATGAAAACGAGAGTCTCACTCGACTCTCGTTTTCATTCTTTGTGATGCCTCCCGACGGAGGCATGCTTATTTTTTTTGACGAGTTGAAGGGGACTGCTGCATTTGAGCAACAGTCCCCTTTTGTATGGAAGGTTGATGGTTTTGCCGGCACATGACCTGCCCCGCCGGCGCTTGGGGCAGGGCGCTGCTGCACCCGCAGGGGCATGTTTCCCCGGCGGCCTGCATATGGTCAGTTGCGCAGGCTGTGCAGCGGCGCAGGGATGTGGCCGCCGCGCTCCACGAACTCGTCGTTCTTGGCGGTGTTCACCTGCATGATGGGGGCAAAGCCGAACAGGCCGCCGAAGTTGACCACATCGCCCGCCTTCTTGCCGGGGGCGGGGATCACGCGCACGGCGGTGGTCTTGTTGTTGACCATGCCGATGGCGGCTTCGTCGGCAATGATGCCGGCGATGGTGTTGGCGCTGGTATCGCCGGGGATGGCGATCATATCCAGACCCACGGAGCAGACACAGGTCATGGCCTCCATCTTTTCGATGGTGAGGCACTTGGCCTGGGCCGCCTCGATCATGCCGATATCCTCACTGACGGGGATGAAGGCACCGCTCAGACCGCCCACATGGCTGGAGGCCATCACGCCGCCCTTCTTGACCATATCGTTGAGCATGGCAAGGGCTGCGGTGGTGCCGGGGGCACCGGTCATCTCCAGACCCATCTCCTGCAGGATGTAGGCTACACTGTCGCCCCGGGCAGGGGTGGGGGCCAGGGAAAGATCCACGATGCCGAAGGGCACACCCAGACGCTTGGCAGCCTCCTGGGCCACCAGCTCGCCAACGCGGGTGATCTTGAAGGCCGTGCGCTTGATGGTCTCGGCCACCACATCAAAGGGCTGGCCGTGAACATCCATCAGGGCGCGCTGCACGCAGCCGGGGCCGCTTACGCCAACGTTGATGACGCACTCGGGCTCGCCCACACCGTGGAAGGCACCCGCCATGAAGGGGTTATCCTCCACGGCATTGGCAAAAACAACGATCTTGGCGCAGCCGAAGCCGTCGGTATCGGCGGTGAGCTCGGCGGTCTTTTTGATGACGTGGCCCATCTTGCGTACCGCATCCATATTGATGCCGCTGCGGGTGGAGCCTACGTTCACGCTGCCGCAGAGGCGCTCGGTCTTGGCAAATACCTCGGGCATGGCCTCCAGCAGGCACTCCTCCGCACGGGTGGAGCCCTTGTGCATCAGCGCGCCGAAGCCGCCGATAAAGTTGACACCAACGGTGCGGGCGGCCTTATCCAGCGCCTGACCGATCAGCAGCGGGTTATCCCCGCAGATCATGCTCACCGGAGTAACGCTGATGCGCTTGTTAACGATCGGCACGCCCAGCTCGGCCTCCAGCTCCTCGCCCACGGCCACCAGACGGCCGGCGCAGCGGGTCACCTTTTCAAAGACGCACTCGGCGGTCTCTGCATCGGTGTTCTTTTTGCAATCCAGCAGGCTGATGCCCATGGTGATGGTGCGGATGTCGAAATGCTGCTCGTGGATCATCTGCATGGTTTGCAGAATTTCATTTACCTCGATCATGCTGCCACCTCAAATGCGATGCATGGCATCGAAAATATCTGCCCGCTGGATCTGCACCAGCTCGCCCAGCTCCTGGCCTACTTCGTTCAGCCGCTGGCCTACGGCACCGAAATCGGTGGTGCAGACGGTCATATCCACGATCATCAGCATGGTAAAGTAGCCGTCCAGGATCGTCTGGGAGATCTCCAGCACATTCACGTTGAGTTCGTACAGAGCGGTGGAGACCTTGGCGATGATGCCGGGGCGGTCTACGCCGGTTACGGATACCAGAGCCTTCTTCATTGAGAAACCCTCCTTGAAATGGTTACGCCTTACCTTACCCTTTTGTGAAGTTCTTGTCAATGGGAAGGACGGAGAAAAAACGTTTTCCTTCCGGGAAAAACGGCAGCCCGGGAGCCGGACTGCGCCTTGCTTCGGCGCACCATGGCCCAAATGATTATGAACGAGTGGTAACAGTTGCCCGGGAAGGTTGCAAAACGCCAAACTTGTGGTATACTGTTCGTACTGATGCGATGTGTAATTTGGTTACATATGTAACCATATAGTCATTCCGTGGCTTTTCCTGCTGAATGACCACTGCTATGCATTGTAAAAGATTGGATTGTATTCCGTAAGGAGGGGGAATGGTATGATCACCCGAAAGCGCAAGACCATTGGCGTGTTCATTAATCGTACCGGTTTCTTCTTTGAAAACACTGTATACCGCGTTGTGCAGGAGCAGGGCAAAAAGCACGACTTCAATGTGGTCGTTTTCTCCACCCTGGGCCACCGCAACAGCGCCAATTACTACGATGAATTGGAAAAAGCCATGTTCGCCTTTGCCCCCGTAGAGGAGCTGGATGGCCTCATCATCACGCCCGATACGTACCAGATGGAGGGCTTCAGCGAAAAGCTTTACGAAATGCTGAATACCCGTGTCACCTGCCCGGTGGTCAGCATCCGCGACCACAGCGCCCCCTACGACCGGGTCTCCACCGACGAGGCCACGGCCATCCGTCCGCTGCTGAGGCACCTGCTGGACGACCACGGCCTGAAGCGGGTGCATTTTCTGGCGGGCTTCAAGGGCCACCCGGACAGTGAGAGCCGCCTCCAGGGCTACTACGACGAGATGGCCGCCCACGGCCTGCCTCTGCCGGAAAACGCCGTGTACTACGGCACCATGTGGCGCAGCGGCGGCGATGAGGCCTGCGATTATTTTCTTCAGGAAGGGCTGCCCATGCCTGAGGCCATCGTCTGCGCCAACGACTATATGGCCCAGGCTGTTACCGAAGAGCTTTCCGACCGGGGCATCCGTGTGCCGGAGGATATCTGCGTTACGGGCTTTGATAATGTAGAGGATCAGACATCGTTCTATGTGCCCCTCACCACCCTGGAGCAGGATTACGAGGGCATGATCGCCATGGCTTTCGATCGGCTCTCCTACCGGATGAGCTGCCGGGAGAAGGGCCTGCCGGATGACCCCCCGAAGGATATCGGCCTGCCTGTGAAGCTGATCCTTCGCCGCAGCTGCGGCTGCCGGTGGGATCAGGAGCACGACATCCGTCAGCAGCGCATGATGGAGGATTCCTCCCAGATGCAGCGCATCCGTCTGAGGGAGACCTCCCAGATGTATTTTTCCATCGATATGAACGCCTCCAATACGCTGGAGGAAATGCACAGCACCATCATGCGCAGGCGGGACGATGTATCCGAAATGCGCGATTTCTACCTGTGCTGCTTCGAAAACGCACCCGGCTCCGGCAAGCTGGAGGGCTATGCCGAGGAGCTTACGCCCCACGCCACCCTGGTCTCCGCCGTGCGCGACCACCAGGAGGTGGGCATGCCCATGGATAGCTTCAGCGCCGCCAAGCTGCTGCCCGATTGGGCATGGGAGTCCGACGAGCAGCAATCCTTCTTTGTGCGCCTTCTGCACCAGCGGGACAGCATCTACGGCTATTGCCTCATCCGCTATGAGGAGGGCTGCATCCCCAGCATCTTCTTCCACCAGTGGAATGTGACCATCTCCAGCGCCCTCCGGCACCTGTTCAACCAGCGCAAGCTGCAGCACCTCTACGAGGAACGCAGGCTCTCCAGCATCACCGACCCGCTTACCGGGCTGTACAACCGGCGCGGCCTGGAGGAGCTGGTGGCGCCCACCTGGGCGCAGCGCTGCTGGCGGGGCGATGCGGTCACCATCCTTTCGTTCGATATGGATAACCTGAAGCCCATCAACGATACCCATGGCCACAGCGCAGGCGATGCAGCCCTGCAGATGGTGGCAGAGGCCCTGCGCCGTCTGGATTGGGAGGGAGCGGTCTCCGCCCGCATCGGCGGCGATGAATTCCTCACCTTCCTGCCGGATTGCGACGAGCAGCAGGCCATGGAGGCCATGGAGGCCATACAGACAGGGCTGCAGAAGCTGAATGAGGAGATGGGTGCCAAGTTTGAGGTGGGTATGTCCGGCGGCAGCTACACCGTACACCTGACCCCCGACAGTACGCTGGAAAAATGCATCCGCCAGAGCGATGAGCGCATGTACAGCAACAAGCGCCAGCGAAAAATGCGGGAAAAACTGATGCAGTGATGCCGGGCTGCCCGGCTCTAAAAAGCCCCCGGAGGGAAGTTCCCTCCGGGGGCTTGATCGTTTGTGGAAATTACATCAGGCTGCGGTACAGAGCGGCGATCTCCTCCACAGAGGTATCGCGGGGGTTGCCGGGGCGGCATGCATCCGCATAGGCGCTCTCGGCCAGGAACTGCACATCCTCGTCCTTGACGATCTCCTTCAGATCGGCGGGGATGCCCACATCGGCGGCCAGCTGCTTTACAGCCTCTACGGCAGCCTTGCGGTACTCGTCCTGAGTCATGCTCTCGGTGCCCGCAACGCCCATGGCCTTGGCGATGTCGCGGTACTTCTCGCCGGTGCAGGGAGCGTTGTATTCCATGATCGTGGGCAGGATGATGGCATTGGCAACGCCGTGGGGGGTATCATACAGAGCGCCCAGACCGTGGGCCATGGAGTGCACGATGCCCAGACCCACGTTGCTGAAGCCCATACCGGCCACGTACTGGGCCAGGGCCATGCCTTCGCGGCCTTCGGGGGTGTTCTCCACAGCGCCGCGCAGGTGCTTGGCGATCAGCTCGATGGCATGCAGGTGGAACATATCGGTCATATCCCACGCAGCCTTGGTGATGTAGCCTTCAATGGCATGGGTGAGGGCATCCATACCGGTGGCAGCGGTCAGGCTCTTGGGCATGGTGGCCATCATATCCGGGTCGACGACGGCGATCTCGGGGATGTCGTTGGTATCCACGCAGACGAACTTGCGCTTCTTTTCCACGTCGGTGATCACGTAGTTGATGGTCACCTCAGCGGCGGTACCGGCGGTGGTGGGCACGGCGATGGTGAACACCGCATGGTTCTTGGTGGGGGCTACGCCCTCCAGGGAGCGCACATCGGCGTACTCCGGGTTGGTGATGATGATGCCGATGCCCTTGGCGGTATCCATGGAGGAGCCGCCGCCGATGGTAACGATGCAGTCAGCGCCGGAGTTCTTGTAGGCTTCCACGCCCGCCTGCACGTTTTCGATGGTGGGGTTGGGCTTGATATCGCTGAAGAGCTCATAGGCTACGCCTTCTTTTTCCAAAAGGTCGGTCACCTTGCCGGTAACGCCGAAGCGGATCAGGTCGGGGTCGGAGCAGACGAAAGCCTTCTGGTAGCCGCGGGTCTTGAGGATGCCGGGGATCTCGGCGATAGCGCCCTTGCCGTGGTAGGAGATGGTGTTGAGTACGATGCGTGCAGCCATGGGAATGACCTCCTTTGAATTTGTGAAATGTTTGACGATCGTCGGCAGAAAAAAACTCCCTGCCGGGTATGGCTATAGTGTAGCCTTTCCCGGCAGGGATGTCAAGATGCATTCACGGTATTATGCATGGAGAAAAACGCTGTGTGGCATGGTTCTCCGGCAGGTTCAGTGGCAGCTGTGCTCCCCGCAGCCATGTTCGCCGCAGGTGTGCTCATGCTCATGGTCGTGGTGGTCGCAGCGGGCGTTGGGGTCGTATTGCAGGGTGCCCTCAGCCAGCGCCTGGGCAGCCGCATCCGCATCACCCTGCACGCCGCCGTATACCCGGATGCCCGCCTCAGCCAGCGCAGCCTGTGCGCCGCCGCCGATGCCGCCGCAGATGAGGCACTCCACCTTCAGGCGGCTGAGCAGCCCGGCCAGGGCGCTGTGCCCGCTATCGCCGGTGGGGATGAGCATTTTGTTGGTGATCTTTCCTTCCTCCACCTCGTAGAGCTTGAACTGCTCCGTGTGGCCGAAGTGCTGAAAGACCTGTCCGCTTTGGTAGGGAATGGCAATGATCATATGGGGTGCTCCTTTCATGGTTTGTCTTTGAGAGAATGATACCACTTCCCGCAGACTTTGGCAAAATGGTCGTGACCCGTTTTGATCGTGCAAAAGGGATCATTCCACATCCAGCGTATACCGCTCGCAGCAGTTGATGAGCGTGGTCTCCCCGTGCTGCTGCAAACGGGGTATGTTGGCCCCGTAGCTGGTGTGCACATGCCCGTAGGCCCAGTACTTGGGCCGGTAGCGCTCCAGCAGGGTATGGAAGGCCTCGAAGCCCTTGTGTACATAGCTCTTGCTGTCGTCGCCCAGGCCGCTGATGGGGGAGTGGGTCACCACCAGATCCACCCCGCCTGCCCGGCGGATCTTCCAGCGCAGCTTGCGGATGCGGCTGGCCATTTCCTCTTCGGTGTACTGGTGGTCGCCATCGTTGTAGCGTATGCTGCCGCCAAGCCCAAGGATGCGCAGCCCGCCCACGGTGACCAGACGGTCTTCGATGCACTCACAGCCCTCCGGGGGGCGCTTGTCGTACTTGCCGTCGTGGTTACCGTGCACGTAGAGCACGGGGGCGGTGCTCATGGTCACCAGAAAGCTCAGGTACTCCGGGGCCAGGTCTCCGCAGGAGATGATCAGGTCGATGTCGCTGAGCTTGCCGGGTCTGTAGAAATCCCACAGGTATTTGGATTCCTCATCGGCCACAAGAAGGATCTTCACAGCGCGCTTTCCTCCTCTGTTTCGGGCTGGATGGTCTCCCGCTGGATGCCCAGATGCCTTACCAGCGTCTGGGAGGCGGGCAGCAGCTCCTCAAAGGAGGGGATGGTGCCATCCAGCGTATCGCAGAGCCAATCGATATTCATCAGCTCTTCGGGGGTGAAGGTGCGGGTGCCGTCGTTGCGCAGGTTGCCGTACTGGTCGGTGATGCGGCAGCGGAAGGGGTCGATGCTGCCGTTTACGATGCCCTGCTTGAGGATGTCGCCCAGCTGAAGGATGCCGCTGGGCAGCTTTTCGTACAGCTCCACATCGATCACGCCGCTGCTCATGCCCCACCAGTAGTTGACGGCCTTCTGCGTGGGCTCCTCGGTGCCGAGGGTATCCCAGTTGCCGGCGAAGATGCTGCGCACCACTTTTTCATAGAAGCGGCCCCAGTGCCAGCGGGGGGAGGCCAGGGGAGTAAGGCTGCGGTCGGCATCCACCTGATAGGTGCCCCATTCCCAGGCCCAGTGGGGCTGGGTAGCGCCTGCATCCCGGTTGGAGATGACGGATACGCCTTCCTCCAGAAACTCTTCGATGGGGTTGCCGGGCACGCAGCTCCACTTCAGCTTTACCCGGGCCCGGGGGTTGGTCAGCCGCACGCCCAGCGCAAAGGCGTTGATGCTGGTAATGGTACCGATGATGGGGTAGTTGGCCACGTAGCCGATGCCGCTGCCATCCTGCGCCATAGCGCCGGCGATGGCACCGGTGATGAACTTGCCCTCATGGATGCGGGTATAGTAGGTGCGCACCCCCGCATAGGGCATGGACAGGGTGCAGTTGAGCACACGCACCTGCGGGTATTTGGCGGCGATCTGGCGGCAGGCGGCGATCATGGGCGGCGTGGTGGCAAAGATGACCTGCGCCCCGTCCTGCACGGCCTGCTCCATTACCTCGTAGGCGTTTTCGTAGGTGCACTGGTATACGGTGGTGGTCACGCTTGTGCCCATCACCTGCTTCAGGTGCTCCCGGCCCAGCTCATGGGCGGCGGTCCAGGCGCTCTTTTCGGGGGCAAAGGCATGCACAAAGGCCACATTCAGGTGAGTGATGCGCCCAAAGCCCAGCAGACGCGCCCAGTTGATCTTATCCTGGGTGGTATCTTCGGTGGAGATCTGGATGGGACTCTGCTGGGTGAGCAGCCGCACATCCGCCCAGATGGCGGCAAGGCTGCGGTCCAGCTCCGCCTCCTGCATGCTTTCCAGCTCGGTAAAGGGGTGCAGCTCCAGCCAGGCCATCAGGGCCTCGCCGGGGGTCACATCCAGCTTTTCGGCGTTGAGGCGGGTAAAGGAGGCCTTGAACCGCCGGAAGCTGTAGAGAAAGTTGAGCTGCTCCTCCTTGCTCCACACATGGTCGGGGGCAAGGCCCAGCGCGGCCTGCAGCTTGGCATACTGCCCGGGCTGGCGCAGCCACACATCGTAGAGGCTGCTCAGCTGGTAGAAGCTCATAAACTCGTAGTAGGCCACCACCTGCGGGTCTTCGGAGGGCAGGGGCACCACGCGGGTCACGCTGCCGCGTATGCTGGGGCAGTCGTAGCTTTTGAGCACACTTACCCGCTTGTTGCCCTCGGTAACGTAGAACTGCCCCATGTACTCGTAGCAGATGATGGGGTCATGGATGCCGCTGCTCAGGTGAGAGGCGCACAGGTTGATCCACTTGTTGCCGAACTCGGTGGAGGCATCCAAAAGGGGCATGAAGTTGCCCGCAAAGGCGGATTTCCGGCCCTTGGTGGTGGTACCGATGATCCGCTCCATGGGGATCTCCACCACCCCGATGGGCACGCGCCGCGCCACCGGGCTCTCGCCCAGCACCTCATCCAGCACGGCGGGGTAGGGGTTCTGCCCGCGGATGACGCAGGCGTTGTGGTATTTCTGGCCCTGCTTGAGGGCTCTGGCATATTGGGTGGCTGCATCCGTCCAGCTCATGGATTACCTCCTGTTTGCGCGGTATTGAGGGGTCAGCAACGGCTCACGTAGGCAAGCATCAGGCCCAGGGTGTTCTCCACACCTTTTACATGGCTGCGCTCGTAGCCGTGGGAGGCGTATACGCCAGCCCCGATGAGCGCATAGCGGATGTCGTGCCCGGCCCGGAGGGCGGTGCCCGCATCGGAGCCGTAGGCCGGGTACACATCCACGGCGTAGTCCAGCCCGGCTTCCTTTGCCAGGGTGATCAGCTCGCCGGTCATGGCGTAATCGTAGGGGCCGGAGGAGTCCTTGGCGCAGATGGAGACCTGGGTCTCGGTGCAGGAGAGACCGTCGCCCACGCAGCCCATATCCACCACCAGCAGGTCTTCGGTATCCGCAGGCAGGCCGGTGGAGGCACCGTGGCCCACCTCCTCGTATACGGAGAAGAAGATGGTGGTCTTACGGGCCAGGGTGACCGCCTTGTCGGCCACCGCCCTGGCCAGCGCCAGCAGCATGCCCGCGCTCAGCTTATCATCCAGAAAACGGCTGCGGATGTAGCCGCTGGGCGTTACATGGGCACGGGGCGCAAGGCAGATGATGTCGCCTGCGGCAATGCCCAGCGCTTCCGCATCGGCCTTGGAGGAGACCAGCTCATCCAGAAGCACCTCCAGATGCTTCTCATCCCGCTTGCCATCCTCCAGCTCCCGGTTCACGTGCACGGAGGCGTTCTCCATGGCAATAACGCCGGTGTAGCGCTTGCCCTCCCGGGTGATGACGGTCACATTCTCCGTCTCCACAGCGTTGAGAGAGGGGCCGCCCAGCTTGGTAAAGCGCAGACGGCCGTTGGGCTTGATGGCGCTCACCATCAGGCCCAGGGTATCCACATGGGCGGCCAGCGCCAGGGGGCTGCCCTCGCCGCCCAGGGTGCAGCACACGCTGCCCTTGCGGTTGCGCACCGGCTCAAAGCCCAGGGTGGTAAGGGTCTCCAGCAGGTAATCGGTCACGTTGCGGGTATAGCCGGTGGGGCTGTCGATGCTGAGCAGCTGCATGGTCTGCTCCACGGCAAAACGGGTGTATTGTTCCATAAGGGCATTCCTCCTTAGAAATGATCGGTGGGGCAGGGATCACAGGGTGAGCCGGGCCCCGCAGTGCAGGTAGGCAAGGTTCGGCAGGCACCGGGCCAGATAATCGCAGGCCTCCTGCCCGGTGCAGTGCCCGGTGTAGAAGCGGAGCTCCGGGTAATGGGCAAGCTGAGCGGCGATCTCCTCAAGCAGCGCCGGGGCAACGGTCTCGCCCCGGGAGGGGCTGTAGAGGTGGAAGCCGCCGATGCAGGTACGGGGCTGCATGGGGGCGGCCTTTCGCAGTATGTTCAGCACGCCGGTGTGGCAGCAGCCCATCAGCAGCACATTGCCCCCTTCATGGCGGATGAGCAGGTTCTGCTCATGACCGAAGGTGTCCGGGGCCCCCTCCTCGTACAGGTTCCGGTTGGCGGTGGAGGGGCACAGGGAGCGGTCGGTGACCGTGAACAGGCGGAGGGTATCGTCGATGGCGGCATCCCCGTCCAGCAGGGTGACCTGCGGGTGCGCCATCAGGGCAGGATCGAGACCGATGTTCCGCCAGGGCGGCGCATTGCGGCTCTCGTGCAGCCGGAAGGCCTTGCGCTGTATGTAGACCCGTGCCTGCTGATTGATGCGCAGGAAGGCCTCCAGCGCCCCGCCGTGGTCGTAGTGCCCGTGGGAGATGACCACCGTATCCACCCTGCGCAGGTCGATAGCGTGCTTTTCGGCGTTTTCGAAGAGGGTATCGTCGGGGCCCACATCAAACAGCAGGCTCCGCCCCGGCAGAGCAATGTGCAGGCTCAGGCCGTGGGCACCCCGGAACCCTTCGATGGGCTGGTTTTCCACCAGTACGGTCACTTGCATGGGGGCAGCTCCTTTCGAGGGATCAGAACAGTTCATCCAGCAGGATGTAGTAACGCAGCTTGTCCGCATCCCGGCGCACGCCCAGGGCGTCGAAGAGCCCGTCGGCAGGGCAGCGGGCCAGGGCGGTGTAGCCGTGGTGGCCGTCGTAGTTGTGCAGGGTGCTGCGGTAGAGTAGGGCGATATCCTGCCACTTGTCGCCCACGCCGCTGCCGCCCAGATCGATGAAGCCGCAGAAGCCGCTTTCATCGGCAAACAGGTTGGGCAGGCAGCAATCGCCGTGGGTGAGCACCGGCTCCTCGTCGGGGCGGTTGCTCTCCAGCCAGTGCAGCAGCGCTTCCGGCGAGGCGAAGCCGCCGGGGCCGTAAGTGCCGGGCTGCATGTTTTCGGTATCGCACAGGCCGTTTTCCACCCGCTGGCGGGCAAGACGCAGCCTGTCCTCCAAAAGGAGGGTGGTGGGGCAGCCCGCAATATCGGTCTGCCAAAGGGTATTGAGCGCTTGCGAAGCCAGCGCCAGCAGCTTTTCCGGCGTTTCGATGATGCTGGGGTCGCAGAGCATCTGCCCGTGGATGCGGCTCATGAGCAGGTAATGCAGCCCGTTCTCTTCGGCCTCGGCCAGCACCCGGGGCGCAGGCACCCGCCCGTCCAGCCAGCGCATCATGGCGGCTTCGTTGCGGCTTTGCCATGAGACCGGCCCGATCTTCAGCACCCGATCCGGGTAGCAGAGCACGGTGGAGCCGGAAAGGCCCACCCGGTTTTGTTCGCCCGGGCTTAACGGTAATCGATCCAGAATGCTTTGCGGTAAGGACATGGGGCTTCTCCTTTCGGGCGGTCAGTGCCCGGCTTCTTTGGCCGCTGCCAGAAAGGCACGGATGCGGTCAAGGTTCTCGGCAGCGCACTCCCGGCCCAGCCGGTAAGCCTCCAGCAGCTTCTCGGGATCCTTCTCGGTGTGGCTCACGGGCAGGGCTGCCTTGGGGCACAGCACCAGCGCGGCTCCGGCCTGCTCCTGCTTGCGCACATAGGCCACCTGGGCGTTGTAGGCGTTGTGCCGCTCCGCCACGGCTTTGATCAGGTTCGGGTATTTCCGCAGCAGAAGGCGCATCAGGGGCAGGGCCTTGTTGGGTTTTTTGCGGTACTCCTCCGGCTGGGTGAGGATGACCAGATTGCGCTCATAGCCGATGCTTTCGAAATAGGCAAGGGGCACCGAGTCGGTAACGCCGCCATCCAGCAGGCGGTAGCCGCCTACCTCCACCACCCGGCTCACCAGCGGCATGGAGGCGGAGGCCCGGAACCACTGCATGCTCTCCGCATTGCTGATGGGGCAGTTTTGGTAGACCGGTCTGCCGGTCTCCACATCGGTGCAGACCACATAGAAGGCCATGGGGTTTTGGTTGTAGGCTTCCACATCGAAGGGATCCAGCTCATAGGGGATGCGATGATAGCAGAAATCCGCACCGTAAAGGTCGCCGGTCTTCAGCAGCGAACGGAAGCTGCAATAGCGGGGGTCGTTGCAGTAGGCGGTGTTGTAGCGCAGGGCCCGCCCGATCTGGCGGGATTTCAGGTTGCAGCCGAAGGCAGCCCCTGCCGAAACACCGATGGCACCATCAAAGGTGATGCCTGCCTCCATCAATACATCGGTAACGCCTGCGGTAAATAAGCCGCGCATAGCGCCACCCTCCAGCACGATGCCGGTCTTCATGGTCATGCTTCGCTCCTTTTGTGGCTAAACGCTCTCCACTCTACCATTTTAGCATATTTTGCTGCCTTGCGCTGCATTTTTGGCAAATAAATATGCGCCTTCTGCAAGCCCTGTCCCGGCAAAGAGGAAACTGCTGCTCGCCCGGCGAAATATACGAAAAAAGGCAGAAACAGGAGACGGCGATGCGCATCGAGATCGGGCAATACGAGTTTACCGAGGTGTGGGATGGGGTGCTGTATAAAAATCTCTCCCAATACCCGGCGGTAACGGATTGGGAGCTCCGCACCCTGCTGGAGTTTATGGCCTACGAGGCCGCCCAGGGCAGGGCCTGCATCCTTGCCTGCGAAAACGAAGCCCTGCTGCGGCAGATCGAAGCAAAGCTGCGGGAGCCGGAGAAGTACCTGCATACGCCCCGCCCCCGGCTGCTTACCGAGTGCACCGCCTGCCCGGTGCGCAGGGGCTGCGAGACCGAATGGGTCTGCCACACCGCCCCGCCGGAGAATGCGCTATCCATCCTGCGTTCCGGCTGGCTGCTTTCGGCGGTGAAGGCCCGGGGCCTGCCCGCCCGGCAGCTGATGGCCGAAAGCCGCAACGCCGCAGGCGACCCGGAGGATTACTTCCATTATGTGATGCTCAGCTGGGGCAACTGCCAGGCTGGCGACCGGCTGGTGATGGAGCGCCGCCTGGGGCGTTTCCCCACGGAGGCGGAGCTGGAAAATGCCCTTGTACCCGGCGTGCGATTCTACTTCCGCTACGATGTGCTGGCCCGGCACCCGAACCGGGTGTTCGACGGCGTGCTGCCCATGAAGGTGCGGGACGGCATCGAGCTTGCGCCCTGGGTGCACCGCATCCTGATCCCGGAATGCCACCGGGGGCTGCTGGAGGGCAGCGTGCCGGAAACCCTGAGAGACCGGGTGCTGTATGTGCCCCACCGGGGCGAGGGTCTGTGGGCCTGGAGCGAGAAGGTCTATTCGCTCATCGCGGGCCCGGGGCAGAACGGCCCCTGTGAAGGATGACATTGATATTTGGAACAAAGGAGGTCTGTTTATGGAACGCTGGATGAAGGTACAAACCCCCGAGGAGGTGGGCATCTCCTCCCGTGGGCTGCTCAACTATCTGGATGCGGTGGCGGCTTCGCCTCAGGTGGAGCACCACGCCATCATGGTGCTGCGCCACGGCAAGCTGGCTGCCACCATGAATTTTGCGCCCTACGATGAGCACACGCCCCACATGCTGTTTTCGCTGAGCAAATCCTTCACCTCTGCGGCGGCGGGCTTTGCCGTGCAGGAAGGGCTGCTCCGCTGGGAGGATAAGGTGCTGGACATCCTGCCCGACAAAGCGCCGGAAAACCCTTCGGAATGGCTCCGGCAGATCACCCTTTCCCATCTGCTGATGATGGGCTCCGGCCTTGACCCCAAGTCGGATGAGGTGGGCGGCGAGGATTGGGCCAAGGCTGTGCTGGCCTGCGAATGCACCCACGAGCCGGGCACCCACTTCCACTACAACAGCCACGGCACCTATCTGGTCAGCTGCATGGTGCAGCGGGTGACCGGCATGACCGTGCGGGATTATCTGCTGCCCCGCCTGTTTGAGCCTCTGGGCATCCCCGCCCCGACGTGGGATTGCTGCCCTGCCGGGATCAACGTGGGCGGCTGGGGCCTGTGGCTCAGCTGCGACAGCATTGCCCGGTTCGGCCAGTGCCTGCTGCAGAAGGGCATGTGGGAGGGCAAACAGCTGCTGCCCACCCAGTGGTATGAGAAAGCCACCGTCAAGCAGATCGACAACTCCGGCGGCACCGAGCAGCCGGATAACGAGTGGGCGCAGGGCTACGGCTACCAGTTCTGGCGCACCCGGGGCAACCGCTTCCGTGGCGATGGTGCGTTCGGGCAGATCTGCATGGTATCGCCGGATCTGGATATGGTGGTGGCTGTTACCTGCGGCACCAACGATATGGGCCGGGAGATGCAGCTGCTCCACGAGCACTTGTTCCCGGCGGCGGAGATGGAGCCGGGAACGGCGGAGGAGCAGGCGGAGCTGGAGCGGCGGCTGGGCAGCCTTGGCTATGCCTGGCCCGAGGATGACGGCACCGGCGAAGCTTTCGTGGGCCGCTACGGCAACGAGGAGCTGATCGTGGATATCACCTGGGATGGGGATGTGCTGAAGATCGTTCACGACGACCCCAAAAACCCGAGGGAATCCTACACCATGGAATACGGCAAGGGGCAGCCCATGCGCTGTGTGGGCATTGCCCAGTTCAACGAGAAGGAAGCGGAAGTGAACTACCTGGGTGCCTACGGCTGGCAGAAGGGCGTTCTGCACATCGCAGAGCGCACACTGGTGGCCCCCTTCGCCATGAAAGCCACCCTGACCCCTGTGGAGGATGGGGTGGAGCTGGATATGGTGGGGATCGGGTACCCGACCATGAAGGCGGTGCTGAAGAGGGTGTAATGCACACTCACCGGGCCTGCGGCAGAAAAGCCGCGGGCCTTTTCTTTTGGGCATCCGGTGGGGTAAGGAGGATTGTATTTACTGTTGATATGCGGTAAAATATGTCTAACCGGATCGAAAAAAGACACTTTGGGCGATTGCCTGAAGGGGGATGGGGATAGAATGAGTGTTTACACGACGAAGCTGTGGAAGTTGATGAAGGAGAAGGCGGGCCCCGACGATGAGAGCGGGTTTGTTGCGGCTGTGAAAAAGCTTTGCGGAGATGCCGTTGAGCTGGCAAATACCATCCGCGATGTGTTTCCTCTGTATACCTTACATAACGAGAAGCACATGTGCAATGTGATCCGGCTTATGCAGGAACTGTTGGGCAATGGGCTGGAGAACCTGACCAGAGACGAAGCTGCCATGCTGCTGCTGGCTGCCTGCTGCCACGATCTGGGCATGAGCTGCAATTGGGAACAACTGGACTGGAATGATCAACAGCTCTTTATCAAATGGCAGGAAAAGCACCCGGCTGTTAAGCAGCAGCTGGAGGGAAAAGAGCTGTCGGAGGTACCGGCCAAGATCCGCAGGGACTTTATCCGTTCGATGCACCATCAGCGTGTGGGGTTTGTGTTGGGCAAGTGGGATTGGCCCGCTGTATTGGAACCCTGCGTAAGCTGTGAGGATCTGGTCAGCGTTTGCCGGAGCCACGGAGAAGCTGCCGAGGAGATCGCACATCTCAAAAGCACCAAAAAACTGGATCTGAAGCTTTGCGCCATCCTGCTTCGTTTGGCTGATATCATGGATTTCGATACCAGCCGGGCACCGCAGGTCGTTTACGACTATTCGGGCTTTGACCGGCTGGAGGAAGACGAAGCAAGGATCAGCCGGGAGGAATGGCAGAAGCATCAGGCTTCCCACGGCTTTTTCTTCGATGAGGCGGAGTGGGAGCAAGCTGTGCCGTTGCTGCCGTACAAGGCCACATCACCTACCCCGCAGGTGGAGCAGACGGTACGGAGCTATCTGGATTGGGTGGATCGGGAATTGCTTCAGTGCAGGGCTGCGCTGAAGGGCTGCCACAGCCGCTGGGGCGCACTCGTTCTGCCGTACAGGATCGATCGGCAGATCAAAGGCAAAGATTATGTTTCCGATGAATTCCGTCTTACGATGGATCAGGATCGCATTCTGGAGCTGTTTGTGGGAGAAAATCTGTATCAGGATCCCGGCGTATTCGTCCGGGAACTGTTGCAGAATGCCATCGATGCGGTACGTACCCGCAAACAGATGGATAAGACCCTGCCGCCCGATTGGCAGGGGCAGATCAATATCCGCTCCTGGAAGGATAAGGAAGGCTACCACTGGTTCCGCATCGAGGATAACGGCACCGGTATGACGGAGATGATCATCAAAAAGTACTTCCTGACGGTGGGGCGCTCCTACTATACCTCGGACGATTTCCGCGATGAGCGCATCAAAAACAAAGTAGATGAAAGCTTTACGCCGATCAGCCGCTTTGGCATCGGTATTCTTTCCTGCTTTATGGGCGATAAAAAAGCCAACAGAGTAGAAGTAACGACCCGGCGCTACGGAGAGGGGCAAAAACCGCTCCGCATGAGCATGCATGGGCTGGAGGGGTTCTATTATCTTGCCGATGCCGACTGTGCAAAGCCCCGCCTGATGGAGGGCTATACCGCTCAGGAAAAAGAGCCTTTCCGTACAGAACCCGGTACGGCGATCGCTGTGCGCACCAATCTGTACCAGACGGGGAATGTGAGATCTATTCGTGAGATATTGGAGCGGTATATCCACTACCCCGAGGTGCCGGTGCGTTACGAGGATGATGAGGGGAACAACTGTGATTACCCCACGAAGCAGCAGGTGATGGAGGCGGCGCACAGCCTTTGGGCTTCGGATGATCCGGAGAAGGATGGGGTGTTCGAGTATCAGGTGCCGGCCGATGAGATAGATCATGCAATAGGTGTACACTACCCTGAGCCGGTGAAGGTCGTTTTCAACCGTTTCTTGCTGGATGAGTTGTGTGCGACAACTGATATGTCTGGGTACTTTATTGGGGCTAAGGTGGTTGGGGGTGACAGGCCGTTTATTCTGCGGGTCGGAGATAAGTGGTGGCGGGAAGAAACATTGGGTCTGGATGTATGTATGCATGGTACAGATGTAAGGTTGGTATATGGTATGGACCTTGATCCTGAGGAAACAATGGTTTTGGCTAAAGCTGATGCTGCAACGATAAAGTGGAGGGGAGAACAGCCACAGCCCGTGGATCCTGCATTATTATTTCGTTGGACCAATACGTGGGGGGAATATGAGAAATACGTGATAGATATTTCTGATACGTTGAAAAAAGAGCTACCCGAAGGTATCTTCATTGGAGATGACATTGCTGTTGGTCACAATGGTGTGCGGTGTGGCAGAATTGGTGGGAGGTATAATCGATGTACTTTTGGTCCGATTCTGTTGAAGGATACCTATTGCCCGCAACTGAATGTAGCACGGAATGACAGAGAAGCCCATTTGCCCTTGTTTGCAGCCTTGGATATAGCTGTGGCTGCGGTCAACATAGAAAGAAAGGGGTATAAGATGGGAGGGCGTTTTGATTTCGCGTGCAGGGATACCGAATACTTGTTCAGTGAATACACGGAATATCTTCGGAGCAAGAAGCCGGAATGGTTGGATGAGAATTTGCTGTTACCGATAGGGAGAAAATATGTTGCCGTTAAGGAGATTTACCAGGCTGTAGAAGACGGTGGAGAGTACAGACTTCCGTCGTATGTATGGTACTTATTTGAACGGAGCTTTTATGAATACCATCTGGCGTTGGTCGGAAGGCTAGGTATGGTTTGGCTGCAGCGGCACTGTAAGTTGTCTGTGGCAGTAGGTGGAACGGTTGCAGTCCGAAAAAAGAATGCTTCGGATTCTTCAGCGCCTCTTGAGGCGTTTCCGATGAATACGTTTCTTCCCTATGAGCCAGAAATTGCGGGGGTTTTCAGACTTGGAGACTATCCGGCAAATCAACACCATCCGCTGTCACAATTTCTGATTGAAAATCAGCCGTTGCTGCAGGAACGTGTGCCAGGACTTTATCACGCCCTCTTGACAAGGGTGCGTCAAAAGGTCGGGTGGACACGTCCAGAGAAACTATGTTCTGAAATCAACACCATGCTCGATAAGATTAATGCTCTCGACCTTGGTATCAGGATCCCCCGCGAAGCCTACCTCACAGAAGCCGACATCAGATAAATACAAGAACCCTAACCCCCACCACACACAGAATCGAGGTTGACCCCCCATGACCAACGAACAACTCAGATCCCTCCTGGCCTCCATGAGCCTTAGCGAAAAGATCGAGCAGCTGGTGCAGCTCAACGGCAGCTTCTTTGGCGATATCGATGTGTACACCGGCCCGGCGGCGCAGATCCGCATGGAGCCGGATCAGCCGCTGCGCACCGGCAGCGTGCTGGGCGAGCACGGCGCAGAGCACCTGATGGCTTTGCAGGATCGCATGATGGCCAAGCAGCCCCACCACATTCCCGCCCTGTTCATGGTGGATGTGATCCACGGCTACCGCACGGCGTTCCCGGTGCCCATCGCCATCGGCGCTACCTTCAACCCGGCGCTGGCGGAGCGGCTCATCGAGGCCTCCGCAAAGGAGGCGGCAGCCGCGGGCGTGCATGTGGCCTTCTCTCCCATGGTGGATCTGGTGCGGGACAGCCGCTGGGGCCGGGTGATGGAATCCACCGGCGAGGATCCCTGGCTCAACGCCCGTATGGCCGAGAGCGAGGTGCGGGGCTTTCAGGGCAGCAACTATGCCGATAAGGGCCGCCTGGCAGCCTGTGTGAAGCACTTTGCCGCCTACGGCGCGGTGCAGTCCGGCAGGGATTACAACGTTACCGAGATCTCCGAGCATACTTTGTTCGAGGATTACCTCCCCTCCTACCGGGCGGCGGTGGAGGCAGGCGTCAGCATGGTGATGACCGCCTTCAACACCATCGACCGCAAGCCCTGCACCACCAACAAAAAGCTCCTGCGGGACGTGCTCCGGGGCGATATGGGCTTTAAGGGCGTGGTCATCTCCGACTACGCCGCCGTGATGGAGACCGTGCTCCACAGCACCTCTCTCGATACCCGGGATGCCGCCAAAAAGGCTCTGCTGGCAGGCTGCGATATCGACATGATGAGCGAATGCTACCTCTACCATCTGAAGACGCTGGTGGAGGAAGGGGAGCTTCCCGAGAGCATCATCGATGAGGCGGTGCTCCGTGTGCTGGAGCTGAAAAACAAGCTGGGCCTCTTTGAGAACCCCTATAAGGATGCCTCCGTGGAGGATGAGAAGGCGCTGCTGTTCTGCAAGGAGCATCAGGCCCTGTCCCGTCTTGCGGCGGAGGAGAGTACCGTGCTGCTGAAGAACGATGGCGCACTGCCCCTTGACCGCAGGCAGAAGATCGTGGTGGCGGGCGCGCTGGCGGAGGATCGGGCCATCACCGGCTCCTGGGCGCTGTTCGTAAAGCCCGAGGAGACCGTCACCCTGCGGGCGGCCATCGAGACCCTCTACCCGGATGCGGATGTGACCTTCTTCGGCTCCGATGAGGTGACCGATGAGCTGCTGGCTGCCGCCAAGGTAGCTGATGCGGTGGTGCTGGCGCTGGGCGAGAACCAGACCCAGACGGGCGAATCCCTCAGCAAGGCGGATATCTCGCTGCCCAAGGCCCATATGGCGCTGTTTGAGGCGGTGCGGGCACAGAACCCCAATGTGGTCACCGTGCTGTTCGGCGGCAGGCCGCTGGCGGTGCCGGAGCTGGCCGGGAAGACCAACGCCCTTGTGGAGGCCTGGCTGCCCGGCTCCTGCGGCTGCTATGCGGTGGCGGATATCCTCTTCGGTGCGGTGGAGCCCTCGGGCCGCATGAGCATGAGCATGCCCTACTGCTCCGGTCAGCTGCCCTTCAGCTATTCCGCCTACAACACCGGCAGACCCAAGCCCCGTAAGGAGGGCTTCTTCCCCTTCGTTTCCAACTATCTGGATGTGCCCAATGTGCCCCTGTACCCCTTCGGCTACGGCCTCAGCTACGGCGAAGTGACCTATTCACCCGTCACGCTCAGCAGCACCTCTCTTACCAAGGGCGGGCAGCTCACCGCAAGCGTGGTGGTGGAGAACAAGGGCAGCCTGCCTGTCAAGGAGGCGGTGCAGCTGTATATCCGCGACCTCAAGGGCAGCGTGGTGCGCCCCCTCAGGGAGCTGAAGGGGCTGGAAAAGATCACCCTGCAGCCCGGCGAGCGCAGAGAGGTGCGCTTCACCATCACGGAAGAAATGCTGCGCTTCTATGATGCGGATATGAACTTCGTCAGCGAGCCCGGCGATTTTACCCTGTGGGTCGGCCACGACAGCCTTACCGAGAACGGCGCAGATTTCCGGCTGGTGTAAAGCGGAAGTGCACTTCGGATGAAAACCCGGCTACCGACCGGAGCGATGAGCATCTGTTCTGGCTCCCGGTGGAAAAACTGGAAAGCGTGAATGTGGTGCCTGCGTTTTTGCGCACCGCACTCCGAAACCTCCCAACAGAGACACTTCATATCATCTCCCGGGAGTGAGCAAAGCACCCCTCCGCACGAACTGCGCGGAGGGGTGCTTCCTGTAGTATGCTTTACTCGTTGGCGATGAACAGCACGCCCAGCGTGCCGGGGCCGCAGTGGCTGGAGATGACGCTGCCTGCCCGGGTAACGAGGATCTCCTCGAACCGGCCAAGGCCCTCCAGAATGGTTTTTACCTGCCGGATGGTCTCCTCCTCGCAGCCGGAGTGGGTAATGAACACCCGCTGGGTGCGGGCGTTCAGCAGCTCTTCCTTCATATCCTCCACGTATTCGGGGAGCACACGGTTCAGCTTGCCACGGTATTTTTTGCTCACGCCCATCTTGCCGCCGCTGACCACGATCTTGGGGTGCAGCTTCAGCATGCTGCCCGCCAGTGCTGCCACGCCGGAGCAGCGGCCGCCGCGGTGCAGGTAGGTGAGGGTATCCACCACAAAGCTGGCGCGGATCAGCGGGCGCATGGCCTTGATGCTCTCGGTGATCTCCCGGGCGCTCTTGCCCGCCTTGGCCATGATGGCGGCCTCGATCACCAGCAGGCCAACGCCGGTGGAAAGGTTCTGGCTGTTGATCACGGTGACCCGCTCCTGGGCCTTCAGCTCCTTGGCGGCCAGGCGCATCACATTGGCAGAGGTGGACATGCTCTCCGATACGGAGAAGCAGACCAGCTCCATGCCCTTTTCCAGCCAGGGGCGCAGCACGTTGGCGGCGGTCTCCACAGAGGGGGCGGCGGTTTTGGGGGTGGTCTTGTTCTCGTCGGCCCAGCGGTAGATCTCATCCACTGTGATGTTGATGCCATCCTCGTAGGAGGCTTCGCCGAGAGTTACCTGCAGGGGCAGGACGGCGATACCGTATCGTTCCAGAAGTTCTTGGGATAGATCGCAGGTACTGTCTGAAATGATCTTGACCATGGTTTGCGTTTCACTCCGTTTGCAGTAATCAAAAAAGAATAAGATAACGCATGTATTATACTACAGAACCGGCAGAAAGCAAATTCAAACTTTGTTGACAAACGCCCGGCGATATTTTGCGCTTTTTCTGCATTTTTCCGTTGACAGGGCTCCTTGGCTCTGCTATACTGCTACCCGACAACCGAACACCTTATAAAGAGCGGTCGAGGGACGGGCCCGATGACACCCACCAACCTGCGCCATGGCGTGAGGTGGCAAATCCCGCAGCGTGCATACGCTGGCAGATAAGGTTAAGAAGAAAGAACCCTTTTCGCGCCTGCCATGCCGCAGGTGCGTTTTTTTCTGATAAAAAGTGCGCCTGATGGATCTGCTCGGTTGTTGAGCACCCATTCTACAGAGGAGGAAAAACGAAATGCGTACTGTATTCACCAGCGAATGTGTAACCGAGGGCCATCCGGATAAAGTGTGCGACCAGATCAGCGATGCTGTGCTGGATGCGATCCTTGCGCAGGATCCCGACTCCCGCGTTGCCTGCGAGACCTGTGCCACCACCGGTATGGTGATGGTGATGGGCGAGATCACCACCAAGGCGCAGGTAGCCATTGCCGATATCGCCCGTCAGGTGATCCGCGACATCGGCTACGTGGGCGATGGTCTGGGCTTCAGCGCCGACAGCTGCGCCGTGATGACCGCCGTGCATGCCCAGAGCCCCGATATCGCCATGGGCGTTGACCGCGCACTGGAGAGCCGCGATACCGATAAGACCGAGACCGGTGCAGGCGACCAGGGCATGATGTTCGGCTATGCCTGCAACGAGACCCCCGAAAGGATGCCCCTGCCCATCGCGCTGGCCCACCGCCTCACCGCCTGCCTGACCAAGGTGCGCAAGGAGGGCCTGCTGCCCTGGCTGCGCCCCGACGGCAAGTCTCAGGTGACTGTGGTCTATGAGGATGGCAAGCCCGTGGCAGTGGATACCGTCGTGCTCTCTACCCAGCACGATGAGAGCATCTCCACCGAAGACCTGCGCACCCAGATCCTGGAGAAGGTCATCAAGCCCACCATCCCCGCCGAGCTGTGGCAGGAGGATACCAAGATCTTCATCAACCCCACCGGGCGTTTTGTGCTGGGCGGCCCTGCCGGCGACAGCGGCCTGACCGGGCGCAAGATCATCGTGGATACCTACGGCGGCTACGCCCGTCACGGCGGCGGCGCCTTCAGCGGCAAGGATCCCTCCAAGGTGGACCGCTCCGCCTGCTACGCTGCCCGCTATGTGGCCAAGAACATCGTGGCCGCCGGTCTGGCCGACCGCTGCGAGGTGGCGCTGGCCTACGCCATCGGCGTGGCCCGGCCCGTCAGCGTGCAGATCAACTCCTTCGGCACCGGCAAGCTGAACGATGAGCAGCTGGGCAAGCTGGTGGCCGAGCACTTCGACCTGTCCCCCGACGGCATCATCCGTATGCTGGATCTGCGCCGCCCCATCTACCGCCAGACCGCTGCCTACGGCCACTTTGGCCGCACCGATGTGGATCTGCCCTGGGAGCATGAGGATAAGGCTCAGGCTCTGGCCAAGGCCATCGGCTGATCGGGAACAACAGTATATGCAAAAAGGAAGCCAATCGTTGCGGTTGGCTTCCTTTTCTGCTTATTTCAGCTCTGCCCTGCGGAGCATGGCGCAGGCGGCCGCCAGCACCAGCCCGAGGCCCAGCAGCGAGGCGGCCAACGCGTACCACAAGTTTGTGGTACTTGCATCGGCAATGAGCAGAAAGGTCTGCCCCACGGAGGTGCAGCGCATCAGGCCTTCTGCCCAGGGGTGCTCCATCAGCTCCTGGGCCAGTGTGTTGAGCCCCAGCGCAGCCACCAGACCCACTGCAATGGCTGCTCCCAGCGTTTTGACCGCTGCCGCCACCAGAAAGCAGAGGCCCGCAAAGGATACCTCCACCAGCGTGTACACCGCCGTGCGCAGCACCACCTCCCGTACGAAGCTGCCGCCCAGCGTGCCCATGCCCTTTACCCCAAAGGCCAGCATGGCCCCCGGCACAAGGGTGCACAAGCAGTAGAGGGCAATGGTCAAAGAGAAGGAGAGCAGCTTTGCCAGCATGATGCCCTCGCGGCTGTAGCCCGCCATCACCGCTGCCTGGATCCTGCGCTCCTCAAAGGCATTGGTCACATGGATGCCTGCGTGGATGCCCACAAAGAAGATCAGTAGGGCATTGAAATTGTTCATGACCTGCAAAAAGCAATCCAGCCCGGTATTCTCGCTCTCGCCAAGAGGCATCAGGCTGAGCAGCAGGGAGCATGCGACCAGTGCCGCGCCGATGCCCCAGAAGCTCTTTTGGGAAAACGTCTCCTTCAGCTCCCATTTCAACAGATGTTTCATCGTTCCGCCCTCCCCAGCAGCTTCATGTAGTATTCCTCCAGCGAGTTTTCGTGCTTCTCCAGCCCCGTTACCAGAATGCGGGCCTCAAAGAGATGTCCGGCAACGGCCTCAATGGGCACCGCATCATACACCCGGAGGGTCTGCCCCTCTGCCTGCAGCTGCCGGATGCCGTTTTCCGCAAGCACCTGCTGCGCCCTTGCTGCCTCGGGAGTCTCGATGCGGATGCAGGCGGTGCAGCGCTCATCCAGCGCCTGCCGGGAGAGGGTCTCCACGATCCTGCCGCCGGAGATGATGATGTAATCGGTCACCAGCTGGTACAGTTCGCTGAGGATGTGGCTGGAGATGACGATGGTGATGCCATCCTCCAGGCAGAGGGAACGCAGCAGCTCCCTAACCGCCACCATGCCCATGGGATCCAGCCCGTTGACCGGCTCATCCAGGATCAGCAGCTCTGGCTCGTTGACCAGCGCCAGCGCAATGCCCAGCCGCTGCTTCATGCCCAGGGAAAAATCCTTTACCTTCTTGTTCCCCACATCCGAAAGCCCCACCCGCTCCAGCAGCTGCCGGGCCTTGGCATCATCCCGCAGGCCGAAGAGGGTCTGCTGCATGCGCAGGTTCGCCAGGGCGGTCTTGCCAAGCGCCAGGATGGGGCGCTCCACCAGGCAGCCCATCCGCTTGCGGGCAGCCTCCAGCGCCTTGGGGGCGGTGGCGCCGAACAGCTCCACAGCGCCCTCCGGGGCGGGGCTCAACCCCGTAATGGCCCGGATGGTGGTGGTCTTGCCCGCGCCGTTTTCGCCGATAAAGCCGTAGATGTGCCCTCTTTCCACGGTAAAGCACACATCCTTCACCGCGGTCTTGCTTCCGTAGGTCTTGGTAAGGCCGTGCAGCCTGAGAATGGCATCCTGCATCGTGCTCGCTCCTTTCGTTGGTACGGTGCTATTGTAGCGCACGAACATTACACCGGTGCACGATGAACCTTAACGGAATATTTTTTTGCTCCGGCTCTGAGGCTGGCTCCCTGTAGGTTTGTCAAACATCTTGTACAGTGAAAGAAGCAAGGAACTCACGAGGAGAAAGCCAGTTGAGAGGACGAGACGGACGGTTGTTGGAACGACTTTGGTGGGCAGCGAGCTGCCCACCAAAGTC
>SVGN01000097.1 GCA_015056315.1 Clostridiales bacterium
GGGTGGGGCTCCGCGCCCCACACCTGCGGTTCCTCTTTTGACGCAAAAGAGGAACCAGAAAACAGCGACACGCTCTCTTTGGTCAAATCCCTTTGATTGCCGCTTTTCGTGGCGGCGGTCGCAATCAGGGTCACTCCGCAGCCACGGGTCAGCCCACTCGCTACTCGGGCAGCGCACTGCTCCCTTTACCCGCCCCGAAAAACGGCAGGGGGATTTGACGTCGCTCGCTACCGTCGCGTGCGGGGAGCCTCTTGGCTGTGCTCCGTTTTCGCTGCAACCCGAACCCCGAGTTGTCGGGGCGGGTCAGCAGGGGAAAGCAAGCTCTTTCCCATAGGCTGTCCCGCATTACACGCCAACGAAGAAAACAATCACTTACCCGGGCTCCCGCCCCCACAGGCTCCCGACCCCCCACAAGGCTCCCTCTTCAGTGGGCACCGGAGGGAAGCGCGTGCCCAGTGGGCACAACGCCGAAGGCGTTAGCGACCCGTAGGTGGGGAGTGAAACGAGTACAGACCACGGCAGTGGACTGTACGACGATTGAACGACCGGGGCGTAGCCTGCCCCGAAGGGGCTGAGGGTGCCGCCCGCAGACCCCTCCCGGCAGGCTCCCCCCTCCCCACAGGCTGCCGCCCCTCGCGCATTGCGCCCCCTCCCGGCCCTGTGGTATACTGCTGCTGATACCAACATAAGGAGCCGAACCATGAACAAGCAATGGATCAAACAGCTGGCTGCGCTGCTGCTGGCCCTGTGCCTGCCCTGCGCCGCTCTGGCCGAGACCGTTACCATGACCTTTACCTTCACCGGCGATGTAACGCTGGGCTGCGACTGGACCTGGTGGGAGGATGAGACCGCCTTCCCCAATGTGGCGGTGCCCATGGGGTACGACTATCCCTTTGCCAGGGTGCAGCATCTCTTTACCGCCGATGATCTGACCATCGTCAATCTGGAGGGCGTTCTGCAGGATGACGATACCGACCGCCGGGGCGGCCGCAAGTACAACTTCCGGGGCCTTACCTCCTACACCGGCTTCCTGACCGCAGGCAATGTGGAGGTATGCACCCTTGGCAACAACCACGCCATGGACTTCGGTGCTTCCGGCCTGCGCAGCACCAAAGCGGCGCTGGATGCGGCGGGCATCGGCTGGATGCGGGATGATACCGTCTACTTCTACGAGAAGGACGGGGTCAAGGTGGCCTTTCTGGGCTACCTGCAGGATGCCTTCTACAACCGCATGGATCATCTGGACGAGATCGTGCGGGAGCTGAAGGAGGAGCAGGGCTGCGCCGCCGTGATCCTGAACCTGCACATCGGCAAGGAATACTCGCCGGAGCATGTGAGCACCCAGAGCCGCAGCGCCAAGGCTGCCGTAGCCGATGGGGTGGATCTGGTCATCATGCATCACCCTCATGTGATCCAGGGGGTGGAGGTGCTCAACAACCGCTATGTGCTCTACAGCCTCGGCAACTTCTGCTTTGGCGGCGACCGCTACATCACCGCCGATATGCTGCCCAGCCTGGTGGCGGTGGCGCAGCTCACCTTTGAGGATGGGGTATATGCGGGCCAGCAGGTAACGCTGCACCCCATGCATGCCTCCGGTGTGGTGGGCAACAACTACCAGCCCACCCCGGTCACCGGGAGGATGCCCTGCGGGTGATGGAGCTGGTGGATGCGGATACCAAGATGGAGCTGCCCGCCTATGTGGAGGGCGAGGGCGTCGTGCTGCCCTACCTGCCCGCCGCGGCGGAATGATGCACCGAAAGGGGCGTAAAGGAATGATCCGTTTTCTGGTCTTTACCGACCTGCATCTGGAGGATTGCACCGATGGCCTTCGTCGGCTGGAGACCATCCTGCGCCATGCCAAGGAGGCAAAGGTGGATTTCATCGTCTCCCTGGGGGATCTGTGCTTCCCCACGGAGGGCTATTCGCCGGTGATGGAGAAGCTCCGGGGCTGCGGCATACCGGTGTACCACACCATCGGCAACCATGATGTGCAGGATTGGGAGCTGCCGGTATCGCTGCGCTTTTTGGGCAAGGAGCGTGCCTGGGAGGCCTTTGAGGCGGGTGGGTACCGGTTCCTGATCCTGGATACCTGCTACTGGCGCAGCCAGGAGGGGGATTTCCACTTTCCCAACAAGCAGCGCATCCCCTCCCAATACCCGGTGCTGCCGGAGGAGCAGCTGCAATGGCTGGAGGCGCAGCTGGCGGACGGGCAGGAGACCGTCATCTTCTCCCACATGAGCCTGGTCAACCCCTTTGCCCGCCGGGGCATTGCCAACAAGGAGGCCGTGCAGCGGATCCTCCGGGGCAAGAATGTGCTTCTTTGCATGAACGGCCACGACCACGGCAGCGACCTGAAGCAGCTGGATGGGGTACCCTACTATACCGTCAGCTCTGCCTCCCAGTTCTGCTGGTGGGGCGGCGACCCGCCGGGCAGCCGGGTGGAAAACCTGTTCTACAAGGATCCCCTCCATGTGATCGTGGAGCTGGCGGAGGATGAGATCCGCATCCGTGGCATGGAGAGCAGCTTTGAGGGCCTGACCCCCGAGGATGTGGGCGTGTACGACTACCGCTGGAATGGTGTGGATGTGCATCCCATTGCCCGCTCCTGTGTGCTGAAGCGGGAAAAGAAAGAATGAAAAAATCCCCGGGCAGCTGCCTGCCATGCGCAGGGCAGCCGCCCGGGGGTTCTTGTATGTTTGAACGGGACTCAGTCCTCCACGATCAGCCTGCCATCCTGAATGCCGGTCACCTTGGCAAGGGCATGCACCCGGTACCCGGCCTCTGCCAGCTTCTGGTGCCCGGGCTGGAAGCTCTTCTCCACGCAGACGCCGATGCCCACCACCTGAGCCCCGGCCTGCTTGCACAGCTGGCACAGACCCTCGGCGGCCTCGCCGTTGGCCAGAAAATCGTCCACGATCAGCACCCGGGAGCCCTGGGGCAGGTACTGCTTGGCTACACGGATGCGGTTCTCCACCCCGTGGGTAAAGGAGAACACCCGGCTCTCGTACACATCGCCGGTCACGTTGCGGGTGCGGCTCTTCTTGGCAAATACCACCGGGATGTTGCCGCAGGCGATGGCCGTGGTCAGCGCACCGGCAATGCCGCTGGCCTCCACCGTGAGCACCAGATCCGGCTCAAAGCGGGCAAACTCCGCCGCGAACGCCTGACCGATCTTTACATACAGCTCCGTATCCATGCGGTGGTTGAGAAACATATCCACCTTTACGATATCCGTCCCGATGCCTACGCCGTACTCCCGTACCGCTTCCACCAGCTCTTTCATACCGGGGTTCCTCCTTGCGCTCTTTGGTATGCTGCTATTGTAAACCGTTGGGAGGGGGAAATGCAAGAGGGGAGAAGAGGGAATGAAGAAACGGCCGGGGGCGCTGCGGACTCTCTTCGCCCTCGCTTGGCCCCGCCACCTGCCCAGCTTGCGTGGCCCTGCCCGGCGCCCTCGCCTCTCTGCCCGGCTCCCTCTTCAGAGGGAGCCGCCCCGAAGGGGCTGAGGGTGCCAGATGCAACCCCTCCCGGTGGGAGTTATAGCACCCAAGCGTCGTGACGCTCTTCTGCCCCAGTCGGCTGCCACCTCCTGTGGCTCCCTCGCCTCCCTGCCCGGCTCCCTCTTCAGAGGGAGCTGTCAGGCGAAGCCTGACTGAGGGTGCCCAAAGCCAGCCAATACCGGGAGGGGTCTGCTTCACCCAGCCCGGGTATAGCGCATGGCCCCAACTCCATCCCAACTTCCTGCAAAAAAGGGCTGCTGCGACTCACCGCAGCGGCCCTTCATTCATCAAAACCCATACATTCCGATCAAAGCCGCGCATCTTGCGCCTTCGGCGCTCGCTGCGCTTGCAGCTATGCGCTGCGGCGCAAGGATTGTGGGCTCTGTTCCGCAACCTCAATCATCGTGTAGCCTACTACCGTAACCTACACTCGTTTCGGTTGACGACTGCGGGTCGTTTTGCGCTTCGCGCAAGTGCCCACTGGGCACACACTTCCCTCCGTCTCCACACCCGGCAGG
>SVGN01000039.1 GCA_015056315.1 Clostridiales bacterium
GGCGCACGGCATTGGTCAGCGTCTCCGCGCCGACAGCGGCGATGAGCTTCCGCTGCTGAGGGCTTTCCGGCAGCTGCCCATTCACATGCACCTGCATGCCGATGGCTTTCGCAGCGTTCCGGAGGCTGGCAAGGGAGTCGGCATCCTGCTGAGGTTCTGCCTCCAGCCGCAGCACGTCGATGTTGCGCTTCCAAATGTCGAGAATCCTACCGGCATCTCCGGATTCGTATTGCAGGTAATGCCGGGTCATCAGCAAAGCCTGACCGAGGAAACCGTGCAGATTCACGCGGGTCTCCAACCGCTCCCGGGCAATCACGTACTCGTCCACCTTGTCGCCGTAGGTGCGGATACGGGCATTCATTTCTTCCAGTTCGCTGTGTTTTAAGCGCAGTTCATCCACCAACTGATGCTGCCTGGTGGTATTTGCGGCGGCGATCTGAATAACGCCGTCCAGTTCTTCCCGGCGAAATGTCCAGATGGTTTCATCCGGCAAGCGGAATTCGGGCTGTTCACCAGCGGCAATTCGTGCTACGCCCGCCACCGGCTCCTGACAGACCAATGCCTGCCAGAACAGCTCTGCGTTTTGCAGCGCCCTGCCGAAAAGGGCGTGGCTCAGTTGATTCATACGGTGATTGGTGAGCAGCACCAGACCGTTGGGCTGGGAAAAGCACAGACCTGTTTCCAGCTGGTCGAGGCTTTCTTTGATGGAGGAAGGAGTTACAGCCTTCCTGCGGCGGTTGGTCTCCTCGGCAATGACCATACCGAAGAATGCGGCGATGGCCAGCCATACCAGAAGCGAAAAAACCACAGACTGCTGCTCAAACCACAGGGAGATGGCCGGAATATATGCCGGTGCACGTTCTGCCCGGATAACGGAGGCGTACAGAAGCAGCATGGCTGCAACGACCGCTGTGCATACCGTCAGAGCGATCAGCTTGACCGTTCCTTGCTTTTTGCCCACCAGGAGACAGGTGCAGATACCCGCCGTCATCGTCAAAAACAGCAGCGTGGCAATGATGGTTTTCAGGTGCATGGGGAGAGATGCGTAGGTCATCATGCCTTTGCACCTCCCTGCAACACAGCTTCGATCAGTAGATCCTCATCCTGTACCTCGCAGGTGACGGTGCCGCCGTCCAGTGTCAGGTTCAGCGACTCGTTGACCGCTTCCTTGCAGCCGGCTTGAATGCGAAGGCGCAGAACCCCATCGGTATACGATGCCGTAACCATCATGGCGCTCAGCTTGCTTTGCAGCATTTCCGTCACATTCTCAAACAAATCGTACATGGCAACGATCTGCTCAACGGCCGCCTGTCCGTCGCAATGGCAGTCCAGGTAGGTGATCACGCCGCACAGGCGCAGGTTATCCAAAGACTCCCGCAGGCAGGATTCCAGTTCCCGTGCAGCCACCGTTGCCTTTTCTTCCCCCAGCAGGATCAGATTGGCACGGCGTTTGATGTATGCGCTGATCACACAAACCTGCGACAGCAGCGCATTGGCCGCCTCCGGATGCTCCCGGCTCTGGCTGAGCAGCTCATCCACCTTGTTCAGCTGTGGTGCGATCTCAAGCGCGATCCGGTCGTACAGGCGGCTCTTTTCTTCGGTCTGGAGGCGGCGTTCCCTAAGCTCCACCTCGGCCTTCATCAGGTCGTAACGCTCGCCCAGCATATCGTTGGCTTCCCGCAGATGCTCTGCCAGATCGTTGATGGTCTTTACATCGTCCTGCCAGTAGATATGGCCGCCGTGGATGGCCTGATGGTGCAAAAGGGTATCGCCCAGATCGACGGTTTCATGCTGGGCTTGTTCCATCACCGCTTTTTCCAATGGTGCAGCGTTGGCAGAGGCGTAGTAGGTCTGCCCCTGCCCGTCCACGATCCGGGCTGCAATGGTGGATCTTTCAAACAGCCCGCGGTAATTCATGTTGGAGGGGATGAGACCGCTCTGGATGGCTCCCTCCAGCAGCAGGACGATGAAGATGCAGTCCACTGCTGTCAGGTCGCCCGTGTAGAGCTTAGCGGAGTAACCAGCCCAGAAGAGAATGGCAAATATCGTAACAAAGAGCGGCAACCGCTGAAAATTCTTGCTGCCCGGTACACGGCTCTTGAACAACAGCATCACCGCAAAGAGCATGGCCAGCACCACAAACCATGCCATCTCAAAGATGTACATGAAACCGTAGCCATAATCACTATTGTACAATTCGAAGCCATTATGGAAGGTAAAAACGAGCTGATGCAGGTCGTTGGTCATGACCATTGCGATCAGGAAAAACGCCGGAATGAACAGATATTTCATCCACCGGGGCGAATGATATCCCTCGGGCTTACCGATATGATCTACCACAAACACGCCGATCAGCGGCACCAGCACCATGGGAATATAGTAGCTGTACCAGCAATAGCGGCCAATTGGTCCGGTGACGATGACATAGTCATATTTGATAATGCGGGCGACCTGCCAGAAAAGCAACAGCCCGCCGACGCTCAGCAGCATCTTCTGGATGGCGGTGTTCAGGATGCGCCGCCGGATGGATACACACCAGAGCAGCGTCAGCGTTACCTGAATAGCCCAGCGCAGGGTCATCATAGCGATGGCCGAAAGGGCGTTTTCTGTCATGGGGTGAAACACAAACCGCAGCGAATAAGCAAACAGCAATGCGGCTGCGATCAGCAACAGATAAGTGATGGAACGTTTTTTGGACAGCGGCATAGGTTTTCTTCCTTATATACAATCTCAGCAGTTATTCATGTGCCTTATCATTTTGATTATAGCAATTTCTCATATATTTGACCACTATACAAAAGTATCCTTTTCCCACCCGACGGGAAAACAGTACTTTCGTGTAGTTCCGAAAAATCGCCCCGATTGGTAAAATAATGCTGAAGAGGTATCTGTGGAGCCAAATGAATACGCAAGACCATAACGTGGTCGAAAGGGGGAAGCCATGAACAGACGTGCTATCCTGCTGTGTCTTCTGTTGGGTGCGGCATTCCTGCTGTGCGGTTGCCAAAAACCTGTGCTCAACGGTAAGGAACCTGCCGAACACGGCGTTCCCGATGCCGCATTAACGGAGTTTTATTTCTCGGAAAGCAACTCTTACTTCAAACGGGTGCAGAGCTACGAGTTCCGTGCTGAAGACGGTAAGTATACCGCCTGCTTCTGGTTTGCCAACGAAGAGGAGCCCTACCCCGTTCCGGTGGATGAAGCATGGGTGGATACGCTTACCGGCTTCATCTCCCAATACGGTATGCTGGCCTGGGACGGCTTCAGCGGATCCGATTCCACATTACTGGACGGAACCCACTTCGATGTAAGCTTCTCTTATGCGGACGGTACTGCTGTCCACGCCAGCGGATACGGCAAATTTCCCAGTGGATACCGCGATGCCTCCAGCGCTATCGATGCACATTTCATCCAGCTGTTGCCGGAAGACGTGCGCGACTGGTAATGCACCTGTGCACCGTAAGATGGTCAAAACCATCACCAAAATAAGGATCAAACAGATCAAAACATGAAAGGATCGATCGTAATGAAGAAGTTTCTGAGTTTCCTGCTGGCAGCCATGATGCTGCTCAGCTGTCTCCCCGCTGTGGCAGCAGCAGAAGGATTCCCCGAACTGGACAGCAGTGCTGCCTGGGACTATATTGGCGACTGGTTTGGTGTATCCGGTATGGACATCATGGGCGACCCGACCGCCGATTATCCCGAACTCAAGCTTTGCCTGTATTTGAACGGTCTTGGCGACCTCTATCTGGATGGCGGCAAGAAGGAAGTTGTGGGCTGGTATGTGGAGGAGGGCAATGTATTCCTCGCCCGTACTGTTGACAAAGTTCCCCAAGCTGACGAAATCTTTGCTTACGCCTATAAGGACGATACCGGTCGTTTGGTGGTGGATCTGATGACCGTCTCCGTGCGTTGCGAACAGGAAGGCGAGGAATACACGGATGTGGTATGGCCCGAGTTCAACGCCGAGGATGCCCAATATTTCGTCGGCACCTGGAAGGCTGTCACCTACATCAGCGGCGAAGAGGAGATCCCTGCCGAGCTGATCGGGCCCATGACCATCGTGCTGAACGACGATGGCACCGCCCAGTCCATCGAGGGCGAGGAAGAGCCCTACGAACTGCGCTGGTACAGCGATTCTTACGTGGCTTATCTGGGCGAGACCCCCACAGAGCTGGTGGAGATCTCCTTTGACGGCAACGGCAACATCTCCGTCAAGATGGATGCAGAGACCACTGTCATCATGGCACCCTTTGTTGAGACCGGCACCATTCTGGGTACCTGGGAAACCAGCGACAGGACCGTGGAGATCACCGAAGACGGTAAGCTGAAGCTCATCTACAAGGAAGATGGTTACACCAACCACATGGGGTGGGAGATCGTCAATGATATTCCCACCGTTACGCTGGGTACCTGGAAGGATTCCACCATCGAGTTCGTGGATGGCTACCTGATCATCAACTATTCCGTACAGCAGAAGCTGACCCGTGTAGGCGCTGTTCCTGAGATCTACGTAGGCCCCGGCGGCTTCGCCGTGCCTGCGGACGACAGCTCTGCCGCCTTCCTGGGCGATTGGGTGGAGGAAAGCGGCCGCGGCGTGCTCACCTTCAACGAAGATTTCACCGCTGTGATGAACTTTACCGATGGCAGAGTGTATGACATGAACTGGAAGACCACGGAAGATGGCGCTATGTTCACCAGCGGCAACTGGTTCGACACGGCTATGGTGATCGAAAACGAAACCACCCTGAACATCGGCGGCGGCTGGATGATCCTCTACCGCGAAGATGCGGAGGACGGCGGCGACGACGAGATGCCCACCGCCCAGCCCATCGGCCCCGAGGGCGAACCCTACTTCGGCACCTGGACCATGGATCTGGGCGGCATGGCCATGAACCTGATCCTGAATCAGGATGGCACCTGCGCCATGGAAATGATGGGCGAAGCCGAACCCGGCGTGTGGACGGTGGTGGATGGCAAGGCCAACGTCATGGGCGATGAGCTTTACATCGACGATGCCGGTCAGCTGGTGATGCCCAGCGCCGGTATGACCTTCGTAAAGAGCGAAGGCGGCGCTGCCGCTCCTGCTGCTCCCGAGGGCAACGATGCCGCAGGCAGCTTCGATCCCGCTGCCTACACCGGCAAGAAGTATGTGGCCAAGACCTACACCGTAGAAGGCTTCAGCATGGATGCTGCCATGCTGGGCGCAGAGTATGCCCTCACGCTGAACGCCGACCAGACCTGCGAACTGATCGTAGGCGGCTACCCTGTTCAGCTCAAATGGGCACAGGGCGAGGGCGCGCTGGAGATCGACTACATGGGCGCTGCCACCTATTATGTGTACCCCACCGAAGCCGGTCTCGATCTGGATATGAACGGCCTGATGCTGAATCTGGTGGCTGAGTAAAGCGGCAATCGTCTGCCGGAGTTCGCTCCGGCAGACGATTTCAAAACAAGACCGCACACGGGTGCAAACGGAGATGTGAGACATGAAAATTGGTAAGATCATTCTCATCGTGCTGGGCGTTGCCCTGATCGCTCTGGGCGTTAAAGGCCTGATGGACATCCCCGGGCAGAAAGCCATGCTGGAAGCTGCCGTTTATCTGAATGAGCCTGTTGTCCTGCCGGAAAACGAGGGCAAGCTGGTGATCATCCACGGCAAGCCCGAAATGACAGCCCCTGCCTACGACGAGGAATTGGGGTTGACGCTGGACACCATCAAGGCTTACCGGTATGCCGAAGAATACAAGCAGACTTCCGCCGAGCAACTGGAATACAAGTACGCTTGGGTGTCCAAGGGCCAGAAGAGCATCATGGGCAAGGCCTCGGTCGGCGAATTTGCCTTGGATGAAAAGACGCTCGTCGGTCTTCCGGCCGACAGTGAGTACGACGGCTTTGATACTGCTGAGCTTGCTGCCAACGACTATGTATTGGGCCGCGGAAAAACCAAGGAGGGTGCTCCGACGGAACGCTGGTGGGTGATCGTCGGTGGTAAATACTACTACGACGCTTTTGAATACAGCGGAAAGCTGGATATCCCCCATCTTACCCGCGAGATGAACAAAGAGATCGCTTTGGAGCGAGAAGGCGCAAAGGCTTACGCTTACAAGGTTTATACCGGAGCCGGTGAGCAGGAAATGACCATCGCCGGCATCCAGCAGGGCAATCTCCTTGTGGCAGACGATACACTGGGGCCCATTATGAAGGATGGCGTGCTCAGCAAGGAACAGGTTCTGTCTGCCAATCAGGGCGGCATCATGGGCGGTTCTGTCGTCTTTATGCTCATCGGCGCTGTGCTGGCCGTTCTGGGTCTGCGCAAGCCCAAAGCAAAACCGGGCAGCGATTGCGCTACGGAGAATGCGTAAGGATAAGCGCGGTTACCTGCAAATGCCCCATTGGGCCTCACCGTTCACCGGCGCAACCGGCAGGCTGACCTGCGATGTACCCACCGACAGGGGGAAAGGCTTTCCCGCTGAGCATGTGCGCTTTTACCGGCGTATTGGGCATCGATCGGTACGCAGATCCTGAAGCAGGATCTGTTCCTTTACACCAAAACCAACCGCAAAAGGATCGAAAAAAACAGGAGCAGGCATCATGAAAAAGTTTCTTTCGGGTATTCTGTCCCTTTTCCTTGGGGCTGTGCTGATGGTCGGTGGTTGCATTTCTGCTTTCGCCGAGGAAGACGACTTCATCGGCAACATGCAGGTGGTCAACTGTAACGAATGGGTCTCCCTCCGGGAGCAGCCCAGCGCCTCTTCTCCGAGGCTGGTAAAGGTCTCGCTGGGTTCCATCGTCAGCAATTGCCGGTATGACAGCGACCAATGGGTCTACTGCGAGTTTGACGGCTATGCCGGGTACATCATGGCTCAGTATCTGGAGCCCAGCGACGGCGCGCTTACCTTCAACGCCATGATGGTCACCACGACCCCGGAGGGCGCGCCCTTCTACCCCACCATCGACAGCACCGAGCCCATTGACACCATCTGGCCCAATACCGTTGTGCGGAACTGCCATATGATGGATAACGGCAGGGTCTATGTGGAATGGGGCGACCGCTGCGGCTTCATCCAATCGGAGCGCGCAGAAGTCTACAACGAGATGCTCCACTATCCCCACAAGTTTGTTATGCTGACCAATCTGTACAGCGGTGCATACGAAGGCCCTGCCCCGGTGCTTCAGATCGACTACACGGAGAGCTTCCCCCTTTCGCAATACGACTGCACGACCCTCACCTACGACCTGACCTACTATCCGGAGCCGGATTATCCCCGGCTGAATTACGTGCTGCACTCGGAGGAAACGCTGGGCAAGATCCACCTCTATAGCATTGAGCTGATGGTCTGGGACGAGGATACCGGCGAAGCGGAGTTCGAGTTCACCCTGGAGGATATGCAGTACGAGCTTGCCCCGGGGCATGCCATCACCGCCGAAGCCGTTATGTTCGGCATGACGCCCAATCTTGCCGTGGGCTATGAAGACCCGAACGGCATGTACCATTTCGCCTTTATTGAAATGAGCGGCGAGGATGGCTCGCTGTATCTGAGAGAGTTCTGATTCCAACACTCACGAACCCCGCTTTCTTTGTGGGAAAAGAAAGTGAATAATACATGGAGGTATCATTTTATGGCAAAACACAACTGTGCAATCTGCGGCGCTGAGATCGGCTTGATGAGCGAACAGAAACTGGCGGACGGCAACTACATCTGCCGCAAGGTATGCAGCAAGAAGTGCTTCAAGGTATTCGACCGGGTAGCCGCAACCCTGACCGACGTGACCGACCACATCGAACAGATCGAGTTCGGCACCAAGGTGTGGAACCAGATCTTCGTACCCCTGAAGAAGACCAAGAACAAGGAAGAAAAGCTGCGCCAGATTCATGGTCCCAAGGAATGTCTTGTGTACGTTTCTCCGTCCACCGGTCTGATCGCCTTTAACGAGAACCGCTATAAGTTCATGTTCTTTGGCAAGACTGAGTATGCTTGCGTCTATCGTGTGGCAGACCTGGTCACCTATGAATACGAGAGCGAAACGAAGAAGAACAGCGAGGGCAAGGATGAAACCAAGCACTACTGCTTGTTCGGTTTCCAGAACACCGCCGGTCTGAGCTACTTCCGCGTGGAAATGGACAGCAAGCACGAGTATGATTCTCTTGAGAAGTATTTCAACGAGCTGTTCGGCATCCAGAAGACGCTGCGCAATTCCCTGAACAACGCCCGCCGTCAAGTAAACGCCATCAAGTCAGCCGCCAGTACCATCAAGGCTATCAAGGACGGCACTATCAACGAAGAACAAGCAGCTGCTACCGTTGAGTCCATTGATGCTATGGTTCTGGGGGACCGCACTGAATGGATTGCGAAGGCAGATGCAGCACTTGCTAAGGTTCAGTAACCCTCCCCCTATAACACAACATCTGCGCATTGTCAAAGGGGCTCTGTCCAGAAGGATAAAAAGATAGGAGTATGAGAATTATGAAGAAATTGATTGCCCTTTTCCTGGTACTGGTAACGCTTTTCTGCCTGACTGCCTGCAGCAGCGAAAAGAAGGACACTTCGGCCACCAATGGCACTACCACCACCTCTGCCGGCTCTGCTGATCCGGTCGCTGATGCCGCTGCCAAATACGGCATCAACCTGACCGCTGAAGGCGAACAGAAAATGTCTGATGAGCGCGCTGCGATGTCCGTTCTCGTAGAAACTAAGGATGTCTTCCTGGGCGGCTCCACCATGTTCTTCGGCAGCGACAAGACCTATGCGGATTTTGTCGCGCACATCGGTTGCGACGCCAGCTACTACTCTTTCAGCGGCGGTCAGCGCAACTTTACCTGGTGCCCGGAAGGCAATGATAGCGCAAAGCTCATGATTACGTTTGCTGACTCTGGCAAGGGTTGGACTCTTTCCGCCAGTGGTTCTGTTAACATCAAGTAAGCAAAACTGAATTATACACAATCCATATCCCAGAGACGGAGCCAGAATGCTACTCCGCCTCTGGGGACACTGGACAATGAACTGGCTACAGTAACCTTTGACATGCTGCCTGTTGTAAATTCCGACGCCCTGACAGAATAGATCAAAGAAAATAAAGCCGCTCCTCGCGAGCGGTCTGGAGCCCTTCAGCGAAAGCTGAAGGGCTTTTTGCATACGTCCAACAAGCCCCACCATACCGCAACCCGCCCCGTACACCATCCGCCGCCCAGCACCCTCACCCCATCCCACGCCAAAAGCCCCCCGGCACGCCGCTTCCAAACGGCATACCGGGGGGCTTTCACATTCACGATCTTACGAGCCCCGAAGGCTCCAAACCGCCATCACACATCCTGCCCGAAAACTTCCCACTCGATCAGTGCCGGGAATGCGGAGGGGTCATCGCTTTTCTGCATCCGCTCCAGCCGCAGCCAGCGCACGGTATGCTGCCCAAGCTCAATATACTGCCTGTCGCCGGTCTTTTCCAGCGGGAAGGCCACCTCGGTACCGTCCTCCAGCACCACATGGCCCGCTACCCAGTAGGCATCGTGGGGGAAATCCGCCCGCAGGGTAAGCGCCATGCGGGAGATCTGCACCGGCCTGCCCAGATCCAGCAGGCACCAGGCATCCTCCCGGGCCCCGATGCCCCAGCTCTGGAAGGGCCATTCGCCGTGGTAATCGCTGTGGCGCATGCCGTCGATCACGTTGCGGGCGCAGAAGCAGGCCTCGTTGCGGGTCTCCACGTTGGCGGTGCAGTGGGGGTAGAAGTCGGTATCGCCCCGCAGATCGGAGGGGTTGCAGGCAATGTTCCGGCAGGCGGATACCTCCGATCGCTTCATCGCCCGGGCGGTAACGATGTGCCGCCCGCCCTGAAAGGCCACCGGGCAGTAGGCCAGCCGGTGCTCGCCGGAGGGCACCGCCCAGGTCATGCGCCCCTCTGGCAGGTACACCTCGCCGGGCAGCAGGGTGGCATCCATCTGCACCCACAGGTGCTTCTCATCGCTGAGGATCTCGATCCGGTCGCCCTCTTGGTAGAGGCGATCCACACGCAGCAGGGCCTCCTCCGGGTGGCGGCTTTCGGCCAGCACGGTGCCCTGTGCATCCTTTGCGGTAATGGTGATCATATCGCTTTTCTCCTTACAGCCAGAGCATGGGGTCGGTGCCGCAGAGCTTGGCAATGGCTTCCACAAAGAAGTAGTCGCCGTAGGTGATGTTGGTGTGGCGGCCCGCACCGTCGTCGTGGTAGCTGGCGGTGCAATGGGTCAGAATGCCGCAGCGATCCTCCGACCAGTCGCAGCAGTGGTCGATCAGCCCGTCGATCAGCCTCTCGGCAGCCTGCTGCCACTTTTCTTCACCGGTGGTCTTGCTCAGCTCCATCAGGCCGCAGGCGGCGCAGGCACCGGCAATGTTGTCGATGCGCTCCTCGGTATCCGGCTGGCAGAAGTCGCAATCCGTCAGGCCGTCCGGGCGGATGTGCTCCACAAAATACCCGGCGATGCGCTTGGCTGCATCCAGGTACCGTTCATCCTTGGTATTGAGCCAGGCCAGGGTAAAGCCATACAGGCCCCAGGCCTGCCCGCGGGACCAGCTGCTGCCCAGGCAATAGCCCTGCCCGGGATGCTCCGCCACCCGTGCGCCCGTTGTCGGGTCGATCTCGATGATGTGGCTCACAGACCCATCCGGCCGCAGGAACTCCCGCAGGGTCATATCTGCGTGCACGCGCGCTACATTGGCAAAACGGGGATCCTCCAGCTGACGGCTGGCCCAGAACAAAAGGCTCAGGTTCATCATGCAATCGATGATGGCATAGCCCATCTTGTGCTTCTCGTTCCAGGCGCGGATGTACCCCACCGGGTTGAACCGGCCCACCAGCAGGCTGGCGGCGTGCAGGGTATCGGTCTGGGCCTGCTGGGTGCCGCAGAGCTTGTAGTCTGCGCCGGTGGAGAGCAGGTACATAAAGCCGGTATCGTGGTTGAGCAGCCGGTAGGTGCGGAATTCTGCGGTCAGCAGCTCCTGCGTTCTGCGGGCTTCGGTGCGGAAAAGCTCATCCCCCGTGGCGGCATACAGCTGCCACATCAAGCCCGGCCAGAAGCCGCCGGTCCACCAGGAGTTGCCGTCGTAGGGGGAGGCGATCCACTTGCCGCCCTCGCTCTTGTAGGGCAGGATGCCCATCTCTGCCGCCATGGGGGCAGTGCGGCGGAATTTGGCTACGATCTTCTCAAAGATCTCTTCAGCATGATTGCGCAATGTTCAGCACCTCTTCCGGTATAGTGTGGGGCAGCTCGTCGCCTGCTGCGGCGTATACGGCGCAGACCAGCGTGGTGGTGCCTGCGGGCAGCGCCGCATGCAGCGTGGGGATCATGGTACGGGGAGCCATCAGGTTGGTGTTGGCCTCAGGCACGATCACCTCGCCCCGGCTGTAGCCGCGCAGGGCATAGATGCCGGTGGAACCCAGCTCACCGTGGGCCACGGCAGAACGCTCGTCCGCCTCCGCGGCGGTGGCGATGCGGTCGCACAGGCGCTCACCGGCCCGGTCTCTGGGTACGGCAAAGGCGGCCTCCGCTCCCTCAAGCTCCCTGTCGGTGGTAATGCGGTGGCAGCGCACATGCCACATGCCTACGGGCAGGATGCGGCTCTCGATGTGTACGCCGTCCATGGGGCTCCAGCTGAAGGCGATCTCCTTTTCGCTGAGGCGGAAGCTGTCGCAGCCGCTGCGGGCGTGCCACAGATCCTTGTCGCCCTTCAGCACCAGCATGGAGTCGAAGGCACCCTTTTTCAGCGTGCCCGCCTCCTTGACCACCGAGAAGGTGAACTGGCTGGAATAGGCAAATTTTTCGTATTTCTCGTCTTCGTGCATATGCTCGTAGGCATGGTTGCCTGCGGTGTAGGCCACCACCTGGCGGTTCTCCTCATCCCGGGTCAGCACAAGGCGCACCTGCTCATCGCACAGCACCGGGGGCGGGGTATAGGGCTTCTCTTCGGCCTGCCAGAAGGGGTGCTCCGGGGGCAGCGCCAGCACGGCAAACACCTTCATAGCCCAGTAGGGGGAGCCGGGGGCGTTGTACCCTTCCGAAATGACCAGATTGGGGTAGCCGTAGCCGATGGTCAGCACGCCATCCCGCTCAAAGATGGGCTGCTGCAGCCAGAAGCGCAGGTTGCGCAGCAAAAGCCCCTTCAATTCGCCCCAGCCGATGCCCTCTGCCGTTACCCCGCTGAGGGCGCAGGCGCTGAAAAAGCTGCTCTGGGCAAAGCGGTAGGTCAGACTGCGGCCGTAGGGCAGGCCCCGGCCCTCCCGGTCGAACCAGCAGGCAAAACGGGGCAGGATCAGCCGGGCCCGCTCCCGGAACCGGGCGGCCCGCTCCGGGTCGTATGCATCCATTACATGGGCGTAGACCAGACCGTAGTAGTGGAAGGCCCACAGGGTGTAGTAATCCCGCTGGGTGGCCTTGTCGAAGTACCAGCCGTCGGCTGTGTAGTGGCCCTCCATGTCGTCCAGATCCTGCCGGAGCCGATCCTCGTTCACCGGCAGCCCCACTTTGCGGAAGCCGATGTTCACCAGCACCCGGAAGAACTGCCAGTTGTTCTTGGGCATCTCGTGCCGGTTGATCTGATCCAGCCAGCGGTACAGGTTCTGCTGCTGGGCAGGGGTCAGCGCTCCGTAGAACCGCTCCGGGATCAGGCACAGGGCCATGCCCATCACGGCCATCTCCACCATGCGCTGGTCAAAGGGGCCGATGTCGCCCCAGTACTCCTGGTGGGCCGGGTCGGTGCCGTGGATCAGCCCCTCCTGCCACAGCTGCCACAGGGGCTCTGCCTCCGGGCAGCCGCCCGCCAGCATGGGCACCAGCGCCCAGAGCACACGGGAAAAGCCCTCCATACCGGCTACGCCCTCGTCGTAGCTGGCACCGGAGTGGCCCAGCATCAGCCGGGCCTTGCCGGGCGACAGGCAGCGGGTCAGCGGGGCAATGAGCTGCACCGCCGCCCTGGCCACATCCTGCCGGGTGCGGAGGGGGTTGTTTCGTACTTCGTTCATTTTGGTTCATTCCTTCCTGCGTAGGGGAAGCGTGGTTCGTGTTCCGGCATGAGCCTGCGGCGCTGCACAGGCTCATGCCGGAACACGCTGCGGAGTGGAAAGAGGAGAAACCCCTCCGCAGCATGCCCGGGGATACGCCGCCTCAGCCCTTCAGGCCCGAGGTGGCGATGCCTTCGATAAAGTATTTCTGCAGGCACAGGAATACCACAGATACCGGCAGCAGCGAGCACAGCGATGCAGCCATGATCAGGTGATAATCGCTGGAGTTTTCCTGAATGAAGCGGCGCAGACCCACCTGAATGGTCTTGTTCACATCCCGGGTCAGGTAGATCATGGGGCCCATGTAGTCGTTCCAGGTGCCTACAAAGGTGAAGATGACCAGCGTGGCGATGGCTGCCTTGGAGAGGGGCAGCATGATCCGTGCCCAGATGCCGTACTCGGAGAGGCCGTCGATGCGGGCTGCCTCGCACAGCTCCGTGGGGATGGATTGGTAGAACTGCCGCATCAGGAACACGCCAAAGGCGCTGAAGGCCTGCAGCACCACCATGGCCCACAGGGTATCGTACAGGCCCATGGAGCGCATCATGATGAACTGGGGCAGCATGTAGGCCTGCCACGGCACCGCAATGGTGGCGATGTAGGCCATAAACAGCACATCGCGGCCCTTGAAGTGGAGCTTGGCAAACGCATACGCCGCAAAGGAAGAGGTAAGCGTCTGCAAAAAGGTGACCACGATGGCAATGAAAGCGGTGTTCTTGAAGTAGGTGACCAGCGGCACCTTCTGCCAGATGAGGGTATAGTTCTCCCAGTGGAAAACCTCCGGGATCCAGCGGATGGGGTAGACGAAGACCTCCCGGTCCAGCTTCAGAGAGGAGGAGATCATCCACACGAAGGGGATCAGTGTAAAGAGGGCAACGGCGATCAGCACCACATAGAGCAGCACCTTGCCCACCATGTTCAGCAACGGGTTATCCTTGCGGATGGCGCGCTGCTTGCTCACAATGATCTGGCTCATGGTCGAATGGCCTCCTTTCTTAATCGTTGGCGAATTTCTTTTCACTGGAGAATTGGATGATGGTGATCACCAGCACGATCACCAGCAGCACCATGGAGATGGCGCTGGCCTCGCCGTACTTGATGCGGGCGAAGGCGATGTCGTAGATATAGGTGACCAGCATCTTCGTAGAACGCCCGGGGCCGCCCTCTGTCATAATGGCGACCACGTCGTAAATCTTGAAGCAGGAGATGACCATCATAATGGAAGCAAAGAAGGTGGTGGGCTTCAGCTGGGGCAGGGTAACGTTGCGGAACTGCTGCCACTTGTTGGCACCATCCACCGTTGCGGCCTCGTAAAGCTCCCGGGGCACGCCCTGCAGCGCTGCCAGATAGATGATCATGTAATAGCCCATGTTGCGCCATACACTGACCAGTATGATGGCCCACATGGCCATGGTGCTGTCGGCTGTCCAGGATTTGTTGAAATCAATGCCCAGCGCCATAATGAAGCGGTTGATGGGGCCATCCTTCATGAGCATGAAGTTCCAGCAGACGCAGATGGCCACCATGGAGGCAACGTAGGGAAAGAAGAAAATGGTACGGAAAGCCACCGCACCCTTTACGGCCTTGTTCAGCGCCATGGCCAGTGCAATGGCGCACACCAGGGTGAGCGGTACGGTAATGAGGGTGTAGAAGACGGTGTTTTTGAGGGCGATGCCCAGATCCACACGGTTAAAGAAGTAGAAGAAATCGCCATCGGCAAATTTCTCGGCTACTTTCTCCACCTTGAAGATGGTGGCGTAGTTTTCCAGCCCCACCCATTTCATGTTGCTCAGGGCGCCGCCGTTCCACTCAATAAAGGAAAGCATGATGGAAAACACGACCGGTACCAGGGTAAAGATGGCGAAGCCCAGAAAGTTGGGCGCAAGGAAGGTATAAGCAATGAGCGTGTTCTTACGCTCCAGCTTGCTCATGCCCTTTTTGCGCTGCTGCACGGCGGTTTGTGCCATGACGGATGCTCCCCTTTCCAGCGGATGGTCTAACAGAGAAACAGCAGAGCGGGGAGAGCGAGTCTGCGCTGCGCTCTCCCCGCCGTTTATACTAGCTTAACAGGGTTTTGGTTTCCGGCCGATCATTCGAACAGCTCGGCTACGCGCTCGTTCATCTCCTCGATGCCTTCCTCGACGGAGATCTCACGGGTCATGATCAGAGTGTGCTCTTCTTCCACGATGGGCTTGATGTCGCTCAGCTTGTCGACCACGGGCCATTCAACAGCCACGAAGGTGGGCAGCAAGGCAGCCTTGGAAGCCTCGTCGGTGGGGAAGCCGGCCACAGAAGCCATGGCGGTGGCTACATCCTCGGATACCCAGGCGGGACGGGCACCGGTGGAAGCGGTGGCCTTGGAGCCTTCAACGCCGCACAGCCAGGAGATGTACTCCCAAGCGGTGGCCTTGTTTTCGGACTTGGCGTTCATCATAACGCCGGTCAGGTTGCCGAAGGAGGAACCGGCAGCAACGCCCTCAGCATGAGGCACAGCGGTGATGCCCCAGTTGAAGTTGCAGGTGCCGTCGTTCTGGTAGCCGATCAGGGTGGAAACGTACCAGTAGCCCATGGGCATCATGGCAACGTTGCCGTTGGCGAAAGCGGCGCTGTAGTGCAGGCCGGAGGACTTGAGCTCGCTGTAGGCCATGCAGGCACCGGCATCTTCCAGGCCCTGGTAGAGGTTGTAGAAGTAAGCCAGATCGTCGTACTGGCCATCAGCCAGGGTGTTCACGCCATCAGCCACGGCCCAGTTGGCAACGGCAGACAGCCAGGTGTGGTAGTGGGTGCCGTACTGGCCTTCCTTGGTCATGTCCTTGGCGAGCTGAGCGTAAGCATCCCAGGTCATGTCGTTGGTGGGGTAGGCGATGCCGGCGGCGTCGAACAGATCCTTGTTGTAGAACAGTACCCAGAAGTCGGAGCGGAAGGGCAGGGCGTACTGGGTGCCTTCCAGGGCGTAGTTGGCTTCCATGCCGACGAAGCCGGATACGTCGTACTCAGCCTTCTCCATGTAGCCGTCCAGAGGCTCGGCGAAGCCCTGAGCCTTCCAGTTGACCAGGTCGGAAATTTCCTTGACCATGAACACGTCGGAGGTGTCGTTGCCGGAGAGCATGGAGCCGGCCTTGATGGCGTAGTCCTGAGAGGCAACGTCGATGTACTGCAGGTCGATCAGGGGATGAGCGGCTTCAAAAGCGGCTTCCTGAGCGATCAGGTAGGGGGTGGTGTTGGCATCCCAGGTAACAACGGTCAGTACTTCCTTGAGCTCTTCCTCGGCGGCGGCAAAGCCGGCGACGGACAGAAGCATCATTACTGCCAGGATCATGGAAAGCAACTTCTTCATGTGGTTTTTTCCTCCTTGTTGTTTTATCTAAACGGGCACTCCCGTTTGATACAGGGTTCTTACAGTTTCTTTCACCAAACTTTTCGGTCGAAATGTGTTTTCTGGTGTGCTTGCGGATTTATTATACAACTCTGCCATGTACGCGTCAACGGGTATGTGAAAGATTTTCAAAGAAAGTAAATGAAAAACATACGGTTTTCTTTCGAAATGGTGAAAGAAAACGTAATTCTTTCACAAATTTACAAAAACCCCTGTCCTTTCAACTGCTTTCATGGTATAGTAGACTTATCCCCAAGGGTAAGGAAGTGTTTTTGATGAACGATAAGCAGGCGACCATCTACGATGTGGCCGAGCTGGCGGGCGTATCCATCGCCACGGTCTCGCGGGTGCTCTCCGGCGGCAGCGCCAGCAGGCTTTCCCGACAGAAGGTGGAGGAAGCGGTAGCCAAGCTGGATTATCAGCCTCCGCTGGCCCGCCGCGCCCCGGAGCGCACGGTGGAGAACCGCACCCTGGCGCTGGTGGTCTCCAACCTGACCAACCCCTACTATGCCAACCTGACCGCAGGCGCAGAGGAGGCGGCCCGCCGCAACGGCTACGCGCTGCAGCTCTACAGCCACGATCTCAACGAGCCGGTGAGCCCGGCGCTGATCAACCAGCTCATCGAGCACCGGCCCGCCGGTGCGGTGCTGGTGGGCTCCATGGTGGAAAACGGCACCGACAGCGAGCTGCTCAGCCATATGGAGCGGCTCCGGCAGGCCATGCCGCTGGCCATCATCGGCCCCCGCATCGAGGGGCTGGACTGCATCAACATCACCTCCGACCTGTCGCTGAGCGTGCGCAAGAGCATCGCCCACCTGATGGCGCTGGGCCACGAGAACATCGCCTTTATCGGCGGCAGCAGCTCCATCCGTTCGGCGTCTGTAAGAGAGCAGGCCTTCTATAACGAAATGGAACGGCTGGGCAAGCAGGTGCTGCGCATCGGCACCGAGACCGGCTTCAGCCCCCGGGATGGGGAGATGTGCGTGGCCAAGCTCTTTGCCAGCCTGCAGCCGGAGAAGCGCCCCACCGCCCTCATCGCCATCAACGACCTGGTGGCCCTGGGTGCCCTGCGGGAGCTGCAGCGCCTGGGCCTGCGTGTACCGCAGGATGTAGCCCTCATCGGCTGCGATAACCAGTTCTTTACCCCCTACCTGAACCCGCCCCTCACCACCGTGGATCTGCACCCGGCGGATCACGGCAAGAATGCCGTATCCGAGCTGATCAGCGCCATCAGCGGCGGCAATGTGTACTCCTTCAGCCAGATCCGGGAGTGCTCGCTCATCGTGCGGGAGAGCTGCGGCATGGGCATGCGGCGCACCTGAGCCCACCGTTTTTTCCTATCTCCCCTTGACATTCCCCCGTAATCGTACTACTCTAAAGCATATCCCCCCAAAGTAAAGGAGATCACTATGGAACGCTTGTACATCAATCAGATCAAGGATCATCTGGATACCGAGATCAAGCTGCAGGGCTTTGTGGAGAACTTCCGCAACGGCAAAGCCATGGCGTTTATCGTTTTGAAGGACATCACCGGCAAGGTGCAGATCACCATCGAAAAGGAAAAGCACCCCGAGCTGGAGGATGTGCTTGCCCAGATCACCCCCGACTCCGTCATCACCGTCTACGGCACCGCTGTGGCCAGCGAGTATGTAAAGATGGGCGGCATGGAGGTCTTCCCCACCCAGATCGTGCTGGAATCCGCTGCCGATGCACTGCCCATCATCCGTGAGGGCATCCCCGCCACCAAGAAGAAGGCCGCCGTGGAGCGCTCCGCCATCGACTCCCGCCTGGATTACCGCTGGATCGACCTGCGCACCGAGCGCAACCAGCTCATCTTCAAGGCCCAGACCGTGCTGGCCAAGGCCCTGCGCGATTTCCTGCTGGAGCGCAACTTCCTGGAGATCCACACCCCCAAGCTGATCGGCGCTGCCAGCGAGAGCGGCTCCGACGTATTTGCCGTCAAGTATTTCGATACCACCGCTTATCTGGCCCAGAGCCCCCAGTTCTACAAGCAGATGGCCATGGCCTCCGGCTTTGAGCGCATCTTCGAGGTGGGCCCGGTGTTCCGTGCCGAGAAGAGCTACACCAGCAAGCACACCACCGAGTTTACCGGCTTCGATCTGGAGTTCAGCTACATCACCTCCTTCCGCGATGTAATGAAGATGGAAGAAGACCTGCTCACCTACGCCCTGGGCCAGCTGAAGGAAGCCCTCGGCGACCAGATCCGGGAGCTGTTCGGCCAGGAAGTGATCGTGCCCACCACGCCCTTCCCCGTTGTTACCCTGCGCGAGTTGTACGATGCGCTGGAGAAGGAATTCGGCTACACGGTGGACGAGTCCGAAAAGGGCGACCTGACCACCGAGGCCGAGCGTCTCAGCTACGACTGGGTCAAGAAGAACTACGGCCACGAGTTCCTCTTCGTGACCGATTTCGATGCCGAGAAGCGTGCCTTCTACCACATGCGCGATGAGAACGGCGTGCCCCAGGGCTACGATCTGATCTGGCGCGGCGTGGAGATCACCACCGGCGCACAGCGCGAGCACCGCTACGATGTGCTCAAGCAGCAGGCCGAGGAAAAGGGTCTGGCAGAGGATGTCAAGTTCTACCTTGAGTTCTTCCGCTACGGCTGCCCGCCTCACGGCGGCTTCGGTCTGGGCATCGACCGCCTGACCATGCTGGTCTGCGGCCTGCACATCAACGAGGCCATGTTCCTCTTCCGCAGCCCCAAGCGTCTTACCCCGTAAGCAAAACGGGCGCTGCCCGAAGAGACCGTCAACCCATCCGACCGCCATCGCAAGGTGGCGGTCGTTTTCATCCCCCCGAAACAGAAGGAGGCCTCCTTTCCCATGAGCCACGAAAACACCAACTGGTCCCAGAGCGTGGGTGCGGTCTGCATCCGGGAGGGCAAGGTGCTGCTGGCCCGCCACACCTACGGTGCAGGCAACGGTAAGCTGATCATCCCCGGCGGGTATGTAGAGCTGGGGGAGACCCCGGAAGAGGCTGTGCGCCGGGAGGTGCTGGAGGAGACCGGCCTTACCGTGGAGCCGGAGGGGCTCATCGGCATCCGGTTCAACAGCCGGGATTGGTATGCGGTGTTCCGGGTCGCCTACCGGAGCGGCCAGGCCCGCTCCGACGGGGAGGAGAACAGCGAGGTGCTCTGGCTGCCCACGGAGGAAGCCCTGGCCCGGCAGGATGTGCCCGACCTGACCAAGACCATGCTCCGCAAGGCGCTGGAGGCGGGCTGCTGGCAGCAGACCCCGTACATGACCAGCCGCCCCGGCACCCTGTATACCCACGACTGACATACCCCCCGCCCGGTTCAACGCCCGCAGCATGCGCCCTGCACGCTGCGGGCGTTTTTGTGCCCTTATGACCGTTGACTTTTGCCCGGGAACAGCTATAATAGTTAAGCACTTAATTAAATACTTATCCATTGGGAGGGCGTTATGAAGCATCAAAAGAGCCTGATGCGGGCCGTGGGCAAAGCCCGGCGCGCATGGCAGCAGCACGTGCGGGAGGTGGCACAGGGCATGGGCATACCCGATTCCTACCGGGAAGTGATCATGTACCTCTACCATAACCCGGGCGCAGGGCAGAAGCAGATCGCAGCCTTTGCCCAGATCACCGCTTCGGCGGTCAACCAGGCGGTAAAGAGCATGGAGGCGGAGGGCTACCTGCGCAAGGAGACCGACCCTGCCGACAAGCGCAACACCTGCCTGTACCTGACGGAGAAAAGCGAGGCCATCGCCCGGGAGCTGAAGCACCGGCTGGAGATCTCCGACGGCGGCATCACTGCGCTGGTGGGGCCGGAGAAGGAAGCGGAAATGATCGCCCTTCTGGAGACCGTGGCAGACTACATACGAAAGGAACTGACCTCATGCTGAAATACGTAAAGAAATACTGGGTATTCTGCCTGCTGGCCCCGCTGTTCATGGTGGGTGAGGTGGCCATGGACCTGCTCCAGCCCGACATGATGGCAGCCATCGTGGATGACGGCGTTCTGAAAAACGATATCGCCCTCATCATCTCCATGGGCGTCAAAATGATCCTGACGGTGCTGCTGGGCGGCCTGTGCGGTGTGATGTGCGGCGTATTCGCCAACATTGCGGCACAGGGCTTCGGCAACGATCTGCGCAAGGATGTGTTTTCCAGGATCATGAACCTGTCCTTCCAGCAGACGGACAAGTTTTCCACCGGCTCGCTGGTCACCCGCCTCACCAACGATGTTACCCAGGTGCAGAATACGGTGATGATGCTGGTGCGCGGCTTTGTGCGCAACTGCGTCATGTTCCTGGGCGGCATCGTGATGCTCTACCGCCAGTCGCCCCGGTTTGCACTGGTGGCGCTGTGCGGTCTGCCCTTTGTGGCGTTCTTTGCGGTGTTCTTCCTGCGCAAAACCTCGCCGCTTTTCTCCGTGGTGCAGAAGAAGCTGGACGGCATCAACCACATCATGCAGGAGACGGTGGCCGGTGCCCGCGTGGTAAAAGCCTACGTGCGGGAGGATTACGAGCTGAGCCGCTTTGATGAGGCCAACGATGCACTCTGTGCCGAAAACCTGCGGGTGCAGAGCCTGCTGGCCTTCATGGGCCCCTGCATGAACATCGTGCTCAACCTGTGCGTGGTGGCGGTGATCCTCGTCGGCGGCTGGACGGCCAGGAACGGCGGCAGCATCACCCCCGGCAACACCATGGCCGCCATCACCTATCTGGCGCAGATCCTGCACGGCGTTACCTTCATGGCCAACATCTTCCAGATCTTCAGCCGTGCCAGGGCCTCTGCCCAGCGCATCAACGAGGTGCTGGACAGCCCCGCCGTGATCGTGGATGGTGCGCATCAGGGCGATACCCCCATCCGGGGCGCGGTGGAGTTCCGCAATGTGAGCTTTGCCTACCCCAGCGGCGAAGGGGAGAAGGTGCTGGAGAACATCTCCTTCAAAGTGGAGCCCGGCGAGACGCTGGGCATCATCGGTGCCACGGCCAGCGGCAAGAGCACCCTTGTGCACCTGATCCCCCGCTTTTACGATGCCACCGAGGGCCAGGTGCTGGTGGATGGCATCGATGTAAAGGAGTACGACCAGACCGCGCTCCGCGAGAAGATCGCCATTGTTCTGCAAAAGGCGGAGCTGTATTCCCGCAGCATTGCAGAGAACATCAGTTGGGCGGAGCCTGCCGCCGATCCGTGGCAGATCAAGCGTGCGGCGGAGATCGCCCAGGCGGACGATTTCATCTGCCAGAAGACGAGCGGCTACTATACCCCGGTCACCGAGGGCGGCCACTCCCTCTCCGGCGGCCAGAAGCAGCGCATCTCCATCGCCCGCGCCCTGCTCAAGGAGCATGAGATCCTCATTTTTGACGATTCCACCAGCGCGCTGGACCTGAAGACCGAGGCGGCGCTTTACAAGGCGTTGGAGGAGGCCTGCCCGGATGTGACCAAGATCATCATCGCCCAGCGCATCGCCTCCATCAAGGGCGCAGACCGCATCGCCGTGCTGGATGACGGCGGCATCGCTGCCCTGGGCACTCACGAAGAGCTGTTGCAGCGCTCCGAGATCTACCGGGATATCTACCACTCTCAGCTGGAGGAAGGAGGCGAGGCAAAGTGAGTATGGAAAAAGCACTTCCCAAGGGCTTTGAGCACGCTTCCGAAGGGCAGGCAGCTGTTTACAAGGCCTCTGCCGCCAAGAATACCGCACAGAGCATGGTCAACTTCCGCGGCAGGCCTGGCGGCCCCGGCAGAGGCATGGGGCAGACCGTGGAGCATGCGGAGAACGTGGGCGGCACCCTGCGCCGCCTGATGCGCTACTTCGGGCATTCCAAGAAGCTGCTGGTGTTCCTGCTGGCGGCGGTGGTCTGCGTCACGCTGGCCGGTCTGGTGGCTCCCTCCCTGCAGGGCAGCGCTATCGACCACATTGCAGGCAGCGCCTGGTCTCAGCTGCGCACCTGCGTGATCGTGCTGCTGGTGGTGTATCTGGGCAATGTGCTGTTCACGCTGGCCCAGTCGCTGCTTTCCGCACGGCTCAGCCAGAGCATTACCCGCCTGATGCGCCACGACCTGTTCAAGAAGATGGATCATCTCTCCATCCGCTATCTGGATACCCACTCCAACGGCGATGTGATGAGCCGCATGACCAACGATGTGGAGAATGTCTCCAGTACCGTTTCCCAAAGCCTGGGCTCGCTGGTCTCCGGCCTGCTCACCGTGCTGGGCACCGTGGCCATCATGTTCGCCTATTGCTGGCAGCTTACCCTCATCACCATGGTAACGGTGCTGCTCACCGTGCTGGTGACCAAGAAGATGTCTCAGGTTATGCGCAAGGTCTACCGCAAGCGCTCCGCCATTCTGGGCCAGCTGAACGGCCACTCCGAGGAGATGATCACCGGCTACCGCTCCATCGTTTCCTACAACAAGCAGCAGGATGTGATCGATGAGTTCTGCCAAACCTCCGACGAGCTGCGCAAGGTGAGCATCAAGGCGGAGATCCTGGGCGGCTCCATGGGCCCCATCATGAACTGCATCTCCAACATCAGCTTCGTGATCGTGGCGGCCTTCGGCGGCTATTTTGCCTACACCGGGCTCATCACCATCGGTACGGTATCCGCCTTTATCATCTACGCCAAGCAGTTCTCCCGCCCCATCAACGAGATCGCCCAGCTCTACGGCACCATCCAGACCGCCGTGGCGGGTGCGGAGCGTGTCTTTGCCCTGCTGGACGAGCCGGATGAGGATAACAGCGGCGACAAGGAACTGGCCAACATCACCGGCCGCATTTCCTTCCGGAACGTGGATTTCTCCTACGTGCCCGGCAAGCAGGTGCTGTTCGATTTCGATCTGGAGGTGGAGCCGGGGCAGAAGATCGCCCTGGTGGGCTCCACCGGCAGCGGCAAGACCACTGTGGTCAACCTGCTCATGCGCTTCTACCCGGTGGACAGCGGCGAGATCCTTGTGGATGGGGTCAATATTCAGGACCTCAGCCGGGACTACCTGCGCGATAACATCGCCATCGTTCTGCAGGATACGGTGCTGTTCTCCAACACCATCGAGAACAACATCAAGTATGCAGACCTGGATGCCCCGGACGAGGCCATGGTGCGGGCGGCGGAGATGAGCCACATCCGTCACTACATCGAAAAGCTGCCCAAGAAGTATGATACCTACCTGAAGCAGGCCGGTGCCGGGCTCTCGCACGGCCAGCGGCAGCTGATGGCCATTGCCCGTGCGGTGCTGGCGGATCCCAGGATCCTCATTCTGGATGAGGCCACCTCCTCTGTGGATACCCGCACCGAAAAGAAGATCCAGGATGCCATGGTACAGCTGATGAAGAACCGCACCAGCCTGATTATTGCCCACCGCCTGTCCACCATCCGCGATGCGGACAAGATCGTCGTGATGGATCAGGGCCGTGTGGTGGAGATCGGCAGCCACGAGGAGCTGCTGGCCAAGCAGGGCAAGTATTACGAGCTGTACATGACGCAGTTTGCCGGGAATAAGATCTGATCGCAGGGGGCGTGGCCCCCTGCGCCCCCGTTGGGTGAGTGGCCCCCGGCAGGCGTTTGTCCCATGCACAGGCTCCCGCCCCTGCACCGGCTCCCTCTTCAGAGGGAGCTGTCCACCTCCCTACAAGGCTCCCTCTTCAGAGGGAGCTGTCCACCTCCCTACAAGGCTCCCTCTTCAGAGGAAGCTGCCCACCCCCCACAAGGCTCCCTCTTCAGAGGGAGCTGCCCCGAAGGGGCTGAGGGTGCCGCCCGCAGACCCCTCCCGGCAAGCGTCGTTCCACCCAAGCTGCACATAGCTTTTTCTCGCAGTACCGCTGCGAGGAACAGGGTGGGGCTCCGCGCCCCACACCTGCGGTTCCTCTTTTGACGCAAAAGAGGAACCAGAAAACAGCGACACGCTCTCTTTGGTCAAATCCCCAATAAT
>SVGN01000005.1 GCA_015056315.1 Clostridiales bacterium
CGTAAACTGCAGGGGGGACGCCCCCTCCAGCATGGCAGCGGTGGTCTGATAATCAAACAGCCCCATCACATTCAGCGGGCCGTTGGGCATAAAGTACAGCAGCAGATCGCCGCCCAGCCAGCACAGCAGGTGTCCGAAAGCGCCGAACAGAAACAGCTTGGGGGTTACGTTCTTAGTCATGGTGGGGTTCCTCCTTACTCGCATTGCTCCTGCTGCCCACATACCAGTAATCGCAGCTGTCCGCACCCGCAGAAATGGTATGGTTGCGCAGCAGTTTGGCGTTCATCAGCGCAGCCATGGCGTGGTCAAGCTCGCACAGATGGGGCATAAAGTCCATGTAGCCGTGCTTCTTGGCAAAGTCCACCAGCGGGCAGCCTACCAGATGGAAGGAGCAGCCCTCGGTGTAGCCCTCCGGGTTGATGACCACGCCCCAGGTGTTGTTCCATTTGCCGTTTTGCTTGTTCTCGTTGGCTTTCTTCGCATAGGGGATGTAGATGCGGTACATCAGCTTCGCCATCCATGGTTTGTTAAAATCAAAGAGCTTCTTCAGGAAGCCGAGCTTCTCCGTCATCCATCCGGTTACCTCAAGGAACATCTCTCTGGTAACGCGCCTGCCCGTGGCTTCGTAGAAGGCGAAGAAGGTCATGGCCATATCCAGATTGCTTGCCAGCAGGTTCTTCCTGCCGCCGATGGAGGGTGTTTCCTTGCGGAAGCCGTCGTAGAGGAGATCGGCTTTGTTCAGCAGCGCCTTTTCCTCGCCGGGGAAGTATTTCTGTGCGCAGCGTTTCAGCAGTTTGCGGTAGCTGCGGGGGATCGTGCAGGTTTTCATGATCATTCTCCATCCTTTCCTTTGGCTTGCTTGGCTGCAGCCTCCAGCAGCCGCACCCACTTGCGCTGCCGATGGGCGTAAAACAGCTTTGCCCACAGGCACACGAAGGGCGTTTTCCATCCTGCCCCGATCTCCACCTCATCCGTATACCGGGTATGGCTGCTGTCGATCCTCTCCAGCCGGATGGTGTGGTTCCACACCGGCACATAGGGGTTGGATTCCTCTGTGTATACGATGCCGTCAGCCCTGTCAAAGCGTTGTACCCGGATGGTATGGATGCCCAGCGGCAGCAGCCCGAACAGGCGGAACCGGAACCGGTACACCGCACCCGGCTGCCAGTTCAGATCTCCGCTGCCATCCATCGGTCGGAAGGTGGCATAGGGGCTGGCGATGTGCTGCAGCGTGCTGAGCTTTGTGAGCTTTGTCCATATGGTTTCCGCATCCGCAGGGAAGACGGAGGTTCGTACCACCGGCTGATGTTTCATGGTTTGGCTCCTTTCATCGATCCGCATCTAAGCAACAAAAAACCCGGACATGGCGCTGAATGCCATGCCCGGGTGATGATACGAACACATTTCGACCCACGCATAGCCATTACAGCTGTACGATGAGTCTCGCAATTTGAAGCAAGCCAGGCCGGAGCCAGTATGTTGACTTGCTACGCCATTGGCGCTCGCTACTCCCTCACGGAATGTACGTTGTCAGTTTACCAAATGGGGGAAGAGGTTGTCAATCCAAAAACAGGATCGGAACATTTCCCTCAAAAGCGGTAGCGGATGCATAGCCCGTCGAAGCGGGTCTCGCCGCAGGTGATGCATCCGGGCAAGTCGGGGCAGTAAGCAACAAAGCCGCCCTCATTCGTGTCGGCTACGATCTCCATGCGGTAAGGCAAAGCCAGATATTCTTCAAGCCTCTTCCTGCCAGCTCATCCGGTCTTCGGCCTTTGGCCGCCTGCGCAGGGTCGCCCCGTAGATCAGCAGGAATGCACCCAGAACGATGATCCATGTGGAGTACGCATAGAGCGTGCAGATCACCTTCGCAACGATGGCTTCTTCCTCGTCTGTGCCCTCCAGCAGATCATCCAGCGTGACGGGGTCGGCATCATCGATGCGGATGCCCTTCCCCAGCAAGGCGGATACGATGCCGGGATCGACCCTTTCGATGCCAAGCTCCGCTGCATGTCCGTCCAGTGTATAGATATCGGGTTCGTTGTCCCCCAGCACCCGTATGCCGATGCCCACCAGCAACAGCAGCAGGGACAGGAAAATGAGAATGCCGCGCAGGATACGCATGGTGATCCCCTCGTTTCGTTTGTGATGAGTTCAGTATAGCGGAGCGGGGGAAGGATTGCAAGCAATGAATGTGGGGAGCGGTGGTTCGTCGTTTGATGGATTGGCAGGATTTGGCGGTGGGGCTGGCGAAACAGAATAGACAGCGATATTGTGATAACAGGCAAGAGGGATGATAAACCGGTAACGGATTTAACAAACGCCTTTTGGACATTGCAAATGTCAATGAAGAATATCGGTTTACGGTTTGTCATCGCAAGGAGGTTTAAGGATGAAAGACAAAGACAAATATCGCGGTTGCCTTATAGGTGGTGCTGTTGGCGATGCACTTGGATATGCAGTAGAGTTTGTTGAAGACAGCCATATTTTTCAACAGTATGGTGAACGAGGAATAACAGAGTATTCGCTGGTAAATGGTGTTGCACAGATTTCCGATGATACTCAAATGACTCTGTTTACTGCTAATGGCTTGCTTCTCGGAACTACACGAGGAATGATACGCGGTATCATGGGTACATATCCTTCATACATTGCTTTATGCTATAAAGATTGGTTGAAAACGCAAACAGCGGATGAGTTCGGATTTGAGAAACCGGAATATTCATGGCTCAACAATGTACCGGAAATGAATCATAGCCGTGCACCGGGATGCACTTGCATCAGCTATCTCATGCACGATAATTTGGGATCAACCACCGATCCGAGAAACGATAGTAAGGGATGTGGTGGCGTAATGAGAGTTGCGCCCATTGGTTTGTATTTTGAGGGCAAGCGGTACACGCCTGATCAGATTGACATGATCGGAGCAGAGGCAGCAGCATTGACGCATGGACATGAGTTAGGCTACATTCCTGCCGCAATGCTCGTACACATCATCCACATTCTATCCCATTCGGAAAATGCAACAGTTTTAGATGCTGTGAATGACGCTAAGGAATCGATTGTTCGCCTCTTCCCTAAAGCAGAACACCTAAGAGAAATGGTTGATCTGACAAACAAAGCCATACAGCTTGCTACCGAGGATGATATTGATGAGTTTGATGCAATTCGCGAGCTTGGGCAAGGATGGGTAGCTGAGGAAACGCTGGCTATCGCAATTTACTGTTCTCTGAAATATACGAACGACTTTGAAAAGGCAATGATAGCTTCGGTAAATCACAGTGGAGACAGCGATTCTACCGGTGCAGTTACCGGAAACATACTTGGAGCGTACTTGGGATTGAAAGCAATACCAGAAAAGTTTCTGACTAACTTGGAACTCAGAGAAACCATCCTTGAGATTGCGGATGATCTGTTTAACGACTGCAAGATTTCTGAATACGGCAGCTATCGTGACGATGTGTGGGAGCGAAAGTACATATATCATACTTATCCGAATTAAACAAACAAGAGCCTCGGCCAGCACTGTACTGGATGGGGTTGCGCTTACTGTGCCCCATAAAGCGCATCATTTTTCGAAAGAAGATACAAACAATACTGGTTCATAATAAGCCTTGACGTTAGTTGACGGACGCAAAATACATAAGTATAATACAATTATCAATTGATGGAGCATGTCTCCAACCAGCACCAATATACGCGGTTATTACAGAGGAATGGTGAGTATAATGTGCATCCCTATGGGTATGGTTTATACGTTTGGCGGTATGGAACCTGAAACGATTTTTCAAAAGATATGTTCTATTGTTGGAAACGAGCAGGATATCACGATCAATATTGCAAAAACTACGACATCCATTTCTTTTTGTAAAGAAAAAGTGTTTAACATTCGTATTAACAGCAAAACGCAGTGCCTCGATACAGAAACTGCATTTGTTTTTCCGTATGTTTCCCGCATAGCCGGTGCTTCTTTGCACACAAGCGATAAGAAAACATATGCGCAGATTCCGTTGGTGACGGATGAACAATCGGTGTCTGCTGTTAATGAAATGTTGCGTGAATTGTTTCAAGATTGCTTTAACCGCCAAAACGCAGTATCTTTTGGTTGCTGTAATGATCATGTTCGTTGCTCGGATGCTCGCCGTTGCTTGCATGAAGATGACAAGTTTTATCTTGGATGTATTTACCGCAAGAACTTGGAGGCAGGTCGCATCTTTTATGGCGCAAATCGCAATGTGGAGGACAACAAACAATGAAAACTGCCGATAAGGAAAGATACATTGTTTTTGATGTTGAAACGCCCAACAGTCACAATGACCGTATGAGTTCTATCGGTGTGGTTGTTGTGGAAGGGCAGGATGTTATTCAAGAGCACTATACCTTGATTAATCCGGAAACGCATTTTGAGCCATTCAATATTTCGCTTACCGGTATATCTCCAGCAGATGTTAGGGATAAGCCAACGTTCGCAGAAGCGTGGGCTGAATTGGCCCCCATCTTTAGCAGTGGCATGCTGATTGCTCATAATGCACCTTTTGATATGAGCGTACTTGCCAAGTGCCTGAATACTTATCACATTGATTGGCAACCCTACGCATATTATGCTTGCACTTGTCAGATGGGAAGAAAGTGCCTGCCGGATGCGCAAGACCACAAATTGAATACGTTGTGCACTCTACTGCAAATCCCGCTGGAGCAACATCACTGTGCATTGGATGATGCCAAAGCCTGTGCAAGTTTATTGATTCATTATCTGAAGCAAGGCAATGACCCGACAGATTTTGTTCATAGCTATGATATATCCCACGCATGTACAGCTCAAAAGACCTCAAACGCGCGGCATGTGCAGCCCAGCGAAACCACGCTTCGTTTGCAGACGTTGCAGATGATCCTGAAATCAATTTCTGCAGATGGTGTATTGACGGCAGAGGAAATTGCCGTTTTGGAAGAGTGGATGATCAACAACCAAATCCTTGAAGGCAATTATCCCTTTGATAAGGTATTCCGCACGGTACGTCAAGCTACGCAGGATGGTGTGCTCGATAACGAAGAAAAAGAAGAAATGCTGGAGCTGTTCAACCGGATTACCGATCCTGTTGGACATACCGAGTGCAGCTGCTTCGATATTCGTGGCAAGGTGTTTTGTTTGACTGGCGAATTCAAAGCCGGTGGGCGTGGTGCGATTGAAGCGCATCTCGTTTCTCTTGGTGGTATTGCCAGCAAGAACGTTACAAAGAAAACCGACTATGTAATCGTTGGCGAATTTGGCAGTGATGCTTGGAGTTCCGGTAACTATGGTACGAAAGTCAAAAAAGCTATGGAACTGCAAGAAAAAGGCTGCTCTATTGAGATCGTCAAAGAGAGCGAAGCACATATTGTGCTGTAATAGCTTTATTCAACATACCCCCGTCCGGCAAGCCGGACGGGGGTATCCTATACTCAGCTATCACTCACCACCCCGCCCGTCTCCCCAACCCGTTCATAGCCAAACAAAACCTTTCCCAGTTCTTCCATGTCATCAGCAACGGGTCGCCCTCCCGGATCCTCAGCGTCCGCCGGATCTCCTTGGGGATCACCACTCTGCCCAGCTCGTCGATCCGCCGGACGATTCCCGTTGCCCTCATCGATTTTCCCTGCCTCCTTGTCGGTACACCGCCGGGCAGCTGCCCGGCGGTGCCGTTTGTCTTTGCAAGGGTAATATGGGATTTTAAGGGCGGCTTATGCCAGGGTAAGATCTGCCAGCGACGGTTTGTGGCATTTGGACGCTTGACGGTTTGCCTGCTGCTGGAAAAACTGCCTGCGTCACAGATCCGGCAGCACGGTTCCGGTGTTCGGTGTTGGCTGTTGTCGGCACCCTCAGCCCCTGACGGGGCAGCTCCCTCTACAGAGGGAGCCGGTGGAGTGGGGTCTGCGGGGCAGCTCCCTCTAAAGAGGGAGCCGGTGGAGAGGGGTCTGCGGGGCAGCTCCCACTAAGAGGGAGCCGGGGGAAGCGGCTACTCACTGCACTCCCACTCAAGAGAGAACCGGGTGGGGAGGCAGTCACCGCTGCCCCCCTCGCACCACTCCCCAAACCCAAGCCGGGCAAAGCATGCCAGCCCCGCAGGGGAAAGGAGTGGACTTTGCCTGCCGGATATGGTAAAATTATTCGAATCAATAATGGTTGCCACCCGCTTTGCGGAGCAAGATAAAGGAGCCAACGATATGGATCTGAAAAAAGCCATCACCAAAAAGGTGCACCAGCTGAAGAAACATCAGTTTTTGTTCGAAGAGCTGGTCAAACGCGATTTTAAGCAGAAATACAAGCGCACGGTGCTGGGCATGGCCTGGAGCGTTATTTCGCCGGTGCTGCATTTCCTGGTCATGAAGATCGTCTTTACCGGCTTTTTCGGCAGGGACATGCCCCATTACTCCACCTACCTGTTTGCAGGCAACGTGATGTATTCCTTCTTCCGCGAAAGCACCACCGGCGGCATGAACTCGCTGATGCTCAACAAGCATATCTTTACCAAGATCAACGTGCCAAAATACCTGTTCCTGCTGTCAAGGAACGTATCCTCCATCATCAACTTCGGCCTTACGCTGATCGTGTTCTTCGTCTTCTGTATTTTCGACGGCATCACCTTTACGTGGAAATTCATCTTCCTGCTCTACCCCTGCGTGATGCTGATGCTCTTTAACATCGGCCTTGGCCTGATCCTCTCGGCGCTGTATGTATTCTTCCGGGATATCCAGTACCTGTACGATATCTTTACCATGCTGCTGATGTACATGTCCGCCATCTACTACTCGGTGGATGCGTACGCCTCCTACATCCAGCCTGCATTCCTCATCAACCCGGTGTACTGCGTTATCAAGTACGTGCGCGAGATCGTCATCAACGGCACCATCCCCTCGCTGGGCCTGCATGGGCTCATCCTTTTCTACACGCTGCTGGCGCTGGGTGCCGGTGCACTGATCTACAAAAAGAAGAATCACGCATTCCTCTATTATGTCTGAGGGAGGGTCCTATGGCCATCATTTCTGTTAAGAACGTATCCATCCGCTATAAAACGGGGGATTTCAAGTCCATCGGCTTCAAGGAATATGTCATGCGCAAGCTGACGGGCAAGTATCAGGTGCAGTACTTCTGGGCGGATAAGGATGTGAACTTCGAGCTGGAGCCCGGCGATATGCTGGGCATCGTCGGCACCAACGGCGCAGGAAAATCCACGCTGCTCAAGGCGATCTCCGGCATCATGGTGCCCACCAAGGGCAGCGTAAAGGTAAAGGGCAACATCGCCGCCCTGCTGGAGCTCACCTCCGGCTTCGACGGCGACCTGACCGTTCGCGAGAATACCTACCTGCGCGGTGCGCTGCTGGGCTATACCCGCAAGTTTATGGATGAGATGTACGACCAGATCATCAGCTTTGCCGAACTGGAGGATTTTCAGGATCGCCCCTTCAAGCACCTCTCCAGCGGCATGAAGAGCCGCCTGGCCTTCTCCATCGCCTGCCTGGTCAGCCCCGACATCCTGATCCTGGATGAGGTGCTCTCTGTTGGCGATGGCGCCTTCCGCGCCAAGAGCGAGGAAAAGATCCGCTCCATCCTGGAGCAGGGCGTAACGGGTATTCTGGTCTCCCACTCCCTGCCGCAGGTGCGCCAGCTGTGCAATAAGGTGCTGTGGCTGCATAAGGGCCAGCAGATGGCTTTTGGCGAAGCCCAGCAGGTGTGCGACGAGTACGAAGCCTTCCTCAAGAGCATGAAGGATAAGAAAAAGTAATGTGTCTCTTTCCGCTGCGGCGGAGAGTGCATATCAAAGGCCGCAACGGTACATCCGCTGCGGCCTTTTGTATGCCGTGAAACTCCAAATCGCCTGTTTTTTCGCACATCCCGCGCCTGCTGCGCTTGCAGCAGAGCACTGCGGTGCGGGAGCTGTGGGCGCTGCCCACACCCGGCAGGGGGATGATCCCCCTGCACCCCGCACATTGTCGACACAGATCAGTACAGCTCCGGCAGCTTATCCTTGGTAACGGCCCAGGGGTGATCGTACATGGCCCGGAGGGCTGCGTTATCGGTGAATTCCTCGCCGGTGCAGAAGGCCCCGCACCAGGTCATGTAGCTTACCCAGCGGGAGCGTTCCTCCGCCAGCGCAGCCGCCGAGGGGATGGTGCCGGTCTCGCCGATCAGGGTCAGCTTGGGCTGCTGAGTGATGCGGCGCAGCTCCTCCAGCTTTTGGGTCTGGGCGTTGTGGTCGTGGGCCGGGGGATACATATCCCGGGAGATGATATCCACCACGTCATCGCCGGGGTAGCAGGCGGGCACGGGGGAGTTCCATACCCAGATCAGGTTGTTGAGGCCGTGCAGGCGGGTGTAGCGGTCAAACATGAGCCGCCACAGGCCCTTCAGGGTCTCCGGGCCCTTTGCGCCCCACCAGAACCAGTCGCCGTCGCCCTCGTGGAAGGGCCGCCACAGAATGGGCACGCCTGCATCCCGGAAGGGGCGCAGCAGCGCTGCCATCATATCCATGTCCGAAAGCAGGGCTTTGTTCTCCGGAGTGCCCTCCACCAGTGCCAGAGAAGCATCGAAGGTGGTCTCCTTGGTGTAGAAGGCCTTGCCCCGGCCGCCCAGCGGCGAGAACCAGTGCCAGGTAAGGGTGACCACGCCCTTCTTGGCAGCCCACTCCCAGGCCTGCTTCAGGGTGCCGTAGTTGCCCTCCACCTCCTCCATGCACTCCTCATCGGTATCCAGATAATTGATGTTGGGGGAGTAGGAGAGCAGCTCGAAGCCCAGCAGCGCAGGCTGCTTGCCGGTGATCTTCTCAATGTGGTGCAGCTCCTCCAAACCACGGGTCTTGGTGTGCTGCCCGGTAAGGATGCCGTTGCCGGTCAGGTCGGCAAGGTATTCCAGCATGCGGTGTACGCAGGGCTGGGCGTTGGGGGCGCAGGGGGCGGTAATGGGGCGCATGGCTCAATTCTCCTTTCCCATCCAGTGCAGCTGGGGGGTATAGTCGGCGGCGGCTCCGGTCACGATCACGGTACGGCTCTCGCCGGGCCACAGCTCAAAGTCGTTGTCGTTGCAGCGGGCGCTGCCCGGCTCGGCCAGGTGCGCCATCCAGATGAAGCGGTCGGCGGTCAGGGTCACTTCGCAGCGGCCATCCTGCAGATCGGTGCAGGCGATCTCCACCTTGGCATCCTCGGCGATCATCTCGGCAAAGGGCGCAAAGAAGTAGCGGGTCTCGTTGATCACCTTACCGCCAGCCAGCAGACGGGCACGGAAGACCGTCTTTGCCGGGTCGAAGCCGATGCCCTCCAGCGCCACATCGCACAGGTGAGCGGAGCCGTTGCGGGGCAGCTGCACCGCTTGGGTGCCGGTCTTCAGCACATCGCCGCGGGTGGTCATCAGCACCCACTCCAGCTGGGCGGCCTCGTCGGCCAGGGTATCGTTCATACCCCAGATCTCCAGCTTGCCGGGCTCCTTCTGCCAGTGCTCCCGCCAGGTGAAGCGGCCCTCGTCGTTGTGCACGTCCCAACCGCGGATGCACAGCGCCAGAGGTGCCATGGCCTGCTTGAGGGCGTAGTAGACGGGCTTGCAGCGCAGGGCATAGTCCACCAGAGACCAGTTGTGCACGCCGTAGCTGTCGGAGAGGGTCCAGAACAGGAGGCCGGAGCAGGTGAACTTCTGCCGCCGGAATTCCTCGTAGATGTGCCGGGTGATCTCCGACTGGATGGCCTGGCTGCGCAGGATGTACTGCTGGGGCGAATGCTCGCTGTCGCCAAAATACAGGCGCTTCATGCGGTCCAGCAGGGTATGGTCCTGGCAGGAGTTGGTGTGGTGCAGCCATACCGGGTCATCCGGGTGCATATGCTCGGCAGGGATGCAGCTCAGCGCCGTTTCCATGGGCATGGCGCCCATCAGGCCGAACTCGCTGAGGAACTTGACGCCGAACTCGGTGAAGCGCCACAGATCCAGGTAGTGGGGGTGGCTGTCCACATGGGTCAGGATCCAGATGTGCTGGTCGCCGTGGCGGCAATCGGCCTGCTTTTCGCCGCCGAAGGGGCTGCTCTGGCGGTAGACCAGCGTGGGACACATCTCCTCCACCAGCCCGGGCAGCAGCTTTTCGTAAATGGTGCCGCCGTACCAGGGCAGATCCGGGTTCCAGGCCTTCTGGGAGCCGTACATCTCCTGGATCTCGTTATTGCCGGACCAGCCGATCAGGCTGGCGTGGCGGCGCAGGCGGCGGATGCCCTTGCGGGCTTCCTCGGTAACGTTTGCCATAAAGCCCGGGTCGTGATCCGGGTGGTAGCCGCAGGCGTAGAGGAAGTCGTGCCAGACCATGATGCCGCTCTCGTCGCAGGCCTCCATCAGCGTTTCGGAGGCATATACGCCGCCGCCCCAGACACGTAGCATGTTCATGTACTCATCCTTGGCAATGGCAATGAGCGCCCGCTCCTTTTCGGGGGTGATGCGGCCGGGCAGGCAATCGCAGGGCACATGGTTGGCACCCTTGCAGAACACCTTCTCGCCGTTGAGCACAAAGGTGAAGCCGGTCTCGTCGTTGGGCAGCTCCGGCTCAATGAGCGCGATGGTGCGCAGGCCCAGCTTCTGCACGTTTTGATCCAGCACCGTGCCCTGTGCATCCTCGGCGGCGGCGGTAACGGTGTAGAGGTAGGCCTCGCCCATGCCGTTGCACCACCACAGATGGGCCTCAGGCACGGTCAGCTCGGCATCCTGCACCCCGGCAGCCAGGGGCATGCGCTTTTCCGCCACCACAGTGCCGCTCTTGTCGGCGATGGTCAGGTGCAGGGTGCAGCCTGCCTTGTCGGCAATGCTTTCGGTGGTGATCAGCACCCGGCAGGGCTTGCCCTCCTCGGGGGTCTCCCCGTGGCGGGCATACAGGTCGGTGATGGCGGCATCGTGTACGGCGGTCAGGTGCACATCCCGCCAGATGCCGCAGGTGGCCAGCCAGATGGTCCAGTCCCAGCCGTATACGTACTGGGGCTTGCGCATCCAGCTGCGCCAGGGCTGGTCGTTGTTCCACATCATATCCATGCGCTCCAGCTCATGGGTCTGGGCCTCTTTGAGACCCTGATCGATGCGCACCAGCAGGGTGTTCTCCCCGGCACGGAGCAGGTCGGCGGCATCCCAGGCGATCTCTACAAAGGCATTGTTGTGGCTGCCCAGCAGCTGGCCGTTCAGGTATACATCGGCAGTGGTATCCAGCCCCTCAAAGGTAAGGAGCATGCGGGGCGCAAGCTGCGCTTCGGTAAGGGTAAAGCGGCGCTCGCACCAGAACTCCTTCTCTTCCACCCAGCGGCAATCCAGGCTGTTGAGCCCTTCCAGCGGCTCCTTGATGAGTCCGGCCTCGATCAGCGGGGTGTGTACATCGCCGGGCACGGTGTAGGGCAGTGCGGGCAGCAGAGCGGCGCTCATGGGCGTGCCTTCGCCGATATCGCACCAATGCATGTTCCAGAGGCCGTTCAGGGAAATGGTGTTCTTCATAGGTCGATCCCTCTCTTTGGTGGTCGGGCGGCGCAGGGGCTGCCCGGTGGTTTTGCGTACTGCAGAGGCGCGGCAGGTGTGGACAGCGGAAAAAAGGATCCTTTCGCCCCGCTCTTTGCATGCTTTGTCTCTGGCAAAGATTATAAGCCAAACCGGGAGGCTTGTCTATGCCTCCATTGCCCGTTGCTGCGAAAAACTCTGCCCGAACAGAAGAAACGCATCGAAACAGATTGCACCACAGCAAAAAAACGAGTATAATGAAACATACACTTCTTGATACGTGTAAACAAGCGAATACAAAGGGAGGTCGTCTTTTTTGACAGAGCAGAGATTGGATATACAGAGCATATTCATGCAGGAGACTCAGGAGAACGGCTGGAAGGAGCTTTCCGGTACGGAGGAGCAGCTGACCGGCGCTGCCGATGCACTGGAGAACACCCGCAAGGTGGTAGCCAGCCGCTGTTATGGCGACCAGACCCGGATCGATGCTTCCAACGCCATGTTCCAGCAGGCCCGAGCCGGTGTGGATACTGCCCGCCGGACGCTTTTTGCCGCCAAGCTGGCCCAGCCCAAGGCCCCGGGGCAGCAGAGCCCCTGGCTCACGGCGGCGCTGCTGGCGGGCACGGTGGTGTTCAGCATTTTTGCGGTGTCTGTAAAGCTGGGCTTCCTCAAATCGTTCATGGCGGTGGTGGCAGCCATTCTGGCAGGCGCAGCGCTGGTGATGGAGGTACTGCGCCTCTGGAGCACCGTAGACCTGCCCGGTATGCTGAAAAAGCTGGTTTCTTTTGTGCCTGCCAAAAAGCTGCGCAAATGGCTGGAAAAGAGCCTTGAGAACCGTCAAAAGAAGGCTGCCGAGCCCAAAGCGGAGCAGCCCGCCCCGGAGGTGGTGCTGGATGCGCCCCTGCTGGAGGAGTGCCTGCAGAGCCAGCTGGCCCTGATCGAGCAGAACCTGCCCACCTTCACCGAGCAGCCCCAGACCGTGGTGCACCCCGGCGGCGATGAGCTGTGGCCGCTGGTGCGTACCATGCTGCAGAGCCGCTACACCGCCGGTGCGGCCTTCCCCGAGCGGGTGGAGGATGAACTGGAGAACTTCCTTACCGGCAACGGCATCACTTTGGTGGAGTACAGCCCGGAAAACGCCCATCTCTTTACCACCCAGCAGATGGATGAGACCTTCACCATCTTCCCGGCCCTCATCAAGGACGGCAAGGTGCTGGAGCGTGGCCGCGCCGCTGTGGCAAAGGAGGGCTGAGTATGGCGGATTTCTATCTTGGCATCGATATCGGCGATGGTGAGACCTCTGTCGCCGTGCTTACCGAGCATGCGGTAGCCCCCCTCACGGTGGATCTGGGCTGCCTGCACTACTCCATCCTCAGCGCCGTGGGCACTGCCCCGGACGGCTCCTTCGTCATCGGCGAGGATGTGCTCCTGAAGACCGATGTAAAGGATCGCAGCGTGCGTTTCAAGAGCAAGTTCCTCAAGGGCACCGCCAACGAGGATATCGTCCGCTTTGCCAAGGGGCTGGCGGAGGCCATCCGGCAGTATTCGGGGCTGGTGGCGGAGGGCAATACCCTGTACTATGCCGTGGGCTGCCCCACCGGCGCAGGCTGGACAGATCCCGTACGCCATGCCTATGCCGACCTGATCCGCATGGCGCTGCCGGTGCCGGAGATGCCGGTGGGCGAATCCCGCGCCGCATTCCTCTACACCAACTATTCCGGCAGCCTGGGTGTTTCGCCCGAGCTGCTGGAGGGCAGCGTGCTGGTGGTGGATATGGGCTCCTCCACCACCGATCTGGCTTATGTGGTCGGCGGCCGGGACGAGACCCGCACCATGGCGGAGTTCGGCGCAGCCTTTCTGGGCGGCGGGCTGATCGACCATGCCATTTTGGAGCATTGTGTGGCCCTGCACCCCCAGGCGGAGGAGATCCGGCAGCTGTTTGAGCGGGAGCCCAGTGTGCGCACCGCCTGCGAGATCGATGCCCGCCGCCTGAAGGAGGGCTACTTTACCGCCCTCAGGGAGCACAAGCCCTTTACCGGCAAGACCTGGGAGGATCTCTACTGCGGCCGCACAGCCGCCTCCCACACCAGCCTCAAGCTCTTTGTTACCGACGAGATGATGCAGGAGATCCTGAACCGGCCCCTGCCGGACAGCGGCCTTTCCTATCTGGATACCTTTGCCCGACAGCTGGAGACCGCCGTGGAAAAAACCAAAGCTGCGCCCCCGCAGCTGATCATCCTTACCGGCGGTGCCAGCCGCATGGGCTTTGTGGGGGAGATGGCAGCCAAATACTTCCCCCATGCTACCATCGGCGCATGCCCGGAGCCGGAGTTCTCCATCGCCAAGGGGCTTGCCTTTGCCTGCCGGGTGGATCACCGTATGAAGCGCTTCCTCAGCGATGTGAACGGCATCATGGAGACCGGTGAATTCGACCGGGAGCTGGATCAGGCTCTGCCGGGGCTGGTGGAGCGGCTGTGCAGCGCCATCGTGCCCCATTATGTGCAGAAGCTCTTCCTGCCCATGGCCAAGACCACCGAAGCGGGCGAACCCCTCCGGCAGGCACTGGAGAAGGCCACCCCCGACTTCTTTGCCTCCGAGGATGTGCGCAGGCTGATCGATCATCAGCTGACCGATTGGATGAAGAGCGCCATGCCCAACCTGAAGGATCGCATCAGCCGGGTCTGCCGCAGCTACAGCGTGGATCAATCCGCCATTCCCGTGCCCCGGGCAGAGAATGTGCAGCTGCGCATGCCGGAGGTGCCCATCCATTTTGTTATCAATGTGCTGCTCACCATACCCGGTGTGGGCAGCCTGGTGGCGGGCGTGATGCGCAAGCACTACATCGCCAGTGCGGAAAAGCGTCTCCGGGAGGATATGCTCAGCCGCAGCGGCACCTTCTATATGGATTTCCGCACCGCCCTCAAAAAGTGCATCAAAGCCGAGGTGGATGAGCGGGCCCGCAGGGTACAGATCCCCATCATGTAAGCAAAAGGAGGATGGCTGTATGGAATACATGGATCCTACCGGCAAGCTCCGGCAGACCCCCTACCAGGTGATCGGCTTTGCCGATTATGTGAAGAACCGCCTCGCCGAGCTGCGAAGCCCCATCGCGCCCCCGCCCTATGCCATGCCCGCCGAAAAGGAGCAGCTGGCGGCGGTGAGCGAGTATGTGAGCCAAAACCCCTACCAGTTTTTCGAGACCTATAACGACCACGTAAACAAAACACTGACCACCGGCAAGACCAGCATGATCACCCGCATGTCGGATCCGCTCCTGTATACCTGCATGGAGGATTGCTGTGCGGCGCTGGGCTTTGGCAGTCTGGCCGGGTACACCTACGAGCCGGAGGAGGCCGGGCTGGTGTACAACGCCTATGCCACCGGGCATATGGATATGACCTGGGTCATGGTCAGCAATGCATACCGCAAGCAGAACCTGCTCACCGATCTGGAGCTCACCTTCCTTTTGGGGCACGAGCTGGGGCATGTGGCCGGGCTGCATACCTCTGCCCGCAGCATTCTGAAGCTGAAGCCGGAAAGCATCCGCAGCCAGGAGCACACCGCCGACCGGGCAGGCCTGCTGGCCACGGTGTGGCGCATCGCAAGACTGGAGGCGGGCCTTTCGCCCACAGAGATGTACCACAAGGCGCTGGAGGCCGGTAAGAGCCTCCGGCATAAGCAGCACATCCTCAACAATGTGGCAAGCGCCGGGCCCTGGACCCGCCAAAGCCTGGAAGAGAAGCTGGCGGAGCCTAAGTATGCCATCCCGGAGAAAAAAGCGGGCCGCAAGGATACCCATCCCTCTGCATGGGAGCGCATCCGTGCGCTGGAGGAGTATGTACGCCTGACGGAGTTTGCCGAGTGCATCCACACCCTGTGGGGCAGCGCACATCCGGCAGCCCTCCGGCTGGGAGAGGAGGCTGCCCATGTTTGACCGCCTGTTTGAGATCCTGAAGCGCAGCCCGGTGGATATGAGCAGCATCACCAACGCTGCCGGTGCTGCCGGGGAAAAGCAGCTGCTCATCGCCGGAGATGGGAAGGCCTCCGTGCTTTCTCTGCTGGGGGATGTGGGCGCAGGCTGCCCGGAGCTGACCGCCGTGCAGCAGCCCTGTGTGGTGGAGGTGAGCCACGGCAGCGAGGAAAGCCTCCTGCTCATCGGCGAAGGCGGCAGCATGCGCTGCAGCGGCCTGAGCGATCTGGGCACCAGACTCTCCTGGCCCGAAAACCGCGGCGCTACCGCAGTGCTGACCCTGCCCCACGATCTTTTTGGTTTTGATAAGCTGGTGTTTGCCACCCTGGACGGCGACCGCTTCGCCGAGCAGCTTTCCGCCCGGGCTCCGGCAGCCAGAGGCGCGGTCATCGTGCTCAACGCCTATGAGGCCCCCCAGAAGGCCGTGTACGACTATGCCAAATGGCTGGCGGAGGCCTGCGGGCTGAGCGGCGCTGCGGCAGTGGTGGTGCAGGGCAAAGATCCGGCTGCCCAGAGCGCTTCTGCCATGATGTGCGCCCTGCAGATGGGCGTGGCCGAGCTGCCGGTATTCACCAACGATCCGGAGCAGCCCGCTGCCGGTACCCTGGCCCGGGTGCTGGAGAGCCTGCCCGTTGCGGCAGGTGCGGATGAGCAAGCGCTGGAGCGGGCTATGGCCCAGCGGGCCTGCAAGCTGCTGGAGGAGGAAAAGCAGCGGCTCGCGGCACTGGCGGCAGCACCTGCCCCCCGCCGCAGAAAGCTGGCGGAGTGCTTCGAGGCGGAGATCCCCGTGGCCCGGATGCTCATCGGGCAATTGTTCACCGAAGAACTGAGCAACCAGCTCTACAGCGAGATGCGGGATTTTGGCATCTTTTTGCAGCAGAACATCACCGACCTGCTGGTAAGCGGTGTGGCAGAGCTGGAGGCTGCAAAGGCCGAGATGCCGGAGATCCGCCCCAAGGATGCCCTGCGCGCCTTTACCCAGAGCTATCTGGATGAGCTGCTTTTCGGCTTCTCCCGGCAGCTGGTGAGCAGCCTGTCCGAAAACATACTGCTGCCCAAAGCCCGGGAGATCTACGCCCGTATGTTCGAGTGGGCCTGGATCGATGTGACCGGTACCGAAGCCGCCGCCATGGCGCAGCTGCAGACCCAGGAGCTGCACACCACGGTGGATAAGCTTCAGCAGCGGGGCAACAGCATTCTGTCTACGCTGCTCACGTATGCCATCCTTTTCCTGTGCCCGGAGCTGAGCCGCAGCAACCGCGTGATCAGCGCCATCCATGTGGTGGTGGAGATGGTGGTGAGCAGTGTACGTGAAAGCCTTACCCCGGCTTCGTCCATTGCCAGGAGCAAGGGCAAGCAGCTGGAGGAGGTGCTGGGCGGCATCATTGCCCAGTACCAGACCATGGTCATCGATACCATGATCCCCCAATTGAGAGATAGCCTGCTGGGCTGGTTCGACGACCAGTGCAGCCTTACCCTCCGGGAGCTTGCCCGCTGCGACGGGGAGCAGGAGGAGCGCATCCGGAGCCACCGGCAGAGCGCAGAAGAAAACCGTACCGCCATTGCCTTGATCGATGGGCTGCTCGGCGAGCTGGCCCCCTGGCAGGCATAGGGGAGGGAGTGTAAGCCATGATGAATGTAACCAACGTAGGCCGGACGCTGGCGGAGGTCTCCCGTACGCTGGCTCAGCTGACCGGCGACCGTATGACCCGGCAGGTGCTGGAGGCCAATGCGGTGCACCTGCAGTTGGGCGCTGTGCGCCTGATGCTGCTGGGCAGCTCCGGCGCGGGCAAGAGCACCATGATCAATGCGCTGCTGCGCTGCATCGCCGTGCCGGAGAGCGGGCTCACCTCGTCGCCCATCCCGGTGTGGTTCACTCCGGGCGAGGGCCTCACCTACAAGGTGTACCGGGATGGCCCCAACGGCCCCGAGCTGATGGAGCAGCCGGGGCGGGATCAGTTCATCCGCAAGTACTGCTTCAACGTGAGCGATATCCTGGATGACAAGCGCAGCCGCTTCGAGGAGGTGGGCTGGGCCAGCGCCGAGCTGGATTCTGCCCTGCTCCGGGAGACCGGCGCCACCCTGATCGATACCCTCGGCATCGGCGTTACCGATGCGGATACCATCAAGACCCTCAAGGTGATCGACAGCGGCGTGGATCTGGTGGTGTTCGTCACCGCCGACCATGTACAGCTCCAGCAGGATGATATCACCTTCCTGCGGGAAAAGGTGCTGGGGCTGGGCGAGCGCCAGGTGCCGTACCCCATCAGCCCCTCCCAGCTGCTGCTGGTGTATAACGACCACGGCGCAGGCGGCACCTATACCCAGATGCAGAGTGCCGTGGATAAGCTGCTCAAAGGGCTGGAGGAGGAAGAGATCCAGCGGTTCAAGGAAAACAATCTGGTCATGGTCAATGCGCTGGCAGCCCGTCTGGGGCGCTGCGGCGCATACGATTACCATCACTTTGCCCCGGAGGGCACGCCGGAGATGCTCACAGCCTCCCTCATCAAGCAGACCGAGCGCGACCGGCAGGCCCTTACCGAGCGGGCAGAGCAGATCGCCGAGCAGGCAGCCGTTTTCCAGCAGCTGGAGGACAAGGTACGCCGTATGGCCTACGAGCAGATGCACGGGACAGACGGCGTGGTCATGCGGCGCATCATCCGTCTGGAGCGCATCATGAAAGAGATCCGCGCTCAGGCCGGGGCGGAGCTGGGCAGGCTCAAGGGCGACCGGGCAGCCATCCAGCACCGGATCGCCGATATCCGGCAGCTGCTGCAGACCTTTACCGAGGCCAACCGCGAGGTGGATGCGGTGTACGACGAGCAGCGCATGCAGATGCAGGCTGCGGTGGTCAGCACCCTCAGCAACAGCCAGAGCGCACGGGATGCCATCGTGGGCAAGATCTACGAGCTGGAGCAGCCGCCGGAGTTCATCAACAAAGAAAGCATGGAGCGCTTCTTCGACAGCAGCAGCCTGGAGCGGGAAAAGCTGGTGGAGGAGTGGATCCGTACCATTATGGAGGAGAGCTTCCTGCCGGAGGCCAGCCGCGGCTTCAAGACCACGCTGCTGGAGACCACCGCCCAGGAGGGCGACCCCGGCTATACCCAGCAGGATACCGTAAGCTGGCAGCTGGCCGCCGCCCGCAAGCTGACCATGCAGCAGGGCGTGCGCATGAAGAATTTCTGCGATCAGCTGCGCCTGAAGGGCGCGGCGGATATCGGCATGAGCGTGCCCGACGAGGAGACCATCGAGCAGTGGGCCGCCGATATGGCCAGCGCAATGGAGACCTCCATCCTCGCTTCGGTAGCCGATCTGCAGGAGGTGGCCTACCGCAAACTCAGCGAGCAGCTGCCCGGCATCGTGCGCACCATTCTGGGCAAGGGCCTGTTGCAGGTGCTCAACACCTGGTGGACGCGCCTGATGGGCAATGTGAACAAGTTCTGGCTGGCGGTGCGCAACTCCGCCGTAAAGGATGCCGCCAAGGCCATCAGCAACGAATGGTTCAGCGCCAGCCTGGGCAATGCGGGCAACGATATGTTCTTCGGCATCGATAAGGCCTATGCCCAGATGCAGAAAAACGTGTTCTACAGCCTGGAGCGCCAGTGCAGGCAGGTGGAGGATTATCTCAACCAGCTGGAGAAAGCGCTGGAGAACACCTCCGATGACGAGTCGGAGGCCTCCGAAGCCCTCCGCAACACCGAAGAAGCGCTGGATGCGCAGAAGGCAAAGCTGGATGAGCTGCGCAGCCATATCGGCTGATGGCTGCATTACACGTTGAAAGGAATGGTGTTCCATGGTGGGAGACCCCAAACAGACCATGGAGAAGCTGGAGGCCCTGACCCGCAGGTATGAGGGCTACGGCAAATATGTGGAGTTCCTTGCCGCCACCGCCCGGGAATACGGCCTGTGGCAGAAGTACGGGCAGCAGCTGGCTGACCTGTATCTGCGCTTGAAGCAGGGCCCTGTGCGCCTGGTGATCGCCGGTGAATCCAGCACGGGCAAAAGCACGCTGATCAATGCCTTTGCGGGCGAGTTCATCGTGCCGGAGAGCGCGGGCGTATGCACCCCGGTGCCTGTGTGGCTGATGCGCCACAACAAAAAGACCACCTTCGTCAACCCCTACCAGCGCCGGGATGATGATCTGCCTGCTGCACAGTATGCCATGTCGCCCTCCAGACTTCTGGAGCTGCAGTACAGCGCCAAGGCGGATGAGACCTTCCAGAACGATAAGCAGATCCTTGTCTATGTAGACAGCCCCCATCTGCCGCCCTGCGTCACTCTTGTGGATACCCCCGGCCTCAACGCCAACGAGGCGGATACCGCCAAGACCTACGCCCTGTTCGACCCGCCCTCCTATTGCAGCGGAGACGAGGCCGACCCGCCGGAGATCGTGCTGTTTCTGACCCGCCACGAAAACCTGATGCAGAGCGAAGTGAACGCCCTGAAGGATCTCTTTGCCCGGGGCGCAGACCGGCAGAGCTGCTTTCTGGTGCACAACGACGTGCGCGACCGCACCGCCCTCTTTGCCGACACCTTTGAGGAGGTGAACCGGCAGGCGGAGGCGGGTCTGCGCAGCTCGCTGGCGGCGCTGGAGGCAGAGGAGGCTCCCCAGGAGGAGCAGGATCTCTACAGCGCCGATCTGGACTTCCTCGACGACGACCTGACCATGGAGCATGTCTACAGCCTCAACGCCCTTCTGGCACGTCTGCAATGCGTCAAGGAGAACGAGGGCATCTACCCCATGGCCAAATACCTGCCTGTGGGGGTAACGCTGGAGCAGCGGGAGGAGCTGCTTCGGCAGGAGGATAAGCAGCGTGCCATCGCTCAGGTACGGGATCAGTGGGTGGCGATGGGCAACAGCGGCTACGCCCCCATGCAAGCCCTTTCGGACGGCATCCTGGAGCATGTGCTGTGGCTTTGCGAAAACAGCATGGAGCTGGAAAACGCGCTGATCATTGCCGACCGGCTGGGCAGGGACATCCTTTCGGAATGCAGACCGGCCCGATCCCGGGAGGGTGCTGAAACGATCGATGCCCTCCGGCAACTGCTGGAGGAGCTGGATGCGGGCCCCGCAAACGGCTTTGCCACCGGCGAGCAGGCCCGGAAGACCGAGAGCACGGTACTGCTGCTTGCCAAAAATGCCTACGACATCCACAACAAGCAGCTGGAGCTGGTCATCCAAAAAGCCACGGGCAAGGCCATCAACTGGGCGCAGCTGTTTGCCATGCTGGCAGGCGGTGCGTTCTTCGGCCCCCTGGGCTTTCTGGCGGGCGGCATGGTGCAGTTTATTCAGAACGATAAGCTGTGGAAGGAGTTCAAGCAGCTGTTCGACCGGTACATCGGGTACAACAGCTTTGAGGCGGTGTTTGCCGAGGGCAAGCTGAAAGACCCTGAGCCGGTGCTGGTGGTCTACAGCGAGCTGCTGGGAAAGGTGGACAAGATCCTGACCAGTGACCCCTCCCTCTTCCGGGAGCAGTTCCGGCAGTCTTTGCTCAACCGGGTGCAGCAGGCGGAGGAAGCCCTCCAGAGCCTGAAGGCCGTAGAGGAACGCTTTGCCACGGCCATGGGCACCCAAAAGGTGCGCCGTATGCTGACGGATGGCTGCAGCACCGATCCGGAGGATGTGCTGGATGGGCTGGTTCGCACTTTGCGGAGACAGATCCGGCAGGTAGATGCCAGCTGCTCCGGGCAGGAGCGGGAAAAGCTGATCGCCGGGCTGGAGAAGCACGGCGAAGAGGTGCGGGCTTCCTTTGCCGAGCGCAAGGTGCTCTACCAGCGGGTGGTCTGCCCCGTACTGGCAGAAAAGCTGGAAAAGTATATGGCGACCCCCGACCCCGAGGATGAAGAGAAGCTGAAGGAGCAGCTGCATGCCTATGCAGCGCCCATCGCGCGGCTCTACGAGAACCTCCGGGCGGAGATCGCCAATGCGCTGGCCCACCGGCAGGCTGTGTACGACGAGGAATGCCGTGCAGAATGCGAGGCTGTGCAGAGCGAGCTGCGCAGACAGGCAGACGAGCTCCGGGCGCAGGCGTAAAGAAGTGCATACAGTAACAGGCACAGCCCGACGGCTGTGCCTGTTTGATCGTTATGGATCGCATTTTTTGCACGGAGCCGCACATCTTGCACCTTTGGTGCTCGCTGTGCTTGCAGGAAAACGCTGCGGCGCAGCGGTGGTGGGCTCTGCCCACACCCGGCTGGTGGATGCCCCCCTGCACCCCGCACTTTTCGTTCGTCGTTATGCGTTCTCCTCCAGCTCCCTTGCCCGGCCGCGCTGCCTGCGCTCAAGGAACGAAGCGATCTTTTTGAACCAATGCTGGCTTTCCAGATGCACCACCCGGCATTCCCGTACTTTAAGGCCCTGCCCGGCGAGCCATACATCCAGCAGCCGCTCGGCCACAAAGCCGAATACGCGCCTGTCGTAATCGGAATAGCCCGAAAGATCCAGCCGGGCTTCCAGCGCCTCCAGAATGCCGAACAGCCATGCGGAGTAGCTGTAAAAATGCTCCTTACGCATCACGAACATGTTGAAGCGGTGCCCGCTGCGGGCAGCCATGCTCCTGTCCCAATGGGGCAGATACTCCGGGCACATTTCCGAAAGGATCTGCCGGGTGGTATCCAGATCGGCCGCATGGTGGGCATGGGCGTACTGGGAGTAGTTGGTCTCTATGTAGTAGCAGCGCTTTTTGGGCACCAGCACATCGCAGCCTTTGAGGCGTTTTTCAAGGGCAGCCCCGCTGAGCACCTGCTGCCGCTTGCTGCCAAAGGGCAGCCCCTTGGCAAAGTGGCGGCGGTAGTGGCACAGGCCGTAGGCATCTGCCTGGGCATTCTTCCACAGCCAGTAGTGGCCCGTCAGCTCGCAATAGGTGGGGTTTTTGCGGCTGATGTGCTCGCCCTCATCATCCCGCTGCCAGCCGGGGATGGGGGTCTCCTTCCCGGCAGCGCCCACGTACAGGGGCAGGTAGGCACCGTCCCCGGGCATCCAATAGGGCTTGTGGGCAGCCACCATCATGATCAGCTTCATGGCTTTCCCCCTCCGTTCCTGTGCGCTGCTAAAAGCAGCGGTATGTTGCCGTAAAAACGTTGGTACAGCATGAAAAAATCTTATCATACTTTCATGGGAGCGTCAATGCGGGGCAGGGGAGAGCCGTTGCCATCGGCGGCGGCGTATGCTATAATGGTTGTAAACTGTGAACGAAGGCACTGGGCCGGTAAAGTGAATGATCATTCCCCGGGCGGCATTGGTGATCGCTGTTGTGCTGTTGGTCGCGCAGGTGATTATCCCGGTAACATCCGCAAGGAGGCCTGCCCACCGCCGAGGATCTCTCCGCTGCACCTGTCAGCATCGCTTTCCCTGAGACCCTGCCCTGAATATGATCGCAAGCCCCCGAAAGGAGACCCTACCCTATGCAGATCCGTCGCCTGAATCCCGAGGAGTTTCTGCCCATGCAGAACAATATGAACATCGCCTTCCGGTTTGACCGGAGCGAAACGCCCGTGGATCACGGAAACAGCTATCTCCATACCTACGGTGCCTTTACCGATGAGGGCGTGCTCACCTCCAGCGTGATCGGCAACCCCTACCGGTGCTCCTATTGGGGCCATACGGTGGGCATGTGCGGCGTGGGCGGTGTGGCCACTCTGCCGGAGTACCGCCGGGAGGGCCATATGCGGCAGCTGATCCCCTTTGTGCTGAACGCGGCCTACGACCGGGGCGATGTGCTGTCCTCCCTGTTCCCGTTCTCCCACCCCTTCTACCGCAAGTTCGGTTTTGAGTGCTGCGGCACGGTGCAGTTCTGCGAGGTGGGGCTGCATGCCTTCCAGAAGCTGCCCTGGCTGGGCCGTGTGAAGCATGTGCTGCCCGGCGAGGAGCTTGCCGAGCTGAAGGGCATCTATGCTGCCTTCCAAAAGACCCACAACTTCCTTTGCGACCGGGATGACGGCTACTGGCAGCACCGCTTCGGCAAGGATCCCTACATCACCCATCACCATGTGTACCTGTGGTACGATGAGCAGGATCAGCCCCAGGCTTATTGCCTGCTCAATCACGATGATGAGAAGAACTACACCGTGCTGGATTGGGCATATACCGGCCCGGCGGCGCTGCGGGGGCTGTTTGGCTTCTTCCGGGTGCTGGAGCCCAGCGGCGAAAAGATCCGCTTCAAGCTGCCCATGGATGCAGATCCCTTCAGTCTGCTGCCCGAGCCCTACGATGTGGAGGTCAAGTTGAAGAACATCGGCATGCTACGGGTGGTGAACGTGGCGGAGGCGCTGCGGCTCTACCCCTGGCAGGCGGGGCTTGAGAGCTTCACCCTGCGTGTGCGGGATGAGGACATCGCCCGCAACTGCCATACCTACCGGGTAACACCCGGCACTGAAAACATCGTTACCGTTTGCGATGATGCCGCCCCGGATCTGGATTGCTCCATCCAGTCGCTGAGCCGCCTGCTGCTGGGCGCAGAGGAGCTGCCCAAGCTGCTGGCCAACCGCACGGATATCACCCTGCAAAGCAGCGCTTCCGCTTTGCTCAGGGCCTTTACCGTAAACCCCATGTTCCTGGTGGAGAATTTCTGATCCAAGGAAAAACAAGCCCTGCGGCGCAGCGGAAGGCCAAGCCCTTCCGGCTGCGCCGCAGCTGTTTTGTTTGCGGATCAAGAAAGGGGCGCGCCCCATCGGCGGCACCCCCCCGGTTTTGACGATATGTGCGGTGTATGCTATAATCCGTATTGTATACAACGAAGGAGATGACATGGGATGAAGAAAGAGCTGTTGATCGGTATCGCGGTCATCCTGCTGCTGATGCTGGCGGGGGCGTTGATCGCGCTGTACAAGCTGCCGCTTTCCCTCGGCGGCAAGGGGGTACCCAGGCCCGAGGCCCTGCCGGATGATACGCTGCTGAGCGCAGAGCAGGTCGATGCCGACCGGCAGCAGCTGATCGGCTATGTGGAAAGCGTACACCCCTTCTTTGTGGATGGCAGCGATCAGACCCCCTATCTGGCGGCGAAGGAAAGCTATCTGGCCGAAACGGAGAGTGCCATGACGGTGCGGGCGTTCATGGAGGTTTCTTCCCGGTACCTGACCGTTTTCGGCGATGGGCACACCAGGCTGGGCTGGCAGTACGGCGATGAGGTGTACATCCGCCACAGCTACCGGAACGGAGCTATGCATTTTGCCGATGACAGCGGCGTGACAGACCTGACCGTTACCGCCGTGGATCAGGTACCGATGGCGCAGATCCTCGCCACCATCGACAGCCTCTTCCCCGCAGAGAACGAAATGGCGGTTGCCAAGAACTACGATTATTACTTTACCTCCGGCAATCTGCTCAAGGCAGCCGGGGTGGATGTGGAGAAGGATGTGTTCACGGTCACCCTGTCCGACGGCAGCACCCGGGAATGCCGCTGGTATGTGCCCGCAGAGGAGGCCCAAGCCTCCGATGAGCCCTGGGGCAACAAGGCCCGCCGGGACGGGGATATCTTCGTGGTGGAATTCGTGGAGTGCGTGGATGACGAGAACCTGAAGGCCATCGCCAAAGAGCTGAAGGAGGCGGTGGCGAACGGCTGCACCAAGGTGATCATCGATGCCCGGGGCAACGGCGGCGGTAGCTCCAACGCCTGCGAGCGGCTTTTGAATGCCATGGGCATGAAGGCTCCCAGCTACGGCATGCTGGTGCGCTTTTCTCCCGAGGCCAAGGTGCAGAAGGGCTATCTGCGCTCCGGCGGCTCCCTTGTAATGAAGCCCGACCCCAGCGCCAAACAGAACCCCGATGTGGAGCTGGTGGTGCTGTGCGACCGGTATACCTATTCCTCCGCTACCATGCTGTGCGTGTATGTGCGGGATGGCGGCCTGGGCACCCTTGTGGGCGAGGCATCTGCCAATATGCCCAACCACTACGGCGATATCACCTTTGTTGCGCTGGAGAACTCCCATCTCTATGCCAGCGTTTCCCACAAGCGCTTCCTGCGCCCCTCCGGCGAGACGGAGAGCCGCATCGTTATGCCGGATGTGGTCACCACCTCCCGGGAGGCCTATCAGGCGGCGGTGGAGCTGCTTGGGGGAGAATAAAAGATCGATGAATGTCAAAACGGGCATCCGGCTTTTGCCGGATGCCCGTTTTGACTGCTGACAAACCCCAAGAGGTATCGGAGGGCCGCAGCCCTCCGATTGTCAATCCGAAACCAGCGGCGTGTACGGTGGTTTCGGAACCCTTGCGTAGCAAGGGGTTCTTATCGCCGTTTGCCGCCCGGGGAGCCGTAGGCTCCTAGGCAAACGGTGCATTCCTCGTTGAAAAAGTCGCCAAAGGCGAGTTTTTCAACGATCTGAACGGGCATCCGGCCTTTGCCGGATGCCCGTTTCAAATCGCTTATCAAATGCCGCAGCGGGTTTACTCCACCTGTACACCATTGATGAACACAGCCTTTACCTGCGTGGCTACCTCGAAGGGGGAGCCGTCGGTGACCACGATATCCGCATCCTTGCCCACGGCGAGGGAGCCTACCCGGTCGCCCACCTGTGCATGCTCCGCAGCGTTGATGGTGATGGCCCGGAGCGCATCGAAGGGATCCATCCCTGCCTTTACGGCCAGCCCGGCGCACAGGGGCAGGTATTTCTGAGGGATCACCGGCGCATCGGTGATGATGGATACATGGCAGCCTGCCTTGGCCAGCGCACCGGGGGTCTCCCAGCTCTTGTTGCGCAGCTCGAACTTGCTGGCGTGGGTCAGGGTGGGGCCTACGGCCAGCATCACGTTCTCCCGGGCCAGCTCCTCCACCACCAGGTGGCCTTCGGTTACATGCTCCAGGGTGATGTCTACATCAAACTCCCGGGCGATGCGCAGGGCGGTAAAGAAATCGTCCGCCTGGTGGGCGTGGGCCTTCAGGGGCATTTCCCGGCGCATCACGGGCAGCAGGGCGTTGAGCTTGATGTCGAAAGCGGGCAGCTTCTCCGGGTCGCCGTTGGCACGCTCCACCTTCTGGCTGTATTCCCGGGCCTTGAAAAGCATCTCCCGCAGCTTGGCGGCGGTAGTCATGCGGCTGGAGTCGCCCTTATCCCGGTAGCAGCGCTTGGGGTTCTCGCCAAAGGCGCACTTCATGGCAGCCTCGGCCTTGATGACCATATCATCGATCCGTTTGCCCACGGGCTTGTATACGGCAAAGGTGCCGCCCAGCACATTGGCGCTGCCGGGGCCTGCGCAAAGGGTGGTCACGCCTGCCCTGCGGGCTTCGGCGATCATTTCGTCCCGGGGCTCGATGGCATCGATGGCGCGCAGCTGGCAGGCCAGGATATCGCCCATTTCGTTGTAGTCTGCGCCTTCGTAGCCAATGCCGTGCCCATCCAGACCGGTGTGGCAGTGGGCCTCCACAAAGCCGGGGTAGACCTCCAGCCCGGTGGCATCGAATACGTCAGCCCCCTCGCAGGCAAGGTCTTGCCCGATGCTCACGATCTTGCCGCCATCGCAGAGGATGTCGGCAAGAAAGGGCTCCCGGTCTATGGCGTTGTGGATGAGGCCGTTACGGATCAAAAGCATGGGGTGGGTTCCTCCTTTGCAAGCCCCGGCACAGCCCGGGAAAGCAGAATACCGTCCGGTGCCCGCTGTTCCGGTCTGTGGTGGCTTGTTTGTTTCTTTAGACCACTATACCACAGGCCGGGCGGGAAAGACAACCGTTCAGGCCTTTTTCCCAAAACCCAGCATGCGCAGGTTCTTTAGGGTGTAGCACACCCCGGAGTAGAGGATCATCCCAGCGCAGAGCAGGATCAGCCCGGTGGAGAGCGCCTCCGGTATGCCCTGCCACAGGAGGTGCAGCCCCATCATCAGGTACAGGAGCGCGGTGGATACCTTGCCGTGCCAATCCGCACCGTTCACCTGGCCCGTGCGCCGGATCACCCACAGGCCCAGAAGGGCGGCCACAAATTCCTTAACCACCAGCAGGGCAAGGGGCAGCAGCATCAGCGGTTGGTGGGTGAGCAGGCAGACCAGCACCACGGTCTGGGTCAGCTTGTCGGCGATGGGATCCAGCACCTTGCCCAGATCGCTGGTCTGGTGGAACCGGCGGGCGATCCAGCCATCCACCATATCGGTCAGGCCGGAAAGCACCAAAAGCCCTACGGTGAGCGGCCGATCCTCCCGCGTGAGGAATGCCCATACGATGAGCGGGATCAGCAGGATGCGGATCAGAGACAGAAGATTGGGCAGAGTACAGATGCGTTTTTGCTGCTGCGTCATTTGCGTTGCTCCTTTGGTGTGCTGCTCTTTATGCGTCCAACAGCTGCATAAAGGTGTCTCCGGTAATGGTCTCCTGTTCGTAGAGGTGCTGGGCCAGGGCGTGGAGCTTATCCATATCCTGCCGGAGGATGGCTGCGGCTTTTTCGTATTGCCGCTTTGCCAGGGCGATCACCTGCCGGTCGATCTCCGCCTGGGTATCTGCCGAGCAGGAGAGGGAGGCATCGCCGCCCAGATACTGGTTGGTAACGGTCTCCAGCGCCACCATGCCGAAATCCTCGCTCATGCCGTAGCGGGTGATCATGGCCCGGGCCAGCCGGGTGATCTGCTCAATGTCGTTGCTTGCGCCGGTGGATACGGTGCCGAACACCAGCTCCTCGGCAGCCCTGCCGCCCGCATAGGTGGCGATCTTGTTCTCCAGCTCCTCCCGGCTCAGGAGGCAGTGGTCATCCTGCTCCACCTGCATGGTGTAGCCCAGCGCCCCGGAGGTGCGGGGTATGATGGTGATCTTCTGCACCGGGGCGGAGTGGGTCTGCCGTGCTGCCACCAGCGCATGGCCTATCTCGTGGTAGGCCACCACCTTTTTCTCCTGATCGCTGAGGATGGCGTTCTTCTTTTCGTAGCCTGCGATCACCACCTCGATGCTTGCTTCCAGATCCTGCTGGGTAACGGCGCTGCGTCCATCCCTTACAGCACGCAGGGCGGCCTCGTTGACCATATTGGCCAGCTCTGCGCCGGATGCGCCGGAGGCCATGCGGGCCACCTGCCGGAAGTCGATGCTGCCGGTGGTCTTTACCTTCCTGGCGTGTACCTGCAGGATCTTGGCGCGCCCCTCCAGATCCGGCAGCTCTACGGGGATGCGCCGGTCGAAACGGCCGGGGCGGGTAAGCGCCGGGTCGAGGGATTCGGGGCGGTTGGAGGCTGCCAGCAGCATTACGCCGTTGTTGCCTTCGAAGCCGTCCATTTCGGTAAGCAGCTGGTTGAGGGTCTGCTCCCGCTCGTCGTTGCCGCCCAGGGCACCGCCCTCACGCTTTTTGCCAATGGCGTCTATCTCGTCGATAAATACGATGCAGGGGGCTTTTTCCTTGGCCTGCTTGAACAGATCCCGCACCTTGGCAGCGCCCATACCGGCGAACATTTCCACAAATTCGGAGCCGGACATGGAGAAGAACGGCACATCCGCTTCGCCTGCCACTGCCTTTGCCAGCATGGTCTTGCCCGTGCCGGGAGGGCCCACCAGCAGCACGCCCTTGGGCATGGAGGCACCGATGGCCTTGTACTTCTCCGGGTCGTGCAGATAATCCACGATCTCGCCAAGGCTCTCCTCGGCTTCGTCCACGCCCTCGATATCGCTGAATTTGATGCCCTGGGTGGATTTGACATACACCTTGGCATTGCTCTTGCCCATGCTGAACATCATGGCATTGCCGCCGCCGGCTTTGTTCATCAGCTTTTTGGAAAGGAACTGCCCCAGCAGGATGAACAGCACCATCGGCAGCACCCAGGAGACCAGCAGACTCAGCAGCAGGGAGGGTTCCTCGTAGATCTCGCTGCCGAAGGTGGCTCCGGCTTCGTGCAGCCGCTCCACCAGGCCGGGGTCGTCCATCAGGCCGGTTTTGTAAAACTGTTTCTGCTCCTTATCGGTAAAAATGATCTGGTGATCCTGGAGCTGCACTGCGCCTACCTTCTGCTCGGCGGTCATGGTCATAAAGGTGCCGTAGTCCACTTCCTTCACCTGCTGTTTGGCCAGCCACGGCACCAGCAGGGTGTTGATGGCGAGCAGCACCCCAAGGGCGATGAGGTAATAGAAAATGAGCGGCTTTTTAGGCTTTTGCACTTCGTTCATGGCGGTATCTCCTTCAAGATTATGCGGGCGGGCAAGCGCCTGTCTCACGCAAAAAAGTGTGCCCACCTTCGCTGTTTCTATCATAGCTGCCAAACATCAACCAAAGGCAAAACAAAAGTAAAGCCGGGTTGAGGTTTGTCTGTTGCGGCAGGGGCTGCGCCTGTGCTATAATTTCTGCAAATAAAGGGCTTTTGCTGCCGTTGGGAGATACCGTTATGGAGAATACGATGCTGGAAAAAGTAAAGCATGCTGCACTGTGCATGCAGCGCAACAACTGGGAGCAGGGCGTGCTGGCACAGGCATTCCTGGAGGCCGGGGATACAGCCACGGCCATACAGCTGGCGGTGGAGGCGGTGCACCGGCAGCAGCAGGATGGCCGCTGCGCCCAGATCGGCGGCTCCAATGCCTCTACCGACCCCTGCGCCGTGGGCGAAGCGTTGATCGTTGCAGCGACCGAGACCGGCGACCCATGGCTGGCAGCAGCCAAAGACAAGTTGCTGTATTGGGCGCTGGAGCTGGCTCCCTGCAGCCCGGAGGGCGTGGTCTACCATTTCGACGACAGTAAACTGATTTGGGTGGATTCCTGCTACATGCTGCCGCCTTTTCTGGCAGCGGCAGGCTGCTTCGACGAGGCGCTGCGCCAGCTGGATGGCTACTGGCAGATCCTGCTGGATCCGGCAAAGGGGCTTCTGAGCCACCAGTGGGACGATGCCGCCGAGTCTTATCCCCGAAAGGATGTATGGGGCGTGGGCAACGGCTGGGCAGCCGCGGGGATGATCCGTGTGCGCGCCATGCTCCCGGCGGGATACGAGGCACAGAAGCGGCTGCTGGAAGACCGCATCCGCACGCTGCTGACCAACGCCTTCCGCCACCAGCGGGCAGACGGCGCTTTCCATGATGTGCTGGACGACCCGACCAGCTTCCGGGAGATCAACTGCGGGCAGATGTTTGCCTATACGGTCTATCGGGGCATCCGGGAGGGTTGGCTGGAGGAAACCTTCCTGCCCATGGCAGAAAAGGCGCGGGAAGCCGCCCTTGCCGCTGTTGACCCCTTCGGGCTGGTGCAGGATGTATGCGGTCTGCCGTTTTTCGACAAGCCCGGCGTAGCCGCCGAGGGGCAGGCTTTCTTCATCTTGATGGAGGCAGCCCGGGAGGGCTGGCTACGGAGCCGCGCCTGAGGGGCAGTGCGTTTTTTGCCTTGGAAAAAACCGAAAAATGCCTTGCGGGCAGGCTGAAACCATGCTATAGTAGCACAATGCGTCCACCCTGTGTGGGCGCATTGAGAATGTTACCCCCGGTTTTGCGGCTGGAAAGGACAAACGATATGCGTAATGAAAAACTGAGCCGATATTTCGGCGATAAGACATTCTACAGAACCCTGATGGTCATCGCCGTGCCGATGATCCTGCAAAATGGTCTGACCAATCTGGTCTCGCTGCTGGACAACATTATGGTGGGTGCAGTGGGCACCGAGCAGATGAGCGGTGTATCCATCGTAAACCAGCTGCTGTTTGTGTTCAATCTGTGCATTTTCGGCGGTCTCAGCGGTGCTGGCATCTATACGGCCCAGTTCTACGGCAAGAACGATCAGAAGGGCGTGCAGTACACCTTCCGCTTCAAGCTGATGCTGGCGGTGGTGCTGCTGGTGGCCGGTGTGGCGGTTTTCGTCTGCTTCGGCGATCAGCTGATCAGCCTGTACCTGCACGAGGGCGGCGACACCGGCGATATTGCCGCCACCGCCCGCTACGGCGCGGATTATCTCCGGGTGATGCTCTGGGGCTTGCTTCCCTTTGCGGTGCAGCAGGCCTATGCCAGCAACCTGCGCGAGACCGGCGAGACCGTGCTGCCCATGAAGGCGGGCATCGTAGCCATCTTTGTGAACCTTGTTCTCAACTATGTGTTCATCTTCGGGCACTTCGGCGCGCCTGCCATGGGTGCGGCGGGTGCAGCGCTGGCAACGGTTATCGCCCGGTATGTGGAATGCGCCATCGTGATCGTCTGGACACATACCCATAAAGAAAAAGTGCCCTTTATCGTGGGTGCGTACAAAAGCCCCTATGTGCCCAAAGAGCTGGTAGGCAGCATTTTCCGCAAGGGCATGCCCCTGCTGGTAAACGAGTTTCTCTGGTCTGCCGGTATGGCCATGCTTACCCAGGCCTATTCCACCCGCGGTCTGGCGGTGGTGGCAGCCCTCAATATTTGCACCACCATTGCCAATCTGTTCAATGTGGTGTGGCTGGCCATGGGCACCACCATCAGCATCATCGTGGGGCAGCACTTGGGCGCAGGCGATTTTGAGAAGGCAGAGCAAAGCTGTTGGCGTATCCTTACCTTTTCTGTGCTCAGCGCGGTGGGCATGGGCGTTCTGATGGCGGCCTGCTCGTCCCTGTTCCCTGCTTTGTACAACACCACGCAGGAGGTACGCAGCATCGCCACCGGCCTGTTGCTGATGGTAGCGGCCTCCGGCCCGCTGCATGCCTTCTGCCACGCCAGCTACTTTACCCTCCGCTCCGGCGGCAAAACCTGGATCACCTTCCTGTTCGACAGCGTATACCTGTGGATCATCAGCATCCCGGTGGCCAATCTGCTCTCCAAGGGCACGGCTTGGCACATTATTCTGGTGTACGGCATCTGCCAGTTTATCGATATCATCAAGTGCATCATCGGTTACATTCTGCTCAAGCGTAAGGTGTGGATCAACCGCATCGTGTAAAGCCGTAAAACAGCGCCCGGGAAGCGTTTGTTGCTTCCCGGGCGCTGCTTATGTTCAGTGGGTCTTCAGCTTTTTGTAGATCGCCACTGCCGCTGCCGCCTCCAACAGGCACAGCATGGCACAGAGAACGAAGCCGTTCTGCTGGGCCGCTCTGGCTTCCTGCCAGGCAAGATCGGTCACCACGGTGAAACGGATGCCATCCTCACTCGTTTCCTCCACCGTATAGTGCTGCACGGTTTGGTTCTTCCATTGGAAGGTGCCCAGCAGCCTGCCCTCGGGGGTGCCGTCGCTGAGGCGCACCTCATCCATCATGTACTCATCCTCCGGCAGGGTGACCGGCTCGCCGTTTTCGTCGTAGGTCAGCTCCGTTACGGCGGTGTACATCGCTCCATCGTAGGTGGCGGGGGATGTCTCGGTCTCCATAAAGGCCTTGAAGGAGGCAAAGTCTGTAAACACCTGGCCCCGCGCTTCTCCCAGCCGGTCGAGATCCAGCATAACGGCGCTGCAGGCAACGGTGATCAGCAGCACACCGGCACAGCAGAGAGCCACGAGGGTCTTCAACCGCCAGTTTTTGATGGCGGTGGGGTTGGCTTTCCCGCTTTTGGCCATGCGGTAGCCCTCCAGCAGGTGGCGGGCGATCAGGAACACCGCCGCCCCAAGGAGCAGGAAGCCAAGCGCGAAAGCCAGCCAGCTGCCCGCGCCAAGGCCCCAGTAGGCATCCTCCACCAGCAGCAGCGGCAGGGTGGCGAGTAGCAGCCCTGCCAGCAGCCCAAGACCCATCCCAAAGAGGGAGCGTACCTGCGTTTTGTACCGCAATACATCGGCATCCTCTTCTTCGTCGGCTACGGCAAAGAGGGCATTGTTCATGAACACAGCCAGGCATACGCCGCCTGCCAGATAGAAGATGAGTGCGATAAAGAACCCCAGCGAAGCCCGCTGAAAGGCGAAGTTGCAGATCATGGCGGCGATCAGGCCCAGCCAGGCGATCGCAGCGGCGATCAGCATACGGGAGCGGTATTTGGTCATGCTCGCCTTCAAAAGCCGCTGGCGCTGCTTATCGGCCTTGGGGGTGAGGGGTTCTTCGGCAACAGGCTCCTGCCGCTGGCTCTCGGGCCTGCGCTCGCCCCGGAGAAGCTCATCGCAGGTGATGCCGAACACCTCGGCGATCACCGGAATGAGGGAAAGGTCGGGAGCACCCTCATCCCGCTCCCAGCGGCTGACGGATTTATCCGATACATTCAGTTTTTCTGCCAGATCCTTCTGGGTAAGGCCGTTGGCCTTGCGAAGGGCGGCAATGAAACGTCCCATGGTTTTTGCTTCCATCGTAAAAAGCTCCTTTTGCATGTGTTGGTGGGGGATGCATCCACCGGCATTCTACATTTCGGAGAGTGAGAAGACCAGCCAAACGGGCGGGAATCACTCTCGTATTTCGAGAATCCCGGTGTTTTTCCCTGCTTCCTGCGGGCAAAATGCCTGCGCAGCCATGCCCGGGGTGTGGTATAATGGTTGCAAACGATCCGATCATACAGGAGGGTGAAGCAATGAAGCTGTTACTCATCGGCGGCAGCGGTCAGCTGAGCGGTCGGCTGGCGCAGATGGCGCTGGCGCAGGGGCATCAGGTGTGGACGGTCACCCGGGGCATCCGTCCCTTGCCGGAGGGCGTGCATAGCCTGATCGCCGACCGGGAGGATCCCGCGCAGCTGCGGGCGGCGCTGGAGAACGCCTCTGTCTGTTGGGATGCCATGCTGGATACTGTCTGCCGCACGCCCCACCACGCCCGGGTGGATCTGGAGGCTGTAGCCCCCTTTGTGCGCCGCATGGTGATCGTCTCCACCGATTCGGTGTACTCCCCCCACCATAAAAGCGTGCCGCAGGACGAGCATGCCGATGTATATATGGCAGACGGCGGCTACGGCCACAATAAGCGCATGATGGAGCAGGTATTCGAAGCCTCCGATCCCTCCGTCCGGTGGACGATCTTCCGTCCCGGTCACATCCTTGGCCCGGGCTTCTGGCTGGGCTGCTACCCGGAAAACTCCCGCCAGCCGGATCTGCTCCGGCGCATCCGGTCGGGCGAACCCATGCGTCTGGTGGGCGGCGGCGAGTTCCTGATCCATCCCATCTTTGTGGATGATATGGCACAGGCGATGTTGGATTGCCTTGATAACCCCGCCGCCATCCGGCAGATCTTCTGCATCGGCGGCCCGGATGCGGTGCCCAACCGCCGTTACTACGAGCTGATCGGGCAGATCATCGGCTGCCCGGTGCAGATCGAGTCTGTGCCCCCGGAGGGGTATCTGGAGGCACATCCCGAATACAGCGGGCATCTGTGCCACCGCTGCTACACGCTGGAGAAAATGGAGCGGGCGGGCATCCCGCTGCCCAGAACCACCCTGGAGGAGGGTCTGCGCAAACATATCGCTTGGCTGGACAGCCCGGAAGGAGAACAGAACGCATGAAGACCATCTATCTGGCAGGCGGCTGCTACTGGGGCGTGGAGAAGTATATGCAGAATATCCCCGGCGTTCGGGAGACCGAGGTGGGCTTTGCCAACGGCGATACGGAGAACCCCACCTATCAGCAGGTGCGCTACGAGAACACCGGCCATGCGGAGACCGTGCGCATCGTGTATGATGAAGCTGTTTTGCCTCTTGATAAGCTGCTGCGGCTGTTTTTCCGCATCATCGATCCCGTCAGCGTAGATCGGCAGGGCGAGGATGTGGGGCACCAGTACCGCACCGGCGTGTACCACGAAAACGATGCGGATGCAGCCGTGGTGGCAGCGGAGCTTGCCGCACTGGAAGCGAAGGTGGGGCAGCCGCTGGCGGTGGAGGCCTGCCCGCTCCGGCATTTCTACCCGGCGGAGGAATACCACCAGAAGTATCTGGATAAGAACCCGGGCGGCTATTGCCATGTACCCTGGGCGGCCATCCGGGCCGTGAAGGATGTACGGCTGGAGGATGTGTGATGAGCAAGCCGCTTTCCGAAATGACGCTGGAGGAGCTTTGGCAGCTGTTTCCGATTATTCTTACGGCACCGGATCCCCGCTGGCAGCAATGGTATGCAGAAGAGCTTGCACTGCTGCGGCCTCTGCTGCCGCCGGGCACCCGTATCAGCCACATCGGCAGCACAGCCGTTGAGGGCATCTGGGCAAAGCCCATCGTGGATATCCTTGTTGAGCTTCCTGCCGGTGCAGCGCTTGCGGCGGCAGAAGCGGCGCTCCCCCGGGCGGGCTATCGCTGTATGAGCCGGAGCCACAGCCGCCGTTCCTACAACAAGGGCTATACCGAAAACGGCTTTGCGGAGCGGGTATTCCATCTGCATCTGCGCCTGATGGGCGATTGCGACGAGCTGTATTTCCGGGATTATCTCAACGAGCACCCGCAGGAGGCCGGGGAATACGAACAGCTGAAGCTGAACCTGTGGAAACAATACGAGCACGACCGGGATGGTTATACGGCGGCCAAAGCGGCATTTGTCGCCCGCTGCACCGAGGCTGCAAAGCAGCGCTATGGCTCGCGCTATTGAGAAAACAGCATACAGGGACTGCCCCCATGGTAAGCGAAGAAGGGCGGCCGCAGATCTCGTTTCTGTGGCCGCCCCTTTTGTTTTACTTCTCAAACCCAAAATGCATAAAGTCCGCAGCCCCTTCGCCCTCGTAGGTGAAGTACAGGGGCTTCTTGCCGCCCTCGATGCTCAGCGGGGCAGAGAAACGCTGCCAGCCCTCGCCGGGCTGCACCTGAATGCGGGCAACCACATTACCGCCCCGCTCATCCCGCACCACGAAGGTGCCTCTGGCCGTGCCCCGTACCTCCACAAAGACCGTCTTTGCTTCCCCGAAGGCGAAGTAACGGTAGCCTGCCGTTGCACCGTCTATCATGTTGCTGATGTACTGGTTGGGGGTATCCATCCGGTCTGCGCCCTCCTGGGTAAAGGCGGGGTGGTTCTCATCCTGCTGCTCGGGCAGGCTCTCGCAGGTGCCGTTTTTGGAGTACAGGTGGCAGGCGATGCGGGCTTCGTAGGTGCCCTCGTCCTTCAGGGGGCCGCCGTTGAGCCCGCAGGAGGTGATCTCCGCCTGGTGGAAACACTCGCCGTCGAAGAAGATCTCCTCGGCGCAGGCCTGCCGGGAGAAGAAATGCCGGTTGGTCTGCCGGTGGTAGAACACATACCACTTGCCGCCCGCGCTGATCACGCTGCCGTGGGTGTTGCCCCGGTAGTTGAGGGCTTCGGTGTTGCCGTTTACGCCGATATCCGCATTGGAGACCAGCACGCCGCCGTAGCGGTATTCCCCAAGGGGCGAGTCTGCCACTGCCCAGCACAGCTCGTGCATCCATGTGGAGGAATAGATGAAGTAGTACTTGCCGCCGATCTTGCGCACAGAGCTGGCCTCAAAGAAGGGGTGCGCCTCGTACTCGGTACCGTCCGCGTCGTTGATGATGGGCAGGTTGTGGTAAGGCCCGTCCTTCACGGTGACCATATCCTGCTCCAGCTCCATCTTCAGGCTGTCCTTGTCCACGCCGGGGGTCTTGTAGCGGGGGCTGTTGCCGGAGAACAGGTAGATGCGCTTGTCGTCATCGATAAAGATGCCCGGATCGAACTGTCGGATCTCCCCCGGTCGGGAGCCCAGAATATCGCCGTTGGGGTAGCGGACGAAATCGAGAAATTCGTACTTCCCGGCGGGAGTGTCGCACACCGCCACGCCGATCTCCTTGAGAAAATCCAGGCAGTAGTAGAGATAGTATTTGCCGTCGTTGCCCCGGCACACATCCGGTGCCCACAGGGCGTGGCTGCCATCCGGGTTTCGGGGATCCTGCGTCTTTTGATAGATCACGCCCTCGTAGCGCCAATCGGAAAGGTCGTCCTCCGGGGCGGACCAGCATACGTAATCGTTCTGGCAGTACACATCGCCGTTGAAGCGGTCGTGGCTGCCGTATACATAGAGCCGCCCGTCAAAGACACGGGGTTCGCCGTCGGGGATGTATTCCCAGCTGGGCAGATAGGGGTTGAAGACCTGCTGCTTCATGGCTGTATGCTCCTTTGTGCGGTTTGTTTGCTTTGATGATAGCAGAAGCCGCGCTCTCTGGCAAGGGCAGATCGGGCAAAAGAATAGCACGCCATCCATTGAAAGAAAGCGGTTTTCCCGGTATAATGATGGCAATGAAAAAAAGCCCGGTGGCGGGCGGTAAAACACAGCAAAGAAGCCGGTGCATCCACCGGCGGCAGGAGGATTTATGCGTTACTTTGAGAGGGACGGCAACAGCCTTGTTTGGCGCAACAAGGGCGAAACATTGGTGATCACCCCCTGGGGCGAGAACAGCCTGCGTGTGCGCTCCACACTTGTGGGCGATGTGCAGGATCTGCGCTTTGCCCTGCTGGAGCCGGAGGAAGCCCCGGTGGAGATCGTTATCGAGGATGAGCATGCCAGCATCCGCTGCGGCAAGCTGACAGCCGATGTGGGCATGGATGGCTGGCATAAGTATGCACAGATCACGTTTTTGAACCAGCATGGCCAGGTGCTGCTCCGGGAGACCCCCGCTGCCAATGCCCTGCAGCTGCGCTGCCGCAAGTTTGAGCCCTATCTGGGCGGCGATTTCGCTCTTACCGCCACCTTTGAGGGGCAGGAGGGCGAGCACATCTACGGCATGGGGCAGTATCAGGAGGAAACGCTGGATTGGAAGGGCGCAACGCTGGAGCTGGCGCACCGCAATTCTCAGGCCAGTGTGCCCTTCTATATCTCCAGCCGGGGCTATGGCTTTTTGTGGCATAACCCGGCCATCGGCTCGGTCTCCTTTGGTAAGAACCGCACCACCTGGCACGCCGAAAGCACCAAGCAGCTGGATTACTGGGTCACCGCGGGCGATACCCCCAGAGACATCTCCCGGGCTTACGGCAAGGCCACCGGCTTTGCGCCCCAGATGCCCGAATACGGCCTTGGCTTCTGGCAGTGCAAGCTGCGCTACTGGAATCAGGAGCAGCTTTTGGAGGTGGCCCGGGAGTACAAGCGCCGGGGCCTCAGGATCGATGTGATCGTGTGCGATTTCTTCCATTGGCCCAAGATGGGCGACTACCGCTTCGACCCGGAGTTCTTCCCCGACCCTGCCGCTATGGTGAAGGAGCTGAACGAGATGGGCATTGAGCTGATGGTGAGCGTGTGGCCGCAGGTGGCGCACACCAGCGAGAACTACGGCGAGATGCTCCAGAAGGGCTTGCTGGTGCGGGCGGAGTACGGCGAGCAGATCGGTATGCGCTTCGTGGAGGACAGCATGTTCTTCGATGCCACCAATCCCCGCGCCCGGGATTATGTATGGGCCAAGTGCCAAAAGAACTACTTCGACCACGGCATTCGCATTTTCTGGCTGGATGAGGCCGAGCCGGAGTACGGCACCTACGATTTCAAGAACTACCGTTACCACATCGGCTCCAACCAGCAGGTGGGCAATGTGTACCCTCAGCTGTATGCCAAAACCTTTTACGACGGCCTTCGGCAGTGCGGCGTGGAAAACCCGGTCAATCTGCTGCGCTGCGCCTGGGCGGGCAGCCAGCGCTACGGCGCGCTGGTCTGGAGCGGCGATATCATGAGCCGCTGGGAGGATTTCCGTTACCAGATCTGTGCAGGCCTCAGCATGGGCTATGCGGGCATTCCCTGGTGGACGACGGATATCGGCGGTTTCCACGGCGGCTGGCCGGATCATGAAGATTTCCGGGAGCTGTTCATCCGCTGGTTCCAGTGGGGCTGCTATTGCCCGGTGATGCGCCTCCACGGCGACCGCCAGCCCCACCACCCGGTGCGCCGCAAGGATGGCACCGATGTGCTGGATTCCGGCTACAACAACGAGGTTTGGAGCTACGGCGAGGAAGCCTACCCCATCCTGACCCATTACATGCAGCGCCGCGAAAGCATGCGCTCCTATCTGCGCCGGGTGATGCAGGAGGCCCACGAGGAAGGCACGCCGGTGATGCGCGCCATGCAGTACCAGTTCCCGGGGGATGAGAACTGCGCCGAACTGAAGGATCAGTACATGTTCGGGCCGGATTATCTGGTGGCGCCCGTGCTGGAGATGGGTGCCAGAAGCCGCCGGGTGTATTTCCCCGAAGGCAGCTGGCGCAATGTGGATACCGGTGAGGTGATCAACGCCGGGGCGGAGGGACTCACGGTCTGCGTGGAGGCTCCGCTGGAGAGGATGCCCGTGTTCGAAAGAGTGGGGGAGTAAAGGGGTAAACAAGCTGAGCCCGACCGGGAGATGCATCCCGGTCGGGCTTTTGCTTGTATGAGCGGTTTGTTCGGGTCATAGGGATTCTGTGCTCTGCCCATGCGCCCGCAAAGCGGGCGCAGAGCCGGGAACCCCAAGGGGTATTGCCCCTTGGGCGGGTTTCCAAAGAGCAGAGCCCTTTGGCCCATCCCCGCGAAGGATCACTTCTTCGCCTTCTCCAGCAGCTTGTCCACCAGGAAGCTCTCCAACTCCGGTACGGGCCACTGCACCGGTACGGAGGTGTGGGTAAAGGTCATCTGGGCAGGGGCATCCTCGGTGAGGCGGGGCCACAGGGGCAGGGGCTTGCCCTGGCTGTCGGTGCCGTTGGGGTCGCCGGTGCGGATGAAGTTGACCCAGTAATCGCACATCTGGCGGGCCAGATCGTAGTGCATGCCGGTGAAGGGCCGCCAGCACTTGGCAAGGGTCTCGAAGAAGAACCACAGGTCTACGGAGTGGAAGGTGCCGGGGTCGTCCCAGCCGGGAATGGTGGTATCAAAGTTGTAGGCGTACAGGGGCTGATCGATACCGGTGCGGCTGTTTTGGCGGCAGGCGGCACGAATGGCAAAGGCGATGGAATGGATCAGGCCCTCTTTGGCGATGCTCTCCTCCGTGGCAGGCTGGGAGAAGAAGGACAGGAACTTCTCTTCCGCACCGGGGAAGCACTCAGCCGCCAATGCAGCCAGCTCCTCGGGGGTCTTGGCAGCAGGACGGTTGGTAAACTCGTCGTTGGTCTGGCCCAGCAGCACGGGGCAGATGATGCGTTCGGGATGGGTGTACCACTCGCCGCTGGGGTAGGTGCTGAAATGACCGTCCACCGCCTCGCCCCACATACCCCAGGGCTGCTCCAGCGATTTATCCTCAATAAAGCGGGCGGGCAGGGCGCGGGCCTCCTCCAGGGTCTTTACGCCCAGTACATCTTCAAAGAAATGCTTGCCCTGGGCTTCGGCAGCCTCCATTGTAAGGGGGAAAAGGCCGAACTTGCCGTTGTAGGGCTGGGCAAAGGTGCCGCTTTCCACGATGGCGCGTTGGAACAGGCCCTGGTTCTGGGGGCTGGTCATCTGGGCGCAAACGCTCATGCCGCCTGCGGATTGGCCGCCTATGGTAATGTTCTCCGGGTCGCCGCCAAAGGCAGCAATGTTGCGCTTTACCCAGCGGGTGGCGCACTGTTGATCCAGGAAGCCAAAGTTGGCACAGGCCTCCGGCGCTTCCTTGGTGATCTCCGGGTGGCACAGGAAGCCAAAGGCGTTCAGCCGGTAGCCCACCGTAACCACCACGATGCCGCGGCGGGCCAGACGCTCACCGTCGAACTCCATTTCGGTGGTGTTGCCCACCTGCAGGCCGCCGCCGAAGTACCAGACGTATACGGGCATGTTCTTGCGCCCGTCGGCAGGGGCCCAGACATTCAGGTAGAGGCAGTCTTCGCTCATGGGCAGCTCAGCATCCACGGCCCACTCCCGGGCGTAGATATCCTTGGCGGGGTCGCCTGCGCAGTTGGCCTGCATGGCGATGGGGCCGAACTCGGCGGCGAACAGCTCGCCCTCCCAATCGGGGCAGGGCTGGGGCGCGCGCCAGCGGTTCTTGCCGATGGGCTTGTCGGCAAAGGGGATGCCCTTGTAGCTGGTAATGCGAGGGTCGGCAGCAGGCAAACCGCGCACCCAGCCGTTTTCGACCTTTACTCTGCGGATCATGTTGTTTTTTTCCTCCTTTATGACAGATTAACGACAGGAAAAGAAGAACGCCGCCTGTGTGGGCGGCGTTCGGTGTTCCGAAATGGGGTATTGAATGCGCCCGGTTGCAGGAACCGATACGCATCGTGGTCAAATCAACCCTTAACGCCGCCCAGTACCATACCGGTAACGAAGTAGCGCTGCAGGAAGGGGTAAACGACCAGAATGGGCAGTGCAGAAACCACGGTGATCGCGCAGCGGATGGTGATGGGCGTGGTCTTGGAGGCTGCCTGGCTTGCCAGAGCGTCAACAGAAGCGTTGGCGGCATTGGCAGTGTTCATGGAGGTTGCCAGCTTCATCTTCAGCAGGTACTGCAGGGTGTGCAGGTACTTCTTGCCGCCGTTGTACAGCTGGGTGTCGAACCACTGGTTCCAGCTGCCTACGGCAACGAACAGAGCCACGGTGGCCAACACGGGGGTGCACAGGGGGAAGATGATCTGCCAGAAGATGCGCATGTCGTTAGCGCCGTCGATACGGGCGGATTCTGCCAGAGCTTCGGGCAGGCCGTTGATGTAGGTACGGATAACGATCATGTTGAAGCAGCTGAACATGGTGGGGATGATGTAGACCCAGAAGGTCTTGCCCAGCTTCAGCGTGCGCTGGATCAGCAGATAGTTGGGGATCAGACCGGCGTTCACGTACATGGTCAGAACCACCACCAGGGTGATGAACTTGCCGAAGATGTACTCCTTGCGGCTCAGAGCAAAAGCCAACATGGAGGTGAACAGCAGGTTGGTCAGGGTGGTGATCACCGTACGGGCGACGGAGATACCGAAGGCGTTCCAGGTCAGGGGGTCGTTCAGCAGGGTGTTGTAGGCTTCGGTGCTGAACTTGCGGGGCCACAGGCCGATGCCGCCGCGAACCGCGTCGATACCGTCGTTGAAGGAGATGGCCACCGTGTTAAGGACCGGGTACAGAGTAATAAACATGAGAATGCAAAGGATAACGCCGTTGACAATGGGGAAAACGACATCCTGTTGCATGGGCTTTTTAGCCTTTTTGTTGATCTGAACAGCAGTCACAGGATATCCCTCCCTTACAGCAAAGTGTCTTCATCCAGCTTCTTGGCCACAAAGTTGGCAGCGAACAGCAGGATGATGCCGACTACGCTCTTAAACATACCAGCCGCAATGGCACGACCGTATTTGTTGTTCTGGATACCGTATTCCAGAACGAATACGTCGATGGTCTGTGAGAAATCGTAAACCTGTTTGTTGCCCAGCAAGTACTGGATTTCGAAACCAGCCTCCATCAAGTGGCCGATGTTCATGATGAGCAGCACCACGAACGTGGACTTGATACCGGGCAGCGTAACGTGGAGAATGCGCTGGAAGCGGCCTGCGCCGTCGATGGCGGCAGCTTCGTACAGCGTGGGGTCGATAGAAGTCATGGTGGAAATGTAGATGATGGAGTTCCAGCCAACTTCCTTCCAGATGTTGATGAGACCGACCAGGAACCAGAAGTACTTGCCCTCACCCAGCCACCAGATCGGCTGATCGATCAGCTTGAGAGACATGAGCATCTGGTTGATGGGGCCGTCGGAAACGAACATGTTCTGCGCCATGCCCACAACGATGACCATACTCAGAAAGTGGGGGAGATAGGTAACGGTCTGCACCGTGCGCTTGAAGGTGCGGTTGCGCACCTCGTTGAGCAGGATGGCCAGCAGAATGGAGGCAAGAGTGCCAAAGATCAGGTTGATCACGCTCATGGCAAGCGTGTTGCGGATACCGAGCCAGAAATACTTCTCGTTAAAGAGCCACTTAAAGTTGTCCAGACCGATCCAGTCCGCGCCCTTTTTGATGGTGGACAGATCCAGGTTCTGGAAGGCATAGCGCCAGCCCCACAGGGGGTAGTAGTTGAAAAGCAGAACGTACAGAAGAACGGGAATGGACATGACCATCAGCCATTTCTGATCCCAGAGCGTTTTCCAAATGCTCTTTTTCTTCGCGGGCTGCATCGGTTCAATTTTGTAAGCCGCGCCGGTCATAGGAATACCCCTTTCCGAAAAAACCATGGGGAGAGGCAAGCTCTCCCCATGGCCTTAGAGAATTTGGATTACTTGCTGGCCAGTTCCACGAGCTTGGTAACTTCGGCCTGCATGAAGTTAGCGTAAATCTCGCAGTAGGGGGTGATTTCGGCAACGAAAGCATCCCAGTTGGCGTCGAAAGCAGCATCGTCAGCGCTCATGATGATCTTGGGCAGCTGCTGATCCTGGATCAGGTTGAACTTATCGTAGTCATCCTGGATGGGGGTCTTGTCGATCTGCCAAGCTTCGCCCCAGGGAGCCAGTTCGCAGGGAGCGTTGAAGAAGTCAGCCCACTTGCCGTAGCCGTAAGCGGCCAGGAAAGCCTTGTCGTAGTCGCTCATGTTGAGCTGGAGGATCTCGGGCTGGTCGGCGGGAGCCCAGGTATTGCCGTCATCCTGGAGACCCTGCTTCTTGGGAGCAGATTCCCAGATGGTGAGGGCCTGGTTGGCCATCTTCCAAGCGGCGTCGTTGCGGATGCTGTACTGCTCCTGAGTCATGAGCATACGGCCGTTCTCAACGTAGTAGTCTTCGCCTTCGATACCCCACTGCAGGATCTTCTGCCACTCGTCGCTCAGCAGAGTCTCGAACAGGGCGATCATGCGCTCGGGATATTCGCAGTTGACAGAGATACCGAAGCCGCGGTCCTTGTTGGGCACGCCGCCGTTCAGGTACTGCTCAGAGATAGCGCCGAAGCCGTAAGCCTCGTCGTATACCAGGGGCAGAGCCACGTAGGTGTTCTTGTGCATACCAGCGGTCTCCAGGGCGGCGGTAGCGGTACCGAAGTCCCAGGTCTGGTCGAACATGCCCAGAACGGTGCCGGCAGACAGCTTGGCGATGTACTGGTCATAGGTCATGGTGAAGGTGTCGGGATTGATGAAGCCCTTCTTGAAGAACTCGTTCAGCTTCTTGTAGTAAGCCTTGGAGTAGTCCTTGTCGATGAAGGTCTCAACCTTGTGGATGCCGTTCTCGTCAGCAGTGCGGTCGATGTAGACTTCGCCTTCGTTGGGCTGGCCCATCAGGTGCTGAACGGGGTTGATCAGGCAGAAGTGACGCCAGTCTTCGCACAGGATGGCGAAGCCTTCGTACTTGGCGCCGTTTTCATCAGTGGGGTTAGCAGTGATGAAGCGCTCGATCAGGTCGAAGTACTGGTCCAGGGTCTTGATCTGGGGATAGTTGTCCCAAGCCAGAACCTGCTTCTGGATGAAGAAGGCGGGGCCGTTGCAAGCGTTAACGACCTGCTCGTGGTAGTTGATGCCGTAGTTGGGGATGATGAACAGTTCGCCGTTCTCATTGACCAGCTGGGGCAGCAGGTCCTTGATGTGGTTGTACAGGTTGGGGGTCTTCTCTTCGGAGATGTAGGGAAGCAGGTCGATCAGGGCGCCGGCGTTGATGAGCTTCTCAGCAGAGTTGCCGCCGTCGAACAGATCGGGGTAGTCTTCACCGGCGATCTTGGTGCCCAGAGTTTCGTCCAGGTCGCCAGCCAGGAATTCGATCTCGAACTTGATGCCGAACTGTTCTTCGATCATCTTGTAGATCTTGTTGTCTTCGGTGGGCTGATCGCCGGGATCGCCACGGAAAACGGTGACGGTGATGGGTTCCTGCTCGGCAACAGCAAAGCTGCACAGAGACAGGAGCATGACCATAGCCAGGATACCAGCAATAATCTTGCGCATTTGGTAGGTCCTCCTCTTTGATTTGGGTGATTTGGGAAATCTCTTCCCGTTGGGTACAATTATAGACACGTATTTTGGAATCTTCAAGGGTATTAGTGTCCAACTTGCAGACAAAATGATCCTTATCCTTTACTTTTACAAAGTTTTGTAATATAATTAATTAACTTAATTAACGAACTCGGTTCATGTGCGAAAACGGTTGTTTTAGAAGGATGTAAGGGAGGTAAACGAAAAATGGATCCGGTGTTTTACGAGAAAAGAACAGAGGACATTTTCATTGGGGGTATCTGTGAGGGGCCGTTTCCCTCCCATGTGCACGATGTGGCGGAGATCGTGTGCATTACCGAAGGGTACCTGTACATGACCATTGCGGGCAAGCAGCTTACCGTTGCCCCCGGCGACATTGCTATGGCCTTCCCGGCCACGCCCCACAGCTACGACTACATCTCTAAAGATGCAAAGGGTCTTGCGCTGATCTTCTCGCCCGATACCATCAGCGAGTTTACCCACAAATTCCGCACGATGACGGTGCAATCTCCCCTTCTGCGCGGGGAGGATAAGCCGCAGGAGATGGTGCACATCATCCGTTACCTGCTGGAGAACTCCCAGCAGGCAGACAGCCCCCTGCGGCTGGGCTACCTGCACCTGTTCCTTTCTTATCTGTTCTCCTGTATCCAGCTGCAGCCCCTGGAGAAGCATATGCAGACCGGCCTGAGCTACCAGGTGCTCCACTACATTTCGGAGCACTTCACCGAGCCCCTGTCGCTGGAGACCACGGCACGGGCCCTGGGCATCAGCCGCATCCACCTGAGCCATATCTTCTCCCAGCAGCTGAAGATCAACTTCCGCCAGTACATCAATACGCTGCGCATCGATCGGGCATGCGCGCTGCTCAGGGATCCTTCCTATACCATTTCCCAGATCGTGTACCTGTGCGGCTACGGCAACCCCCGTACCTTCCACCGGGCGTTTCTGGCGCAATGCGGCATGCCGCCCAAGCAGTACCGTGCCCGCTTTGCCTACCAGAACGATGAGGATATGCCCGACGAGCCGGATGATGGCGAGGAAGACCTTGATCTTGAGGAGATGGATGCTACGGAAGAGGAAGAATAAGCCTTTTGATGAAAGGCCGCCGCTTCGTGAGCCGAAAAAAACGAAAAGAAAGCCGGTCTGCTGCCCTGTGTCGGGGCGGCAGACCGGCTTTGTTCTTTACCTATATTAAAGCGTTCGGTCATTATCGTTTTTTCATGAACCGGCTCAGGCCGTTCAGCGGCTCGTCCGGGCTCTGGCTGCGCTTGCTTTGCTGCGGCACCACGCCCTCGCCCAGAATGCGCACGCAGGTGGCATCGTCCGGGCGCAGCTGAGGCGATGCGTTGAGCAGATCCCGCACCAGCCAGCGCATCTGATCCGGCAGTTCCGGAGAGAGCATGGGTGCCTCGCCCGCCAGCACGGCCTCGTACAGATAGCCGTATTTACCGGTATCAAAGCCCGGCAGCTCACCCGTCCACAGCCGGTGGATGATGGCTCCGAAGGCGAAGCTGTCCACGGCGGCGGTCATGGGGGTATCCTGCCCGGTCATGCGCAGAAAGGCTTCCGGTGACAGGTAGACCGGGTCGCCCTCCAGCCCGCTGCCCAGCGGGGGCGGATCATCCAGCAGAAAGCCGCTGTCCAGATCGATCAGGCGCACTTTGTAGCCCCAGCTGCCCGGAGAGAGCAGGATGTGCTCCGGCTTCAGGTCGGCATGCACCACCTGCTGCAGGTGCAGCCGTTGCAGGCACAGCGCCAGATGGTACAGCACCTGCCGCTTTTCCACATCGGTCAGATCGGTGCGGTTCTCGCCGTTATCCTCCGTCTGCACCACTTCGCTAACGGCATAGTAGCGCCCCTCGTAGCGGAAGAAATCCAGCACGGGCACCAGCGTTTCGCCGATGACGCAGCTCATGGCGGAATACAGCCGCTGCTTTCTGCGCTCGAACTGGTGGCAGCGCTCCCGCTGCTTTTGCCGGATGAGCGTATCGGCGGCGGCAGGGTAGACGGGGGAGAGGAACTGCTTAACAAAGAAGCGCTGCCCGCCGCGGCTGGCGATGCACCAGCGTGCGCTGCCGCTGCCTGCGGTCTGCAAAGGCGTAAGGAGCCTATACTCGCCAATCCGGTTGTTCATGCGCCATCCCCTCCGTTCGGTCGTAGCCGATCCGGTAGCGCTGCCAGAGGGCACGCACGGTCTCCCGGTCGTGCTGCCGGGCAGTGATCGGCTTGATGTATTCCCGCTTCAGCTCCTCCCAGCGGGGGCGGAAGTATCGCTGCAGCTCCCGGAAGCTGCCAAAGCCCCGGGGGCAGCACAAAAGGGTGGTATCATCCTGCAGGAGCGGGGCCAGCTGTTTTTCCAGTGCCCGCTGCCAGCTGCCCTGATCCCAGGCATGCTGCAGAGTATCCAGAAGGAGCATCTCCAGCTCCATGGGGCTGGAAACGATGCCGTACACGCCATCGGTGGCGCAGAGCAGCAGCCCCTTCTCCGGCAGGGCAAAGCCACGGGCATGCAGTGCTGTTTCTTTATCGGCGCAGATGTAGTTGCTCAGGGGCCGATCCTTCAAAAGGCTCTCGAAGGCATCCGGGTCGCCGCGAACATCGTCTTGGGTATACTGGTGCAGGCCGCTGCCATCCAGGGTGTAGCCACGGCTGTCGCCCGCCCAGATGAACACGCCCTGCCCGGTGCGGATATCCGCCTGCACCATGCACAGGGTAGTGGGCAGCATACGCTGCATGCTGCCTACGATCCGGCTGGGGGTCTCATCCTGGCACATGCTCTGTGCATAGCAGCGGAAGGTGGTATCGATGGCCACCTGCAGGCCGTGCAGGCAGAAGCGGGCATGCTCCGCATCCACAGGGATGCGGGGTTTGGGGCGTTCCCATTCGGTAAGGGCCCCGGTGGCCAGCCGGGAGGCCAGATAGGCACCGGTGCGCCCGCCGTTGTAGCGCCTGCTGCCCAGACCGCCGCAGCCGTCTGCCACGCAGAGCATCAGCCGGTCCGGAGAATTGGAGACAGCAAAGCTGTCCTCCCCTTCATCGGAGACGACAGCCTGATGAATGACCAGTACTTCGCCCAGCAACCCAAGCGCCTCCTGACTGCTCAGATGGTGTTGCACACGGCATCCAGCACCTGACGGTATTCCACCTCCAGCAGACCCTCGCTGACGGTCTGCACATGGATCACCTGACCCCACTCGGAGGAGATACGGCTCCACTCGGGCGCATCGGGGGCAAAGATGAGCAGACGCTTGGCGTTTTCGTCCATGCCGCCGCCCAGCTGCTCATCCTCCCACCAGAGGCTCAGCTCTTCGAAGTTTTCGGCCATGCCTTCGGGGTACCAGGGTGCGATCTTGCCATGGCCCAGCTCATGGGTGGGCGCATCGGACCAGACCACGATGATGTGGCGCTTCTTAACGCCCTCGCGGGTCCAATCGCTGCGGATGGCGTAGCCCAGCGCCTCCAGACCATCCTCGGGGATGTCTCCGCCGCCCTTGGCCTCGATGCCCTCCACGCACTCGTAGAACATGCGGTCCTGCTCGGGCAGCACGAAGAAATCGCTGGAGAGCATGGCCTCCTCGCCATCGCTGATGTAGTCGCGGAAGGCGATCACGCGCACGCGGAGCTGGTCGATGGTCTTGTGCTTTTTCTCCATCTCGGCAGCAACATCTTTATAGAGATTCATTGCATTCTGCTTAACAAAATCGAGCACATGGCGCATACTGCCGGTGGCATCGATGCAAAAAACCATATCCACATGGTAGGTGAGCTTATACTCAGACATGAGGGAAACCTCCTTTATGGCAACGTACCGCTTTGATAAAAGGGATCTGAACTGTATATTTCTGCATGCACCTGTGCAATTCCTGCCGCATAAGCAGGAATCCGGGCGAGTGACAGCGAATTTTACAGAGTATGCCATTTACACATCCACGGGAGTGAGGAAGCCAGATGAAAGTACGCAAGAGATTGGGCAATGTTTTTACCTGCCTTGGCGGCATTACATTGTTCATCGGTCTGATCGCATATATCCTGCCCAGAACAGAAAATCGCCAGCTGAAGCTGGTGACGGAATCCTTCCGCACGCCGACCAACAACCTGCTTTTGCAGGGCATGAACAGCGGCATGTCCGCCGCGATGGATAACTCCCTTGCGGTGCTGGTGATCGGTCTGGTGCTGGTGCTGCTGGGCATCCTGCTCATCTGCTCCGTGCGCACCGCCCCTGTAGCCAAAGTTCAGCGGAGCCGCCAGCCGGTCTATGTGCCGGTGCAGGCTGCCCCCGCTGCGGCTGCTGCCCAGGCCAACCCCTTTGCCCGTGCCCAGGCTGCCCAGCCCAACGAAAGCAACCCCTTTGTGCGCTACATCGACCCGGATGCCATCCCCAAGAGCACCACGGTGCGCGGGGCGGCACCCATTGCCGAGGAAGACCCCTTTGAAGAGCCGGACGATGCGTTCGGAACGCTGATCGACACCGAGCCCGAAGCGGAGCTGCTGCCGGTGGTCGTGCCCGGCGGAGAGCAGCAGATCGACGGGGAGTATTACTACCCCCTGCAAACGGATGAGGAGGACGTCGGGACCGCCCAGGAAGAAGCCGACGAGATCGCTGCCGCTCCCGAAGAAGAAACCGATGCTCCTGCCGAAGAGCCGGAGGAAGCCCCCGAAGGGGAAGAAACCTTCTTCCTGCCCATGGAGGATGATGACGAGCCTGCCCCGGAAGCCGAAGCGGAGCTGCCTGCCGAGGAGGCCGAAGCGGCTGCGGATCCGGCAGACCCCGGCGAGGAAGTGCCCGAGGCTCCCGCCCCCGAGGAGCAGCAGGCTCCTCAGGTACCCCTGTACGCAGCCGCCACCGACCCGGCGCTGCGCCCTGTGATCCGATCCACGTTCAAGAAATCGACCGATCGTCAGTCTGCAGACGGGCAGACGGATGGTGCCAAGGATGGCAAGGGCGGGCTGCAGCCTGTTTCACGCATCAAGAGCACCATCGGTCTCAAGCGTTGAAAAACAGTTGACAAACGTTGATTTCGTGGTAACATAGGTTTGGTAACAATGTTTCAGAATGGAGGATTTTGCAATGGATGCTTCAATTCGTTCCACTTGCACCCAAGTGCGCCGTGATATCATCAATATGACGGCGGATGCGGGCTGCGGTCATCCCGGCGGCTCCCTGTCCATCGTAGAGGCGCTGGTCGCTCTGTACTTCGATGTTATGAACATCGATCCCCAGAACCCCAAGGCCGAAAACCGCGACCGTTTCGTGCTGTCCAAGGGTCACGCCGCTCCTGCCCTGTACGCTGTTCTGGGTGAGCGCGGCTTCTTTGGCACCGAAGAGTTCAAGCAGTTCCGCCAGCTGGACAGCATCCTGCAGGGTCACCCCGATATGAAGCGCTGCCCCGGCGTGGATGCTTCCACCGGTTCTCTGGGCCAGGGCATCTCCATCGCCACCGGTATGGCGCTGGGTGCCAAGGCGCAGGGCAAGGATTTCCAGGTCTACACCATGATCGGCGACGGCGAGTCTCAGGAAGGTCTCGTCTGGGAAGCCTGCATGGCCGCTGCCCACTACAAGCTGGATAACCTGACCATCCTGTTCGACCACAACGGTCTGCAGATCGACGGCTCCAACGACGAGGTCATGAGCCTTGGCGATGTGGCTGCCAAGTTTGCCGCCTTTGGTCTGGATGTTGTGGAAGTGCCCAACGGCAACGACTACGACCAGGTTCTGGCTGCCCTCAAGCAGCCCCACAAGCCCGGCATGCCCAAGCTGATCCACCTGCACACCACCAAGGGTAAGGGCGTCAGCTTCATGGAGAACGATGCCGGCTGGCACGGCAAGGCTCCCAATGCCGAGCAGCGCGAAAAGGCCCTGAAAGAGCTGGAGGTGTAAGATCATGGAAAAGAAAGCTACCCGCGTCGCTTATGGCGAGTATATGGCCAAGCTGGGCGACACCAACGATAAGCTGGTCGTGCTGGATGCCGACCTGGCCGGCGCTACCATGACCCAGTACTTCAAGAAGGCTCATCCCGACCGTTTCTTCGATTGCGGCATTGCCGAGGCCAACATGGTAGACCTGGCCGCCGGTATGTCCACCACCGGCCTGGTGCCCTTCTGCAGCACCTTTGCTGTGTTCGCCAGCCGCTGCCTGGATCAGATCCGCAACACTGTTTGCTACCCCAAGATGAACGTGAAGTTCGCCTTCACCCATGCGGGCATCACCCTGGGCGAGGATGGCGGCAGCCATCAGGCCCTGGAGGATATCGCCATTATGCGTGCCCTGCCCAACATGACCGTGTTCGTACCCTGCGATGCCAACGAGACCGAGCGCTGCATCGATGCCGCTCTGGAGATCAACGGCCCCGTGTACATCCGTCTGGCCCGTCTGCCCAGCCCCATCTTCGAGATGGATATGCCCTTCATTCCCGGCAAGGTGAATGTGCTGCGCGAAGGCAAGGACGAAGTGCTGCTGTGCAGCGGCGTTATGGTCAGCGAGTGCATGGCCGCCGCCGAGCTGCTGGCTGCTCAGGGCAAGGATGTCTGCGTTGTCAACTGCCACACCATCAAGCCCTTCGACGTGGAAGGCGTGCAGGAGCTGGCCAAGGCCCACAAGCACATCTACACCGTTGAGGAGCACAACGTGATCGGCGGTCTGGGCGATGCTGCTGCCGCTGCTCTGGTGAACATGGACGGCGTAAAGCTGACCAAGCTGGGCATGCAGGATGTGTTCGGCGAGAGCGGCAAGCCTGCCGACCTGCTGCGCAAGTACAAGCTGGATGCTCAGGGTATCGCCGATACCGTTCTGGGCAAGTAAGCTGCCAATAAGCAAAAGCCGCGGAGACAATGTGCTCCGCGGCTTTTGCCATTTCTCCGGCTGTATCGGAGCCGGTCATATAAAGCCCCGCTTTTCACAGTGAAGCGGGGCTTTTCGTATGCTCATTGATGGATGATGCCGATCTCCGGGCTGTCCAGCCAGGTGAGGCCATCGCCTACGGCATAGAGGAAGAAGGTGGTCTTATCCGGCTTCTGGGAGAAGGTGTAGCGGGTCTTGGAGCAATCCACCCATTGCTCACCCACCTGCCGGAAGCGGTAGCCGGTGGCGTTTGGTACCTCATCCCAAACAGCGACCCACTTGCCCTTGCTCTGCTCGATGCGGAAGCCGGTGGGCGCAGGCAGCCGCTCAGGGGCGGTCTCGCCCTCGGCGGCATAGCTGAGCTGGGTGGTAGCACTGTCGGTATAGGCGGTGCCATCGCCAAGGGCGTAGACATGATAGATGCCGTTGGCAGGCGCGGTGGCAAACACGAAGGAGGGCCTTGTGCAGGCGTACCAGTTGCCCAGGCTGTCGCCCAGGCGGTAGCCGACAGCGTTGGGCGTACGGCTCCAGGAGGCCTTCCATGTACCGTTTTCCTCGTAGATGCGGAAGTCTGTGGGTGCCTTCAGCTTCTCTGCGGGCTGGGTATAGGTGCAGGTGGCGGCAGGGCTGTCGGTATGGTCGGTACCATCGCCCAAAGCGACTACCTGATAGACCTCGCCCGGCTCCGGCGGCTGTGCCAGCGTAAAGGTGACCGCATCCGCTGCCACGTTTGCCGCTGCTTCGCCCACCTTGCCCACCGAATAACCCATGGCACCGGTGACGGGCTGCCAGCAAAGCAGCCAGCTTTCTCCCTCCTGCCGCAGGCTCACACCGGCAGGGGCAGCCAGCGGGGCAGGAGAGGGCAGGGTAAAGACATAATCGGCGATGTCGCTGTCGGCACAGGCTTCGCCATCGCCCACCGCTACCACCTGATAGCTGCCGCTTGTGGGAATGCCCTCGGGGGCGTAGCTGTTTTCGCTCAGGTCGATCCAGCTGCCGCCGGGCATACGGAGGCGGTAGCCCACGGCATTCTCCACCGCAGACCAGCGAATGATCCATGCTCCGTCCTCTTTGGCAATGCCGGTGATGGTGGGCTTGGGCAGCCCGGCGAGGCCATCGGAGGCGGTGGCCGGGTAGCTGAGGGTAACCACGGCGGTATCGCCGCCGGTGCCAATGGTGCAGCTGGCGCCGTTGGTGCCGGGAGCGGTAAAGTAGCTGGGGCTGAGGCCGGTAAAGGTATGGTTGGGCTTGGCACTCAGGCTGATGACGGCGGTATAGGCGGTGCTGGGCGCAAAGATGCCCTCGGCGGGTTCGGGTGTCCAGGTGACGGTGCCGGTGTATTGCTCGGTGGGGGTGATCGAGGCGGTCGCCTTTGCCCCCGCAACCGGAGCAGGCACGTCTTCGATCAGGGGCAGGGAGACCTGTGCCTTCTGCACGGTCAGCCGCAGCTCCTTTTCAGCAGAGCCGAGACTGCTGCTCACCTGCACGGTAAAGGCTTTGGTACCGCATTCGGCGGGCGTGCCGGTGATGGTACCCGCCTGATCCATTGAAAGGCCAACGGGCAGAGACCCCTTGATGAGGCTCCATTGCAGCTGCCCGCCGCCGGATGCCTGCAGCCGGGCGTTGTAGCTTTGCTGAAAGCTGCCGCCGGGCAGGGTCTCGGTGGAGATCTGCGGGGCCTGTGCCGCACTGACCGGCTGGGTGGAAAGGGTATGTTTGCCGCTGTAGGGGTGCTTGCCCTCTGCCGTGAGCACAAGGGTCTGACCCACATCCGCCTCAGTGACGGTATAGATGGCGGCATCGCTGACGGTTTCGCCGTTGATGCTCCAGTGATAGGTAACGGTGGCATCCTCAGGCGTGGTGACGGGCTTCAGCACATCGCCCACGTAGGGGCTGAGGGTGTTGAGGGTGAGGGCCTCCAACGCACCGGTTCTGACCACCGGCTGGGTAGGCTCGCCGGTGGCGATGCCCTTATAGCGGCCGCTGCCGGTAATGCGCAGACGGATCTGCGCCCCCACATCCGCTTCGGTGACCAGATAGGCAGCGGAGGTGCCCTTTACGGTCTCCTTACCATCGGAGGTCTTGACCAGCCACTCGTAGGTTACGGTAGCCGTAGCCGGGGTGATGCTCTGCACCGCCAGCACATTGCCCAGCACCGGTCTTTGGTTGTTGATGGTAACGCCTGTTACGGTATAGTGATCGTTGTAGAGCAGAAAGCCGTTCATCATATAGCCGCGGCGGCTGCCCACCTGTACGTAATCCCACCCGGCACCCTGGGTGATCAGCTTTACCTCGGTGCCCACCCCGTAGAGACCGATGTTTTCGTGCTCGGTGCCGGGGCCGGTGCGCAGGCGAACGCCGTAGCCGTTGCCCGTCCAGATGGTGGCATCGCCCAGATAGCTCTCGGGTGTACCGGTATCGATGCCCTCCAGCGGGGAGAGAAAGTGGCTCATCAGATAGCCGGTGTGGCTGTTGACGGATACCTTTGACCAGTAGATGCCGCTTTCCAGCACGGTGACCGGGCTGCCCACCGGCAGCAGCTCCAGCATACGGTATTGTGTGCCGGGGCCGGTGCGCAGGCGCACACCGTTGCCGTTGCTGCTGACCACCGTGGCCGGGATGCCCTCGGCGGCGGGCAGCTCATTTTCTGCTTGTATGCTTCCGCCGGGGGTGGCAGAGACCAGATAATCCCGGTGCATGTAGCCGCTGTTGCCATCGCTCAGGCGCACGTGGTACCACTCGCCGGAAGCCCCCAGCACCTCCACTTTGGTGCCGGTATAGTAGCTGGCGACGGTTTGGGAATCGTATGCCGGTTGGCTGCGCAGCCGCAGCCAGCCCCCTGTGATCGTAGCATATTCAGCCGCTGTGGCTGTTTGAGACAGCAGCAGCGCAAGAGCCAGAAATGCCGCTGACCATCGCTTCATATGGGTCTCTCCTTCCGTGTGGCTTCTGTACCGGCGGTATGTACACCAAACAAACGCTTCGGATGGGCATATTTCTTCCCCTGGGCGGGCTTTGGGCGTACATTTTACCTTTGCTGTCTGCGGGCAGCTGCCTGCAAACGGCAAAGTGTTGTGCAACAAATGCTTTTCTACCCTTATCCTACCACAAACCGGATGCCTTGTACAGCGGCAAAAGCAAAGCCCCGGCGGTGCTGTCACCGTCGGGGCAGGGTATTCACGTGGGATCATTCGCACCAGAGTGCATCCGTGTAGAAGGCGTCCATGCGATCCCGGTCTTCGAAAAGCCCGATATAGCGGCTGCTTTCGTCGCTTTCTGCCAGCTTGAGCTGGTTGGCGTACTTGGTGCACAGCCTGTCGTGGCCAATCAGGAAGCGGCGGCCGGCTTTGCGGCCAACAAAAGCGCAGTAGGCGGGCTTCCCCGGCTGTACCGCCGCCATGCTGCCGCAGATCATGTCTGCCCAGATGGCATATACATCCACGGAGGCAGCGTAGTTCATCATATCCAGCGCGTGGCCGCCGCAGGGGCACATGCCTACCTCCAGCGCCACGATCTGGCCCTCGCTGCCCAGACCGGGGTGATCCTGCGTGAGGCGGAAAAACTCGAAGTGTACGAAACGGCTCCGGACGTCGAAACTCCTGGCAACGGCGCGCCCGGCCTCCCGTACATCCTGCCGGAGCTGATCCACCACGTAGTAGATGGCGTTATCGTTGTTGGAGACGATATCCATAATGGACATGGGCGTTACCATGCCCGTTTCGTACAGCGGCTCGCCAAACTCGTCCAGAATGGCGTCGTAGGAGTTGACCTCGCCCCGGACGAACTCCTCCATCAGCCAGGGGGTATCCGGGTCGCAGCGGCTGAGGAAGGCCTCCAGCTCCGCATCGTTCTTGATCTTGCAGGCATCGGTGATGCCGTGGCCGTTATCCGGCTTGATGACCAGCGGGTAATCCACCTCATGGGCAAAGGCGAGGCAGCTCTTCAGGTCATCCACCGGGCGGCAGCGGGGCACCGGGATCCCCGCACGCTGGTAATAGGCTTTCATGAGCGATTTTCTGCGGATCGGCGGCATATCTGCGGAGGAAAAACCGCTCTCGATGCCAAAGGCGGTGCGCAGCTTCGCATCCTGCTCCAGCCAGTATTCGTTGTTGCTCTCCAGCCAGTCCAACGGGCCGTAGGCGGCTACAAAGCCCGCAACAGCCTTGTATACCGCTTCGTAGCTGTGCAGGGTGGATACCTGTACGTAGTCGTCCAGGCTCTGCTGAAGCTCCGGGCGCAGGCTCTCCCGGGCTGCATCGCCGATGCCCAGCACCCTGAGGCCGCGCTGTTTCAGCGCCCGGCAGAACTGCCAGTAGTTATCCGGATAGTTGGGGGAAATAAACACAAAGTTTTTCATATCAACACTTCATCTCCTTCCGTTGATACTCGAAAACCGTATGGGTCTCCGCCCACCATCATTATCCAACAATCCCCAGCCGGGCACAATCGCCATTCAGGTCATTGTTTGAACAAAGGGGACAAATAAAAAACAGACGGTTTTTGTCGGAAATGCGCATGGAGCCACTGCTCCCGCCATGAAAAACGAGCCTCCGGTCGGTGCCGGAGGCTCGTTTGCAGATAGGGTCGTGTGAACAGGTCGCGCTGCTTTGCGCAGGCGTGCAAGCGGGCTGTGAGCGGAAGGCTACGCCCGCATGAGCCGGTCGGCATAGCTTTCCAGAAGTCCCAGATCCCACAGGAGGGAGCCGGTCAGGTATTTATCCCGGGTGTTGCGGGCTGTGACCAGCGCATCGGCTACATCCTGCGCCGATTGGCCGATCTCCTGCGCCCGGGTGGGCATGCCCGCCTGCTGCATCAGCGAAAGGATGCTGGCCGCATCCGGCAGAGCCTCCATGGCCTGCAGGATCTGCGGCCATTGCGCCGGGATGCGGCTGAGCCGCTCTTTGTGCGCCCCTGGGTCGTTGTGGTGCCAGAGGGTGTATTCGTTATGGATCAGCAGTTGGGCGGCCTCGCCGTAGATCCGGCGCATTTCCGCCTCCCACCGGGCAGGGGTGAGGGCTGCGACGGTGGCCGCTGCCGCCTTGGGGTCGGGCGTGTGCTGCCGGAGCCACCCGTACAGCCGCAGACACAAAAGCGTGCCCACCCCCACCTGGATGCCGTGCAGCTCGCCGGGCTGGCCCCGGCTCAGCGCAAGCATCTCCCATACATGAGAGAAGTAATGCTCCTGCCCGGAGGCGGGACGGGAGACGCCCGCAAAGGCGATGGCGATGCCGGAGAGGATCAGCCCCTCGGCAATGGTGCCGATCACCTCGGGATCCCGCTCCATCAGGCGGGGTGCGGCAGCCATGATGCGGTCAAGGGTAGCCCGCATCAGCGCGGCGACCTCCTGGCAATAGTACTCCCCGGTAACAAGGTGAGCGATGCGCCACTCGCACAGCGCCACATGCTTGGCCAGCATATCGCCCAGACCTGCCCACAGCATACGCTCCGGCGCATCCTTCATGATCATCGTATCGGCGATGATGGCAGCGGGGCAGCTGCTGTACAGCGTGGTCTTGACCCGGCCCACCAGCATGGAGGCGCAGCTGGAGGCATAACCGTCCATGGAGGGGGCGGTGCCCACGATCACCTGGGGCCTGCCCGCTGCGTGGGCGAATACCTTGCAGCAATCGTTGATCACGCCGGAGCCCAGCGCCAGCACTGCATCGCAGCTGGGGTCGAAGTGCATGCAGATCTCGCCCACGGTGTGCTCATCCGGCTCCGGGTGCTCCGAGGCAAGGCAGTAAAAGCCATAGGGGAGGGAGGCATTCTCCAGTACGTTGCGTACCTGCTCCCACCCGGCGCGGCAGGTGTTGGGATCGCAGACCACAAAGGGCTTTTGGCAGCCTATGGTGCGCAGAGCCTCCGGCAGTGCCTCCACCGCATTTCTGCCTACCCGCACAAAGCGCAGCGGCACCTGATGCAGCCGCCCGCAGGCGCAGGGATGGGCGGTGGAGATCAGCTCCTGAAGGGTCATATGGGCCAGATGGGGCATGGGGTCTCCCTCCTGTTTGGGTGAAAAGTCAGAAGGTGCGCAGCTGTTCTGCGTACCAGCGGGTCATCTCACGGATGCGCCACAGCTCCGAGGGCTTGCTCACCTGGCGCCACTGCTGCTCGTAATGCCGGAGCCAACGCTCCAGCCGCTCCGCCAGTGCTGCATCCCGGCGGCAGAGGTGTACCGCTTCGCCTACAAGGTTCCACACCTTGATGCCCTCGCAGGCCAGCTGCCAGAGCCCCGGCATGCAGCGGGCAGAGGGGGCCATATGGGCTGCCAGCCCGGGCAGCTCCCGCTCCACTTTGCCGATGCGCTCGTTAGCGGCATGGATGGCGGCACTGTCCAGCCCGGCAAGGGTATCGCCGTGGCCCTCATCGGCACGGCCCAGCGCATGCTCCCGGTACTGCACCAGCTGCCACCAGCTGCATACATCCGTGCTCTGCAGCGAAGCCAAAAGCCCCACGCATCGTCCGCTTGCATCCAGATAGGCAAGACGGGAGATGTCCTCACAGAAGCGCTCGAAGGGCAGTTCCTCGGCGCTCCAGCCGAAGTGGGCACCCATGATCATGCCCGGCAGGGAGAAGCGGGGATCATTGATGTGCCCGTAATCGCCCCAATCGGTATTGAGCAGCCCTATGGCACTGTACCTGCGGCCATAGGCGGCCATGCGGGAAATGTTCTCGTAGCTGTCCGGGATGCGGTTCATGATGCGGTTCCAGCCGCTTACGCCCGGGCACACATACTGCACCGCCCCGGCCTGAGCCAGCAGGCGGGTGGAGGTCTCCTCCACGTTGGGCGAGTAGCCCCAGTTCAGGCAGATGCTGTCCTCGGGCAGGCGGGTAAGGGCCTCCGGGTGCATCACCACGATGTCGCCCCAGAACATGGGCTGCCTGCCACTTTCCGAAATGATGCGGCAGAGCTTCTCCACAAAGCCGATGTAGTAGGTGCCCTCGCCAACGGCTTCCATGGCCGCCTTACCCCGGCCCTTGCCCAGATCGAAGGTCTCGTCTGCGCAGATGTTGAAGCGGCGGGAGCGGAACAGGGGCATGAACTCCTTCAGCAGCTTCTCCACCAGCGAGAGGGCCTCCGGGTTGGAGATATCCAGCGTGTGATGGGCCATGCGGTACGGCATGGTGGAGGGCATGGAGCCCGCCTCGGGCAGCTCGCACAGGCGGCACCAGGTCTTGGTGTTCAGCAGCTCGAACAGATGCCCGAAGCTGGAAAGGGAGGGCACCAGCTCGATATGGCGCTGGGCGCAGTACTCATCCAGCTCCATGATCTCCTGGGCCGTGAGCGCCTCGCCTGCGCTCCACATCTCCGTGGCGGCCTCAAAGCAGTAGGTATGCTCCACATACAGCTGCAGCTGGTTCAGCTTGTAGAGGGCGGCCTCGTCTGCCAGCTGCTTCAGCCAGCTCAGGGTGGGGGTGCGGCCCCGGGTGCAATCGTGGTAGAAGCCACGGTGGGCAAACACAGGCTCATCCCGGATGGTGAGGCAGGGCAGCACGGCCCCGTGTTGACGCAGCAGCTGCCGCAGGGTCTGTACACCGTAGAAAAGCCCCGCATCGCTGTTGCCCTCGATGCGGATGCCCGCCTCCGATACGGTCAGGCTGTAGCCCTCGCCCTCGCCGGAGCCGGCAGACAGCAGGATGTCGCCCGCTGCCGCAGTGCCGCAGAGCAGCTCTGCCCGGATACCGGCAAAGCGTTCCAGGTCGCTTTTGAGCAGCCGGGCAGCGGTCATGGCCTGCCGGGCGGTGGGGGAAAGCACCAGCCGTGCGGTGTAGGTAAGCGAAAAGAAACCCTCGCTGCGGTGCAGCTCCTTGGGTCTGGGAAGCAGATGCATGGTCATTCTCCTTTGCGTGGTGCTGTTTGCAAAACACCCCATATGCGGCATGGGGCGCAGCATATGGGGTGTGTATGGCAGCTGTTGTTACTGCAGCTTCTTGGCCATCAGCTCCTGGTTGATGGAGTAGAGCAGTGCGTTTTCCTTGGTGATCTTACCGGCCTTGTACAGGCGCATGATGTCGCTGTCCATGGTGAACATGCCGACGTTGGAGCCTGCGTAGATCACGTTATCCATCTGGTGTACCTTGCCCTCGCGGATCATGTTGGAGATGGCGTTATCCACCAGCATGACCTCGAAGGCAGCCACCAGACCGCCGTCTGTGGAGGGGATCAGCTGCTGGGAAACAACAGCCTTCAGCACCAGAGACAGCTGCATGCGCACCTGCGCCTGCTGGCTGGCGGGGAAGGAGTCCACGATACGGTCGATGGTCTTGCTGGCACCCACCGTATGCAGGGTGGACAGCAGCAAGTGGCCGGTCTCGGCGGCGGTGAGCGCCGTCTGGATGGTCTCATAGTCGCGCATCTCGCCCAACAGGATCACGTCCGGGGCCTGGCGCAGCGCACTGCGCAGCGCGTGGGCGAAGTTGTGGGTATCGTTCATGATCTCGCGCTGGGTAACGATGCTCTTCTTATGGGGATGGATGAACTCGATGGGGTCCTCCAGGGTGATGATGTGGGCATTGGCCTCGCTGTTGATGCGGTCGATGATGCAGCTGAGAGTGGTGCTCTTACCGCTGCCTGCGGGGCCGGTGACCAGCACCATGCCCTGCCTGCGGCTTGCCAGATCCAGCACTACCTGGGGGATGCCCAGCGTGGCCGGGTTGGGCAGATCGAAGGGCACGGCGCGCAGCACGGCGGCAAAGGTACCTCTCTGCTTAAAGGCATTGCAGCGGAAGCGGCCCACCTGCGCCAGACCAAAGGAGAAATCGTCGTCGCCCTCTTCGGAGAGGCGTTTGATGTCTCGCCCGTTGGCCAGCTGGTAGATCTGCTGGATGTACTGGGTACACTCCGCAGTGCCCTGCTTGCCCTCGGTAAGGGAGACGAATTTCTCGTTCACCTTGGTGGTAATGGGAGAACCGGGAATGATGTAGATGTCCGAGCCGCCCTTGAGCAGGGTCTCCCGGAGCATTGCTTTCAGGTCTGCGAAGTCTTCCATGATCAGTCTCCCATCAACACAAGATAATCGTCGCCGAAGAAGTCGTAAGCGCTGTTGTCGATCACCCGGTGCTCCAGCACCCGGTAGCGCTGTGCACCTTCGGTAACAAGGCCGCGCACAAAGATGGCCAGATCGTTTCCGGCATCTACGGTAAAGGAGAAGCAGAGGCCTTCTTCGGCTTCCTCGAAGGTAACGTCTTCGGAGGCAGCTTCTTCGTACCAGGCAAGGTCTGCGCCCTGCTGCTGACCGTTCAGCAGCAGCTCATCCACCTGCGCAAGGGTGCGCTGCACCTGGTCGGCTGCCACGTAGTAGGCTGCGCCCACATCGGCGTTGCGGCGGGTCATGCTCTCGTTGGAGCGGGCGCTGCCGAATGCCAGCAGGGAAAGGGCGGTCATCGCCAGCACCACAAGGATCATCAGTACAGAGGATACGCCTACGCCTACCCGCTGCTGGGAATCTTGCTTTTTCACAGCGAACCCTCCTTCGGCACATAGAGGGATACCGGCAGCGAAAGGATCTCGTTGTTATCCTTCTGTGCGGTCACGGTGGAGGTGAGCAGCGTGCCTGCGGCGGTATCCTCCTGGCTGCAGTGCACGTAGATATCGAAGCCTTTTTCTTCACAACGGAAATAGCTGCCATCCTCGCCGGAGAACTCCAGCTTGAGCAGCAGCGCATCCGGGTTCTCGCTCACGCTCAGCTGCTCTGCCACATCCTGGCAGGCTATCAGCGCATGGCGAAGCTGCACGCTCGTGTGGGATTTTTCGTGCGCAGAAGCAAACACGCGCACCATTACCACCTGCGACAGCGAGAAGAACAGGATCACGATCAGCAATTCGATCAAGAGGATGTTGCCCTGATATCTTTTCATTGGAGCACCTCCTGAGAACGCAGCGCAATGTGCATTTCTTCCGCGGTGCCGTCGTTGAGCACAACGGAGGCTACGAGCACATTGCTGTCTTCCATGGCAAAGGTGAGCGACTGTACATCGGCCAGGGGGTCGCCCAGCTCGGGGCGGAACTCATCCTCGGCGCCGCAGTAGTACTCCAGCATCTGCCCATCCAGCGCATAGATACGGGTCTGGTAGACCTCATCCTCCCAGTATTCGTTGAGGCACAGGAACTGTACGCCCTCCTCCTCCTGGATGGAGACAGCACCGGTGGTATCCATGGCGTGGGTCTTGTTGAGCAGGTAGCTGAGCACGATCTGTGCTTCGCTGTTGCCGACGGAGGCCTCGCTGACGCTCTGGTAAGCGCGCATGCCGGTAAGGGTAAGCGTTACCGCCAGCACCGCAAAAAGAGCGATCAGGCAAAAGATGAACAGACCGCCCACGGCATGGCTGGTCATGGCATTGCTGCCTTTTTCGGTCTTGCTCATTCTGCCTCACCTCCGATCGTCAGAATACGGATATCCGGCAGAAGGTTGCTGGCAAAGCTGTCCAGCTGAACGATATATTTATTCTGGTCGTAGGTAAGGCCGTAGTATTGGCGCAGCTTCTCGGCATCTTCGGGGTAGCGGCCTTCCACAGCATAGCAGAGAATAGCGGCTCTGCGCACAGAGTTTTCCAGCTCTGCCATCTGCTCGCTGTCGTTTACATCGTTCACGGTGGAAACGCCGTATACCAGCACGCCGATCATCAGTCCGAAAACAAGCAGGGTGAGCACAGCGCCCTTCCACATGCTTTGCTTTTTCACGTGCACGGTCCTTCCTCCTTTCCCGTTGGGATTGGGCTGGGCTGATTCAGCCTCAGCCGATGCTGCTCATAATGCTCAGCAGCGGCAGCATTACCGACAGCAGGATAGCGCCGATGATCACAGACATCAGGGCTACCAGAGAGGGCTCGATGATGGAGACCAGATGGCCGATCTGGGTGTTTACATCCTCGTCGTAGAGAACGGCCAGCTTGCTCATAACGCGGTCGGTCTGGCCGGCGCGGAAGCCCACGGAGATCATACGGCAGTGCAGGGGCTCGAAGATACCGGTCTCGCCCACCGCATCGGGGAAGGAAACGAAATCATCCATCTTCTTGCGGCACAGGCTCACACGCTCGCGCAGGCGCTTGTTGGTGAACAGGTTCTCGATCAGCTCCATGCTCTCCTCCAGCGGGAAGCCGCTGCGGAGCATCATGCCAAGCGTAGAGGCAAAGCGGGCGGCAGACAGCTTCTGCTCCAGCTTGCGCAGGGGCTTGATGGCGTTCTGCAGCCACTGCAGCACCTTCTGGCTGCTATCCAGCTTGATGACCACCAGCAGGATGATCACCAGCAGAAGCAGCACACCGGCGGCGATCAGCGTAGCCTTACCAAAGGAGACGGCCACGTTCATCCAGCCTGCGCTGGAGCCGGAGTCGAAGCTGCCGTAAACATTCTCGAAAATGGGCAGCACCTGCGTTACCAGCACACCGATGATCAGCGCCATCATAACGATCAGCAAAAGAGGATAGAACAGCGCGCTCTTGATGGAACGGCGGTTGGCGGCCTCGCGGTCGTAGTACATGGAGAGCTCTTCCATGACCACATCCAGCTCGCCGGTCTTTTCGCCGATCTCGCTCATGGCGATCAGGTAATCGGGGAACAGGCCTGCCTCTTTGAAGCCGGTGGTCAGGCTGCCGGTCTCCATAACGGTGATGCTCAGGGTGTTGAAGCCTTTCTCAAAACGGGTGCCCTTGTAGTTTTCGCACAGCGCCTCCACACCATCGTGTACAGGCAGACCGGCGCGGAGCACCAGCGCTACCTGTTCGCACAGAACAGCCAGCTCCTCGTGGCTCAAACGCAGTTTACGGCTCATATGGGTTCCTCCTCAATAGAATGGAATAGGATCAGTAGTAACGCTCGGTGGTGTAACGCTTCACATCCATGCACATGATGTCGGACGTGATATCGCACCGGTACCATACGCCATCCAGATAGACCAGATTCCAGGCGTGATAGATACGGTCGGCATAGCCGATCACCAGCTGGGTGGGGATGCCCTGGGTGCGCAGCATGGTGGCCATCAGTGCGGAAAGATCGAAGCAGATGCCCTTCTGGGCGTAGAGCACGTCATCCACCACGGGCAGGTAGCCGGTGCTCACCTTGCGGGCCTTGTCGAAATCGTACACCATGTGGTTGGCCATGTAGCGGTAAATGGCCTGGTACTTCTCCCAATCGGTCTCCAGCCCGTGGCACAGCTCGATGGATTTGATGACCGCATCGGAATCGTCGGTGTAATCCACATACTGGTTGGGGAAGAGGTAGGGGAGCGTATCGCTGGTCAGCTCCACCTCGATGGTGGTATCCATCAGCGGCTTGTACTTTCTGCCGGATGCCTGCTGGAAGACCTCCACCTTGTATTTACCGTTGCCAAGCTGCAGCGGGAAGACCTCGTACTCGCCATCGGCGGCAAAATCGTAACTCAAAGAAGCCTTGCCACAGCTAAGGCGGATCTTGAGTCCTTTTTTGTTGGGTTCGTGCTTTGCCATCAGGTAGCCCTGGTTGCAGTGGCTGGCATCGATCAGCAGGTCTCCCTCCTGAAAGACGATTTCGCCGGCAGCCAGAGGCAGAAACATGTCTGCCGCGGCGTTGAGCGCGCATACCATAACGGATGAAAGCACCACCAGCGCAAGCAGCAGCGCCAGTTGTTTTTGCTGTTTCCGGGATGCTGTTGTGATCGCGTTCACCGTCTTCGCCTCCATTTGCGTCTTGATACACAGGATCAGAGCGGTATTCGTCCCTTTATTTTACATGGGTTTTCCAAATCCGTCAAGTGCTGGGGAGAATTGCTGCGGGCTGTATGTAACCATGCTGCCGGGGGCGCAACGCAACAGCTCCGGCTGCTTCGACAATTCTTTTGGGTGCTTGAGGGTGTACATGAAAAAAGAATTTTTCTGAGTTTGGTGTCACCGGAAAGGCTTTCGGCTCACGAAAAAGAAAAACGCCCGTCTGTGCAGACAGGCGTTTTTCGTGCAGCGTACATCAGGCCGCTTCGCCATCGATATCCGTGCGGCGCTCCTTCCACAGGATGCAGATCAGCCCGCAGGCGATGAGGGTCAGCACCAGATTCATGGCAAAGGGCAGGGCCCTGTCCGCCTCAGCGGCAACGCCCGCCAGCCAGCTCAGGGGCGAGGTGGTGAGCATGCACATAGCGTAGAAGTAGCTGAGCATGCGGGCACGCTCCTCCCGGTCGATGTTGATCATCTGCAAAGAGCCGCGCATGGGGTCCAGAATGGAGAGGGCCAGCGCCTCCAGCACTACCGCCAGCACCACGGGCCAGTATGCGCCGGCGGGCATCAGCAGCATCAGAAGCTGCTGGGCGATGAGCAGGCAAAGCCCCAGCAGCACCGGGTGGCGGAAGCGGCGCACATCCAGCCGGGGAGCTACCACAAAGTAGCACACCAGCATAAACAGGTTCTTGATGGTAAAGAAGATGGAAAGATCCTCCGTGGGGATGCCCAGCTTATCGGTGATCAGCAGGGGCCAGAAGGTGCCGTTTACGTTGCAGATGCCGCTGTAGCAGGCAACGAAGGCTACCGTGAGCAGGATGCGGCGGGAGCGCAGCATGCGGAAAAACACCTTGCGGCTGTCCCACAAACGGGAGAAGAGGCTCACGCCCCGGCATTCCTCCATGCGGCGCTTGCCCACGGAGGTCTCTTTGCTCAGAAAATACAGAATGACGAACTTGGAGGTCATCATCACGCAGGTAAAGCCGTAGATGAAGCGCATGGTGGGCACGATGGTGAACTTCTGCACAAAGAAATATGCGATGGGGGAAACGAAGCCCGCCAGCAGACCGGCGATGGAGGTAAGGGTGTACATATGCACCAGACGGCTCTCCGGCGCATCCTCGATCATCAGCAGATCCCAGGAGGTCTCGGTAACGCGCCATGCGCCGTTGAACACCGCCGCCGCCGCAAACCAGCGGAAATCCTGCGCAAAGGTCCACAGCAGGGCGGGGATCGTCCAGCTGATGCAATCGAAAACGGCGGTGCAGGTGCGGCGGCCCAGCTTATCGGTCAGCACGCCGCTGAGCAGCGCCCAGCACATCTGGGAGGCCAGAAACACCGTGGAGATGAGGCCGATCTGGGTGGGGCTCAGCCCCAGCGCAGCCATGTAGACGGAGGCCAGCGGCGCATACAGGTTGTAGGGGATGCCCCACAGCGGCTCCAGGTACAGGCAGGGCTTGGCGTTGCCCTCAAGGGTGCACAGGGTATCGATCACGGCATTCTTTCTGAGCCGTGCAAACAGGTTTTTCATGCGCAGGTGCTCCTTTGCGGTATTCCGCATGATGATAGCAGATAACCAACGTTTGTCAAGTATCAAAATAAAATGAAGAAACACGGTTGAGAAGCCCCGGAGAGGGTGCTACAATAGAACGGCAGCAGCGCTGCGTTATGCCCCGGCGCAACAGGAGGTAAAGCTATGCATTTGACCGAGTTGATGGAACTGGCCCTCACCCTGCCCGCCGCCTGTGCCGAGAGCCCCTTCGGGCCGGAGAGCATCTGTGTGCGGCTGGGGGAGCATGGGCGTATCTTTGCTTCCTTTATGCCCATGCCGGGCTGGGTCAGCTTCAAATGCGACCCCAACCGGGGCATGGACTGGCGGCAGCAGTACCCGGGCACCGTGCGCCGGGGCTGGCATTGCCCGCCGGTGCAGCAGCCCTACAACAATACCGTTACCATGGATGGCACCGTGCCCGATGCGGTGCTCGCCGCCATGCTCCACCACAGCTACGACCAGGCGGTGGCCAGCCTTTCCCGCACCGGCAGAGAGGAACTGCTGGGCAGCCTGCGCCCCTACCGCCCGGAGGAGGAAGCGCTGGTGCAGAGCTGGGTGGCGGATGAACTCACCTACTGGCGCTGGTCGGCAGGCTCCGTGGGCAGCTGGCCCATGCAGCCCGGAGCACTGAACAGCCGCCTGGCAAGCTATGAGCGCTGTTGGCCAATGGTGTGGTGCTGGCAGGGGCAGCCTGCCGGTTTTGTGATGCTGTACCCCCAGAAGGATGCGGAGGGCGGCATCCGCTACGGCTATGTGCTGCTGGATCCTGCCCGGCGGGGCGAAGGTCTTGGCAAAAGGATGATCGCCTGCACCGCCCACCACGCCCGCACAAAGCGGAAGGCCCTGAGCCAGCATCTGGCTGTGTATGAGAACAACCCGGCTGCTGTTGCCTGCTACATGGCCAACGGCTTCCTGCCGGATGACGCAAGGCTGCCCCGGGTGGATACCTGCATGGGCGAAAAGTGGCAATGCGTGCAGATGAAGCGGTAAAGAACGGTGCCTCCGGAGGGCTGCGAGCCACCTCCGGAGGCGCTTTTTTGCATGGGGATCAAATAACACCACATATGTTTATACCCCCTTCACAGCCTGCACAGGTTGTGCTATAATCCCGCACACACGAAAAACAGGAAAGGCTCGTGCGGGTTATGAAGACAGTTCCTTACCTTTACAGGCATATGCCCATTGGCGGCGGCGGTTATGTGACCGGCTTCTTTTTTCATCCCCACGAAAAGGATGTGCTCTACTGCCGCACGGATATCGGCGGTATGTACCGCTTCTGCTATGAGACCCGGCAGTGGGTCAGCCTGATCGACCATGTATCCCCGGAGGATCTGCGGGAATGCTGCCCCATCTCGGCGGCGCTGGATCCCACCCGGCCCGGGCGGCTGTATACGGTGGGCGGCATGTGGGATCCCTCTTCGAAAGCGCTGCTGACGATCTCGGACGACTACGGCGAAAGCTCCCGCAGGGTGGAGCTGCCGGTGTATGCCCACGGCAATCTGCACGGGCGGGGCGCAGGCGAGCGGCTCATCGTGGATGAGGCCGACCCGGCCACCCTCTGGTTTGCCACCCAGGCGGACGGGCTGTGGGTCTCCCGGGATGAGGGCAGCACCTGGGCGCAGGTAAGCGCTTTCCCGGAGGATGCCTGTACCTTTGTTCTCACCCACGGCAGCCTGCTGCTGGTGGGCACCGAGGGCACCCGGCAGCGCACCGGCGACCTGCGTGGCAACAGCCTCTATGCCTCCCGGGACGGTGGCCGCAGCTTTGCGCCGGTTCCCCAGCCCGCCTACGAAACGGTGGAGGGCAGCAGGCTGCACGGTCTGGTGGCCCAGCGCTGCACCTTTGATGAGAAATACCTGTATGTTTCCTTCTCTGCTAACGGCCCCCGCAGCCAGAGCGTGGAGCGGGGCTACACCTGCGATTGCGGCGATTGCTCCTGCGGGCGCTTGGTGCGCTATGCCCTCCTGCCGGATGGGCTGGGCATGCCGGAGGATATCACCCCCGAAAAGGGCAACTGGGGATTTTCTGCAGCCGATGCAAAGCATGGGCTGCTGATCACCGCCACCATCCACCGGCAGGACGGAGATGCGGTCTATCTTTCCAAGGATCGGGGGCAGAGCTGGAAAAAGGTGCTCCACGGCCTCCACACTGGGCGCATGGATTTCCGTCTTTCCTATATGAAGCCTTGCTGCAACGGCGGCAACAATCTGATCCACTGGCTGACGGATGTGAAGCTGGATCCCCACCGCAAGGGCACAGCCTGGTTCAACACCGGCACGGGCACCTTCCGCACAGAGAACCTGCTGGAGGAGACCGTCGTTTGGCAGGACTGGTGCGACGGTATGGAGGAAACGGTGCACATCAATGTACACGCCCCTGCCTCCGGGCGGGTGCAGCTGCTGGATATGATCGGCGATCTGGGCGGCTTTGCCTTTACGGATGTGGATCGCCACTGCGAGAACTCCTTTGATGATGCAGAGGGCAACCGTTACATTACCTGCCTCAGCTGCGCCTGGCCGGACAGCGACCCGGAGCACATCGTGGTGGCAGCCCGGGGCAACTGGACGGGGCGCACCAAGGGCGGCCTGATCGTCAGTCGGGATGGGGCGCAGACCTGGCAGCGGCTGGAGATGCCCATGGGCCTCTCTCCGGAGCTGGACGGGCTGCTTACCAAGATCTCCGGCGTGAATACCAATGCGGGCTGGGTGGCGGTCTCTGCCGATGGCGGCAGCTATGTGTGGGCAGTGGCGGATCGGATCCGGCTCCATGCCCGCAATGTGATCGTATCCCACGACGGGGGCAGGAGCTTCAGCCGCAGCCTTGTGCTCATGCAGGACGGCACCGAGGCGCAGGGGCACATGAAGCCCATTGCCGACCGGGTGCTGCCTCATGTGTGCTACGGCTTTGGTGAAAAAGGCCAGTTGTATGTTTCCACCGACGGGGGCGATATCTTCCGTCAGCGGCCTGCGCCGGAGGGCTTCCCGGAGGCTGAGTTCGGCCTGGTGGATTGTGCCGACCGGACGGAGATCCGTGCTGCGGCCAGGGAGCCGGGCGTGGTGTATGCCGCCACCGGCGAAGGCGGCCTGTGGAAGCTCTGCTACGACCCGGCAACGGACAGCTTCACCGGCAGGCGGCTCACCGCCCCCGGCGATGTGGTCGCCTGCATGGGGCTTGGGCTGGGCCGCCCCGGCGGCAGCTATGCCTGGGAGCCAAAGGCACTGTACTTCAGCGGCTGGATCGGCGGTGTGTACGGCTTCTGGCGCAGCTTTGACGAGTGCGCCACCGTGGAGCGCATCAATACGGAAAAGCAGATGTACGGGCGCGTGCACTCCATCGACGGGGACAAGCGTACCTTCGGACGGTTCTTTATCGCCACCGGCTCCAGCGGGCTTTTGTACGGGGTGGAGGCGTAGAAAAAGGATCTGGAAGAACGAAGGGCCACCGGCCGGTGAAATGTAAAAAAGATATCACTCGCCTTGCTTTTGGGCAGGGCGGGTGATATCTTTTTTGTCAGTATCTAACTTTTTCTGTTTGTCATGCATCTAATAAGTGAGATCTCAAAAAACCGGAGGACATGCCAATGGATGAAAGCAGATATATCGCCCTCAGCCGGGAGTACATGGCGGCGCTGCACAGAACCGCATACAGCATCGTAGGCAACAGAGCCGATGCGGAGGATGCGGTGCAGCAGTGCCTGCTGAATGCCTGGCGTATGCGGGAGAAAGCACGGGAGGGTACCGAGCGGGCGTGGATGATGCGGATCGTGATCAACGAATGCTACATGATCCTGCGCAGCCGCAAACGGTGCGCACCCGGGCAGATCCCGGAGGAGGTCTGTCTGCCGCCGGAGGATACGGGTCTGCGGGATGCTTTGCAGGCCCTGCCGGAATCGCTGCGCACGCCCTTTCTGCTCAAATACATGGAGGGCATGAAGGAAAGCGAGGTGGCGGCATCCTTGGGGTTGCCGGTGGCTGCTGTAAAGAACCGTCTTTTCCGGGCAAGGCGGCAACTGCGAAAAATGCTGAAAGAGGAGGTGGAGCTGTGATGAAGCTGGATCAGGAACGTCTCAGGGGCCTGTGCCCTCATATGGAAGAGGATTTTGCCAAGCGTATGGAACAGATGATTCACAGGCTGCCCCAACAGAAGGAGGAAGAACCTGTGAAACGTTTTGTTCTGCGTACTGCGCTCGTCTGGGCGCTGATCACTGTTATGCTGTGCGCAACCGCCTATGCGGTCATCAGCTGCGGGCTGGAGTGGTACTACAGCGATCGCTTTGATACCCTGCAGGAGGTGGATCCCGAAAAATACGATGCGATCATGGCAAACCTGCAGACTGATCCGGAGCAGTTTACCGTGGGCGATGAGCTGATCGATATTCAGGTATCCGAGGTGTCGTGGTCTGCCGAAAAGAATGTGCTGGTGGTGGCTTTGACCGCTGTACCCAGAGATGGCGAAGTGTACGAGCTGCACCCCATGTGGAACCTGGATCCGGATGGCTGCTATGTGGGCGAGGGCGGTGCGCCGGAGCCTGCGGAGCCGGATGTGGAGCGCGACCACCACTGGCTGTGGACGGAGAACGGCTTTGGCCCTGTTCGCAAGATGGTCGCGCCGGGCAAACAGCTGCTGCTTCTGGATATGCAGCGCGTATACTTTGGCGGTGTGTCCATCGGCAATACCGCGATGGATGCCTATGTGGGCAAGGATGGCGCTGTGCATACGGTGCTGGATGTGCCGCTCACTGCGGATATGGCAGCGCATCTGCATGAGATGCAGGCCAAAGATGGAGGTGTTGTGCTGGAGGTGCCCTTCACCGTGACCCAGTATACAGAGGATGATGAGCAGCTGTACACCGGCGGCAAGAACGGCAAGGTCTCTTTCGTTCTGGAAGGCCGGTAAAGCACGACACATCACTGCTTCTTGCCAAGCGTTCAAAGGAGTGCTGAACATGAAGAAGAACCGAATCCTCTGTCTCTGTCTGGCTGGTATACTCATATGCAGTACGGCGCTGGCGGAGGATGGGCTGTGGACTGTCGGCACGCTGGATCATCAGGGGCACAGCATCGCGATCCATGCTATCGTGCAGGAGGATCTGCCTGAAAAACTCTGCAGGATCACCATGACCGGCAGACCCATCTCAAACAAAGCGATCATGCAGGCGCTCAGGCAACATTTTGAGCTGCATCCGGCATTTGAAGCAGGGGATAGCATGAACCTCGATAATGCCTTTACCGGCATGTGGGCGGATGGCTACAGCCGTATGGCCGCTTACGATGCAAGCTGCTTTACAGAGCGTGCGGCAGAGGATCTGTTCCCTATCACAGACCCGGAACTGGAGAGCATCTATACCAGCTGTCTCTCTTTTCTGGAAAACCTTGATTTCACTGCCGAACCTGATACCGGCTATGTATGCAGAAAGCATCAGTATGGCAGCGATACCACCATCGTTTTGCTGCCTTACCGGATCGGCGGCCTGTTCACGGAATACATGAATCAGATCGTTGACCGGAGCAGTCAGCCGCCTGCCGGCGAAGCTGCACTCCATATCATGGATTATCCGTGGGCAGCTTTCGCCTTCGATGAGCAGCGGTTGGTCAAGCTGGAACTGGCGACCCTGCAGGTCACCGGCGATGAGCGCCTGACCGGTCAACCCATTCCATGGCAACAGGCCGCCGAAAAGGTGCTGGAAGCAGTCGTTGAGGATCGGGTCGTCACGTGCAGTGTCGTTCTGGGCTTCACGGATTACGATGAGGAACAATTCTGGAAGCAACACCGGGTACGGATCTCTCGGGTGATGCCCATGTGGATGCCCAACGATCACAATGTCTGTCTGCCCGGGTGGTGCATACAGCTCCAGCTGTACGATGCCGGAACAGGCACATTCCTGTCCGCACACAGCTATTGTGCAGACCTGTTCACCGGCGAAGTGGCCAAATACAGGCCTGCGCAGTGAACCTGTAGGGCCCGGTATGCTGTACGACTCACCGACAGCGCCTGCGCCTGCCCGCCCTCGCCTTGTGCCGGGGCGGGCTTTGTATTGTGTGCAATGCCACAGTGCGAGTACCGGGCAGCAAACAAAAGCAGCGCATCACCCTTGCTTTGGTTTGGGGGATGCGCTGAATTTCATTTCATTAACAGCTCCATGGCAGCCTTTCGTGCCGCCTTTACCGCAGTGGGCAGGGGCAGGGTCTCCAACTCCCGGGCGGTGACCAGCCGTGCCTGACGGCTCCTGAGCCAGCTGTCCTCCGGCATGGCCTCCAGGGCATAGTGCAAAAGCTGCATGTTCCACACCCGGTGGGTGAACACATGCTTCGCTTCTCCCAGATGCTCCCGGAAGGTGCATCGGAGCCCGTCCTCCCGCAGCAGCTGCAGGATCCGCTCCGGCACTGTCTCCTCTTCGGTGAGCCAGAATACATACAGCCCTTTGAGCATACGCTCCTGCCGGGGCAGCACCAGCACCCGGTCGCCGAAGGTGAGCAGACACACGGCCACCTCCACGGCTTTGGGGGCTTGCTTCTTTTCATGGATGGGCAGGCTGTCCTGGTCGCCCTCCCGGCAGGCATCGCACAGGTGCTGCCAGGGGCACAGGTCGCACCGGGGCTGCCGGGGGCTGCACAGGGTAGCGCCCAGCTCCATCAGGGCCTGGTTGTAGTCTCCCGGGCGATCCTCCGGGATGCTCTCCTGCACCAGCCTGCGGATCTGCTTCTGCACCGGGGGGCTGGCCACATCCTCCCGGATGCCGAAAAACCGGGAGGCCACCCGGTACACATTGCCATCCACCGCAGGCACGTCCTGCCCGAAGGCAATGCTGGCAATGGCTCCCGCCGTGTACGGCCCGATGCCGGAAAGCCTGAGGATGCTTTCGTAATCGGAAGGGAATACCCCGCCCAGCTCCTCTGTGATGGTCTTTGCGGCCTTTTGCAGGTTGCGGGCGCGGCTGTAATAGCCCAGCCCCTCCCACAGTTTGAGCACCACTTCCTCCGGGGCCTCTGCCAGCGCACCTACGGTGGGGCAGCGCTCCAGAAAGCGGGCGTAGTAGCCCTTTACGGTCTCCACCCGGGTCTGCTGGAGCATGATCTCGCTCAGCCAGATGCGGTAGGGATCCCGGGTGTGCCGCCAGGGCAGATCGCGCTTGACCGTATCGTACCATTCCAGCAGCAGGGCAGAGGGTGTTTTGCTCATAGGTGCTTCCTTCCTTTCGGGCTTCATTGTACCACAGGGGCACCGGTCGTGCCAGCATGGCCTGCACAGAAAACAAAAACGGATAAAAACGAAAGAAAAAGCGAGTAAAACACGAAAATAAGAAGAAACGAACCCGTTTTGCAGCGTTTGCGCATTTGAAAATCGGAAATTTACATAAATTTAACGGTTTTTCCCCTTGCACCGCTGGCAGAAATAACGTAAACTAACAAAGGTTGTTAGCACTCGACCATTCCGAGTGCTAACAAACCCGGAACATCGTATCATATTTCAAGGAGGATACCGTATTATGAACGTCAAGCCTTTGGGCGACCGCGTGGTCATCAAGAACGTGGAGATCGAAGAAACCACCAAGAGCGGCATTTTGCTTACCGGCGCCGCCAAGGAAAAGCCCCAGATGGCCGAAGTGCTGGCTGTTGGCCCCGGCGGTCTGGTGGATGGCAAGGAAATTACCATGAATGTTAAGGTGGGCGACAAGGTGATCTACTCCAAGTACGCCGGCACCGAAGTAAAGATCGACGGCCAGGAGCTGATCATCGTTCGCCAGAACGATATCCTGGCCACCGTGGAATAAGCGTTCCCCCAATCTTTTTTAGATAGCAGTCTCGAGGAGGAAGATGTATTATGGCTAAGCAGATCAAGTACGGCGAGGAAGCCCGCCGCGCACTGGAAAAGGGCGTTAACGCTCTGGCTGATACCGTTAAGATCACCCTTGGCCCCAAGGGCCGCAACGTAGTGCTGGACAAGAAGTTCGGCGCTCCCCTCATCACCAACGACGGCGTTACCATCGCCAAGGAGATCGAGCTGGAGGATGCCTTTGAGAACATGGGCGCCCAGCTGGTGAAGGAAGTTTCCACCAAGACCAACGACGTGGCCGGCGACGGCACCACCACCGCCACCCTGCTGGCTCAGGCCATCATCCGCGAGGGCCTGCGCAACCTGGCTGCCGGTGCCAACCCCATGGTGCTCAAGCGCGGCATCGAGGCCGGTGTGGCTGCTGCCGTGGAAGGCCTGCAGAAGCTGAGCCAGCCTATCAGCGGCAAGCAGTCCATCGCTCAGGTTGCCAGCATCTCTGCCGGCGATGAAGAGATCGGCAAGCTGATCTCCGAAGCCATGGAGACCGTGGGCAACGACGGCGTTATCACCGTTGAAGAGAGCAAGACCATGAAGACCGAGCTGACCACCGTTGAGGGCATGCAGTTCGACCGCGGCTACGCCAGCGCCTACATGGTGACCGATACCGACAAGATGGAGGCCGTTCTGGATAACCCCTTCATCCTGATCACCGACAAGAAGATCACCAACATCCAGGAGATCCTGCCCGTGCTGGAGCAGGTGGTGCAGAGCGGCCGCAAGCTGCTCATCATCGCTGAGGATATCGAAGGCGAGGCCCTGGCCACCCTGGTGGTCAACAAGCTGCGCGGTACCTTCACCTGCGTTGCCGTTAAGGCCCCCGGCTTCGGCGACCGCCGCAAGGAAATGCTCCGCGACATCGCCATCCTCACCGGCGGCGAGGTCATCAGCGAGGAGCTGGGCCTGGAGCTGAAGGAGACCACCATCGACATGCTGGGCACCGCCCGCCAGGTAAAGGTGGATAAGGAAAACACCACCATCGTGGAAGGTGCCGGCGCTACCGATGCCATCCAGGCCCGCGTTGCCAGCATCCGTTCCCAGATCGAAGAGACCACCAGCGATTACGACCGCGAAAAGCTGCAGGAGCGTCTGGCCAAGCTGGCCGGCGGCGTGGCTGTTGTGCAGGTCGGCGCTGCTACCGAGGTGGAAATGAAGGAGCGCAAGCTGCGCATCGAAGATGCTCTGGCTGCCACCCGTGCTGCTGTGGAAGAGGGCATCGTGCCCGGCGGCGGCATCGCTCTGATGAACGTGATCCCCGATGTGAAGGCTCTGCTGGATGAGTACACCGGCGATGCCAAGACCGGTGTGCAGATCATTCTGCGCTCCCTGGAGGAGCCCCTGCGCCAGATCAGCAAGAATGCCGGAATCGACGGCAGCGTGATCGTTGAGAACGTTAAGACCAGCGGCAAGACCGGCTACGGCTACGACGCTCTCAAGGGCGAGTACGTGGATATGATCGAGCGCGGCATCATCGACCCCACCAAGGTGACCCGTTCTGCTCTGCAGAACGCCGCCAGCGTTTCTGCCCTGGTGCTCACCACCGAGTCTCTGGTGGCCGACATTCCCGCTCCCGAACCCGCTGCTCCCGCCAACCCCGGCATGGGCGGCATGTATTGATCGGCCGGGCACTGACCGGTAACTAACCGCATAACCAAGGGAACCGCTGTTTTTCGGCGGTTCTCTTTTCTGTGCCCCTTTCAGGGGCTGTATACAGCAATTGTGTTTTGCCCAAAAGCATGGTATACTGTTACCAGACGTGGCTTCGCCCACCGGAGCCGCCCCCACGAATAAATGAGGTGAAAGCATGGCCGGAGTTACCTATAAATGCTCAAGCTGCGGTGCGTACCTGAATTTTGATCCCGATTCCCAGAAGTGGAAGTGTCCCTTCTGCAGCTCTGTTTTCTCCGAGGCCGAAGTGATGGGCGAAGCGCCCCAGCAGGAGGCCGCCGAAGGCCAGCAGAGCACCGAGGGGCAGGCCCAGACCGGCTCACAGGTGGTGTACCGCTGCCAGAACTGCGGCAGCGAGATCATGACCGACGAGACCACCGTGGCCACCAGCTGCTACTACTGCCACAGCCCGGTGGTGCTGCAGGGCAAGCTCTCTGCCGATATGCGGCCCGATAAGGTGCTGCCCTTTGCCATCGGCAAGGAAAAAGCCGTGGATGCCTTCATGAACTGGGCCAAGGGCAAGAAGTACATCCCCAGCGGCTTCTTCCGCCAGGCCGAGGTGGAGAAGATGAACGGCGTGTACTACCCCCATTTTGTAACTGAGTGCACGCTGGATGGCGCTTTCGCCGGTGAGGGCACCCGCAGCGAGACCCACACCCGGGGCGATTACATCATTACCGACACCCACCACTACCGGGTGCGCCGCGAGGGCCGCATCCGCTTCAGCAATGTGATGCGCCCCGCCCTGCAAAAGGCCAACCGCAAGCTGTCCGACGGCATCCACCCCTTCCCGCTGGGCAACGCCAAGAAGTTTGATGATGCCTATCTCTCCGGCTTTGTGGCCGAGCGCCGGGATATCGAAGCCGCCGATGTGCAGCGGGATGTGCAGAGCGAGGTGACCGGCTATGTGCAGGCGCTGCTCACCGCCGGGCACGGCTACCAGAGCTGCCGGGGCGCCACCAACACCGCCATCCGGCAGACGAAGAGCGAGTATGTGCTCCTGCCCACCTGGGTGCTCACCTACCCTAACCCGGAGAACAAGGATGATCCCTACTATTTCTCCATGAACGGCTGCACCGGCGAGGTATGCGGCAAGCTGCCCGTGGATAAGGGCAAGCTGCTGCGCAAGGCGCTGATGATCGGCGCACTGGTTTTTGCCGTTGCCTGCGTGGCAAGCTATTTCCTGTTCTGATGGGGCATTGCCCGCCATCAGCCTTGTGAAGGAGTTGAACCCCATGAAGAGATCTTTCATCCGGCTTTTTGCCCTGCTGCTGGCGCTTCTGCTGGCGTTTCCCATGGCGGCGCAGGCGCTGGATCTGTCCTCCCTGTTCGGTGATGATTTTACCCAGAACGGCGGCATCAACCTGATCGATAACGAAGAGGATGAAGAAGACGAAGAAGAGGAACCCGCCGCGGATGAGGTCGTTTCCGTGCAGCAGGAGACCCCTGTCGTCACCAACGTCCCCGCCCCCGTGGTGCTGCCCGATGCCTCTGCCGATACCTCCCGCATCCGCGATGATGCAGACCTGTTCACCACAGCCGAGGAAGCGCAGATCGCCCAGCGCATTGCCCAGTTCCAGCAGAACACCGGCTGCGATTTCGTGGTCATGACCGCCAACCGCTCCCACGATGGCATCAGCGCTCAGCAGCTGGCAGATGAATTCTACGATTACGGCGGCTACGGCCTGGATGCGGAAAACAGCGGCATCGGCTACCTGATCGACATGTATGAGCGCTACCACTACATTACCACCACCGGCGTGATGATCGACTACATGACCGACGAGCGTATCGATTCCGCGATCAATAGCAGCACCTCCTATCTGAGCTCCAGGCGCTATGCGGATGGCGTGCTCTACATGATCGATACGGTGGAGCGCTACTACCGCGCAGGCATCCCCGAGGGCCAGTACCAGTACGATGTGCTTACCGGCCAGGTGCTCACCGCCCGCCACAAGGCGCTCACCGGCGGCGAGATCCTGCTCTGCGCCATCATCGGCGTTGTGGTGGCTGCCATCTTCTACGGCAGCGTACACGGCTCCTACAAGCTCAAGGGCAGCACCTACAGCTATCAGGTGGCCGAGAACAGCACCCTCAACATGACCGATACTGAAGATACCTACACCCACACCACCACCACCCGGGTGCGCAAGCCCGACCCGCCCCGCTCCAGCGGCGGCGGCTTCAGCGGTGGCGGCGGCAGCGGTGTACACGTGGGCTCCAGCGGTGCCAGCCACGGCGGTGGCGGCGGCCGCTTCTGATGCGCCCCGCAGCAGACAGACCCCGGTGCTCGTGGGCACGGGGGTCTTTGCTTATCCACTACCACGACGAGGAGTGGGGCATCCCTACCCGCGATGAAAAGAAGCTGTACGAGCTGCTGCTTCTGGAGGCTTTTCAGGCCGGGCTCAGCTGGCAGGTCATCCTCAGCAAGCGGGAAAACTTCCGCCGTGCCTTCGATGGCTTTGATGCGCATCGAATCGCTGCCTACGGGCAAGCTAAGATCGATGCGCTGATGGAGGATGCAGGCATTGTGCGCTGCCGCAGAAAGATCGAAGGCGCGGTGCGGAATGCCCGGGTCTATCTGGAGATCTGCCGGGAATACGGCAGCTTTGCCGAATATCTCTACTCCTTTACCCCGGATGGGAAGCCGGTGACCAACCACGGCCCCGCCGTTACCACCTCTCCCCTCAGCGACCGCCTCTCTGCCGATCTGCGCAGGCGGGGCATGAAGTATATGGGCTCGGTGACGGTGTACAGCTACCTGCAGGCCATCGGTCTGGTGATAGACCATGAGGCCTGCTGCTTCCGCCGCGGCCCGGCGGAGGGATAGAATGGAGCTTACCCAACGGATCAAACAATGGAACCGCCGCTTCAGCAGGCTGCCCCAGAAGGGGCTGTGGATCACGGCTGTGATCGGGCTGACGGCGGTTCTTTTTGCGGTTTTGCCCTATCTGTGGCCCTTTGCGGTGGCGCTGGGCTGCGCCCGGATGCTGGAGCCCTTTGTGGGGCGGCTGGGGCAGCGGCTCGGGCGTGTGCATCTGGGGCGTAAAACGGCCACGCTGCTGGGCATGCTGCTGCTCTTTGGCGTGGCGGGCACGCTGGCGGGGCTGCTGCTTTCCCGCATCGGGCAGGAGTTGGGGGCTATGGTGCGGGTGCTGCCCCAGCTGGTGGGGTGGGTCACCGGCACGGCACTGCCCAATCTGCGTGCCCTGTACGACCGCTATCTGGCACTGATGCCCGACTATGTGCCGGAGCTGATCGGCAATGCGGTCTCCTCACTGGCCCAGCAGGCGGTGGGCTGGGCGGCTACGCTCTCCGGCTGGCTCACCACAGGGGCGTGGAGCACGGCGCTGGGCATACCCCATGTGCTGCTGGCGCTGGTGCTCATTCTGATGGGCACCTACTATTTTGCCGCCGACCGGGAGCGCATCCTGCGGTTTTTCCGCCGCCTGCTGCCGCAGGGGCTTCGCAGGCAGGCGGGCCGGATCCGGCAGGATGTGCTCAAAAGCATCTACGGGCAGCTGAAGAGCCAGCTGATCGTATCGGTGCTGATCATGGGCTTTCTGGTGCTGCTGTTCTGGCTGTTCCGGGTGCCCTACGGGCTGGTGGCGGGGCTTGCCATCGGCCTGATGGACAGTCTGCCCGTGCTGGGTGCAGGGCTGTTTCTGGTGCCCTGGAGCATCCTTTCCTTCATCGGGGGCAACACCCATACCGGCATACTGATGGCGGCTGCCTATGTGGGCACGGTGATCATCCGGCAGGTGGCGGAGCCGCGCATTGTGGGCAGGCAGCTGGGGCTGCACCCGCTGGTGACCATGGCGGCCATGTACGCAGGCTTTCGGCTGTTCGGGGTGCTGGGGCTGATAGGCGGCCCGGTGCTGATGAGCGTGCTCCGGGCGGTGCTGCGGCAGGTGGGGGAGTGAGCGGCCGGTTGGCTGCTTTGAACCCTGCATGCTGCTGCTTTCGGTCGGACGGCTGGCATCCGGGAGTGTTTTGTGCTATCATCGGTCTATCGGCAGGGCATGCCCTGCCCAAAGCACACGTATACCGGAGGCAAACCATGCAGAATGTAAGCAAGACCCTGTACATACCCCTTTACGGCAAAGCGCTGGTCAGCCGAAAGGGCATCATCCTCAGCGACCCCACCGCCGAGCGGATCTGGGCCGAAGCAGCATTTCCGCTGAAGGGCAAGGCCCGCTCCAAGTGGCTGGCCTACTCCATGTCCATGCGTGCAGCGGTGTACGATGGCTGGGTACGGGAGCAGCTTGCGGCAGCGGAGCAGGCCACGGTGCTGCACATCGGCTGCGGGCTGGACAGCCGCGCCCGGCGCATCGGGGCAAAGGCATGCAGCTGGTACGATGTGGATCTGCCCGATGTGATCGCGGAGCGCCGCCACCATTATACCGAGGAAGGGAACTATCATATGCTGGCCGGAGATGCCACCCGGGTGGATTGGCTCAGCCGGATCCCTGAGGCGGAGACTGGCATCGTGGTGCTGGAGGGGCTGTGCATGTACCTTACCCTTGAGCAGGTAACGGCGCTGCTCAGCGCCATCCGCAGCCGCTTTGCCCATACCCTTGTGCTGATGGATTGCTACACCACCTTCGGCGCAAAGGCCAGCCGCTATAAGAACCCCATCAACACCGTGGGCGTAACGGAGACCTACGGCATCGACGAGCCGGAGAAGCTGGCAGCCGATGCGGGCTATCGTTATCTGGGCCAGCAGAGCATGGCCCCCGAAGCCATGATCCGGCAGCTGAAGGGTGTGGAGGCAGCCATCTTCCGCAGGCTGTTTGCAGGCAGCTTTGCCAAAAAGATCTATCGGATGTATTCCTTTGAGGCTTGATGAGATGAATATGGAACGCTTTTACCGGGAGGAGGATCTCTTCCCCAAGGGGATCGCCGCCTATGAGGAACGGCCCTACGGCATCCTTTTCTACAACGAACAGAACAGGGATTCCTACGATTCCAACCACGCCCTTCTCTACCGGCACCGCATCGATGATCCGGCTGCTGTGCTGGAGGATGTCCTCCGCTTTTACCGCGGAAAGGGCATTCGGCCCAACCTGTACGGCTCAGCCTTCGATGAAGGATATTTTGCGGAGATCGGCTCTGTACTTTCGGCCCATGGCTTTGAGCATTGGTCGGAGCCTCAGCGCTATATGGTGCTGAAGGCCCCCAGTACCCTGCAGCCCCGCCCGGGCATCGATGTACAGCGGGCATCTCATTGGCGGGAGGAATACGGCAGCGGGATCTTTGAACCGGCGGGCGAACCCTGGGAGATCCCGGTGGCGAAGCGGGCGCTGGAGAATGACAATACCTTGTTTTTCGTTGCCGCTGTTGAGGGCAGACCTGTGGGCATGACCTATGCCCACACAGCAGAGGGCATCTGCCGGGTGGATTACCTGCTGGTGGCCCCGGCATACCGGAAAATGGGCGTGGGCAGGAGCCTGATCGCCTGCTTTGTGGAGCATTGCAGGCAAAACGGCATCGAAGCCTGCTACCTGTGGCCCGGCGACGACAGCGCCGAAAGGATCTACCACGAGGCCGGTTTCCGCTATGTGGAGACCCGCATGGCCGACCGGGCGACTTTGCGCAGCGAATGAACCCTTTGCAATAAGCAAGAACAAACAACAGAGCACCCACCACCGTTTCGGCAACGGCTACGGGTGCTCTGTTTCTGTATATTGGGGCGGGGTGCAGGGGCATCATGCCCCTGCCGGGGTCTGGGGCAGCGCCCCGAAGCACCTCCCCCGAAAACGCCTTGCCGCTTTACGGCTTCAGCTCGCCAAGGGCGGCATCCAGCGCTTCTACGTAGCAGTAGTGCAGGGCAACGCCATCCACGGTCACTGCATCGGAGAAGGCATCCAGCCGGTAGGCGGCAAGGGTGCGGGCGTTGCCGTCGGCATCGGTGAGGGTCAGTTTCCAGCGGGGAGCCGCCTCGCCCGGCGACCAGCCCTCCGGCAGCCTGCCCGAGAAACTGAGGGCCCGGAGCCGCTTGACCAGCGCCTCTGCCTGCTGGGCGGGCAGGGGCTGCCCATCCAGCGTGGCAATGGTATCGTAGATCCACTCGCCATCCTCGTTTTCTTCCGGCTCGCCGTTCTCCTGCAGGCGCAGCTCCTGGCGAACGGTCACGGTCAGGGAGCCGGAAGGGGTCTCCAGGGCGATCTGCGCAGGCCAGCCGCCCAAGTCGGCAGGGTGGGCGGTCAGCAGCGCTTCCGGGGCGGCTGCCACCAACCCCTCCACCAGAAAACGACTGACCAGATAGGCCTTGCCCTCGTAGGCACAGGTGTAGAAGTACTCGTCCTCCGGGCGGCCAAAGACGAAGCGCAGCTGCTGGGTGGAGGTGTTTTCCACCACCAGCTGGCCTTCTTCGTTGATGCGGGTGAACATGCCCTCCTGCTGGTGGATATCCACGGTGCAGACCGGGGCATCGAAGCCCAGTTCCCTGGAGAGGGCTGCCGCATCGCCCAGCAGAGTGCCCAGCCGGAAGTTCTCCAGAGCGGTGTACAGGGCGGCGGCACTGTCGTTGTTGATGGGGTAGCTGATGGGGGAATGCAGCTGCCCGGCAGTGTTGCCAAGGCTGTCCCGCCGGAGGGAAAGCTCCAGCTTCCCCGCCTCGTTGGCAATGGTGAGCCTGTCTACCAGAGAAGAGATCAGCGTTGGCTGAGAGAACGGCAGCAGCTGATTGGCGGTGTAGGAAAACAGCTCCGGGATGCCCGCATCGCACATGTAGATGCCTTCATCGCCGGACCAGCGGAAGTAGCTGTAGGTGGTATTGGGCACATTGCCCCCGATGTGGAAAAGCTCCTCACGTCCATCGGTATAGGTGATGCGCACGGTGATCTGCGGCGGCTCCAGCCCCATATCGGAAAGGTGCTCTGCCACCTCCGTAGCATCCCGGGTGACCACGTTCTCCACGGCGATGGTGGTGGCGGCCTCCAGGAAGGAGGCGCACAGGCTGTCGTTGATATCCAGCAGGCCCTCCTCCGTCTCCAGCAGCAGGGTGCCGCCGGTATGGCGCAGGGTGTAGCTTTCGCCGCCGAGGGGCTCCACCGTGATGGCGGAAAGCTGCTCCGCGTCGTTTTGGTGCAGGGTCTCGTAGGGCAGCACCGCAACGGGATCCGGGTAGAGCTGCTTTACCGGGGCGGGGAACAGCCTGGGCCAAAGCAGCACCAGCGCCAGCAGCACAAGGGCGGCGGCCAGCAGCAGCACCGCCAGCCATGCGGGGCGCAGCGGCTTTCTTTGTTTGCTTTTGAGGGGATGCTCCATCATAATGCTCCTTTTAGCGGTTTCGCCGGGGCCAGAGCACCAGCAGGGCTGCCAGCAGGCAGCACAGCGGCAGGGCGATCAGCAGCGCGATGCCCAGGTGCTGGCTGCCTGCCGTCAGGGCAGGGCGGAAGGCCGGTGCGGCCATCACATCCAGCGAGATGGTGTTTTCGGGCATCAGCTCGTTCATCACGGCGACCACGAACTGCTCACTGAAGGTGCGCTGGTATATGTAGGAATCGGCCAGCACAGTGCTGTTGCCGATGGCGAATAGCCTGCTCACGTTGCCGTTGTAGTGCATCCGGTGGGCAAACAGCGCCAGCGGCAATTCGCCGGTGTGATCTCCGGGCTGCTTGTCGATGGTATCCAGCCCGTCGCTCACGTTGCGCAGGTAGGCATTGGGGCCGGTCTTCAGCACCGTGCCCACGCTCAGGCTCAGGTCGCCGGTGCCCGGCTCGGGGGGCGTTTCAAAGGCACAGGCGGCGGGCATCATGAGCACATCCATCCCGGCGGTGATCAGCGGCAGCGTCAGGTCGATCTCCGCCATGTAGGGCAGCAGGTACAGGGGCTCGCCGTAGTAGCTGCCCGCATCCTCTTCACTTGCCACCGCCACGCCCGGCAGGGGCGTAACGCCATAGCTGCGCAGCAGGGAAAGGTAGTTGGGCATCTTCTCCACGGGGTCGGTGTAATCGCGCACCACGAACAGGTTGCCGCCGTTTTGGGCAAAGGCGGCGATCGTTTCGATCTCCGTATCGTCCAGGTCGTTTACGGGGCAGGCCAGCAGCAGCACATGGATGCCCTCCAGCGTATCGCCTGCCAGCAGGTTTACGGTAGAAACGCCGTAGTGGTTGCTCTCCAGCAGGTCTGCCAGCACGGAAAGGTCTTCCAGGGTGTATTCGCCGTGGCCTTGCAAAAAGCCAACGGTGGGCACGGTGGGCTGGGTAACATAGACCAGCGCCTCGGTAAGCTCTTTTTCGTAGCTGATGCCCTCCACCACGAAATCGCCCAGCTGGATGTCGTAGCCCTGAGTGTAGAAATCGCCGTAGTCCAGCACCCGGTAGCGGCCGGTGGCAGGGCAGTTGACGATAACGCTGTCCGCCTCCAGCACCGTATCCAGATCGCCGGAGAAGCGGGTCAACAGGCCCGGGTTGCGGCTGATGTCGGTGGGCAGCAGGGTGATGCGGTCGGAGAGGGCCGCGTATCGGGAAAGCACCTGCAGCAGCTGGGAGTTTTCCTCGCCGTTTTGATAGAGCAGGTACATCTCTGCATCGTTTGCCAGCGCAGCCACCAGCCGCTGGGTCTCCTGCCCGGTGGTGGCGTAGCGGTTAAAGCTCAGATCCATCCTGAGGGCATAGGTATCCTCGGCTTTTTGTACGGCGATGTTCAGCAGCACCGCCACCAGCACCGCCAGCAGCATCAGCAGGGTGCTCAGCTTGCCGTGCCGCCATTTGGGCTGCCGGAGCCTGCCCATGAGCGTGGTAAACAGCTTCTTCATGCGCCGCCTCCTTCCGAAAAACGGCGGGCATCCAGCGTGCGGGCAGCCCCCATCAGGCATACGACGATAAAGCTGAGAAAGAACACGATGCAGGCAGGGCTCAGCTGCCCCAGCAGAAAGGGCTCGTAGCGGTCGTACAGGCTGATGAAGCCCAGCACGATGCTGAGCCAGGCAAAGGGCACATGGGCGGCCAGAAGGTCGATCATCCAGAGGAGAAAGTTGGCGGCAAAGCCTGCGATGGCTCCGGTCATCTGGCTTTTGGCAAAGCAGCTCACCAGCACATCCAGCGCCAGAAAGCTCAGGCTTTGCAGCGTAAAGCCCAGATAGCCCACCAGCCACTCGCCGGGGTATACCCTGCCGTAGATGGCAATGATGAGGGTGTATACGTTCGTCAGCCCGATGGTGATCAGCATAACGCAGGCGGCGGCCAGATACTTGCCCAGCACCACGCTCCCCAGAGAGACCGGGGCGGTGAAGGGCAGCTGCTCGGTGCCCTTCTGCCGCTCCTCGCAGAACAGGCGCATGCTCAGCAGCGGGCACAGCAGCATGCTCATCAGCGTCATCTGGGAAAGAAAGCCCAGCAGATCGCCGGAGAGGTTTTGCAGATTATAAAGGTAGAAGATCAACCCGGAAAGGGTCAGGAACGCCCCGGCGAATACATAGCCCACCGGCGTTCGGTAATAGGCGAGAAAGTCCCGCCGGAAAATGGTCAGCATATCGGTTCCTCCTGTTGGGGCAAGGCTCAGTGGGCATCGCCGGAGATGGCATCCAGAAAGATCTGCTCCAGGCTGCCGCCCTGCCGGGAAAGATGCAGGATGGGCGCGCCCAGATGGCTCAGGAGGGCAGAAAGGCGGCGCTCCGGCTCCTGAACCTCCCGGAAGGTGATGAGCAGCTCCGCGGCCCCCTCCCGGGCGGTGGGCTGCGCTTCTATGCGGCATACGCCATCCAGCTGCTTCACGGCGGTGAGCAGACGGGTCTCATCCGCTGCGGCACAGAGCCGCAGGGTGGTCTCGCTGCCCTGACCCAGAGTGGCCATGGGGCTGTCCACCCGCACAAGGCCGTCGTGGAGGATGACCACATGGGTGCAGAGCTGCTGCACCTCGCTCAATATATGAGAGGAAAACACAATGGTGCGCCCTTTGGCAAGCGACTGGATCAGCTGCCGGATCTCCGTGATCTGCTTGGGGTCCAGCCCAACGGTGGGCTCGTCCAGCACCAGTACCTCCGGGTCGCCGCACATGGCCTGGGCAAAGCCTGCCCGCTGGCGGTAGCCCTTGCTCAGGTGGCTGAGCAGGCGGTTCTGCATATCGCTGAGGCCGGTCAGGGCCATCACCTCATCCACATGAGCAGGGATGGCTCTGCGCACAACGCCCTTCAGCTCTGCGGCAAAGGAGAGGTACTCCCGCACGGTCATCTCGTCGTAAAGGGGCGGGTGCTCCGGCAGGTAACCAAGCCGCCGCTTGGCCTCCCGGCTCTCCAGCAGGGGGTCGTACCCGCCGATGAGCGCTCTGCCGCCGGTGGGGGCCAGGTACCCGGTGAGGATGTTCAGCAGCGTGGTCTTGCCTGCGCCGTTCTGCCCCAGCAGCCCCAGCACCTCGCCTTTTTTTACCTCCAGGCTCACGCCTTTGAGGGCCTGCACGCTGCCGTAGCGCTTGGTCACCTGCTCCAGCCTGATCATGCGGGGCGGCCTCCCTTCATAGCAATGGTTTGATCCCGCCCATTATAGCACAATTGCCAACAGGGTTGGTGAACACTTTGTAAAAAGTACCGCTACCCAAGCCGGGCATGGTCGTGCTATCATAGCACAGAGCGCTGCTTTTTAGCAGAAAAATTTTCTCAAAAAATGTTTTTCGGGTGCAAGAAAAAGGAACAGTGTTTCGTTTAGTGTGTGAGCAGGCCCATCATGCTTATCGATCCAAATGGGGCTGCGGTGTAACGGAGGTTCGGGAATGACGAACTTTGAAGAACTCTACGAGAAGTACGCCACCGATGTTTTACGCGTAAGCTACTTCTACCTGGGCGACCGCCAACGGGCGGAGGATGTCTGCCAGGATGTTTTCGTCCGGCTGATGACCAACGCGCCGGAGCTGGAGGAGGGCCGCGAAAAAGCCTGGCTTTTGAAGGTGGCGCTCAACCGCTGCCGCGATCTGTGGCGCGGCGCATGGGTCAAACGGGTGGTGCTGGGCAGCCCGGTATTCGAAATGATCCCCGCCCCGGATGAGCACCAGCGGCGGGACGACGAAGAAGCCATGATGGTGGCCATCCATAAGCTGCCCGCCACCTTCCGCGAGGCGATACTGCTCTACTATTACCAAGGGTACGGCATCAGCGAGATCGCAGAGATGCTCGATCTGCCGGAAGGCACCATATCCAGCCGCCTTTCCCGTGCAAGAAAGAAGCTGGAACAGATACTGACCGAAGGAGGACTTGCATCATGAAAGCGCTCAAACAACTGCCTGAGATCGCAGACCGTCAGCTGGGCGGCCTGGAGGCGGATGCCCGTTTGCTGGCAAGGATCAAGATCAACGCCGCGGAGGGCAGCAGGCAAAGCTACCGCACCGCGCCCCGCTGGCAGGTGGCCATGGCGGTCTGCTGTGCGCTGGTGCTGTGCATCGGCGGTGCCGTGTGGGCCAACGACCCCGGCAACGGCCCGGCACCGGCAGCGGTCACTGCCAACCTGATCGATTCCCACGCCGCGGGCACCACGGTGGTCACCGAAGCACCGCCCGCCCTGAGCGATCTGCCTGCCAACAGCATTACCATGAGCAGTGCTGCCAAGCGCAGCGGCGAGACCCTTTTTGCCACCGGTCAGGGCAACAGCTTCCCCCTGATCATGGTCAACGGCGCTACTTACCGCATGCTCACCTACCCGGATGGCATTTCCTCCTCTTTGCTGGGGCGCGAGCTGGGTCTGGTCAATGAGTACAATCTGGAGCCTGCTCTGGGCAGCGGCAACATCGTTTCCAATGCAGCGGGCCCCGGCGAACCCGTCTTTGCCGTGGAAGGCATGGAGGGCGCAATGGTGGCCGCCAAGGTGGATGGCAGCCTGCGGGTGTTCCAGCGCATCAGCTACTCCGGCACCGCCACCATCGGCGATGAAGAACTGGGCGATACCCTCTGCGAGCCCGATCAGGTGGACTGGATCATGCTGGACGGCGATACTGTCTCCGGCAAGGCGGCCCGCAAGCTGATGAAGGTGCTGCTGGATGATGCAGACTTCCACAGCACCGCCGTAAGCGGCACCGGCTCCTTGCAGATCGGCCTTACCAACGGCCTGGTGCTGCAGCTGCTGGTGGGCGATGATGTCATCAGTGCCTGCGGCAGCTGGAGCTGCCCCGGCTTCTTTGAGGCCTTCGACGAAGCCGAATAACAATGCTTGCACAAGCGCCTGCACCCTGCGGGAATCTTTCCCGCAGGGTGCAGGCGCTTTCAGCTCGTCATGAACCTCGCCTGCGGCGACTGTTTTGACGTCTTTTGCTCCGTTTGCCCAGGAGACTACGGCTCCCCGGGCGGCAAGCGGCGGGCTACCTCCTTCTTTTCGAACCCCTTGCTGCGCAAGGGTTCCGAAACCGCCGGAAGGGTGAGCGGAGCGAACCGAGGCGCGAGGACAGTGCGAAGCACTCCGCAGAGCCGAAGCCCGAAACCAACCGAAGGTTGGGTTTGGGCCGCAATACATGCCGCCGGTTTCGGATCGGCAATCAGAGGGCTGCGGCCCTCCGATACCTCTGGGGCTTTCTCTGTTTCGATGCCCCGCAAGTTTACAAAGCTAACAAATAGCCCATGCATCGCTTTGTTTACAGGTGCTCTCTTGATTCCTCCGCAGGCGGGTTTGTATAATGAAATCGTAATTATTACGAAATAATTACGATTTCGTTTCGAGGAGGAAAAGAGATGAAGCAGATCACCCGAAGAATTTGCAGCCTGCTGCTGGCGCTGCTGGTTTGCGCCCAAGCGCTGCCCGCTGCCCTGGCCCAGCAGGAGGAGGCCGCACCGGCGGTGGTTGGGTACGGCTATGCCAGCAATGCAGAGGGCTATGTATCCCTGTACGATGAGGCAGGGAACCTGATCGGCAGAGTGGCCAACGGAGCCCGCCTCTCTGTGACCGATGCCCGCCGGGACGGACGCACCTTTGTGCATTTTGGCGCCGTTACCGGCTGGGTGGCCGATGCCGACCTTGCCGAGGAACCGCCCACGGGCAGTATGGCGGGCGAGGCCCCGCCCAACTCGCTCATGCCTATCGAGACCGATGCACCTGTGGTCGGAGGCAGCCCTGCCGGTGACGGAGATGGCGCTGCTGCTGACGGGGACGACACCCCCGCCGACGATACCGCCCCGGAAGCGGGCGACACCCCTGCCGACGACACCGAGACCAACGTCCCCGGCGATTTCGATGGCGATATCCCTGTGGGCGATGCCCCTGCCGGTGAGGACGACACTCCCGCCGATGATACCGCCCCGGAAGCGGGCGACACCCCTGCCGACGATACCGAGACCAACGTCCCCGGCGATTTCGATGGTGATATCCCTGTGGGCGATGCCCCTGCCGGTGAGGACGACACTCCCGCCGACGATACTGCCCCGGAAGCGGGCGACACCCCTGCCGACGACACCGAGACCAACGTCCCCGGCGATTTTGATGGCGATATCCCTGTGGGCGATGCCCCTGCCGGTGAGGACGACACTCCCGCCGACGATGCCAACACCCCTAACGCCGCATCCCCCACTGAGGCTCCTGTGTCACGCTCCTTCGGTGCCATGCGGGAACTGCCGGAAGGCGGCTCCGAAAGCGTGTGGGTAGCCTCTGTGGGGGTGCTCACCAGCCTGCTGGATACCGAGGAGGGCCCTGTGGTGGTGCCCACCCATCAGCTCACCTTTGGCGATGATGCTACCGAGCAGCGCCGCGTCGGCTATGTGCATGCACCCCGTACCGGGCAGGCCGGGCTGCGGCAGGAACCCTCCAAGACCGCCAAGGTGATCACCCAGCTGAAGGCCGGTCAGCTTGCGGCAGTGCTGGAGATCGGCGAGGAATACGCCCGGGTGAATGTGGACGGGCAGGAGGGCTGGCTGCGGCTGGATTGCCTGCGCTATCTGCTGCCCACCGATGAGGGCATCATTGCGGCCAGCAGCAAGGAAGCACAGGCGCTCCTTGAGACCGGAGAAAAGGACGGGGAAGGGGAGCAGCCCGGGGCCGATGATGCAGCCGCCGATGAAGTGCCTTCCGGCGAGGCAGAGGTACTCATCGCCGTGGAGGGGCAGGCAGCAAAAGCCGCGGCATACCCCTGTAAAGGCATCCTCGTCTACAGGGAGGACAGCACCGGCAGCGAGAACGTGAACCTGCGCAATGCACCCGATCAGGGCAGCGCCAAGGCAGCCGTGCGCCCCACCGGCACGGAGGTGAATGTGTTGTCGGTAAGCGGCAGCTGGTACCTGGTGGAGAGCGAGGGCATCTGCGCCTATGTTAAGGAAGCCTTCGTACAACCTGCCGAGTAAACGAAAAAAACCGGCCTGCATCCACAATAAACGGATGCAGGCCGGTTTTCTATGTTGCAAAGCGCGGAATGCCGCTTGCGTGCTTATTCGGCCTGGGCAGGCAGCTCGCTGGCGCAATGGGGGCACTTGGTGGCTTCGTCGTGGATCTCCATCTTGCAGAAGGGGCACTTGCGGGCTTCCTTCTTGGGGGCTTCTTCCTTCTTGGGCAGCAGCTTGGACATGGCCTTTACCAGCATGAAGATGCAGAAGGCAATGATCAGGAAGTTGATGATGGCCTGCAGGAAAGCGCCGTAGTTGAGGGTGCCCACACCGGCAGCCTTGGCGGCATCGATGTTGGCATACTCGCCGAACTTGAAGTCCAGGGGAATGAACAGGCCGCTCATATCCAGACCGCCGGTCAGGATGCCGATCACGGGCATGAGCACATCGTTTACCAGAGAGTTAACGATGGTGGTGAAGGCGCTGCCGATCATCATACCGGTGGCAAGCTCGAGGATGTTGCCCTTGGCACAGAAGGCTTTGAATTCGTTGATGAGTTTCTTCATAGGAAAAAGTCCCTGCCTTTCCGCTGTACTTAGGTTGATTTGGGTTTCCTTCTGTATTATAGTATATCGTGGCAAAAATGCAAGAAGAAAGCAAGAGCATTTTAGCGATTTACTTGACTAAAGCGGTAAAGTGTGCTAAGATCACCCCATGCCTGCGGGGCAGGCGGTAAGGGCAAGGAGGATCTGGAATGAGTACAATGTCTTTTCTGAGCGGACAGGAACGCTTGGTACTGGAGCTCCGGGAGCTTTATCAGGGGCATGGCTGCATGCGTTTCCCCATGCGCCGGTTCGAGGAATATGCCCTCTATCTGGAAAACAAGAGCTTTCTGACCAGCGAGCAGGTGCTCAGCTTTACCGATGGTAACGGCAAACTGATGGCGCTGAAGCCCGATGTTACCCTTTCCATCGTCAAGCATGCCCGCCGCGGGCGTGAAGGCGTGGAGAAGCTGTATTATATCGAAAGCGTCTACCGCGCATCGCCCACCGACCACGAGTTTAAGGAAATCGAGCAGATCGGCGTGGAGTATCTGGGCAATGTGGATCGCTATGCCACCAGCGAGGTGGTATGGCTGGCGTTGGAAAGCCTGCGCTGCTGCCACCGGGAGTATGTGCTGGATATCAGCCATATGGGGCTTACCGCCGGTCTGATGAACGAATGCGCTCTGGATGACGAGACCCGCCGCGCTGCTTTCGGGCTCATCAGTCAGAAAAATGTGCACGAGCTGCGCACCCTGCTGGCTCAGAAGGGTGTCTCCCAAGAGATGACAGAACGTTTCGCCGGTCTCATCACCCTTACCGGCACGGTGGAGGAGATGCTGGCGAAGGCTGCAGAGCTGGCGGCAGGCGAAGAAGCCCTTCGTGCTGTAGCGGAGCTGAAACAGCTCTACAGCGATCTGAAGGCGCTGGACATGAGCAACCGCATCCGTCTGGATTTCTCCATCGACAGCGATCTGGACTACTACAATGGTATCGTCTTCCGCGGCTATCTGGAGGGCGCGCCCAGAGCGGTGCTCAGCGGCGGCCGTTACGATCATTTGATGACCAAGATGGGCAAGGATGCAGACGGCTTCGGGTTTGCCCTGTATCTGGACGAACTTAACAGCCTGTTCATGCTTCCCCGGCGCGAGGAGATCGACATCCTCGCCTGCTACAGCCCCGAGGACGATGCCGCCAAAGTGCTGGCAGCCGTCAAGAGCCTGCGGGATTGCGGGCTGAGGGTGCTGGCGACCAGCGGCGAAGCGCCGGATCTGTTCGCCTACCGTCACTACCGCTTCAATGGCGAACGATTTGTGGAGGTGGAGTAAGCAATGCTGAACGTGGCTCTGCCCAAAGGAAGACTGGGCGATAAGGTATACAATCTCTTCAAACAGATCGGCTACGACTGCCGCGCCATGGAGGATGGCGACCGCAAGCTGGTTCTGCGGGATCCCGACGGCGAGGTAAGCTATCTGCTGGTCAAGCCCTCCGATGTTGCCATCTATGTGGAGCACGGCGCAGCGGATATCGGCGTGGTCGGTAAGGACGTGCTGCTGGAAGGCGGCAACGATGTCTACGAGCTGCTGGATCTGGGGTTTGGCAAATGCCGTATGGCAGAAGCCGCCCCGGTGGATTTTAAAGAAAACAAGCAGCGTCCTCTCCGGGTGGCGACCAAGTACCCCCGCATCGCCAAAAAGTATTACGCCTCCATTTGCCGGGAGATCGAGGTCATCAAGCTGAACGGCTCCATCGAGCTGGCTCCCATCCTGGGCCTGAGCGATGTGATCGTGGATATCGTGGAGACCGGCACCACCCTCAAGCAGAACGGTCTGGATGTGCGCAGGGAGATCCTCCCCATCAGCGCACGATTTATTGCCAATAAAGCCTCCATGAAGTTCAAAGAAGCCCAGATCCGGGATATTCAGCAGAAACTGGCGGCTGCTATTATGGAAAAAGCAGGTGAAAAGAAATGATGAAGATCATGAAATACAGCGGTCAGCGTGCCGATGAGCTGCTCAACCGCGCCGAGGAGACCAAGAAGGATGTTACCGCCATCGTCAGCGAGATCCTGGAGACCATCCGCAAGGGTGGCGACAAGGCTGTGCTGGACTATTGCGAAAAGTTCGACGGCGTGCGCCCCGAGACCCTGCTGGTGACCGATGCGGAGGTGGAAGCCGCCTACAACGCCGTGGAGCCCGAGCTGATCGCCACCATGGAGCTGGCTGCCGCCAACATTGAGCGCTTCCACCTGCAGCAGAAGCGCACCGGCTTTGTGGATACTCCCAAGGCAGGCGTGGTGGTGGGCCAGCGGGTGCTGCCCCTCAAGAGCGTGGGCCTGTATGTGCCCGGCGGCACCGCCCGCTACCCCAGCTCTGTGCTGATGGATGCCATCCCCGCCAAGATCGCCGGTGTAAAGAACATCGTTATGACCACGCCCCCCGACAAGGAGGGCAATGTGCCCGCCGTGATCCTGGCCGCCGCCAAGATCGCCGGTGTGCGCACCATCGTTAAGCTGGGCGGCGCACAGGCCGTGGCTGCTCTTGCCTACGGCACCGAGACCGTGCCCAAGGTGGATAAGATCGTGGGCCCCGGCAACATCTTCGTGGCTACCGCCAAGCAGCTGTGCTACGCGCAGGGCCTTATCGATGTGGATATGGTAGCCGGCCCCAGCGAGATCATGGTCATTGCCGATGAAAAGAGCAACCCCACCCACGTGGCTGCCGACCTGCTCTCCCAGGCCGAGCACGACAAGCTGGCCTCTGCCTGGCTGGCCACCACCAGCGAGAAGCTGGCCTTCGCTGTGCAGGCAGAGGTGGAAAAGCAGCTGGATCAGCTGCCCCGCCAGGAGATCGCCCGCACCTCCATCGAGGAGAACGGCCGCATCATCATCGTGGATAGCCTGGAGACCGCTGCCAAGGTAGCCGACGAGATCGCTCCCGAGCATCTGGAGGTCTGTGTGGATGATCCCTTCGGGCTGCTGCCCCTGCTCAACAATGCGGGCAGCATCTTCCTGGGCCGCAACTGCCCCGAACCTCTGGGCGATTATCTGGCAGGCCCCAACCACACCCTGCCCACCAGCGGCACCGCCCGTTATTCCTCCCCTCTGGGCGTGGACGACTTCTGCCGCCGCTCCAGCTACATCTACTACACCCGCGAGGCCCTGCAGGATGTGGCCGAGGACGTGATGCGCTTCGCCGAGCGCGAGGGCCTGGGCGCACACGCCAATGCCGTACGCGTACGTGTGAAGGAGTAAGCACCATGAGCCAGTTTCTGAGACCTGCCCTTGCCGCCCTTGACCCCTATGTGCCGGGCGAGCAGCCGCAGGATAAGAGCTACATCAAGCTCAACACCAACGAGAACCCCTACCCGCCTGCCCCCGGGGTGATGGAGGTCATCACCCGGGAGGCGGTCAGCCAGCTGAAGCTGTATTCCGACCCCACCATCGCGCCCCTGAAGCGGGCCATTGCGGAGCAGTACGGCCTCATGCCGGAGAACGTGTTCGTCACCAACGGCTCCGACGAGGCGCTGGGCTTCTCTTTTCAGGCCTGGGCCGATGCGGAGCACCCGGTGACCATCCCGGATATCAGCTACGGCTTTTACAAGGTATTTGCCCAGCTGTTTCAGGTAAGCCCCAAGGTGATCCCCCTCCGGGAGGATTTCACCCTGCCTGTGGAGAAATTCTGCGGAGCGGGCTCCATGGTGGTCTTTGCCAACCCCAACGCTCCCACCGGCATCGCCCTGCCTCTTTCGGAGGTGGAGAAGATCGTGGCCTCCAACCCGGGCCATGTGGTGCTGGTGGATGAAGCCTATGTAGATTTCGGCGGCGAGTCTGCCGTATCGCTGATCGGCCGCTACCCCAACCTGCTGGTGGTGCGCACCTTCAGCAAGAGCCGCTCGCTGGCGGGTGCCCGCATCGGCTACGCTATGGGCGACCCTGCCCTGATCGACGATCTGGAGCGGGTGCGCAACAGCTTCCACCCCTACAACATCAACCGGCTGAGCATGCTGGCGGGTGTGGAGGCCATGAAGGATACCGCTTATTTCGAGGATTGCTGCAAAAAGATCATGGCTACCCGTCAGCGCACGGCAGAGGCCCTGAAAGCGCTGGGCTTTACCATGACCGAGAGCAGCACCAACTTCCTCTTTGCCGCACCGCCTGCGCTCAGCGGCAGGGAGTACTACGAGCAGCTGAAGGATCGGGGCGTGCTGGTGCGCTACTTCGGCGGCAGCAGGCTGAGCCCCTATGTACGCATCACCATCGGCTCCGATGAGGAGATGGACGTACTGCTTGCAAAGACCCGGGAGATCTTGAAGGAGGCAAAGGCATGAGAGAGGCAGCCATCCAGCGGAAAACCTCTGAGACCGATATCGCCCTTACCCTGAACGTGGATGGTACGGGCAAGTACCAAGTGGATACCGGCTGCGGTTTCCTCGACCATATGCTGGCGCTGTTCAGCCGCCACGGCAGGCTGGATCTTTCTGTTGCCTGCAAAGGCGATACCTATGTGGATGACCACCATACTGTGGAGGATATCGGCATCGCACTGGGCGAGGCTGTGAGCAAGGCGCTGGGCGACAAGCGCGGTGTGTGCCGCTACGGCCAGTGGCTGCTGCCCATGGACGAGTCTCTGGCACTGATCGCCGTTGACCTGAGCGGCCGCGGCTGCCTGGGCTTTGATGCAGCCATGCCCACCGAAAAGGTAGGCACCTTCGATACGGAGCTGGTCAAGGAGTTCTTTCTGGCCTTTGTGCGCGCCGCACAGGTAACGCTGCACATCAAGGTGCTGGCGGGCGAGAACACCCACCACATCATCGAGGCCATTTTCAAGGGCTTTGGCCGTGCCATGCGGCAGGCTGTAGCCATCGACCCCGATTTTGCCGGGGAGATCCCCTCCACCAAGGGCACGCTGGGAGGCAACAACGCATGATCGCAGTGGTAGACTACGGCGTAGGCAACCTGTATTCCCTCAATTGCTCCCTTCGCCACATCGGTGCAGAGAGCGTTGTTACCAGAGACGAAGCGGTGCTGCGCAAGGCCGACAAGATCATCCTGCCCGGCGTAGGCGCTTTCGGCGATGCTGCCGCCAAGCTGCGGGAGCTGGGGCTGGATGCCCTCCTCAAGGAGCTGGCCGCCGCAGGCAAGCCCTTGATGGGCATCTGCCTGGGCATGCAGCTTCTGTTTGACGAGAGCCACGAATACGGCTGCCATCAGGGCCTGGGGCTGATCCCCGGCAAGGTGATGCCGCTGGCTCCTGTACTGCCCGAGGGCATGAAGGTGCCCCACATGGGCTGGAACAGCCTTACCTTCCATAAGCCGGAGGATGTACTGCTCACCGGCATCAGCGAAGGGGCGCATGTGTATTATGTGCACTCCTTCTACGCCACCGAGTGCGAGGCCGCATGGGTCGCCACCTCCGAATACGGCGGGGTGACCGTACCCGGCGCAGTGCGCTGCGGCAATGTGTGCGGCACCCAGTTCCACCCGGAAAAGAGCGGCGGCATCGGTCTGCAGATGCTGGCTTCGTTTGCAAAGGAGGATACCGTATGCTGATTTTGCCTGCCATCGATCTGCGGGGCGGCCAGGTGGTGCGTCTCCGGCAGGGCGATTACGACCGCATGACCGTTTACGGCGACGACCCCTGCAAGGTAGCCGATGGCTTCCTCAATGCCGGTGCCACCCAGCTGCATGTGGTGGATCTGGACGGTGCCAAGGATGGCAGCCCCATGAACCGTGGCGTGATCGCCCAGCTGTGCAAGACCGGCCTCCATGTGGAGGTGGGCGGCGGCATGCGCACCCGCCGGAACGTAGAGGATACGCTGGCGCTGGGCGTTGAGCGCATCATCGTGGGCACCATGGCCATCAAGGATCGCCCCTTGCTCAAGGAGCTGGTGGATGCCTATGGCGGGAAGATCGCTGTGGGCGTGGATACCAAGGATGGCTGTGTGGCCACCCACGGCTGGCTGGAGACCAGCAATGTGCCCGGCGTTGATTTCTGCAAAGAGCTGCGCGATATGGGCGTTAAGACCGTTATTTATACCGACATCAGCAAGGATGGCGAGCTTTCCGGCACCAATCTGGCGGTATATGAGGAGCTGTGCCGCATCCGGGGGCTGCAGGTGATCGCCTCCGGCGGTGTGACCACCGAAAAGGAGATCGCCGCCCTGAGCGGTATGGGCGCATACGGCGCGATCCTTGGCAAGGCGCTCTATGCGGGCAGGCTGGAGCTGGCCCGGGCGCTGAAGGTTGCCAGAGGCGAGGTGGAAGCATGCTGACCAAACGCATCATTCCCTGTCTTGACGTGCGCAACGGGCGCGTGGTCAAGGGTGTTAATTTCGAAGGCCTGCGCGATGTGAGCGACCCCGTTACCCTGGCCCGGTTCTACAACCAGGCCGGTGCGGACGAGCTGGTGTTTTACGACATCACCGCTTCGGCGGAGGGCCGCCCCCTGTTTGCCGATGCGCTGCGAGCCGTGGCGGCGGAGGTGTTCATCCCGCTGACGGTGGGCGGCAGCATCAACACCGTGGAGGATTTCGACCGGGTGCTCAAGTGCGGTGCCGATAAGGTGAGCGTCAACAGCGGTGCCCTGCGGGATCCCTCTTTGATCGAGAACGCTGCCAAGCGCTACGGCGACCAGTGCGTGGTGCTGAGCATGGATGTGAAGCGCGTGGACGGTTCCTTCCATGTGTTTGCCCGCGGCGGCCGCGAGGATACCGGCCGGGATGCCATCGAATGGGCCAAGTTCGGCGAGGATCACGGCGCAGGCGAGATCGTGCTCAACTCCATCGATACCGATGGTGTGCGCAAAGGCTTCGATCTGGAAATGCTCCAAGCCATCGGCGAGGTGGTGCGCCTGCCCATCATCGCTTCCGGCGGCGCAGGCTGCATGGAGGATTTTGTTACCCTCTTCAGGCTGCCCTGCGTGGATGCGGGTCTGGCTGCCTCCATCTTCCACTCCCAGGAGGTGGAGATCAATGCCCTGAAGGCCTATTTGAAGGAGCAGGGCGTACCCATGCGGATCTGATCCCGCCAAGTATGTAAGGAGGAAACGCAACATGAACGAACAGCAGAACCAGTGGATCGCCACTTTGAAGTTTGACGAAAACGGCCTTATTCCCGCTATCGTGCAGGATTACACCACCCACGAGGTGCTCACCCTGGCCTATATGAACGAAGAGAGCCTGCGCATCAGCCTCAGCGAGAAGCGCACCTGCTTCTGGAGCCGCAGCCGCAAGTGCCTGTGGCGCAAGGGCGAGACCAGCGGCAACGTGCAGGAGATCGTCTCCATCACCTCCGATTGCGATAACGATGCTCTGGTGGTGCAGGTTAAGAAGTCCGGCCCCGCCTGCCATACCGGCGCGGAGAGCTGCTTCTTCAACGAAGGCTACGAGGATGAGAACTGCCGCCCCTTCTCCCTCAGCGACCTGATGAAGGTGATCGAGGGCCGCAAGACCAACCCCGTGGAGGGCAGCTACACCACCTATCTGTTCGAAAAGGGTCGGGATAAGATCCTCAAGAAGGTGGGCGAGGAGTGCACCGAGGTGCTCATCGCCGGTGCCAAGGAAGACAAGGAAGAGACCATTTACGAGATCGGCGATCTGGTCTACCACGCCATGGTGCTGATGATCCACATGGGCATCTCTCTGGAGGATGTTACCCGCGAGCTGGCCCGCCGCCATGTGATCGACAAGAAGGTAAAGCAGGAGCGCATGCAATGAGGTTCCTCTCCAACGCACATACCCATACCACCTACTGCGACGGTAAAAGCACCGCCCGGCAGATGATCGAAAAAGCCAAGGAGCTGGGTTTTACCAGCCTTGGCTTTTCCGGTCATGGGGAGCAGGGGTTCGATTCCAACTATGCCATGGATGATGGCCGGGAGCTGGCTTATGTGCAGGAGCTTCGTGCGCTGCAGCAGACAGAAGACCTGCGTATCTGGGTGGGCGTGGAGGAGGATATCCTTGCGCCGGAGCTGGTAAAGGCCCGCCACCGCAAGCAGCTGGATTATGTGCTCTCCTCCAGCCATTACGTACATAATGCCGATGGCAGCCCCGCCGTGATGGATGGGGAGTTCGTGGCCATCGACGGCAGCTCGGCCCAGCTCCGCAGATATGTGGATCGGTTCATGGATGGCGATGGCATGGCCATGGCCAAGCATTACTACGATGTATTCTGCGCAGGCATCCGGGAGGCGAAGCCCCAGATCATCGGGCATTTTGACCTGATCCGGAAGAATGCCGTCAAGGCGCAGCTGTTCGACGAAAACGCTCCCGCCTACCGCCGCCTTGCGCTGGATGCGCTGGAAAACATCCGGGGCATGGGCGTTCTGGAGGTGAACACCGGCGCAATGGCCCGTGGCTACATGGATACCCCCTACCCGCTGCCGGAGCTGCTGGGGGCCTGGCGGGAGATGGGCGGTGAGGTGACCATCACCTCCGATTGCCACAACGCCGAATACCTTTCCTACGGCTTCGATACCGCCATGAGGCTGCTCTGCCGCACCGGGTACCGCCGGGTGCTGGCGCTGGGGCGTGGCAGTGAATTGTGGGAGGAGCACCGGGTGGCCCTGCTCCGGGGCTGATGCCCCTGCGGTGGACAAGCCCCGCAACTTTGGGTATAATACCCACGAGTGCAGCCACCGGCTGCCATAGAACAACAAGAGGTGTATACCATGAACGAAAACAAGCAGCCTGCTCAGGGCAGCGAAAGCTGGCAGGAGCGCCTTCTGGGCATTCTCAAGGGTGCGCTTATTTCCATCGGTGCGCTGCTGCCCGGCATCAGCGGCGGTGCCCTGTGCGTGATCCTGGGCATCTACAAGCGCATCATGGCGCTGCTGTGCCACCCCATTCAGGAGATCAAAAAGCAGTGGAAGTTCTTCATCTTTATCGGCATCGGTTTTGTGATCGGCGTTCTGCTGGGCGCAAAGGTGATCGATAAATTCCTGGAGGCCAACGAGGCCGCCGCCCTGTTCCTGTTCATCGGCCTGATCGTGGGCTCCATGCCCGGGCTGTTCAAGGAGGCCCGGCAGCAGGGTGTTAAGAAGGGCAGCTATGCCGCGCTGGTCATTGCGCTGGTCATCATGCTGGCGTGGATGATCCCCATGTCGCTGATGGGCAACACCAATGTGCAGCCCTCTCTGCTGTGGTGGGTCATCTGCGGCGTGCTGTGGGGCCTTGGCATCGTGGTGCCCGGCATGAGCCCCTCCAATATTATTTTCTTCTTTGGCCTGCAGGCCCCCATGTATGCCGCTATCGGCAATCTGGATCTGAGCGTGATCCTGCCCATGGGCCTTGCGCTGCTGGCTACAGTGCTGGGGCTTTCCAAGGGGATCGATTACTGCCTCAAAAAGCAGTACAGCATCTTTATGCATGCGGTCATCGGTATCGTGATCGCCTCCACCATCGTGATTTTGCCGCCGGTGAAGGTGCTCATCGAGCCGGGCTATACCTTCGCCACCGGCCTGAGCGATCTGATGATCTACGCCGCCTGCTTCCTGCTGGGCGCTGTTGCCGCCTGGGCGCTGAGCCGCATCCAGAAGGAAGAAGCCTGAGCCTGTCTTTTTGCCATACAGCCCCGCTTTCTGCCAAGTGTGCAGAGGGCGGGGCTTTGCTGTGCGGCCCCCGGCGGTGCACAGAGCAAATGCAGCCGCACGACGGGAAAAATATTACAAGGAATTAATAACGCTGACTATTGCAATTTGCTCCCGGAATGTATATAATTGGTAAACGGACAGCTGTGATGTACTATATATAGATAAGTGCATTGCGCTCTATCAAAACTGCATTCAGACGCTTCGGCGTTTGGAGATGACCATGCACAGGAACGCACGCCCCGGAGCCATGCACGGCCCCGGCGGGACGGTTTTGCTGCGATTGGTCAAATAAGTAGAAAGGATTTGAAACCCATGAGCAAGAAAACCCTTCTCCTGTGCCTGTGCATCGTGGCTACGCTGGTGATCGGTCTGGGCAGCACCCTGGCCTACCTGACCGATACCGACACCAAGGTGAACACCTTCACCGTTGGCAACGTAGACATCATGGTCGACGAAGAGTTCGAGCAGAACAGCCCCCTGGCCCCCGGCGCTACCGTTAACAAGGATGCGCAGATCGTCAACACCGGCGCTACCCCCGCCTGGGTGTGGATGACCGTGGCTGTGCCCTCCAACGTGGCTCCCTACCTGCAGCTGAACTGGGCCGACGGCGTGCAGCCCGACAACGAAGCCCATAACGTGATCGGCGACGACGGCAACGAGTACACGGTCTACACCGTGTATGTAGACGAGGCTCCTCTGGATGCCGGCGAAGAAACCGGCAAGCTGCTGGATTCCGTCACCCTGTCCGGCGCTGTGGACTACCAGAACGGCGAGTTCGTTGTTGTTGAGAACGGCGTTGTTACCCCCATCGGCGAGGATCTGTCCGAGCTGGATGTGATCGTCTCCGGTTACGCCGTGCAGACCGAGGGCTTCGACACTTTTGGAGAAGCCTACAATGCCTACCACGCTCAGTGGAACGACCCCACCATCCCCACCGATACCGTGATCCCCGATGTGGTTGTCAGCGACAGCGATGCTCTGGCTGAGGCCATCGAGAACATCGAAGCAGACACCCCTGTGGTCATCGGTCTTGAGAACGGTGAGTACGAAACCAACTTCAAGCTGCCCGGCGGCAGCGATGTGACCATCGTCGGTGACGAGAACACCGTGCTGAGCGGCCAGATCGCTACCACCTCCAGCACCAACGGCACCCTCACCCTGAAGAACCTGACCTACGAAGTAAGCGATGCCATCGAAGATTCCACCGGCATCTCCCAGACCGGCAAGTCCGCTATTGCTGTGTGGGGCAACCAGAACGTTGTCTGCGAGAACGTTACCTTCGAAATGTCCAAGAAGGACAGCACCGCCATTACCACTTGGTGGGATACCAACGAGGGTACCAGCGTCGTGCTGCGCGATTGCACCTTTAACTGCAACGGTCAGCGCCCCGTACGTGCCACCGGCAATGTGACCATCGAGAACTGCACCTTCAACGATCCCTATCGTTACGCTCTGCAGCTCACCGCCAAGTCCTCCACTGCCGGCCTGCAGGATAAGGCTGTTGTTAACTTCAACGGCAACACCATCGTCAACGGCCCCAACGGCAAGAGCTTTGTCTATGGCATTCAGCTGGAAGGCGCCGACTATGGCTGCAGCGACCTGATCATCAACGGCAGCAACAACACCATCGTTGATGGTGGCGCAGATTCTGCTATGTACTACTGCGAATGCGGCAAGGTAGACCACGCTTCCGTCGTCTGCAATACCGAATCCGCTCTCGTGCATGAGAATCCCTGATCCCCCTTAAGGGCATGGCCCCGCACTTCTTCGGGAAGTGCGGGGCTTTTGTATATAAGTGCAGATACAGCTTGCGGCATCGGTATTTCCACCTGTCGAGAGGCAAACCGGTTTATACTATCGCTTGGATGCCACAGGAAAAAATGGAATATTTTGTATCCGATTCATTCATAATACTATTGCAAAAGACAGCAAGAATGTGTATAATTGGTAAATGTAATGATGCGCTATACCAGATATAGAGGTAGGCTGCACCGACAAAACAGAATTCAGATGCTCCGGCGTTTGAAGATGACCATGCACGGGAACGCACGCCCCAGAGCCATACACCGGCTGCGGCGGGACGGTTTTACTGCGATTGGTCAAATAAAAAGAAAGGATCTGAAACCCATGAGCAAGAAAACCCTTCTCCTGTGCCTGTGCATCGTGGCTACGCTGGTGATCGGTCTGGGCAGCACCCTGGCCTACCTGACCGATACCGACACCAAGGTGAACACCTTCACCGTTGGCAACGTAGACATCATGGTCGACGAAGAGTTCGAGCAGAACAGCCCCCTGGCCCCCGGCGCTACCGTTAACAAGGATGCGCAGATCGTCAACACCGGCGCTACCCCCGCCTGGGTGTGGATGACCGTGGCTGTGCCCTCCAACGTGGCTCCCTACCTGCAGCTGAACTGGGCCGACGGCGTGCAGCCCGACAACGAAGCCCATAACGTGATCGGCGACGACGGCAACGAGTACACGGTCTACACCGTGTATGTAGACGAGGCTCCTCTGGATGCCGGCGAAGAAACCGGCAAGCTGCTGGATTCCGTCACCCTGTCCGGCGCTGTGGACTACCAGAACGGCGAGTTCGTTGTTGTTGAGAACGGCGTTGTTACCCCCATCGGCGAGGACCTGTCCGAGCTGGATGTGATCGTCTCCGGTTACGCCGTGCAGACCGAGGGCTTCGACACTTTTGGAGAAGCCTACAATGCCTACCACGCTCAGTGGAACGACCCCACCATCCCCACCGAAGCTTCTCCCGAACCCGCCAACGGCGATGACGAGGAAGTTGAGTTCGAGACTCCCGCCGGCGCTTACCGCGTCACCAGCGCTGCTGCGCTGAAGGACGCTGTTGCTGCCGGTGAGACCACCCTGCTGCTGGCTGCCGGTGAGTACAACATCGACAATTGCGGCGGCAAGACCCTCACCTTGGTCGGCGAGGATAAGGAAGGCACCATCATCAATATCGTGGGTGGCGCTCAGGGCGAGGCCAACGGCCAGCTGGACTACGGTCTGGACAGCTCCAATGTTACCTTCCAGAACCTGACCATCAAGAGCAACAACCAGACCTATGCCGGTTATGCCCGCCTCAACGGCATCTACAAGGATGTTCACTTCGTGAACACCTACTGCCTCAACGGCACCTCCGAGTTCGATTACTGCACCTTCGACATCACCGGTGATCAGTACAATATCTGGACCTGGGGCGCTCCCACCGCTACCTTCAACCATTGCACCTTCAATTGCGATGGCAAGGCCGTGCTGCTCTACGGTACCGCCAACACCAAGCTGTCCATCAGCAACACTGTGTTCAACGACAGCGACGCCCTGGATGTTGCCAAGACTGCTGTTGAGATCGGCAACGACTACAGCAAGTCTTACGAGCTGATTCTGAACAACGTTGATGTGAACGGCTTTGCTGAGAACCCCAACGGCATCCTCACCGGCACCACTCTGTGGTCCAACAAGAACAGCATGGGCACCGACAAGCTGAACGTTATTGTGGACGGCACCGACATTTACTGATCTCTCACCCCGCAGGGGCTGTAACGGCTCCCATGCGTAGTGGATACGATCCCAGCCCCTGTTCCCCGAAAGGGGAGCAGGGGCTGTTTGTATGCCCGGAGTAGCGGCGGTATGTGGATAGATGTGAACAACTGGCAAAACCTGCCGGAAATGTGCCGGATAGCCTGCATCCTGCTTGCATATCTTGACGAATTGCGGTACAATACCCATTGTGAAAGCATCTGCCCGAAAGGAGAGCTGCACTGATGCATATTTTCCATCCGCCGCAATCGGTAAACGGCATGCTGCCGGAGAACGTGTTTTATATTGCCGACAGCGCCAACCAGACGGTTGCCGAAGGGTTCATCATTCCTACCTACCACCCCTACCTGTTCCCGGAGCGCCCGGTAAACCTGTACATCAGCATCCGCTCCCAGGGGGCGGGCAAGGATATGCTGCTGGGTGCGCTGCTGGCCCGCGTGCGCCAGCTCCATGAGCAGACCTCCAACATGCCTGCCCGTGTGTTTGCACAGGTAAGCCCGCAGGATAACGCTGCCATGGGCTTCTATCTGGAGAGCGGCTTCGATGCCACCGATGCGCTGGATGTGGTGCAGCTGGGCGTGCCCAATGCCCGTGCCGCCGCTCCCATGGGCTACGATATGAACTACGTGCCCATTACCAACCAGGCCGAGCTGATGGGCTTCATCCAGCGGATGAACACCTACCGCCTCAATGTGCTCCAGCCTGCCATGCTGCAGCGCTACATGAGCCTGCCGCACTTCTTTGCCCTCTATTTGCAGCGGGGCGGCGAGATCGTAGGCGAGATCGCCTTTACCGGCGAGGGCCAGAACGCCAAGCTGATCGGCATGTACGTGGTGCCCAACTACCGCCGCATGGGGCTGGCTAAGTGCCTCATCGCCACCGGTATGCAGATCCTTTCCAGCCGGGGCGTTACCCATGTGGAGGCGGATGTGATCCGCCGCAACGATGTGCAGCGCGCCCTTGCCCGCAGCTGCGGCGCTACCTTTGTGCGCACCGCCTGCTTCTACCCGGGGCTGAACTATGATTGATCGTACAATTGGCAATATCAGAATGGTGCGCTCCGACCGGCGCACCATTTCTATCGTTATCGGCAGGGATGGGAGCATCACCGTGCGTGCGCCGCTGCAGACCCCGGAGGCGGAGATAAACCGTTTTGTGGAGGCCAAGGGGGAGTGGATCCGTCAGGCGGTGGAGAAGCAGCGGCAGCGCCGGGAGGCGGCTCCCGCCTTTGCGGTGGGCGGCAGCATGCCCTATCTGGGCAAAAGCCTGCTTGTTGCCACCGGCAGGGTGCGCACCGCCGTGGAGAAGGATGGCACGCTGGTGCTGCCGGAGAGCGGCGACCCAAGAGAGCATGCCCTGCGCTGGCTGGCCAAGCAAGCGGAGGCTTATCTGCCCGGGCGGGTCGGGTACTGGTCGGGCATCATGCAGCTGGCCCCTGCCAAGCTGACCCTTGCCAACCCCAAGACCCGCTGGGGCAGCATGAAAAGCGACGGCTCCATGCGCCTCAATGTGGCGCTGATGCACTGCGACCCCAGCCTGATCGATTATGTGATCGTACACGAGCTGGCCCATATGCGGCATATGGATCACTCCCCGGCCTTCCATGCATTCACGCAGCGGTACCTGCCGGATGCAATGGCCCGCAGAGCAGTTTTGAGGCAGTTTGGAGCGTATCTGACACTGCTCCGGGGCAACTGATGGGAAAAGCTGAAAAAACGAAAACAGAGCTGTTTACGGGCCAAAAACCCATAACAGCTCTGTTTCTTTATTTCTCGGGCCAGACCGTTACGCCCTCAACGGCTGCGGCTTGCCGTTTGGCCATACGCCGCCAGCTCAGGTAACCGTAGATATCGTTGGCCAGGAAGGCCGCAAAGCAGACCACCACCGACAGGCAGCTTTGGTCGTGCACTGCTGCCAGACACCACAGCACGATGAGCACCGCATCGTTGGCGGCATAGGCCACCGCAAAGAAAGGGCTGCGCCGCCAGGTAAGGTATACCGCCAGAAAGCTGGTGGTCACCGACAGGGAGCTGAAAAAGAGCTGCTGGGTCTCGAATGCCCGAAGGATCAAGAAGAACAGCACCGTTACCGCCAGCGTGAGCAGACAGAGCAGCCCCCATTCGCCCCGACGGATGCGGTTTACCGTCACTTCGGCACGGTTGCCGCCGAAGGGGTTGCGCAGCCAGGAGATCAGTGCGAACACCGCCATGGGCATGGTCATGCCAAGATAAGTGATCATTTCGCCGTAGTACCTTTCCTGCCAGGAGATAACGCCGTACATCAGGCTGAACAGCACCATCAGCAGCTGGCCGAAGGGGTTGCCCTTAGCGTTGTAGATCAGCGAGGTAACGCCCACCAGCGAGGCGACCGGCGTAAGCAGGGTGCCCCCGCCGAACAGCGCGAACGACAGCAGCACCGCCGCTGCGGAGATGCTCCACAGCAGCTTTTCGCCGGTGGAAAAGTAACCCTTCTTGCTCATGAGCGTGAACCTCCAATAAAAAAGCATCCGCATACGCATCTTCAAAGACCTAACGATGCGTATACGAATGCTTGTTGCATTCCTACCCGGTGGCAGTGAGGAAATGATACCACACCGGCAGGGGGAATTGCAAGGGGCTCAGCCCAGGCGCTTCTCGATGGCGTGTAGCGCTACAATACATCTTGGACAGTAAAACAAAAGAAAAGAAGGATTGGCTCATGTGGTATAGTTGAGTTGCGACACAAAACTGTACGAAAGGAG
>SVGN01000098.1 GCA_015056315.1 Clostridiales bacterium
TACGCCCCGGTCGTTCAATCGTCGTACAGCCCACTGCCGTGGTCTGTACTCGTTTCACTCCCCACCTGCGGGTCGCTAACGCCTTCGGCGTTGTGTTCCGCAACCTCAGTCGGCGTGCAGCCCACTGGCCGTGGTCTGCACTTGCTTCGGTTGACGACTACGGGTCGCTAACGCCTTCGGCGTTGTGCCCACCGGGCACGCGCTTCCCTCCGTCTCCACTGGGCACGCGCTTCCCTCCGGTGCCCACTAAAGAGGGAGCCGTCACAGTTGCCCACCGCCCGCAGCATTGCGCTATGCCCAAGCGGAAGCCTTCTCTGAAGAGGGAGCCAAGATGGGGCGGTCGGGGCCCGCACGGAGCAGGGGGCAGCGAGCCGCCCGACCGCTTGCGGGCGGGCGAAGCGAGCAGCCACCTGTGAGTACGGGCCCTCAAGCAAGCGGCGGTGGCAGGGGAGGGACCCTGCCACGTTAGCCGCGGAACCGGAGACCCGCCGCTAGCGCGAGCGACCCGCCAACGGGCGGGTCGAACGTGCATCCAGTACTAGCGCGAACGCCCCGACCGCGGAGCAGCGGTGGCGCGCTCCGCGCGCAATCCCGCTGCCCCACGGTCGGGGCGGACGTGCCCCGGAGGTGTTTTATCATGCCCATCCTCATCACCACCCAGAACCGGACCCTTACCCTCCCCGAGGGCACCCTGCTGCGGGATGCCCTTGCTCTGCTGTGCCCGGATGCGGGCGGCAGCCTGGCAACAACGCCGCTGGCAGCCCTGTGCGGCGGCCGGGTGCTGGAGCTCTCCGCCCCGCTGACGGAAAGCTGCACCCTCACCCCGCTCACCTACCGGGATGAAGAGGGCCGCCGCCTGTACGAGCGCTCGCTGCGGTTTCTGTTCCTTGCCAGCATGAAGCGCCTGTTCCCCGGGCGCAGGGTGCGCATGCAGCACTCGGTGGGGCATGGGCTGTACATCGCCCCGCAGGATGCGCCGCTGACCCATCAGGATGTACGCGCCCTGGAAGAGGATATGCGCGCACTGGTGGCAGAGAATCTGCCCTTTGAGAAGCTTACCTGGACGCGGCAGCAGGCTATCGCCTATTTCGAGAGCGAGGGCTGGAGCGATAAGGCCCAGCTGCTTCGCTACCGCCCCCGGCAGACCATGACCATGTACCGTATGGCGGGGCTGTGCGAGTATTTCTATGGGGCCATGCTGCCCTCCAGCGGCATGATCACCGCCTTCCGGCTCAAGCCCCATCACCCGGGGCTGGTGCTCAGCGCCCCCGCACCGGATGCGCCGGATCAGCCTGCGCCCTATGTGCCCCGCAAGAAGTTTTTGCAGGTGTTTGACGAGAGCCAGCGCTGGTGCGGCATCCTGGGAGCCCAAAATGTAGCCGATGTGAACCGGATGATCCGGGAGGGCAAGCTGCGGGAGTTCATCCGGGTCAGCGAGGCGCTGCACGACCGCTCCATCGCCGCCATCGCAGATGATATCCTGCGCCGCCGCGCCCGCATCGTAATGATCTTCGGCCCCTCCTCCAGCGGCAAGACCACCTTTGCCAACCGGCTCAAGGTGCATCTTCAGGTGCTGGGGCAGAAGCCGCATATGCTCTCGCTGGACGACTTCTACCTCAATAAGGCCGACCTGCCCCTGGAGAGCGACGGCACGCCGGATCTGGAGCATGTGGATGCGCTGGACATCCCCTTCTTGACGGATTGTCTGGAGCGCCTGCTGGGCGGCGACAGGGTGGAGCTGCCCCTGTACGACTTTACCACCGGCAGCCGTTCGCCGGAGACCCACCGTATGCAGCTGGGCGAAAATGAGCTGCTGCTGGTGGAGGGCATCCACGGTATGAACGACCGCATCGTCTCCGAGCTGCCGGAGCAGCTGATGTACGGCGTGTATGTCAGTGCGCTGGGCTGCATCAATCTGGATGACCATAACCGCATCCGCACCACGGATGTACGCCTCCTGCGCCGCATGGTGCGGGATATGCGCAAGCGCAACACCACCCCCGCCCAGACCATCGATATGTGGCCCAAGGTGCGCCAGGGGGAGGAAAAGTGGATCTTCCCCTATCAGGAGCGGGCGGATGTGATGTTCAACACCTCGCTGCACTACGAGCTGCCGGTGCTCAAGACCATGGCGTATGAGCTGCTGCTGCAGATCCCCTCCGGTGCGCCCCAGCACCTGGTGGCGGCGCGGCTTTTGAAAATGCTGCATTACTTCCTGCCGGTGGATGGCGCTGTGCTGGAAGAGATCCCGCCGCTGAGCATCCTGCGCGAATTTGTGGGCGATTCGGCATTCTACGATATCCATTGACAGAAAGTTGCCGTTATAGTATAAATACTGATTGGGCACACGATGCCTATGTACCTTTGAAAGGAAGTTGTGACCGTGGATATCGCGATTGCGATCATTGAAGCACTGTTGGCGATCTTCAGCGCATGGCTCATGTTTTTGATGATCTACCAGATCGTGCTCAGCTTTGTGGGCTTCAAGCGCAACACCAAGGATTATCAGGATCACGAGCCGGAGGCCCGGTTCCTGGTGCTGGTGCCCGCCCATAACGAGGAAAAGGTCATCGCCTCGATGATCGATAATCTGAACCGTATGGATTATCCCAAGGAGCTGTACGATTTCGTCATCCTTGCCGATAACTGCACCGACCGTACCGAGGAGATCGCCCGGGGTCTGGGCGCAGAGGTGCTGGTCAGCCGCCGGGAGAGCGAGGATGAGCCCACCGGTAAGCCCATCGTGCTCCAGAAGGCCCTCACCGCCATGGGCGATTACCACGAGAAGTACGACCTGGTCATGTTCTTCGATGCGGATAATATGATCGACCTGAACATGTTCCGCGAGGTGAACAGCCAGTATATCGATTCCGGCCGCACCGCCGATGTGATCCAGTGCTACCTGGGCTGCAAGAACAAGAAGAGCATGGTGGCCTTTGCCGATTATGTCAGCTACACCATCACCAACCGTTTTATGCAGTATGCCAAGCAGCGGGTGGGCCTGAATGCCGCCATCGGCGGTACCGGCTTCTGCGTATCGGCAGATTATCTGCACGGCCGCGGCGGCTGGACCTCCATGAGCCTGACCGAAGACTTTGAGCTGCAGATCGAGACCATCTGCGAGGGCCGCCGCCTTCTGTGGAACAACGAGGTGCGCATCCACGACGAAAAGCCCACCAAGCTCCGCGCCTGCGCCCGTCAGCGCCTGCGCTGGGCTCAGGGCCGCTGGTTCGTCTCCTTCAAGAACACCCCCCGGCTGTTCACTGCCTTCGTAAAGGGCAAGATCAGCTTCTGGGAGTTCCTGAGCACCTTCTGGGGCATGTATAACATGACGCCCTTTGCCGTGCTCACGCTGGAGGCGGTGCTGCTGGGCATCCTGGAGCTGCTGCGCATCTGGAAGCCCGACGCGGTAATGCACCTGAGCTTCTCCACCATGTTCAACTTCAACCTGGTCAGCGTACTGGTGATGTTCTACAGCATCTACGTGCTCTTCTACGTGGGCGATTATCTGGATAACCACCGCACCCCCAAGTGGGCCGAAGTGCTCCCGATCTTCGTTTCCATCCTCATCAACATGGGTCTGGGCGGCTTTGTGAACCTGGTGGGCCTCTTCAAGCACCGCCAGCAGAACGTGTGGGTAAAGACCGAGCACTCCATCAACGTGGATATGGATCAGGTGCTGGCAGCTTCTCGTCAGCCCGAGGGCACCGATACCGAAGCCTGATCGAAGGGGATAGACAAGTGAATGCAAAAACGCCTGTTCCGCTTTGGACAGTATCCCAAGCAACGGACAAGTGAAAAAAGAGACCTCCTGTTGTAGAATAAACCTACGACAGGAGGTCATTTGCATGGCAAGAAAGTACACAAAGGTAGAGCAA
>SVGN01000001.1 GCA_015056315.1 Clostridiales bacterium
CTGATGATTCCCGCAAGTTGCTCTACCTTTGTGTACTTTCTTGCCATGCAAATGACCTCCTGTCGTAGGTTTATTCTACAACAGGAGGTCTCTTTTTTCACTTGTCCGTTGCTTGGGATACTGTCCAGTCTGCTTCGGCAGGCGGTCTTTTCTCATGCCCGGGAAACGGGCGTTCATGCGGGAGTCGAAGATCGTGGGCTGTGCGTTACACCGTCAGGTCGGCGTAAGCAAAGGGTACCAACTGCATCAGCGCATCCGGTGCAAGCTCCACCTGTACGCCGATCTTGCCGCCGCTGAACAGGATGGTGTCAAACAGCTGGGCGGTCTCGTCCACATAGGTGGGGAACAGCTTCTTCATGCCGATGGGGGAGCAGCCGCCGTGCACATAGCCGGTAAGGGGCAGCAGATCCTTGCTTTTGAGCATGGCGATGCTCTTTTCCTTTACTGCTGCGGCGGCTTTTTTCAGCGAAAGCTCCTCTGCCACCGGGATCATGAACACATAGTGCTTGCCGCTGGCACCGGTGGTCACCAACGTTTTGAATACCTGATCCGGATCCTGCTTCAGCTGCTGCGCTACCTCAACGCCGCTGAGGGCACCGTCCGGCGCATCATAAAAGTAAAACTGACAGGGAAGATGCGCCCCCTCCAGGAGGCGCATCACATTGGTCTTCTGTTCCATAAGGTTTCCTTCCTTTGGCGGACTCGTTACTGCCCAAGGGAGTCGGGCGGCAGCGTCTGGGTGGGAGCGCCGCAGCGCAGGCAGGGGGTCTTGTCCTGGTGGCTGCCCAGCTCCGAATAGGGGAAGCTGCCTCCCAGCGGCAGGTATTCGTCATACACGCTGGGGCAGTACTGATCCAGGTGGTACATGCTGCCGCCATTGGGGTTGTAGTACAGCAGCTGAGAGGCGGGCGGTGCAGGCGTTACGGTCTGCCGGGGCGCAATGGTCCAGTTTTCGGCGGTGGTGTTCTGGGAATCGTTTACGGTGTTGGTCTCTTCTTTGATGGTCACCTGGTCGTTGGTGGCCAGGGAGTTGGGGTCGACATACCATTCGCCGCCCTCTTTGACCATCAGCACCATAAAGCGGTACAGGGTGGGGTCCTTGCCGTTGTTCTTGTCGATGTTGGCGGTCATGGTAACGGTGCGGCTGCTGTCGTTATCGGAGCCGGAGATCTCTTCGATGTTGTAGCTCAGCGGCGTGCGGTTGCCCAGCAGCACGAACAGGCGGTTGGAGGGGTTATCCTGTGCGCTGGCCCAGCTGGGCTGCACAAGACGTACCAGATCCTCGATGCGGGCACCGGACCAGTTGACCATAAAGGCCTCCAGACGTGTCTCGGCCTCGGAGACCGGCGGGATCGAGGGCGTGGGTTCGGGGGTGGGGGTAAAGGTGGGCTGGGCTACAGCAGGATCTCCGGCTGCGGCGGGCATGCCGTTTTGCATGGTCTGCTGCTGTTGCTGCTGCACGTTGCCGGGGTTGTTCTGCACGTTCTGCGGGTCTGCGGTGGAGCCGCGGAACAGCATCACCACGACGATGATGCCCGCCAGCGCATAGGCCAGCGTTGCGGCAATGCGTGCATTGGAGGAAAACATGCCCCGGTGCCAAAGGATGCCGATGGCGACAGCACACATGCCCGCAAACAGATACCTGAGCAGGCTCGGGCAAGTGGGGATCAGCAGGCAGGGAACGAACAGCACCGGGATCAGCACAAACAGGAACAGCTTCAACAGCGTTTCTGTATCCACGGGCTGACCGGCTCCCTTGCCCTGCTTCACAGGCTGCTGCTGGGGCGTAAAGGCGGCATTGAAGCCGGGCTGCTGCATGGCAGGGGCTTCAAAGGGGTTCGCAAAGGCTGCGGGCTGTACGGTGGGGGCTGCGGGCCCGGCATTCTTGGTGCCCGCGCCCTGGTTCCCCAGCAGAGGTGCGGGGAATTGGGTATTCTGCGGCGGGGTGAAGCCCTGGGAATGGGAGGAGAAGGCACCGCCGGGGGCAGAGAGGTTCTGGTTGCCAAGGGGCGGCAGGTTCTGGCCGGAGGGCTGCCCAAAGGAAAGCGGGGCAGCGCTCTGTATGTTAAAGATGCCGGTCTGCTGCATAGCGGCAGGGGGCTGTTGGGGTGCAGGCGTAAAGTTGATGGAGCCGTTGGGGATGCCCGGCATGGGCATGGGTGCAGGCGTGGGGGAGGGGGCCGGGCCACCAAACAGCTCATTTACCGGCGGCACAGGCGGTGCCCCCAGCGGCAGGTTCTGGGCAGAAGTGTTCTGCACCGGCTCCTTGGCAGGCTCACCGGCAGAAGTAAAATCGGGTTTTTCCAGAAGCGGCTGAAAAGGTTTCTTAAAAATGCTGCGCTTCTGCATCGAAAAAGTTGGATTGGTAGAATATCTCGAGCGGTTGCCGTTCATATTGCATCTCCTTGTGCGTAAGCGGTTCGAGCATTACACTTGGGTAAATTTCATCACATTCCCTATTATAGCACATATTGCGCATTTGTAAACTATAGAAACCACGTTTTGCAAAGGTTTTTCTGTAAAAACGATCCAAAAAGAAACAGAAATGTAACAAAATTAGGAATGGTTTTCCTTGGCGAATCGGTTGCTAAACGGGGCGCAATCATGTATAATTACCATGACCTGTCTATGTGCATGTCGCAGACAGGCATTGTGGGCGGCATTCCGCCGGCAAGGAGGCAGACAATTATGGAATGCAAGATCAAGAATGATATAGGAACCATCTATATCACCGAGGACGTTATGCTCAAAGTGGCCGGTTATGCGGCTTTGGAGTGCTACGGCATCGTGGCTATGTCTTCCAAGCGCGCCAAGGACGGCCTTGTGCAGTGGCTCGGGCGGGAGAACCTGTCCAAGGGCATCCAGATCAGAATGGTAGACGATATGCTGGATGTTGACCTGTTCATCATCGTAGAATACGGCATTTCTATTGCGGAAGTTTGCAAGACCATCGTAGACACGGTGCGTTACAAGCTGGAAAGCATGACCGGCGTAAAGGTGCGCCGCGTCAATATCTCAGTAGAGGGCGTCCGCGTCTAAAATACGAACGTATCGGGAGGAAGAACCGTGATTCAGACCAAAACGATCGATGGTGTGCTGCTGCGCGATATGGTACTTGCCGGTGCAGCACTGCTGGAAAAGAACCGTGAAGCGGTTGATGCTTTGAACGTTTTCCCCGTGCCGGACGGCGATACGGGTACCAATATGAGCCTTACCATGTCTTCTGCCACCAAAGAGGTGAGCCAGAAGGAATACCTGAACGCCGGTGAGGCTGCTGCTGCCGTGGCCAAGGGTGCGCTGAAGGGCGCCCGCGGCAACAGCGGTGTTATCACCTCTCAGCTTTTCCGCGGCTTCAGCAAGGCTCTGGCCGATGTGGACCGCATCACCCCTGTGCAGTTTGCTGCTGCCCTCAAGAAGGGTGCCGAAACTGCCTATAAGGCTGTTATGAAGCCCAAGGAGGGCACCATCCTCACCGTGGCCCGTGTTATCGCCGAGGAGGCTGTAAAGCAGGCTGAGCGCGCTCCCGAGGATTACGATGCCCTGTTCCGCAACATTCTCTCCACTGGCGATACCATCCTCAAGAAGACCCAGCAGATGCTGCCCGCCCTCACTCAGGCCGGTGTTGTGGACGCTGGCGGCCGCGGCCTGCTGCTCATCTACATGGGCTATGCCGCCTGCCTGCGCGGCGAGGAGATCCCCACCGAAAAGATGGATTTCTCTGCCGATGGCGAAGCCAACTTCGAGGATGACCACGATGCAATGGGCGAGATCAAGTACGCCTACTGCACCGAGTTCTGCATCCAGAACCTGTACCCCGACAGCCTGGAGGAGGATATCGACTCCTTCCGCCGTCGTCTCAACCGCATCGGCGATTGTGTGCTGGTGGTGGGCGACCTGAGCTTCGTCAAGGTGCACGTTCACACCAACGAACCCGGTAAGGCACTGGAATACGGCCTCAGCCTGGGCGAACTGGTCAACCTGAAGATCGAGAACATGGTACAGCAGCGCCGCGAAAAGCAGGAAGAGCAGAAGAAGCAGGAAGAAGAAAACACGCCCCTGAAGGATTACGGCATGGTGGCCGTTTCTCTGGGCGAGGGTTTCGGCCGCATCTTTACCGACCTGTCTGTGGATCATGTTGTGGAAGGCGGCCAGACCATGAACCCCAGCATCGAAGACCTGGCCGATGCCGTTAACAAGGCCCACGCCAAGACCGTCTTCGTGCTGCCCAACAACGGCAACGTCATCCTGGCTGCCCAGCAGGCTGCTCAGCTCTGCGAGGATAAGCAGGTCATCGTCATCCCCACCAAGAACGTGGCCATGGGCATCGCCGCAGCCATCGCCTTCCAGCCCGACAGCACTCCCGAAGAGAACGCTGCCCATATGGAGGAGGCTGCCCAGCGCGTGCGCACCGGTACCGTCACCTATGCTGTGCGCGATACCGAATACGAGGATCTACACATCACCGAGGGCGATATCATCGGTCTCTACAATGGCAAGATCTGCACCGTCGGCAGCAGTGTTCACGAGGTCACCCGCGAGCTGATGAAGGATATCATCACCGAGGATGATGAGCTGATCACCGTCTACTACGGCAAGGATGTAGCCGAAGAGGATGCCCAGACCCTGACCGACGAACTGGCTGAGCTCTACGACGATTGCGATGTAGAGATGCAGATGGGCGGCCAGCCGCTGTACTACTATCTCATCTCCGTGGAGTAAGCATGGAACTTGCCAGTCTTCACGGTATAGGAAAAAACCGACTACAAGCCTTACACGCAGCGGGGATCGACTCGTTGCGTGATCTTTTATATGCGGTACCCACCAAATACAGGGATACCACCGCCCAGAGCCTCATTGCCGATGCTGCCGAGGGCGAGCGCTATACCTTCCTGCTGGTCCGGGAGGGCGAGGCCAAGCTGGCCCGCTTTGGTCAGCGCAGCCGGGTGACCTGTACCTTTACCGATGAAAGTGGCCGCATAACGGCTTGCTGGTTCAACCAGCCATGGATGCGGGAGAACCTGAACAAGCTCCAGCGCATCCGGCTCAACGGGGCGGTTACGGTACACAGCGGCAAGAAGCAGCTGGTCAACCCCACGGTGGAAAAGGAGCTGGGCATCCGCCCGGTGTACCGCCCCATCGAGGGCCTGCCCCACAAGACTCACGAGGATATCGTCTCCCAGGCGCTTGCCTATGTGGAGCAGCTCTGCCCCGAGACCCTGCCTCCGGGAGTGATGGAGCGTCATGAACTCTGCTCCGGTGCAGAAGCCCTCCGGCTGTTGCACAAGCCCACCTCCATGGCAGATGTGGAGCGGGGCCAGCGTCGCTTTGCCTTTGAGCAGATGCTCCTCTACCAGGCAGCGGTGCTGGGTGTGAAGGATATGCGCCGTCATGGCTACGCCTTTCCTCTACAGGATGGCGACACCGCCCTGTTCTGGCAGAAGATGCCCTTTACGCCCACCGGTGCCCAGCGGCGTACCCTTCGGGAGATCGCCCAGGATCTGGCAAGCCCCGTAGCCATGGTGCGCATGGTGCAGGGCGATGTGGGCTGCGGCAAAACGGCAGTAGCGCTGGGAGCCATGTACCTGTGCGCCAAAGCGGGCTACCAATCCGCATTGATGGCTCCCACAGAGATCCTTGCCCGCCAGCACTACGAAAGCCTGAAGGGCTTTTGCGAGCAGAACGGCATCGGCTGCGGTCTGCTGCTGGGCGGTATGCCTGCCCGCCAGCGCCGCGAAGCGCTTTCTGCCATAGCCGATGGCAGCTGGCAGATCGTGATCGGCACCCATGCGCTGATCGGCGAAACGGTCACCTTTGCCCGTCTGGGGCTCTGCATCACCGATGAGCAGCACCGCTTCGGCGTCGCCCAGCGCACCGCTCTCCTGAATAAGGGCGTGCAAGGAGAGGGAAGCCGTGCCCCGCATCTGCTGGTCATGTCGGCTACGCCCATCCCGCGTACCCTTGCGCTCATTATGTTCGGCGATCTGGATATCAGCATCATCGATGAGCTGCCCCCCGGGCGCAAGCCTGTTACCACCCGCATCGTGGCCGAAGACAAGCGGCAGGGCATGTACGGCTTTCTGCGCAGCGAGCTGGATGCGGGGCGGCAGGCGTATATCGTCTGTCCGCTGGTCTCCGAAAGCGAGGCCGCCGATAAGCTGAAGGCCGCCAAGCCCTATGCGGAGTCCCTGCAGGGCGGCGAACTGAAGAACTACCGGGTGGGGCTCACCTACGGTGCGCAGCCTGCCGCCGAAAAGCAGGAGACCCTCCGGGCCTTTGCCGCCGGGGAGCTCCATGCGCTGGTGGCCACCACCGTGATCGAGGTGGGCGTAAACGTGCCCAATGCCTCGCTGATGATCATTGAGGATGCAGACCGCTATGGCCTTGCACAGCTCCACCAGCTGCGTGGACGCGTGGGCAGGGGAGAGCAGCAGAGCTGGTGCTTCCTGATGGCAAAGCCCAACGAGCGGCTCAGGGCGCTTTCTCGCAGCAACGATGGCTTCGAGATCGCCCGTACCGACCTGGAGCTGCGCGGCCCCGGCGAGCTGCTGGGCACCCGTCAGCACGGCGAGGCTCTGCTGCCCGGCGGTACGGTAGCCTTCGGCTCCATGCAGCTGCTCTACGAAGCGGCGGAATGCGCCCGTGAACTGGAAAGCAGCCCGGAGCTTGCCGATGAATGGCTCAGGGTGAGCCAAAGCGCCCGCAGCCTGATGGGTACGCTGGAAAAGCATATCTCCATCAGCTGAGGCAGCTATTCTTCCTATGGGGGAAAAGAACCATGAACATTGTTCTCTACCAGCCGGAGATCCCGCAGAACACGGGCAACATCGCCCGCACCTGCGCCGCCACCGGCAGTATGCTGCACCTGATCAAGCCGCTGGGCTTTTCGCTGGAGGATAAGTACCTGAAGCGGGCCGGGCTGGATTACTGGCGTATGATGCAATATCGGGTCTACGACGATTTTCAGCAGCTTTTGGATGCATACCCCAATGCCCGTATGCATTTTCTTTCCACCAAAGCGCCCCGCAGCTATACCGAAGCCACCTACCACCCGGACGATTTTCTGGTCTTCGGCTGCGAGACCCGGGGTTTGCCCGAAAGCCTGCTGGAGAAGGTCTATGACCGCTGTGTGCGCATTCCCATGGTGCCGGATGCCCGCAGCCTCAATTTGAGCAATTCTGTGGCTATCGTGCTCTACGAAGCCTTGAAAAACAACGGCTTCCCCGGTATGCAGCAGGCAGGCGGCCTCACCGGCAGGCAGGATGAAGCTGCCCCGTGGATGGATTATGTCTGATCATCCGTTTCATTAGCAGAAGATAAAGGAGGGGAATGCCATGGCAGCAAGAAGACGCTCCAAACGCTACGAAGAGGAAGAGCTTCAGCTGGAGGAAGTGCTGGAGCCCTATCAGTATGCACAGGAGGAGTACTACGACGAGCCCGCATACGACCAGCAGGGCGAACCCCTGTACCAAACCGTGGATTACCAGCCCTACCCCGAACCCGGCTATGCCGATTACCAGACCGAGGCCGAGGGCGGCAACCGCCTTGGCGTGGCAGTGCATGTTTTTGATGTGATCTCCTCGCTGGTAGGCGTTTTTGTGATCCTGATCCTCATCGCCATGCTGCTCACGCTGGTGGATTGGCTCCGTACCGATCTGCTGCACTCCTTTGTGCTGCTGCAAAGCGGCATCAGCTGAGGGGGCAGCACACATACTATCTTCATCCCGACGCAATGGAGGAGGATGAGCATGGATCCGCTGCTTACATACCGTAAGGAGTGCGCTGCCTTTTTTGATGCCCTCGCCACCGATGGCAAAGCGCCGCTGGTCTTTGGCGAGGGCCCGCACCCGCACCCTGTGCTGATGCTGATCGGCGAAGCCCCCGGCGAACAGGAGACCCTGCAGCAAAGACCCTTTGTGGGCAAGGCGGGCAAGAACCTGTCCGCTTTTCTGGAGACCATCGGGCTGGAGCGGAATGCGCTGTATGTGAGCAATGTGGTCAAGGTGCGCCCCACAAAGGTGAGCGCTGCGGGCAGGCTGGTCAACCGACCGCCCAGCCGGGAGGAAAAGGAGCTCTTCACCCCCTGGCTCATGCGGGAAATCGCCATCGTGCGTCCGGATGCGCTGGTCACCCTGGGCAATGTGGCGCTGCAGGCCTTCGTAAAGGATACGGTGGGCCAGCTGCACGGCAGGTGGACGCGGGCAGTGGTGGCTCCGCCAAGCGGCGAGGCGTTCACGCTGCCGCTGTTTCCCTTGTATCACCCGGCTTCTGTGATTTATAACCGCTCCCTTTCGCAGGTCTATCAGCAGGATCTGGAAGCCCTCCGGGATTCGCTCACTGCTCGCTGAAGCATCCAAAATGACATTTGGGCGGAAACGGTGTATCCTTAGACCCACTTCTGCTGACAAACCTTCTTCCCTGTGCTACGATAGCATCGACAAATGAGCCGCAAGGCTGGGAGGTTGCTATTATGGAATCTGTAGCCGTCAATTTACCCATTATCCTTTTGTTCCTGTTCGGCATGGGTCTGCTGATCGTGGAGGCCTTTATGCCGGGCTTCGGTCTGCCGGGCATCACCGGCAGCATTCTGGAGATCGCAGCCATCGTGCTCACCTACATCCATCACGGCGGCTATGCTGCACTGGGTGTTACGGTGTGCATCCTCGCCATAATGGGCCTGGTGGTCTCGCTTGTATTGCGCTCGGCAAGCAAGGGCAAGCTTTCCAAATCGCCGATGATCCATAACGAGAGCGAGGATGCAAGCGCCCTCGACAATTCCGAAGATCTGAAGGTGTTCATTGGCAAGCAGGGCATCACCACCACGGTGCTGCGCCCCACCGGCATGGCCGAGATCGAAGGCATGCGCCTGAACGTTGAAGCCGAAGGCGAGTTCATCCCCAAGGATACCCCCGTACAGGTACACCGCGTGGATGGCCGCAACCTGATCGTGAAAACGCTGCGCGGTGAGTAAACACTGCGTTGTTGATATTCGAAAGGAGTCTGAATTATATGGATACTGTTCTTTGGATCCCGGTCATCCTGGTGGTGGCGCTGATCGCCATTCTCATTTTCCTCCGCTTCGTGCCCCTGGGCCTGTGGATCACCTCCCTGGCTGCCGGCGTGCATGTAAGCATCGCTTCTCTGGTGGGTATGCGCCTGCGCCGCATCCAGCCCAAGCGCCTGGTGGAGCCCCTCATCAAGGCTCGCAAGGCCGGTCTGAATGTGAACCTGTCCCAGCTGGAGACCCACTACCTGGCCGGTGGTAATGTAGACCGCGTCATCAACGCCCTCATCGCCGCCCAGCGTTCCTCCATCGAACTGCCCTTCGAAAAGGCCTGCGCTATCGACCTGGCCGGCCGCGATGTGCTGCAGGCCGTACAGATGAGCGTTACCCCCAAGGTCATCGAGACCCCCGTTGTTGCCGCTATCGCCAAGGACGGCATCGAGCTGCGTGCCAAGGCCCGCGTTACCGTGCGCACCAACATCGAACGCCTGGTCGGCGGTGCCGGTGAAGAGACCATCATCGCCCGTGTTGGCGAAGGTATCGTTACCACCGTCGGCTCCAGCGACACTCACAAGGCTGTTCTGGAAAACCCCGACTCCATCAGCCGCACCGTGCTCAGCAAGGGCCTGGATGCCGGTACCGCTTATGAGATCCTCTCTATCGATATCGCCGATGTGGACGTTGGCCGCAACGTCGGCGCTCAGCTGATGATGGACCAGGCCGAGGCCGATCGCCGCATCGCTCAGGCCCGTGCCGAAGAGCGCCGCGCCATGGCTGTTGCCCACGAGCAGGAAATGAAGGCCTCCGTTCAGGAGATGCGCGCCCGCGTTGTGGAAGCCGAAGCCGAAGTGCCCAAGGCCATGGCTGCTGCCCTGCGTGAAGGCAAGCTGGGCGTGATGGATTACTACCAGATGAAGAACGTGGAAGCCGATACCACCATGCGCGAAGGCATCGCCAAGGCTGCCGCCCCCGCTTCTGCTCCCGTTGAGAAGAAGTAATGCGTCAAAGCAAGCACAGGAGGTGAGCAGATGGAAGGTATTGTCGTTCTGATCATTATGGCGATCGTATCCAATCTGTTTTCCAAGAACAAGAAAAAGTCCGGTGCTGCTCCCAAAACCGCGAAAAAGGCTCCGGTCTCCGAGGCCTTTGGCAAGCTGGAAAAGTGGCTGGATGAGCAGTTGGATGAGCCCGACAAGGCTCCCGCTGCCGCCCAGCCCACTGTGAGGGCTGTAGACCGCAAGGCTGAGCTGAAGGCCAAATACGGCGATAAGCTCAAGCATGGCGAGGGTATGTCGGGAGGGTCCTTCGAGGGCATCTCCCGACCCCTGGCTCCCAGTGCCGAGCTGACTGCGGGCCGTGCGGACGGCAGCATCAACTTCCATTCCGACGAAGGCATGGATGTTTGCGACCCTACGCTGCTGCATGGCGAAAGCGGTTTGGAAATGCCTGAGACCAATGTGTTCCCGGCTCATGCGGAGGAAGAACCCTTCCTTACCGCGGGAGATCTGGTGCGCGGCTTTGTGGTAAGCGAGATCCTCGCCCGCCCCTCTGCCGGACGAATGACAAGAATGAGGTAAGCTATGACTGATCTGAAGGTTTTGATCGCAGACGATGACGAAGGGATGCGGCTGGTGATCCGCAAGCTGGTGGGCAAGGTGGAGGGCTTTACCCTCTGTGCCGAAGCCTGCAACGGCCAGGAGGCGGTGGAGCTGGCAGAGCGCATCAAGCCCGATCTGGTATTTCTGGATGTGGAAATGCCCGTGATGAACGGCATCGATTGTGCCCGCAGCATTCTGGATATGGATCCTTCCACGGTCATCATCTTTGCAACGGCGCATGATGCCTACATGGGCGATGCCTTTGAGGTGTATGCCTTCGATTATCTGGTCAAACCCTTCAAGGTGGAGCGTGTGCTGCAGACGCTGGAGCGCGCCAAGACCCGGCTGCTGCGCCGTCATGGTGTGGTGGAGGAGAGCGATACCGCCGTTAAGCAGGTAAGAGCCGCCGAGGGCCGCATGATGCTGCACCACCGCAACGGCGTCAGCTTTATCGACCTGAAGGATATCCTTCTGGTGCAGCGCGAGGACCGTTCCACGGTGCTCTATACCACCGGCGACGAACGGTACGTGACCGGCGACAGCCTCTCCGAAATGGAAGAGCGGCTGCCCAAAGAGAGCTTCTTCCGCTGCCACAAGAGCTACATCATCAACCTCAACCACATCAAGGATATCACCCCCTACGGGCGCTGGACCTATGTGGTGCGGCTGATGGGCACCAAGCATGATGCCCTCATTACCCACGATAAGTACGATGAGCTGGAGCAGATGTTCCGCTGATACGGTCAGCCGGGAAACCTGCCGGTCGTATGGATACGCAAAGCCCCCTCCGGGCTGCCGAAAGGCGTGCCGGAGGGGGCTTTTGCTGTGGCAGCGGTCACAGCCGGATGTGGAACAGCTGATCGGTGGTGCCGTAGATGGTTTGGTACTCACCCAGCTTGATAAAGCCGTATTTCTCGTACAGGCCCTTTTCGCCGCTCATGATATATACCGTCTGGTATCCAAGCGATGCAGCATAGCGCAGCGCCGCTTCGATCAGCTGCCCGGAGAGGCGCTGGCCCCGGCAGCGTTCGTCCACGAAAACGAAGCCGATGAAGGGGGAAAAGCCCATCTCCGGAGGCAGCTCATCGTGGGCGGTAAGAGTGCAGAAGCCCGCAGTCCCTTTTTCGTCTGCTGCAACGAATACCCGCTCCCAGCCAAGAAAATCGTTGAGTGCCATCTTATGGGCAAGGGCGGCTCCGGCCCGCCAGGAGCAATGCGCCGCGTAGGCGGCGGTCTCATCCCAAAGCGGGTCTCCCTGTTGTATGGTTTTGATCTCCAAGAGTGTCTTCCTCCCGCATAGGTGATTTTGCGGTACAAGCATAGCATACCGACGTGGTAAACACAAGAAATACGGCATACTTGCCCTTTCGGTGCTTGTTTTCCTCTCCTCGTTGGTTGCGTAAACGCCGAAAATGCGTTATACTGTACAAGGAACCCCATTGCTATTCAAGGGAGGAACCCGAGAATGAAACTGATTATCGCTATCGTTCAGGATGAGGACTCCAATCGCCTTGTTAACCAGTTGATGACCGAGGGCCTCGGCGTTACCAAGCTGGCCACTACCGGCGGCTTCCTGCGTGCGGGCAACACCACCCTGCTCATCGGTGTGGATGAGGATCGCTTCCAGCAGGCAATGGATATCATCGAGCAGGTGTGCAAGAGCCGCAAGCAGATCGCTCCCGCACCCACCTCCATGGTCGGAATGCCCAGTGCCTATACTCCCTATCCCATCGAAGTGGTCGTCGGCGGCGCTACGGTATTCGTACTGACGGTCGACCAGTTCATCAAGCTGTAAGCTTCAGAAAGGGAACATTTTGGAGAAGCAGACAAACAGCACGGCTCTGCCCGCAATGATGGCCTACGACCAGATCAATGCCGGGCTGCGGATCGTGCTGGAACAGTTCCGCCGTGGCGGAGCGAATCATGCGTATTTGCTCACGGGCGCGATGGGGCTTGGCAAGCGTACGTTTGCCAAGGTGCTTGCATGCGCCCTGTTTTGCATGTCCGAAGATAAGCCCTGCGGCGTGTGCGATGCCTGCCGGAGGGTAATGAGCGGCAACGAGCCGGATGTACTGGAGGTCTACCCGGAGGCGGGCAAGCAGATCCCTGTGGATACCGTCCGTGAGGTGATCCGCACCGTGTCCCAGCATGCGTTCGGCACGGGGTACCGTGTGGTGCTCATCGAGCCGGTGGAGAAGATGAATGCCGCCGGTCAGAATGCGCTGCTCAAATCGCTGGAGGAGCCCTTGGCCAATGTGGTCTTTCTGCTGATGACCCACGAGCTGAGCGCCACGCTGGGCACCATCGCCTCCCGCTGTGTACGCGTGAAAATGACGCCTTGGCCGGATCCTTTGCTGAAAACCGCACTGGCGGCAGAGGGTTACCCTGAGGAAAGCATCCGCCGGGTGCTGCCCCTCAGCGGCGGCAATATCGGCACGGCGCTCTCCCTGCTCAGCGAAGAGGGTGGAGACGCAGATGTACAGGCCTTTGTGGAGGCTGCGCTCTCGCTTACGAACGATGCGGCTGCGGTAGCGGTCAGCACCCGCCTGAAGGATGCCCGCGATAAAGCCGACAGGCTGCTCAATGCATTGGAGAGGGCCATTCATCAAACACTGCTGGTAAAGACCGGCATGCTGGATGCAGCCAGCCTTCAGACATTGCCCGCAGCCTGGCAGGAGAATAGTAAAAAAGCAACCGTTAACTCGCTGAATGCCATGCTGGAGGCCATTTTTCGTGCCCGCCGTATGCGGCTTGGGCAGGTGAACTGGCAATCCACCGTGGATCAGTTAATGATAAAACTATTGGAGGAACAGACTATATGGCAGCAGTCGTAGGCGTTCGTTTCAAAAACGCCGGCAAGCTCTATTATTTTGACCCCGGTACCCTTTGGCCCATGGCCGGGGATTTTGTCATCGTGGAGACCGCCCGAGGTCTGGAATACGGGCAGGTGATCACCGGTGTGCGCGAGGTGGATGACGAGCTGATCGCTTCTCCCCTCAAGCCCGTGGTGCGCCTTGGCAACGATGAGGATGCCCGCCACGCAGAAGAAAACGAAAAGTTCGAGAAGGAGGCCTATCAGGTCTGCCAGAACAAGATCGAGGAGCATCAGCTGGAAATGAAGCTGGTGGGCGTGGAGCAGACCTTTGATAACACCAAGATCCTGTTCTACTTTACTGCCAACGGTCGTGTGGATTTCCGCGCTCTGGTCAAGGATCTGGCCTCCGTTTTCCGCACCCGCATCGAGCTGCGCCAGATCGGTGTACGCGATGAAGCCAAGATGCTGGGCGGTCTGGGCCCCTGCGGCCGTCCGCTGTGCTGCGGCACCTTCCTGGGCGACTTCCAGCCCGTCAGCATCAAGATGGCCAAGGAGCAGAACCTGTCTTTGAACCCCACCAAGATCTCCGGCGTGTGCGGCCGCCTGATGTGCTGCCTCAAGTATGAGCAGGACCACTACGAGGCCACCCGCAAGCGCATGCCCAAGATCGGCAAGGAGGTAGAGACCCCCGAGGGCTATGGTTCCGTGGTGGATCTGAACATCCTTCGTGAGACCGTTACTGTTCGCATCTTCAAGGGCGATTCCTCCGAACTGAAGACCTTCCCTGTGGATGAGCTCAAGTGGAACCGCCCCGCTCCCCAGCCCGAGAAGGAGCCCAGCGGCGAAGGCAAGCCTGCCCGCCGCCGTGCCAACCGGGCCATGATCTCCAGCGGCGCAGAGGAAGCCGCTCCCGCCATGCCGGAGCCCTCTGCCGAAGAGGTGGAGGAGGCCATGGAGCCCGTCCGGCAGGATAACGACTGGCGGCGCGCCGTGGAGGAAGCGCTGAACAAGCTTTCATAACCAACAGGCTTTATGCAGCCGGGCAGCGTGCCCGGCTGCATTGCCATAGCCCGGCACTTGCGCCCGCCTGCCGCTTGTGCTACAATGAGTCGAATCTTGATACATATTAACGCATGTGGGGGATACACATGGAAGACATTACCAAACTGATCGCCCAGGGCAAGGGCAAACGGCTGTATGCTACCGAAAACCCTAAGGAGGCCGTCGTCTACTACCGGGATGAGACCTTCGCATACCACGGCCTCAAGCGGGGCCGCATCATCGGCAAGGGCGAGATCAATAACCTGATCTGCGAGTATATGTTCACCCTGCTCACCGAGAAGGGCGTACCCAACCACTTTATCCGCCGGATCGATAACCGCTGCTCCTTGGTCAAACGGGTGGAGATCATTCCGGTAACGGTCAAGGTGCGCAACATCGTGGCAGGCAGCCTTGCCAAGCGGATCGGCCAGCCGGACGGCACCCGCCTGCGCAATACCGTTATCGAATACAACCTGAAGGATTCCGAGCAGGACGATCCTCTCGTCAACCTGACCCACATCACCGCGCTTGGTCTGGCCACGCCGGAGGAGATCCAGCGCATGGAAGAAATGAGCCTGATGGTCAACCAGATCGTGGGCGAATGCATGCGGGATATCAACATCGAGCTGATCGACTTCAAGCTGGAGTTTGGCCGCTTCGAGGGCCAGGTGCTCCTGGCGGACGAGGTATCGCCCGATACCTGCCGCTTCTGGGATGCCAAGACCCACGAGCCGCTGGATATCGATCGCTTCCGCCGCGATCTGGGCGATGTGGAGGAGGCCTATCAGGAGATCCTGCACCGGCTTACCGGCAATGTGTTGAAGACCAACGACTAACAAAGGTTTGGAGGCCTGCGTATGTTCAGCGGAAAGACCCTTATGATCACCGGCGGCACCGGCTCCTTTGGCGAGGCTGTGCTGCGCCGTTTTCTGGATACGGATATCAAGGAGATCCGCATCTTCAGCCGCGACGAAAAAAAGCAGGATGATATGCGCCACCGCTACCGCAACGATAAGATCAAGTACTTTATCGGCGATGTGCGGGATATCGGCAGCGTGCGCAATGCCATGTACGGCGTGGATTACCTCTTCCATGCCGCTGCCCTCAAGCAGGTGCCCTCCTGCGAGTTTTTCCCCATTGAGGCGGTAAAGACCAACATCCTGGGTACCGATAATGTGCTCACCGCCTGCATCGAAGCAGGGGTGCGCAAGGTCATCTGCCTCTCCACCGATAAGGCTGCTTACCCCATCAATGCCATGGGTGCCTCCAAGGCCATGATGGAGAAGGTGTTCGTGGCCAAGTCCCGTACCGTATCTGCCGATAAGACCCTCATCTGCGGCACCCGCTACGGCAACGTGATGTGCTCCCGCGGCTCCGTCATCCCGCTGTTCATCGATCAGATCAAGGCGGGCAAGCCCCTTACCGTTACTGACCCGGAGATGACCCGCTTCATCATGAGCCTGGAGGAGGCTGTGGAGCTGGTGCTCTTTGCCTTCCAGCATGCCCATACCGGCGATATCCTGGTCAAGAAGGCTCCCGCCTGCACCATCGGCGTGCTGGCGCAAGCCGTAAAGGAGCTGTTCCGCTCCGATGCGCCTGTGCAGATCATCGGCATCCGCCACGGCGAAAAGATGTACGAGACCCTGCTCACCAACGAGGAATGTATGAGCGCTGTGGATATGGGCGATTTCTTCCGTGTGCCCGCCGATACCCGCGATCTCAACTACGATAAGTACGTCGTCAAGGGCGATACGGAACGCAATCTACTTACCGAGTTCAACTCATCCAACACCCGTCTCATGACCGTGGAGGAGGTAAAGGAGACGCTGCTCGGTCTGGAATATGTTCAGGAGGAACTGAAGAAGTGGGAGCAGAAAAACTGATGCTTCTTACGGGGGAGACCGCGCTTTCGGGTGCGGTTCCTCTTTTTGATGGTTTGGAGGATACCCTCATCCAAACGGCTCTGGAGGGGGAAATGGGCAGCGTTTGGCGCTGTGCAGGCGATGGGCAGCCGGTGGCCGCCTTCTGCATGACCGGCGATTTCGTCTTTCCCGCAGGCGATGCAGAGGCCCCCGAAGCGCTTCTGCTGCTGGAAGGCCTCCGGGAGCAGTTGGATGGGCGGTTTGCCATCCTTACCCCGCCCAATGAGCTGTGGAGCAGCCGGATCCGCCAGGTGTTCGGAGACCGGGCCAAGGCGGGGGAACGGTATGCCATCCATCGGCAAAAGGCATTCGATACGGAGAAGCTGACCGGCTTCGTAAGCCGTCTGCCGAAGGGTGTTACCCTTGAGCCCATCGCCGGACGGGTGTACGACCTGGTGATGGCGGAATGGTGGAGCCGGGATTTCTGCTCCTCCTTTCTTGGCAAAGAGGATTTCGCCCGCCGCGGTCTGGGCGTGGCGGCGTTGTACAACGGCGAATTGATCGGCGGCGCATCCTCCTACATCTGCTTCCGCGGTGGCATAGAGCTGGAGGTGGATACCCGGGAGGATTGGCGGCGCAAAGGCATCGCCACCGCCTGCTGCGCAAGGCTGATCCTTACCTGCATGGAAAAAGACCTTATCCCCGGCTGGGATGCCGCCAACCGGGAGTCGGTGGCGCTGGCGGAGAAGCTGGGCTACCGGGAGCGGGGCGCATACCCGGTCTGGTTTGTGAATGAATAACGAAAAACAGAAGAAACATACCCTTTGCGCACCTCATAGCGGGGTGCGCAAAAAAATTGTCAAATTGTTCACACTTCGGCAGGAAAACAGGAAGGATATGTGGAATAGTTGGAATGGGGTTCAAATTGGTCTTTGTGCAAACAAAGAACCATGATTACCATATACCGATGGAAGGAGAAGGGAAATGCAGAACTCTCAAAACCTTCAGAAGGCGCTGGAGCTCCGTCAGCAGATCATTGACGGCAACGAAAAGCGCCTCAAGGAACAGCGCGATGCCGGTAAGCTGACCGCCCGGGAACGCATTGCCAAGATGGCTGACGAAGGCAGCTTCGTGGAACTGTTCGCTCTGGTCAGCAAGGAGGATGAAGGCGCCGGTGTGGTTACCGGCTACGCCACCATCGACCAGCGGCCCGTGTACATCTTTGCGCAGGACTTCACCGTTCACGGCGGTGCCATGGGCACCCTGCAGGCGCAGAAGATCGTCAAGCTGCTGGATATGGCCATGAAGACCGGCGCTCCCGTGCTGGCCATGATGGACAGCGCCGGTGTACGCATCGATGAAGGCGCTGCTGCCATGAGCGCTTACTCCGAGATCTACAACAAGATGGCCCGCCTCAGCGGCGTGTGCCCCATGGTGGCCCTGGTGCTGGGCCCCTGCATCGGCGGCGCTGCCCTCATCAGCCAGATGGCTGATGTTACCATCATGGCCGAAAAGGTCGGCCAGCTGATGGTGTTCGGCCCCCAGGTAATGGCGGCTATGAACGGCCTGCAGGTAAATGCCGAGGAAGTCGGCGGTGCCAAGCTGGCCGCTTCCATGGGCGCTTGCGCTCTGGTGGCTGCCGATGAGGAAGAGGCTCTGCTGAAAGCCCGTCAGGTGCTGGATCTGCTGCCCGCCTCCAACCTGGAAGACAGCGACATCGTAGATACCGACGATATGAGCCGTCTCCTTCCCGAGATCGATGCCAACGATACCGATGCGCTCTTCACCGCCCTGTTCGACGGCGGCAACAAGCTGGAGCTGTACGCCGAGTACGAGCCCTCCGTGCGCGTTGCCCTGGGCCGTATGGGTGGCCGCACCGTTGGTGTGGTGGCTGCCTGCGGCAAGCTGAAGGCCGGTGCCCTCACCAAGGCTGCCCGCTTTGTGCGCTTCATGGATTGCTTCGGCATTCCCGTTGTCAGCCTGCTCAACACCAGCGGTGTTGAGGTAGAGAGCATCAAGCAGCAGGGCTGGCTGTTCAAGGCTCAGGCTCAGCTGCTCTACGCCTACGCCGAAGCCACCACCGCCAAGGTGACCGTGGTCACCGGCGATGCCATCGGTCAGGCTTATGTTGCCATGGGCGGCAAGGCCAATGCCGATGTTACCTACGCATGGCCCGGCGCTGTGATCTCTGCTCTTACCCCCGAGGCCGCCGTTGCCGTTCTCTACCGCAACGAAGTAAAGGCCGATACCGAGCTGACCGTTGAGGCTGCCCGCAGCAAGTACGCTGCCCAGTATATCGACGATGTTGCCGGTGCTCTCTGCGCCGCCAAGGCCGGTATGGTAGACGATGTGATCCAGCCCGCCAACACCCGCGCCATGATCATTTCCGCGCTGGAGATGCTGGCTTCCAAGCGTGATTCCAACCCGCCCAAGAAGCACGGCAATCTGCCGATGTAATACCGAAAGGAAGGTACATCGATGGAAAACATTATCTTTGGTCTGGGCGTAGCGGCATTGGGCTTGATCACCGTTTTCGTCGGTTTGATCATTCTGATCCTGTTCCTGAAGCTGCTGGGCGCTGTTTCCAGCACCGGCAGCAAGGCTAAGAAGAAGGCGCCTGCCAAGGCAGCCCCTGCCAAGACCGCCGCCACCGATGAGGTGCCCGGCGAGGTACTGGCCGCCATCACCGCTGCCCTTGCGATGAACAACGAAGCTGCTTCCGCCGAAGTGGTGGCTGCCATCAGTGCGGCGATCACCATGGTGATGGGCGGCGAGAAGTTCGTCGTACGCCACGTAAAGCGCATCCATAATGCTCCCGCCTGGAACCGCGCGGGGCGCGAAGAACAGGTTTACAGCCGTTTCTAAGGCATTCCCCAATAGACTAATCAATACAGATCATCAAGGAGGATCCTATCATGCGTCAGTTCAATGTTACCGTTAATGGTGTTGTTTACTCTGTGGCCGTTGAAGAGGTGAACGGTGCTGTTGCTCCCGTTGCCGTGGCTCCCGTTGCCGCTCCCGTAGCCCCCGTTGCTGCTCCTGTTGCCGCTCCCGTGGCTGCCCCCGCTGCTGCTCCCGCTCCCGCCGCTGCTCCTGCTGCTGCCGCTCCCGTTGCCGGTGGCGAAAAGGTTACCGCTCCCATGCCCGGCACCGTGCTGGATGTGAAGGTGGCCGAGGGCGCTGCCGTTAAGAAGGGCGATATCGTTGTGATCCTCGAGGCCATGAAGATGGAGAACGAGATCCTCGCTCCCTGCGATGGCACCGTGAAGCAGATCGTTGCCGGCAAGGGCGCTTCCGTCAACAGCGGCGATGCTCTGATCGTTATCGGCTAATCTCAGCCGCATTTCCAACATCCAAAGAAAGCGAGCTGAAAAAATATGGAGTTCAACATTGGCGAAAGCTTGCTGAAGCTTTGCACAGACTCCGGCATTTACGGCCTGCTGCAGGATCCCAAATCGCTCATTATGATCGGCATCGCCTGCCTGCTGCTCTACCTTGCCATCGTCAAGAAGTTCGAGCCGCTGCTGCTGATGCCCATCGCCTTTGGTATGCTGCTGACCAACCTGCCCTTTGCCGGAATGTACCACGAAGAGATCTTCGCCGGCGGTCACGTCCATTGGGATCTGATGGGCGGCGCTGATCCTGCCATTACGCCCGGTCTGCTGGATTTCCTCTACCTGGGCGTTAAGCTGGGCATCTACCCCTGCCTCATCTTCCTTGGCGTTGGCGCTATGACCGACTTCGGTCCCCTGATCGCCAACCCCAAGAGCATGCTGATGGGTGCTGCTGCTCAGCTGGGCATCTTCATTGTGTTCATTATTTGCAATGCACTTCCTTACTTCAATGCTCAGGAAGCTGCCTCTATCGGCATCATCGGCGGCGCAGACGGCCCCACCGCCATCTACCTGACCGGTAAGCTGGCCCCCCATCTGCTGGGCCCCATCGCTGTGGCTGCCTACAGCTACATGGCGCTGGTTCCCGTCATTCAGCCCCCCATTATGCGTCTGCTCACCACCAAGAAGGAGCGGGAGATCGTGATGGAGCAGCTGCGCCCGGTGACCAAGAAGGAGAAGATCATCTTCCCCATTGCGGTCACCATCATCGTCAGCCTGCTGCTGCCCTCTGCCGCTCCTCTGGTGGGCTGCCTGATGCTGGGCAACCTGTTCAAGGAGTCCGGTGTGGCAGACCGTCTGTGCAAGACCGTCCAGAACGAGCTGATGAACATCGTTACCATTTTCCTCGGCACCACTGTAGGCGCTACCGCTACCGCCAGCACTTTCCTGTCTTGGCAGACCATCATTATCATCATTGTAGGTGTGGCAGCCTTCGCCTGCGGCACTGCCGGCGGTGTGATCGTTGCCAAGATCATGAACAAGGTGACCGGCGGCAAGATCAACCCCCTGATCGGTTCTGCCGGTGTATCTGCCGTTCCCATGGCTGCCCGCGTCAGCCAGGTAGAGGGCCAGAAGGCCAACCCCAAGAACTTCCTGCTCATGCATGCCATGGGCCCCAATGTTGCCGGCGTTATCGGTTCTGCGCTTGCAGCCGGTATGCTGCTGAGCATGTTCGGCTAATCCTGTTAATGAGGTGAAAACAATGCCCAAGGTAGGAATTACTGATACCATCCTGCGCGACGGTCACCAGAGTCAGGCCGCAACGCGCATGAAGTTTTCCCAGATGGAGCCCATGCTGGAGAAGCTGGACAAAGTGGGCTACTACTCTCTGGAATGCTGGGGCGGTGCTACCTTCGACAGCTGCCTGCGCTTCCTGAACGAAGATCCCTGGGAGCGTCTGCGCAAGCTGCGCAAGGCCATGCCCAACACCAAGCTGCAGATGCTGCTGCGCGGCCAGAACCTGCTGGGCTACAAGCACTACTCCGACGATGTTGTTGAGTTCTTCGTAAAGAAGGCCGTGGAGAACGGTATCGACATCATCCGCTGCTTCGACGCCCTCAACGACCTGCGCAACATGCAGACTGCCGTTACCGCTACCAAGAAGTATGGCGGCAAGGCTGAGGTAGCCATGAGCTATACCATCAGTGATGTGCACACCGAAGATTACTTCGTCAAGCTGGCTGCCGACATCGAAAAGATGGGCGCCGACCTGATCTGCATCAAGGATATGGCTAACCTCCTGCTGCCCTACAGCGCCTACAGCCTCATCAAGCGGCTGAAGAAGGAGACCAGCCTGCCCATCGTGCTGCACACCCACGATACCACCGGTACCGGTGCCATGACCCTGCTCAAGGCCATCGAAGCCGGCGCAGATGTTGTGGATACCTGTATCTCCGCTCTGGGTAACGGTACCTCTCAGCCCACCACCGAGTCCATCGTTGCCACCCTGCAGGGTACCGAATACGACACCGGCCTGGATCTGGTGGCCCTCACCGAGATCGCTGCTCACTTCCGCAAGGTCGCCGAGGAGCTGACTCAGGATGGCTGGCGCGATCCCGCCCGTGTGCTGGCTACCGATGCCAACACCCTTATCTATCAGGTTCCCGGCGGTATGCTGTCCAACCTGATCGGCCAGCTGAAGCAGGCCAACGCTATGGATAAGTACTACGATGTGCTGGCCGAGGTGCCGCGCGTGCGTAAGGACTTCGGTCTGCCGCCGCTGGTCACGCCCACCAGCCAGATCGTGGGTACCCAGGCTGTTATGAACATCCTGGGCGGCGAGCGCTACAAGATGGTCACCAAGGAGTCCAAGGGCCTGCTGCGCGGCGAGTACGGCAAGCTGCCCGCCGAAGTGGATCCCGAGGTGCGCAAAAAGTGCATCGGCGATGACAAGGTCATCACCCATCGCCCCGCAGACGATATCCCCCCGGAACTGGAAAAGTACCGCGAGGAGATCCGCGATTATTACATGCAGGAAGAGGACGTGCTCAGCTACGCCATGTTCCCGCAGGTTGCCCCCAAGTTCTTCCAGTATCGTCAGGCTGCTCAGCTGAAGGTGGATTCCACCATGCTGAACATGGAGCAGCAGACCATGCCCGTGTAAGAGCTGCGGCATAACGAACCGCCCACCGGCCAAGCCGGTGGGCGGTTTTGTGCTGCACGGAAGGTCTACTGCGCGCAAGGTATTACTTTGCACTGTCGGCAATGTAGTGCTCCACTGCCTCGCTGCTGCTGGCGAAGCCTGCCTCCTTGCCGTACTTTTCTACCAGGCCTACATCCTTTTCGCCGTGGGTCAGGCAGCCTGCGCCGCTGATGCAGCCGCCGGTGCAGGCCATGCCCTCAATAAAATTCTCCTTGAGCACGTTCTTGTTCTTTTTGAGAAGTGCGATGCGGCAGGCCTCAATGCCGTCGCAGACGACCGGGTTCAGAATAAAATCCTTCTCGCCGCGATCCTCCAGTGCGTGAGCCACAGCCTGGGCAAGACCGCCGCTGCGGGCAAAGATGCGCCCATAGAAGCTGGCATCATCCAGCGGCTCCTCCGGCAGGCTGCTCAGTACGATGCCCCGGCTATCCAGCCAGGCCTGCAGCTCTTCGAAGGTGAGCACGCAATCCACATAGGGCTTTACCTCGGGCTTTTGGGCTTCCTGCTTCTTGGCGGTGCAGGGCCCGATGAAGATCACCTTGGCATCCGGCTCCCGTTGCTTGATGGCTTTGGCAAGCGCAGCCATGGGAGAGGGGTTGTGGCTGATGTGCTCCGTCAGCTGGGGAAAGCTCTTTTCGATGTAGTTGACGAAGGCAGGGCAGCAGGAGGAGGTCAGGAAGCCTTTCTCCACCAGCTCCTCCGCTTCGGAGCAGGCCACCATATCGGCACCCAGCGCCGCCTCGATCACCTTGGTAAAGCCCATCCGCTTCAGAGCGGTCACCACCTGGCCCAGCTTGGCGTGGGTAAACTGGGCAGAGATGGCGGGGGCCACCACCGCATAGATATTGCTGATGCGGTTGCGCAAAAGCCGGATGGCATCCAGCAGGTAGCTCTTATCCTGAATAGCGCCGAAGGGGCAGTGGTACATGCAGGCACCGCACTGGATGCACTTGCTGTCGTCGATGGCAGCCACATGGTTTTCACCTTGAGTGATCGCCTTTACCTTGCAGGCGCGCTCGCAGGGACGGGCATGGTTCTGAATGGCACTGTAGGGGCATACAGTGGCACACTTGCCGCAGTTGGCGCATTTGTCCGGGTCGATATGGGCACGATGCCGCTCGTCGAAGGTGATGGCATTGGTCTTGCACACGGTGGAGCAGCGGTGGGCAAGGCAGCCGCGGCAATCCGGCCCTACGGTGTAGCCGCTGATGGGGCACTCGTCGCAGGCGATGCCGATCACCTCTACCACGTTGGGGTTGGCTTTGTCGCCGCCCATGGCGATCTTTACACGCTCGGCGACGATGGCCCGTTCCTTGTAAATGCAGCAGCGCAGCTCGCTGCGGGGGCCGGGGGAGATGATCTTGGGAATATCCAGATAACAATCCTGCAGATTGTCCGCATAGGCATGGGATGCTACTTCCTTGAGCACCTTGTACTTGAGCTTCTGCACAAAGGTATCGAAGATCTGCATGGCGTTTCCTCCTGTATGGCTATGAAAGGCATATTGTGAAAAATCGGTCAATTTCAATACCGTTCCACGCATTTATGTTATCGAAAACATTTGTATCTGTCTATGGATGAAGTAAACATTTACATGGAAAGAATCGTTATTTATATATAATAAAAAGCCCTTTCGCTGTTCGGAATGACTCGCAACAGCGAAAGGGCTTTCTTGCATGCAGACCCGGTTCGGAGCCGGTCGGCTTATTCGTAATCCACCACGTTGGTCCAGTGCAGCAGGAATTCCCGCTCCTCGGGCTTGCCCTTTACGCTCTGGCTGGCAGCCACGATGGGGATCCACTTCTGCACATACTGCTTGGCAGTATCGCTCTTTTGGCAGAACAGCTTCAGGTACTTTTCCGCACCGGTGATGTCGCCGCTGAGCCAGAACAGCAGGTAGGTGCGTGCTGCATCGGCAGAGGCGTTGCCCTGGGTGGCGTGGGCCCAGTCGATCAGGTAGGGGGTACCGTCCTCGCAGATGACCACGTTGCGGGGCTCGAAATCGCCGTGGCACAGCTTGTTGTGCTTGGGCATGCCCTCCAGGCGGGTGTGCAGCTCATAGCGGGTGGTGGCATCCAGCTCGCTGGCGCTGATTTTGCGGTTCATCTTGTCCTTCAGCTTACCCAGCATGGGGCAGGTATGCTTGTGCATATCCAGCTGCAGATCAACGAACAGCTCCATGTACTCGTCGTACTTGTCGGGATTTTCCTCCATCAGCTCGGCAAGGGTCTTGCCCCGGATGTAGTCGATCACGATCGCCCACTGCCCGTCCACCTTGGTCACCTCGTGCAGGCGGGGCACATTGAGACCGGTCTCCTCCACACGGGCCTGGTTGAGGGCCTCGTTGAGCACATCGGCCTTGCTGTAGTCGCTGTTGAACACCTTGATGGCCAGGTCGCCGTCCAGATAGACAGTCTTGTTGGGGCGAACTGCGATCACTTTGTCCAGCTTCATGGGGGTCGCCTCCTTACTTGTTATCGCCGTAGTAGGCGTTCAGGTACATTTGCTTGATCTCCTTCATGAGGGGATAGCGGGGGTTGGCACCGGTGCACTGGTCGTCGAAGGCCTGCTCCACCATATCGTCCAGGCGGGCGAGGAAATCCTGCTCGTCGATGCCGTACTCGCGGATGGTGGCCTTGATGCCGATCTTCGCCTTCAGCTCATCGATGGCGGCGGTCAGATTGGCCAGCTTCTCTTCGTCGTTTGCGCCGCCCAGACCCAGATAATCGGCCACCTGTGCATAGCGGGCCAGGGTGTGGGGGTGGTCATACTGAGGGAAGGTGCCCATCTTGGTGGGTACCTCGGCAGCGTTGAAGCGCAGCACCTCGTTGATCATCAGCGCATTGGCTACGCCGTGGGGCAGGTGATGGAAGGCGCCCAGCTTGTGGGCCATGGAGTGGCACACGCCCAGGAAGGCGTTGGCAAAGGCCATACCGGCCATGGTGGCAGCGTTGGCCATCTTCTCGCGGGCCAGGGCATCGTTGGGGCCGTTGTCGTAGGCGCGGGGCAGGTACTCGAAAATTATCTTCAGGCTCTGCAGGGCCAGGCCGTCGGTGTAGTCGGTGGCCATCATGCTGGCGATGGCTTCCAGTGCATGGGTAACGGCATCGATACCGGAGGCTGCGGTGAGACCCTTGGGGGCGTTCATCATCAGATCCGCATCCACGATAGCCATATCGGGCAGCAGCTCGTAGTCGGCCAGGGGGTACTTGACGCCGGTCTGCTCGTCGGTGATCACGGCAAAGGGCGTTACCTCACTGCCGGTACCGGCGGTGGTGGGCACGGCGATAAAGTAAGCCTTTTCGCCCATCTTGGGGAAGGTGTAGATGCGCTTGCGGATGTCACAGAAGCGCATGGCCATATCCATAAAGTCCACTTCGGGATGCTCGTAGAGCACCCACATGATCTTGGCCGCATCCATGGGGCTGCCGCCGCCGATGGCCAGAATGCAATCGGGCTGGAAGGCGTTGATCATCTTTACGCCTTCCCGGGCAGAGGCCAGAGTGGGGTCGGGCTCAACGTTGGAGAAGGTGGCATGCATGATGCCCATTTCATCCAGTACGTCGGTAACGGGCTTGGTGTAGCCGTTCTGGTAGAGGAAGTTGTCGGTTACGATGAACACCTTCTTCTTGTTCATCACGTCCTTCAGCTCCCTGAGCGCAACGGGCAGGCAGCCCTTCTTGATGTAAACCTTCTCAGGTGCACGGAACCACAGCATGTTCTCTCTCCTCTCCGCAACGGTCTTGATGTTCAGCAGATGCTTCACGCCTACGTTCTCACTGACGGAGTTGCCGCCCCAGGAGCCGCAGCCCAGCGTGAGGGAGGGAGCCAGCTTGAAGTTGTACAGGTCGCCGATACCGCCCTGAGAGGAGGGGGTGTTCACCACGATGCGGCAGGTCTCCACCTTGTCGGCAAAGGCCAGCAGCTTATCGCGCTGGGTGTTGGGGTTCAGGTAGATGCTGGCGGTGTGGCCGTGGCCGCCGTCCTCGATGAGCCGTTCGGCCTTGGCAACGGCATCGTCGAAATCGACAGCCTTGTACATGGCCAGCACGGGAGAGAGCTTCTCGTGAGCGAATTCCTCGCTGATATCCACGCTCTCCACCTCGCCGATGAGCACCTTGGTGCTTTCCGGCACGGTTACGCCGGCCAGCGCAGCGATCTTGGCAGCGGGCTGACCCACGATACGGGCATTGAGTGCGCCGTTGATGATGATGGTCTTGCGCACCTTGTTCAGCTCTTCGCCCTCGAGGAAATAGCAGCCGCGGCGGGCAAACTCGGCACGTACGGCATCGTAGATGCTCTCGGGCACGATCACGCTCTGCTCGGAGGCGCAGATCATGCCGTTATCGAAGGTCTTGGAATGGATGATGGAGTTGACCGCCAGCAGGATATCGGCGCTTTCGTCGATGATGGCGGGCACGTTACCGGCACCAACGCCAAGAGCGGGCTTACCGCTGGAGTAAGCAGCGGTCACCATGCCGGGGCCGCCGGTAGCCAGAGTGCAATCGCACTCCTTCATGACCATGTTGGTCATATCCAGGCTGGGCACATCGATCCAGCTGATGATGCCTTCGGGAGCGCCTGCGGCCACAGCGGCTTCCAGCACGATGCGGGCAGCCTCCACGGTGCTCTTCTTGGCACGGGGGTGGGGAGAAATAATGATGCCGTTGCGGGTCTTGAGGCAGGCAAGGCACTTGAAAATGGCGGTGGAGGTGGGGTTGGTGGTGGGGATGACCGCAGCGATCACGCCGATGGGCTCCGCAAAGCGGGTAATACCGGCGGTCTTGTCTTCTTCGATGATACCACAGGTCTTGGTATCGCGGTAGGCGTTATAGATATATTCGGAGGCAAAGTGGTTCTTGATCACCTTATCCTCCACAACGCCCATGCCGGTCTCTTCCACGGCCATCTTGGCCAGGGGAAGACGCATCTTGTTGGCGGCCATGGCGGCGGCAAAAAAGATCTTGTCTACCTGCTCCTGGGTATAGGTGGAGAATTCCTTCTGGGCCTTTCGCACGGCGACGATCTCGGCCGCCAGGCGTTCTACGCTGTCTACGGGGGTTCTGTTCATGGTGATACCCTCCCTGAATCTTTGTTCGTTAAAACCTTAACATTGTGGGGAGGGTTTGTAAATGCCGGGTTTTTGATACGCTCATATCATGTAAGATATGAGCGTAAACATTTACATAACAGATGGAATGGGTCAACCTTCGAGTGTGGAGCGTACCTTCTCCAGCTCATCCAAAAACAGCTCGCTGATGGGGGAAAGCCCGTGGGATTTGCGGTAGATGAGCACATCCTTCTGCAGCTGGCTGTTGTCTGCGCCGGGCACTTGAGCAAGGCCGTAGCGCCGGAGCATATCGGCAGGCATGGGTGCCTCCCACATATAGGCTCTGGGCAGGGTGGAAAGCAGCTCCAGCGCACTGGCCCGGTCGTAGATATGGATGCGGTTGGGCTCGTCGTGTACCAGCTTTCGCCGGGGCAGGGAAGGCACATAGGTATCGCCCTGCAGGATCTTCATCCACCCGTGGATGTCTTCCTCCCTGAGCAAGGGCAGCCGGGCTTCCGGCAGATCCGCCCGGATGGTGAGCAGGTAGCGGAAGCTCCATACCTCCCGATGGGCCAGACCTTTTTCCTGAAAGGTATCCAGAAAATGCCCTTCATAGTCTGCCTGATAGCGCACCATGCCCAGCTCGTAACCATCCTCCGTAACGTTGCGGATGGCGCGTAGGGCGTTGGTCTCCTTGTAATCCAGCACGGTCTGGTGGCTCACCTGCTGGGCAAAGGCCTGGAATGCTTTGGCAATATAAGCCGACCGGGGCGCAGAGAGCCGGAAGGTCTTCTCGCTTTGCTTGCGCACCGCATACCGCTCCGCCATTTCATCAAAGCGCTTGAGGATGCTTACGGCATAGTGCAGAAATTCCTCGCCCTTGGCGGTGGGTACGATGCCCCTGGGCGTGCGGTTGAAGATGGGGAAGCCCAGCGCATCCTCCAGCTCCCTGAGGGCACGGCTCAGGTTGGGCTGGCTCATATGCAGGTTTTCGGCGGCTTCGGTGATGGAACGGGCTTTTTCTACCTCTACTGCATAGCGCAGCTGTTGAATGTTCATGGCTTCTCCTTATCGCTTCATCAGTTCGGCGTTCAGGGCGGTCAGCTTGTCGGCAGGCAGCTTGAGCACGGCCCGGTCGTAGGTGAAGAGACCGTTCAGCTCGTCCTCCACATCGCTCACCTGGGTGTAGACGGTGGCGGCCAGCCCCTTTTCTGCTGCGGGCAGGATCTGCTCCCGGTACAGCTTTTCGTAGGCGGCCCACAGCTCGTTTTCATCCTTCAGCTTTTTGTAGCCGAAGTCGATCTCATTAAAGCAGTGCCCGTCCACCCGCAGGTTGTAGCCGCCGAACTCGCTGAGCACAACGGCACGGCCCCGCTTATCCGGCTTGAAGCGATAGGGGCGGAAGTAAACATGCAGGCTTTGCAGCTGCCCGATGCCCTGGTCGTGCCAGCCGCTGGCGTGGTCGATGGGGCGGGTGGGGTCCAGCTCCGAGATCAGCTCGCAGGCGTTGGCGGCATCAAACTGACCCCAGCCCTCGTTAAAGGGCACCCACATGGCAATGGAGGGTACGTTGCGCAGCTGCAGGATCATCTCCTCCAGCTCCTCGTAGTAGGCATCCCGCTGCACCTCGTCCTCCCGGGCAAACCAGCGGTAGTGCTTATCCTTCAAATGGATGCCGGTGACCAGCGGCGCAGAGATGATGGGGAATTTGTATTCGCTGCCGCCGCTGGGCATATCCTGCCACACCAGCATGCCCAGCCGGTCGCAGTGGTAATACCAGCGCATGGGCTCCACCTTGATGTGCTTGCGCAGCATGTTGAAGCCCAGCGCCTTCATCTGCTGGATGTCGAAGATCAGTGCTTCATCGCTGGGGGCGGTGTAGAGGCCGTCCGGCCAGTAGCCCTGATCCAGCAGACCGTTGTGGAAATAGGGCTTACCGTTCAGCAGCAGCCGGGGGATGCCCTTCTCATCCTTGCCAACGCCGAAGGAGCGCATGGCAAAATAGCTCTCCACCCTGTCCTCGCCAAGGGTAACGGAGAAGCTCTCCAGATGGGGCGTTTCCGGCGACCAGAAGGGCACATCCCGGATGGGCAGCAGCGTGGGCCGGTTAACGGGTACCGTATGGGTCTCGCCCCGGATCACCACGCTTGCGGCAGCGGTGGAGAAAGCATCGGTCTCAATGGTCAGCTCCAGCTCCCGGGTATCGATGTGGGGGAGCATTTGCAGGCTGTGGATATACTGCCCGGGCACGGCCTCCAGCCACACGGTCTGCCAGATGCCGCTCTGGGGCGTGTACCAGATGCCGCCCCGCTTGGTCTTCTGCTTGCCACGGCTGCGGGAACCTGCATCGGTCTCGTCCTTTACCTTTACGGTAAGCTGGTTGGCCCCTTCGCAAAGCCCGTCGGTCAGGTCGATGGTAAAGGCGTTGTAGCCGCCCACATGGCAGCCCATTTCGATATCGTTGAGGTATATGGTGGCTTCCTGATCCACCGCGCCGAAGTGCAGCAGCAGCCGTCCGCCGTGGGGTATAAAGCCCTCCGGCAGCGTGAGGCTGCGGTGGTACCAGAGGGTCTCATGCTTTTGCAGGGTACGCTCAACGCCGCTGAGCGCGCTCTCCGGCGAGAAGGGCACCAGAATGGGGCCATCCCAAACGGTGGGCATGGCTTCGTCTGTGGTGATGGCATGATCCCAGTAGCCATTCAGGTTCAGGTAGCTGTCCCGCTTCAGCTGGGGGCGGGGGTATTCGGGCAGCACCTGTGCGGGATCCAGCTTCTCGCCCCATACGGTCTTCAGCATGCGCTCTCCTCCTTGGTCTCGGCGGTCTTTTTCTCACAGCGGGCAAGGCCCCACAAGGGGATCGCCGTCAGCAGCAGCACGGCGGCTGCGGCAAGGAAAATGCCCGGGGTAGGCACGGTCTTGGTCTGGCCCAGATCCACATAGGTGGCAGCGTTGCCCTTGATCACCCATGCGCCGATAGCCGGGCCGATCAACATGGGCAGCATGACGGAAAACACCATACGCACGCCCTGGAAGTGGCCCGCCTTGTCGGCGGGGGTCAGGTCGCGGATCTGCGCCATCAGCGCGGAGGTGAGGAGCATGTAGCCGCTCATCATTACCATGCCGGCAAGGATCACCGGCAGCATCTGCCGGGTAAAGAACATGGCCACCAGACCCGCCAGCATGATCAACGCGGCAGGCAGGGCAAAGCGCAGCTTGCCCACCCGGTCGATGAAACGCCCGCCGATCACACTGACCAGCGAGGCCACGATCAGCACCACACCCAGCACGATGGCGTAGGCATCCAGCTTCAGGTAGTGCTGCATGTAGATGATCAGGTAGGGGAAGAACACCTGCACCGCTACCGAGAACACGCACATGGCGGCAAGGGACAGGTACAGTCCCTTGTGTTCCCTGACCACCGAAGGCCGGAAGCCGTACACCAGCTGGCTCAGGAAGGGCTTGCGCTCCGGCTGGATGGGTGCTTCCTCAAGCACAAAGAGGGCAATGATGCCGGTAGCGATCACGGAAATACCGAAGATAAAGAAGAACTCCCGCCACTGACCGGCCTGGGTCATACCGTCGAAAAGACCGAAGATGATCAGCATGGAAAGCAGCGGCAAAATGCTCAGTACGCTTTCCACCTTGCCCCGCCGGTTGTTGGGGACCACGTCGGTCACATAAGCATTGAAGGCGGCATCGTTGGCGGTGGAGCCGAAGAAGGTCATTACGCAATCCAGCCCGATCACCATCATGGCAGCAACGGCGATGGCGTTGGCGGAGGGGAACAGCACAGCGGCGTTCTCCACCGTTACCAGACCAAAGGCCATGGTGCTCAGGCCCCACAGCAGATAGCCGCCGCAGATAAAGGGCTTGCGCTTGCCCGTGCGGTCGCTGACAACGCCCATCAACAGCGTGGTCAGGGTGGCCACTACGGCACTGGCAGCCACCATGGCGGCTACATATCCGGGGTCGCCGGAAATGGTATTGTAGAGAAAAACGTTGAAATACATGTTTTCGATGGTCCATGCAAACTGCCCGGCAAGGCCCAGCAGCACAAGCACGCTCCAAAGGCGCGCACCGATCCCGGCTCTGGTCTTCATATTGATATTGTTCTCCTTTCAGGGCACAGCCGCAGCCGTTGCCATGTGCTTCTATTATAGCAAAACAGAAAAGGCACGACAAGTGCAAATAAGCCGTTGACGAAAGGACTTCAAGGTTGTAAAATACCTATAGTCGTGTATATTGCTACCATGGGAGGTTAGATACATGTTCTACGACCAGAAAATATGGGTCGGCACCGATACGGACGGCAATCCCGTCAATCTGCTGCCCCATATGGCCAATCGGCACGGTCTGATCGCAGGCGCTACCGGTACGGGTAAGACCGTCAGCCTGAAGGTGATCGCCGAGGGCTTCTCCGATATGGGTGTACCTGTATTCCTCAGCGATATCAAGGGCGATCTCAGCGGCATGGTAAAGACCGGTGTCTACAATGCCAATATCGAAAAGCGCATCGGTATGTGCCGCATGCCCGGCTTTACCCCCAAAAGCTACCCTGCCTGCTTCTGGGATGTGTACGGCGAGCAGGGCATCCCCGTCCGCACCACGGTGATGGAAATGGGCCCCATGCTGCTCAGCCGCATGCTCGGCCTTAACGAGACCCAGTCCGGCGTGCTGAACATCGTCTTCCGCGTTGCCAACGACGGCAAGTTGCCCAAGAAGGTGGATGCCTACGGCCAGATCATCGATGCTCCGCTGCTGCAGAACATCGCCGATCTGAAGCAGGCCATCGCCTATGTAGGTGCCCACGCAGACGAATACACCGTTGAGTACGGCAACGTGAGCCGTGCCAGCATCGGTGCCATCCAGCGCGCTGTTGCCCTTCTGGAGGATCAGGGCGGCGACAAGTTCTTCGGCACTCCTGCCCTGAACATTGCCGACTGGATCAAGGTAGACGAAGAGGGCCGCGGCCTCATCAGCATCCTGGCCTGCGATAAGCTCTTCCTCAACCCGCTGATGTACTCCACCTTCCTTCTCTGGCTGCTGACCGAGCTGTACGAGCTGCTGCCCGAGCGCGGCGATTGCGATAAGCCGGTCATGGTCTTCTTCTTTGACGAGGCGCACCTGCTCTTCAACGACTGCCCCAAGCAGCTGATGGATAAGATCGAGCAGGTGGTGCGCCTGATCCGCTCCAAGGGCGTGGGCGTATATTTTATCACCCAGAACCCCACCGACGTACCCATGTCGGTGCTGGGCCAGCTGGGCAACCGTGTGCAGCATGCACTGCGCGCGTTTACGCCGTTGGATCAGAAGGCGGTCAAGGTTGCCGCGCAAACCTTCCGCACCAACCCCAAGTTTGATACCGAGGAGGCCATCACCCTGCTCAAGACGGGTGAGGCACTGATCTCCTTTCTGGATGAAAACGGTGCTCCCGGTATTGTTCAGCGTGCCACCGTACTGCCCCCGCAGAGCTACATGGGCGCCATTACGGTGGAGGAACGCAACGAAGTGATCAATCAATCAGAATTCAAAGGAGTGTATCAACCAATGACTGAGCAGAACAACATGGAACAGGTACCCGTCGCCGAGCAGCCCGTCTATCAGCAGCCCGTGATGCAGCCCCAGCAGGGCTTCATGGTGCTGGATCCCACCACCGGCCAGTATGTGCAGCAGCCCATGATGCAGCAGCCGATGATGCAGCAGCCCATGATGCAGCAGCCCATGATGCAGCAGCCTATGGCTCAGCAGCCCATGGGTTACCCCCAGGTGCCCACCCTGCAGGCTACCCCCGTGCAGCCCATGGCCTCCACCGCTACTGCCCAGCCCGCCGTGCAGACCATGCTGGTGATGGATCCCGTTACCGGCCAGTATGTGCAGCGCCAGATGCAGTTCAACCCCGCCACCGGCCAGTATGTGCCCGTGATGACCGAAGAAGAAAAGAAGGCCGCCGCTCTGGCTGCCAAGGAAGCTGAGAAGGCTGCCAAGGAAGCCGCCAAGGCCGAGAAGGAAGCCCTCGCCGAAGCCCGCCGCCAGCGTGCCGACGAGCTGCGCGAAGAGCGCGCCGAGCGTGCCCGTGTAAACGACAGCGTTCTGGGCCGCATCAAGAACACCGCCATCTCTTCCGCCACCCGCACCGCTACCACCAAGCTGGTCAACGGTCTCATCAACGGCATCTTCGGCAAGAAGAAGTAAGCATATGCCCCGCCTGTGCAAGCTGTACAGGCGGGGTTTTCTGAACGCTGCAAGGCAGAAGTGCACCGCAAATGCAAAATCCTTGTTCGTTGGCTGCCTATCCGCTTGCAAAGAAAACAGAATCGTGCTATGATAACCATATACAGCGGCACTGTACGCTGATTATGCAAACAGGAGGAACAGTAAAATGGCATATGTTATCAATGACGAATGCATCAGCTGCGGCGCTTGCCAGGCTGAGTGCCCCGTGGACGCTATCGCCGAGGGCGACGGCAAGTTCGTGATCGACGCCGATAAGTGCATCGAGTGCGGCGCTTGCGCCGGCGCTTGCCCCGTGGGTGCCCCCGTTCAGGGCTAATTCGGTAAAACCGAAACAGCGGCACGGCCTTTTGGTCGTGCTGCTTTGTTTTACCCTTTTTCGTATGCTTCCTTCTTTTATGGGCATGCGGTTTTCCGCTTCAAACGCTTGTGTTTGGGCGAGGATAATGTTATAATTAAGTTTACACCGAAAGGAGGGAAAGGCCATGCAGAGCATGACCGGCTACGGACGCGGACGCGCCTGCCACGATGGGCGGGAGATGGTGGTGGAGCTGAAATCTGTTAACCACCGCTATCTGGATCTGTCCTTCCGCCTTCCCAAAAATCTGGGCATGGTGGAGGATACGCTCCGCACCACCATTCAGAAGTCTCAGGTAAACCGTGGGCATGTAGATATTTTTGTTACCTACCAGAACACCCGCGAGGATGCCCGCACCCTTGAGGTGGATGAACAGCTGCTGGGCAGCTTCCGCAATGCGGTGCGCAATGCGGGCGAGCTGCTGGCAGACTATCGCAGCGCCACCGTCGGCGAGGTGCTCACCCTCAGCGGTGCGCTTACCGTTTCTCAGGCCGACGAAGATGCCGAGGCCCTCAAGAGCCTTGCGGCAGAGGCTATGGGCCAGGCGCTGGCCGCGCTGGTGGAGATGCGTACTCAGGAGGGCGATAACCTCCGCGCCGATCTGCGCAGCCACCTGTCTCAGGTAGCCGCCCTCCGGGAGAAGATCGCTCAGCGAGCGCCCAGCGTACCGCAGGAGTACCGCAGACGGCTGGAAGCCCGCCTCAGCGAGTGGCAGGTGGAGGGAGTAGACCCTCAGCGCATTGCTCAGGAGGTGGCCATCATGGCCGACCGCTGCGCCATCGATGAGGAACTGAGCCGCCTGGAGAGCCATATCGCCCAGTTCGAAAGCATCCTTGCCACGGAGCCTCAGCCCGGCAAAAAGCTGGATTTCCTCCTGCAGGAGATGAACCGCGAGGTAAACACCATCGGCTCCAAGGCCTCCGATGCAGAGATCGCCAAAGCGGTGGTGGATGCCAAATGCACGCTGGAAAAGCTGCGCGAGCAGGTGCAGAACGTGGCCTGATGGCAGGAGGCAATACCCCATGATAAAACTCATCAACATCGGCTTTGGCAACATGATCGCCGCAGACCGGATCGTTGCCATCGTCAGCCCGGACAGCGCCCCTGTCAAGCGCCTTATTCAGGAAGGCCGGGAGCGCCACCGCATCATCGATGCCACCCAGGGCAGGCGCACCCGTGCGGTCATCCAGACCGACAGCGACCATATCGTTCTCTCTGCCATACAGCCCGAGACCATCGCAGGCCGTGTGGCAGGTAAGGATAACCTCACCAAAGACGACGAAAGAGAGGCGTAGGGCAACCTATGAAGATCAACAGAAAAGGAATGCTGCTGATTGTATCCGGCCCTTCCGGTGTAGGTAAGGGAACGCTGGTGGAGATCCTTCGGAAGTACGACCCGAACTTCAAGCTTTCCTGCAGCGTTACCACCCGCGATCCCCGCCCCGGCGAGATCGACGGTGTACACTACCACTTCATTACCGATGCGGAGTACGACCGTATGCTGGCGGAGGATGCCTTCCTGGAGCATGCGGTAGTGCACGATAACCGGTACGGCACTCTCCGCAAGCCTGTGGAGGAGATGCTGGAGGAAGGCAAGAATGTTATTCTGGAGATCGACCCGCAGGGAGCCATCGCAGTGATGGAGAACCCAAATGTGGGCCCCTACGTAAGCGTGTTCATTCTGCCGCCCAGCTACGCGCTTCTGGAAAAGCGCCTCACGGCCCGCAAGACCGATCAGCCTGAGGTGATCCGCCGCAGAATGAAGAATGCCCGCATCGAGCTGGCTAAGCTGGACCGTTACCAGTATGCCATCGTCAACGACAAGATCGATGTAGCTTTCGATCAGCTGCTCAATATCATCAAAGCGGAAAAACAGCGCACCATCCGCTATATGCCCGAAATTCCCGAAGATTGATAAAACAGGAGGAAGCAAGTATGTCTATCGTCGAGCCCAACATCGTTGAACTGTCCGAGAAGGTCGATTGCCGTTACACCCTGGTGGTGGAAGCCAGCAAGCGCGCCCGCCAGCTGGTGGATGAGAAGGAGCCCCTCATCGATGCCAAGGATATGAAGCCCCTGAAGATCGCCGTTGAGGAGATCAACCGCGGCCTGCTCACCTATGAGCGCGATGCCGATGTAGTGGAGGACTGATATGCTCACAGGCAAGCATGTGGTGCTGGGGGTGACCGGCGGCATTGCGGCCTATAAGGCCTGCGAGGTGGTATCCCGCCTGCGCAAGCTCCATGCCGGTGTGGATGTGATCATGACCGAGAACGCCACCAAGCTGGTCGCGCCCCTCACCTTCGAAACGCTCAGCAACCGCCCTGTGGCTGTGGATACCTTCAGCCGCATCGAAAGCTGGGATGTAAAGCATATCTCGCTGGCGCAGAAGGCCGATGTTTTTGTGGTGGCACCCGCTACCGCCAATCTGATGGCAAAGCTGGCCCACGGCATTGCCGATGATATGCTCTCCACCACGCTGCTGGCCACCAAAGCGCCCATCCTGCTCGCCCCTGCCATGAACACCGGCATGTGGACAGCACCGGCCACGCAGGCGAACCTTGAGACCCTGCTCAGCCGGGGCGTGCATACCGTGGGCCCTGCCAGCGGCATGCTGGCCTGCGGCGATAACGGTGCAGGCCGTATGAGCGAGCCGGAAGAGATCGTGGAGGCCATCGTAAAGCTGCTCACCGCCAAGCAGGATCTGGCAGGCAAAAAGGTGCTGGTCACCGCAGGCCCCACGGTGGAGCGCATCGATCCGGTGCGTTACCTGACCAACGATTCCTCCGGCAAGATGGGCTATGCCATCGCTCAGGCGGCGCTGGATCGGGGCGCAGAGGTGACCATCGTCTCCGGCCCGGTGCATATCGCCGCTCCCGTAGGGGCGAAGGTGCTGCCGGTGCAGTCCACCATGGATCTGTACCACACCATGCTGGAGAACGCTCCCTTGCAGGATGTCGTCATCCAGGCCGCTGCTCCCGCCGATTACCGGGTGGAGAACCCGGCAGATCAGAAGATCAAGAAGCAGGATGGCGAATCGCTGGTGCTCACCCTGGTGGAAAACCCGGATGTAGCCAAGGCGGTGGGGCAGCAGAAGCGTCCCGGTCAGGTGCTGGTAGGCTTTGCCGCCGAGACCCAGCAGGTGACCGAGAACGCCAAAAAGAAGCTGGCCAAAAAGAATCTGGATATGATCGTCGCCAACGATGTTACCGCCGAGGGCGCGGGCTTCGGTGTGGATACCAACATCGTTACCCTGATCACCCACGATGAGCTGAAGCCCCTGCCCAAGATGACCAAGCGCCAGGTAGGTGACCGCATTCTGGATGAAGCGCTCCGCTTGCTTCAGCAAAAAGCCGAATAACCAAAAGCTGCCCGGAAAGCTATGCCCGGGCAGCTTTTTTGATGCCCATATGCAGCTTTGTGCCAAAACTTTAGGAAACACTATTGACAATTATATCGTTTGACGATATAATCAAATCACGATATATCGGATAGCGATATATCGACAAACAATACAGAGGTGCGATATGAACGAAACATTGGCATTGACCGAATCCACCTACTACATTCTGTTGTCGCTGTACACACCGCAGCATGGCTACGGCATTATGCAAAAGGCGGAGCAGATGTCCGGGGGCCGTGTCCGGCTGGCGGCAGGTACCCTGTACGGCGCACTGAATGCCTTGTGCGATAAGGGGTGGATCATCCAGCTGCCGGTAGAGAGCGGCAGCCGCAAGAAAGAATACAAGCTGACAGAAAAAGGGCTGCAGGTGCTGCAAAACGAACTGGAACGGCTCAGGCAGCTGGTGGCCAACGGAGACAGTGTACTCAATAAGGAGGAAGCATAATGCGTAAGTCGATGACAAAGTGGTTCTGGGCTTGGGATTTCGATAAGGAAGAGGAATGGCTGGAGGAGATGGCGCGCAACGGCTGGGCGCTGGACGGTGTTAGCTTTTGCAGATATCATTTCATCAAGACCGAGCCCGGTGAGTATACTGTGCGCCTGCAATATCTGCCCATGGGCGAAGAAACCGGCGACTATGCCTCCCTTATGGAGGAAAGCGGAGCCGAGCGGGTCGGGCGCATGGTACAGTGGGTCTATTACCGCAGCAAGACTGCCAACGGCCCCTTCGAGCTGTTCTCCGATCTGGATTCCCGTATTAATCACCTGAACAAGATCGCTTCGCTGATGTTGATCATGGCGATCCTTAATCTGGTGATCGGGCTGATCAACTCCCGTTCTCCGGTCTGCTTGGGCTGGATCAATCTGGTGGTCGTGTCTTTGCTCACCTATGGTATGGGCCGCATCCACGGCAAGAAGGAAGCGCTGGAGAAAGAACGGCGGATCCGGGAATAACGTTTGTATGGGGGCTTGCCATGCGTAAACTGAAACCCGCAGCGGTCGGCATCCATCTGGTAACCATGCTCGGCTGCTTTGCACTGTTTATTCTGCGAGGGGTGCATATCTTTGATGCGGATGTTGTGATCGTAAACCGCGAGGTCACTTCTCATATCAGCAATTTCGCATTGAGTTATGTTCTGTGCGCCCTTATTGGTCTGCTGCTGCTGTCGGCGGGAAAGCGGCTCCGGTCTGCGCTGCTGTTTTGCCTCGCGGTGCTGGCAGCCAATCTGGTGTATGAAGCTTTTCTGCCCGTTGCCAACACAAGAGATATGGTCGATGCGCTCTACGGCATTGCCGGATCGCTTGCAGGCGGGGCGTACCTGTGCTGGCTGAACGCTTTTGGGTTCGCACAATGATCTTATGGAAAAACAGCCCGTCTGTATGGAAGGGATCTGCCAAGGGTAAATGTATCTCTAACTGAACAGCTACACAAAAAGCACGGATCTCCTGCGTTTCAACAGGGAGCCGTGCTTTTGATTCTTTGATGGGTTCGGTAAATGCTATGCAATTTCAGGTGGGCAATGCGTAGATCTGAAGCGGATCATAAGCGTTCGGGTCTGTCAGCGCTTTATCGGCAAGATTGATGAAGCACAGGCGCAGCAAAGAGCTTTGGTACTGATCGACCAGACCGATCAATCGCTCATCATGGTTTCTGTCCGGGCCCTTGATAGGTTCCATCTGCTGCTCACCTCCTTACACTAATACTGACGATGCTCAATAGTCGATTTTCGGAATTTAAGAAAATTTTATCAGATATTTGGTGATATGAAAAGAGCGCCTGCCCCGAAAGGCAAGCGCTCGCTGTATTACCATTTGGTCGAACTGCTTCCTACCCTGCAAAACTTTTCGCATCGTATGCTAACTCATGCCCACCCGGTGTGGGTGGGCATCGAAAGCTATCATCAGCCATTCCCGGTATTGGCGGGCTGCACCTCTACCTCAGTGAGTACCATCAAGCCATTGGGGTCATCGAAAGCCACGCGGAAGCCATTGCTCATAAGCTCAGGGTCGCTGGTAATGTACAGCAGCCATGCAATACGCACACCCTCTGTTTCCTCATAGCGGCAGCAGATCGCGCCAACTTGATAATCCCCCAGCTGCTCCAAAGCTTCCTTACCGTGCTTTTCTTCAATAGCCCGCAGCGCCATCTCAACCGCCTCTTCACGGGTCATTTCATCGCCCTCAGGAACGTGGTGATGACCGCCTAATGCATTCTTCTGTGCTTCCAGAGGCCAGAAAAACCAGGTGTCGGCATACTGCTGTGTGTGGGCGTCATAAGCATCTGCCTGACGCTCCTTTTCGGCGATTTTCGCAGCCTCCTCTGCTGTGGGCGTGATGGCTACTTTGGGATTTGCATCCAGCACGGTAAAGGGAACATACATCATCATGGATTCGGAATTTCCGTAGTCATACTGTCGCATTTCAAGGACCACGCCTGTCATGCAGTCCAGCTCTACACACCAGATGGCATCGTAGGTAGCACTCGCTTCGTTGCCGGGGAAATGGATTCTCAATGTTACCTTGTAGATTGCGCGACCATTGGAAGTACAACAGATAACCTGCGACCTTGTTTGGCCCTCCAGAGAAACAGCCTCCTGCGCGATTCCAAGTGCCTTCAAAGCCGGGATGCTGCCCTCCGGCGGCATGCGGTAGCCTGCCTCGGCGTAGCGTTTCTCCCAGACCTCCACGGGTTCAAGCTCCGCAATCAGCTCGCCGAACTCCGCCCACGCTTCGACTGTCCAGCTGGCTGGATCGCCGTATTTCATATCCATCATTTCCTCAGCATGAGAGTAGGAGCGGGCTTTGGCGTCTTCCTTCAGAAACCACGCCATTTCACTTTCCAGCAGAGTTCCCTGCTGGTCGAAGGATACCCAGTATTCCGTTTCACCGGAAGCTGGATTGACATACTCAAACTTCCACATGGCATTGTGATGTCCCTCATAATCGTTCCACGGTGCGTAGAACCACTCCCACAACTTCCATTGCTCGTTGCTCTCCACGGGAAGCGTAACACCGTATTCATCATAGAGGAGCTGTGCTGCGTGCGTTTTTGCTTCCGGGATGGTCATGTCACCTTCGCCGGGAATGGCGTAGTTGTTCCGCTCCTTGAAGCCAATCTGAAGCATCATTTCATCAAACCAATGCTTCTGCTCAATCGTCCATGCATAATGCAATCCGCCGAAAGCCTCGCGGCAGATGGCCATGATGACCTCTTCCTCCCAATAGCCCTGGCCATTGCGGAGTGCAGCCATGATACGGCCATCCTCCTCCAGTGTGATTCCATTCTCGTTCAACGTCTGAATCAGCTGCACCAATTCCTCATGAGTAAAGGATTCCTGAACATAGCCTGCGCTGTCATTCTGCTGCGCCATTGGTACAGCTTCCTGCTCAACGAAATCCATTCCTGTCAGCAGTGCAACAGCCAGCGCAGTCAGCGACATCAACATGAATACCAGCAACAAGACAAATCCAACGGATAATTTGTTCTTCACAATTACTCTGCCTCCTGATTTTGAGGCATGCAGCACGCGCTGAACCATGTATGGGTCGGGTGAATATGCGGGACTATGTGTGTCTATGGCATAGCGAACCTGCTCCCTCAGCTTCTTTTCATCCATGCAGATACCCCCTTCCCAGAATGGTTTCCAGCCTGGCACATGCCTGCTTGATTCTCTTTGATACGACGGAAGCGGACACGCCCAGCGCGTCGCTGATCTCTCGCATCGACATGTCATGATAAAAGTACAGAAGCACAGCTTCTTTCAGCTTGACCGGCAGCTGCATGATGGCGCTGGCAAGGTCGAGGGAGTTATAGCCGTTGTACTCCTGTGATGGCTCCGGAAGCAGGTCAAGAGACACCCTACGATCCACAAAGCGCATCCAGCGGGAGCGCCCCATGTCGCGGCACACATTGACTGCTATCCTCATCAGCCACGTCTTTTCGCTGCAATCTCCACGGAAGGTATGTAAAGCTCTGTATGCCTTCAGGAATGTTTCCTGGACAGCATCCTCAGCTAAATCCCTGTCGCGAAGGTACATGTAGCATGTACGAAACAGCAAAACTTCATAGGTTTCTACCATGTGCGTTAATATCGCTTCGTGGTCATTGCCCGGATCCTTGACAATTTCCATTTGCTGTTTCCCTCCTTTCACTTATATAGACGAAGCATTTCAGATTTTGTAAGCACCTTTTCAGAAATCCATGTGGATTTTATCAGAAATATGGAGATATAAAAAGAGCGCCTGCCCCGAAGGGCAAGCGCAGAAAGGGTTTTGGGGATACTTACATGTGTTTATCCGTTGCCATTTACTGCTGGGTCAGGTTCACTCAGTACTTCGCCAGTCTCAGCATTGACAATCACGGAGTAGATGGGTTCAATCTGCCCGTTTTCCAGTCGAGCAAAGAACACGGTGTACCGCCCATCGAAGGAAAGGTATCGACAGTACTTCGGCACTTCATTACTGTTTGGGGCGAATGACGAACTGAACAGACCTTCCTCCTCCATTTGTGTACAGATCCATGTCATTCATTCCTTCTGTATATTCTACAACTCTATAGGTCAAGATACAGGTGATTCCTTCTTTATCGATACGATCCCGTGCAGCTTGGGCCATAGCAATTCTCTGCTCATAATACTCTTTCATATCAGGAGTTTCTTCGGCACGTTTTTGCATTTCCTGATCGTATTCATCTCTGAGCCAGCTTAGATCGAATTTGCCAACAAAGTAAACATCACCGGCAGCAGTTCTGAACATATCCATACTGCTTTCCATGGGGAATACATCTACAGCGTTTTCGATTTCGGTAGAATAGATGATGTTTGTTCCTGTATAATCCAGCATAAGTAGATTTTTACTGCTGTCATCCATCATAGCGGATACCGGACCATAGCCGGGGATATGTCCATACCCTCCAGAGCCATCCAGCCCAATATCCGTCCGCCAAAGCCAGTGCACTGCCCGGTCTTCGCTGTCGTCGGTAACTGTAACAGAACCTCCTTCGCCGATATAGCTTCCATCAGTATCCAATGCTCGCATACTGTGAAGCTCATCCTGATCGGGCTTCTTCGGCGTGGCTTTGAAAGAAATGGTCATGATATCAGCTTCCGGTGCCCACGAAACATCCTGAATGATGATTTGAACCTGATCGTCTTCACACTGCGTCTGCGTGGGGTTTTCCACCATGTTTGCCATGACGGCTTCATATAATTCAGGTTTATCGTTCTTTTCAAAAATGTTTCGATTGTTCCACCACCAATCCTGATTGTAGATAATGCCTGCCCCAATCGCAGTAGTCGCGAGGCAGAGTAAAACGATTACAAGAATCATGGATGTCGATATTTTCTTTACCACTGGTTCTTCTCCTTTCGCATTGGCAAGAACCCGCTGCGCCATCCAGGGATCGTCCTGAATGCCAGACAGGGAGTTATCGATTACACGCTGAACAATCTGCTTAGCCTTGAGGTCTTCCATAACCTAACCTCCTCTCCAGCACGTCATAGAGCTTTTCTCTGGCGCGCTTCAGTCGGGTCGATACAGTAGAATGAGTGATGCCCAGCGCATGGGCGATCTCATTCACATTCATGTTTTGCCAGTAATACAGCATGACGACCTCTTTGAGCTTGGGCGGAAGTTTCATAACATCGCACATTACATCAAGATCATCTTCGTCATCCGGCAGTTGAATGGCTTGCGGTAAGTCTTCCGGCGTAATACGCCTGTCATGGTGACGGAACCAGGCGGAACGCTGCATGTCCCGGCAAGTGTTCATAGCGATCTGGATCAACCAGGTCTTCTCGCTGCATTCCCCACGGAAAGAATCCAGCGACTTGTATGCTTTGAGGAAAGTATCCTGTGTGGCATCTTTCGCCTGTTCCATATCCCGTAGGTAAATGTAACACATGCGGAGCAGCAATCCCTGATATTGGTTCACCATCTGAACCAGCACCTGGTCACGGTCGTTGTCCGGATCCTTGACAACGTCCATTCGTTGCTCACCTCCTTCGATTATGTAGACGAGGCAGAAATGCCATTATGTCGATCATTCAGAAAATCTTTCTAAAGAATTTTATCTCTTTTGGGGCGATACGTCACGCATGAAAGTCGATCAGTGCCTTCATATGGGTTTTGAATGGGGCAAGTGGTTCGGAAGCTCGTTGCGGATCGTCATAACCGCTGCCATTCACCCCAAACCAGCCGCACTCATGATATGATCGGGAGGCAAAAACCTTCCTTTATATCATATTTGGTTACGATGTTTTTTCTTTTGACCAAAACGGATATTATCTGCCTGCTGCGGAGTCTAAGAAAGTGTAAGGAGGTGAGCAGCAGATGTTGGAAGTTGTCAAGGTTCCGGGCAACGACCAGGACCGGTTTTTTGTTGGATTGGTAAACGAACACCAGGGAATGCTGCTGCGCATGTGCTACGTTTATCTCCGCGACCGGGAGCTGGCCAAGGATGCGGTACAGGAGACCTTCCTGAAGGCGTACCGCAGCCTGGGCGCCTTCCGGGGCGAAAGCAACGCAAAAACATGGCTGATCAGGATCGCCATCAACACATGCAAGAGCATGCAGCGCTCCGCATGGCTGCGGCATCACGACCGGCGCATCACGCCGGAGGATATCCCGCAGACCACCGTGATGCCCCTGGCAGAAGACGTGGATGTGATGTGCCACATCATGCAGCTGCCGCCAAAGCTGAAAGAGGTCATCATGCTGTACTACTGGCAGAACATGAATGTAAGCGAGATCGCGCAGGCGCTTGGCATTGCGCAATCGACCGTATCAAGAAGATTGCAGCACGCACGGGAGAAACTCCATAACGTGCTGGACGGGAGGTATGAATAATGAAAGACCGCAAGGATCGTCAGATCATCCGGCGCGCATTCGAGACCTGCCTTTCCGGCCTGGGGGAAGACCCCTGTCTGGCCCGGCGCGTGCTGAACATCGCACATGGAAAGGAAGAAAAGAATATGAAGAAAAATAGGCCCGGAAGACACTCCCCCGGATTCATAGCCGCTGTGCTGGTTTTGGCGCTTGTCTTTGCCACCACGGCCCTTGCCCTTACCCGCCCCGCCGTACTGCGCTGGCTGACCGGCGATGCGCCTGTAAGCCCGCAGCTGGAGGCCACGGCCCAGAAGATCATTGGCGAAAGCACAGCCGACGGTATTACCGTCCGGATGACCGGCATGGTATTTGATGGCAAGAAGCTGGCCTTTACCTATGAGCTGGAAAACCAACAGCCGGAACTGCCCGTGCTGGTCGCCGCTGACCCCACGCTGAGCATTGATGGCAAAGAGGTACAAATGCTGTACTGTACGGCAGACCCCTACACGCCCCAAATGGTTCCCAGCCCGCATCTGGATGTGCTGCCTGTTAAGCGGAACCCTGTTATGGGCGGCTGCGAGGCCTACGTAAGCGATGGCGCAGACGGTATGGCGGCTTGCGAAATGACCTTTGTGGTGTACAAGCCCGAAAACCGGTTCGCTGTAGTGCTTCAGCCCGACAGTATGCAGGCAAACGCGGCTACCTTTACCGGCGATGCCCGTGCAGAGGCTGAGGATAGCCTGAATACCCTTAAAAGCTTCCGGAATGCTGTCTTTGCCACCGAGGCCGACCTTGCCGACGAACAGTGGCTTGCAGACCGCTATACCGTGATCGATGGCTCCGGTATGCTGTATGAGCTGCCCGAAAACAGCCACCTGATCGAAGCTTCCCGGATCAAGGTGAGCTTCTCGTTCGATGCTTCCGCTGCATTTGCCTGCGAGATCGCCCATACCGACGATGTTGCCCTGGCAGATGCTACGCTGCATGTGGAGCAGCTCCGCCTTTCTTCTCTGGAAACGCACCTGGATCTGTGGCTCATCCCGCAGGAGAACAGCAAAAAGGCCGCTCTTGCCATTGCTGATCGGTATGGTGCATATACCCTGAACGATGAGCAGGGCAATGCGGTGCAGTACAGCGAGATGGATCAAATGGCGGAGGTTAGGCCCTATGTAACACAGATCGATGGTCGGTGGGTATGCCGGTACCTTTCTCAAATGCCCGGTCTGCTCCGGTTCCCCGAGAGCGTTTCGTTCAACGCAGGCGGTGCAGAGCTGATCCGTTTTGATCTGGCGATCGATGAATGACTCTTTTGAGCGCTTGCCCCCGAAAGGCAGGCGCTCTTCTCTCTTTGCCCGCACCTCGAAGAGCACAGGCTCTGAAATGTGGCCACAAAAGCAGGGGATCCCTGTGTCGCAGCTTTTTCCATCCAGCAAACCCCATACATGGAACAGCCAAAAAAGACACAACATACCTCCAGCAACCCGAGAATGGAGGTACAGGTGTTGGTCAGCATGATCCTGTTCGGTATTCAGCTTCTGGTAACCATTGTTGTGGGTGTCTATTTCTACACCCAGCTGCGCACCCAGCGCAAGGCACAGCCCGCCCACCGCAGAGAGAGCGGCAGGGAGTACGATAAGCTGCAAAAGCTGCGGGCGCTCCGGCTCAGCGAACCGCTGGCAGAGAAGGTACGCCCTGCCAAATTCAGCGATATCGTGGGTCAGGAGGATGGTATCAAATCTCTCAAGGCGATCCTGTGCGGCAAGAACCCGCAGCATGTGATCATCTACGGCCCTCCCGGCATCGGCAAGACCTGCGCCGCCCGGTTGGTGCTGGAGGCAGCCAAGAAAAGCCCCGGCACGCCGTTTCTCAGCGATGCGCCCTTTATTGAAATGGATGCCACCTGCGTGCGCTTTGACGAACGCGCCATTGCAGATCCGCTCATCGGCAGCGTGCACGACCCCATCTATCAGGGCGCAGGGCCGCTGGGCGTGCAGGGCGTGCCCCAGCCCAAGCCCGGTGCGGTGACCAAAGCCCACGGCGGTGTGCTGTTCCTGGATGAGATCGGCGAGCTGCACCCGGTACAGATGAATAAGCTGCTCAAAGTACTGGAGGATCGCAAGGTGATGCTGGAATCTGCCTACTACAGCGCAGATGACCACAACGTGCCCCGTTACATCCACGATATCTTCAAGAACGGCCTGCCTGCCGATTTTCGTCTGGTGGGGGCTACCACCCGCAGCCCCAGCGAGATCTCGCCCGCCCTCCGCTCCCGTTGTATGGAGATCTACTTCCGTGCCCTGGAGCCGGAGGAGGTGGCGGATATCGCATATCATTCCGCAGAGCGCGCGGGCTACACCATGACCCGTGAGGATGCGGCACTGGTGGGGCGCTTTGCCTCCTGCGGGCGGGATGCGGTCAACATCGTGCAGATGTGCGCCGGCCTTGCCCAATTGGAGGAACGCAGGGAGATCCTGACCAAAGATGTGGAGTGGGTGGTCTACTCCGGCCACTATGCCGCCCGACCCGAGCAGCGGGCGAATACCACCGACCGGGTGGGCGTGGTGCATGGGCTGGCCATCATCGGCAGCCATCAGGGCGCTACCATGGAGATCGAGGCCGTGGCACAGAAGGGCTGCGGCAGGCTGCACATCACCGGTATCGTGGAGGAAGAGGAACTTGGCAGCGACAGCCGCCGCATCCGCCGTAAATCCACCGCCAAAAGCTCCCTTGAGAATGTAATGACCCTGCTTTCCAGCATGGGTTACCCCACGGAGGAATACGACCTGCACATCAATTTTCCCGGCGGTACTCCGGTGGACGGCCCCTCTGCCGGTGTGGCCATGGCGGTGGTTGCGGCCAGCGCCCTCACAGGCCGCCCGGTGGACGGGCATGTAGCGGTCACCGGTGAGGTATCGGTGCTGGGGGCGGTCAAGCCGGTGGGCGGCGTGCCCGGCAAGGTGGAGGCTGCCGAGCGGGCCGGGCTGACCACCGTGCTCATCCCTGCGGATAACCGGCTGGAACGCTTTGAACATACCACCATCGAGGTCAGACCCATCCATACCCTCCGGGAGGCGCTGGAAAGGATGCTCCTGCCCGCTCAGGCGCTGGAGGAGCCGAAGAAACAGGCGCTGCCGGAGGTGAACCGCCAAGTGGCGGCCCCTGTGCCCGTGCTCATTGCCGGGGAGCAGCTGGCCTCCGGCAAGGGCTGAACCAGCCATTTGTGACCAATCTGCCCTGTGTGCTTGCATTTGTACCCTGAACCCGATATAATCATGGGTGGCTTTTTTGCCGCTTATGATCGTAAGCCTGCCAACGCAGGCATTTGGAGGTACCTATGCAGGAAAAAACTCGCAGAGCCGCGCGTACCACGCTGCCGGTGCTGCCGCTGAGAGGGATCATGGTGTTCCCTCATATGGTCATGCATTTTGATGTGGGCCGCCCCAAGAGCGTGGCAGCTCTGGAAAAAGCAATGATGGAGGATCAGCGCATCTTCCTCGTTACCCAGAAGGATGCGGAGGTGGAGGATCCTGTCCGCACCGATCTGTACACCGTTGGCACGGTGGCCCGTGTAAAGCAGGTGCTCAACCTGCCCGGCGACAGCATCCGAGTGCTGGTGGAGGGCCTGCACCGCGCCGTGCTGGTGCATGTGCTGGAGACCGAGCCCTTCATGATGGGCGATGTGCGCAGCGTGCCCCGTGCCCAGTGCGATGCGCTGGAGCTGGAGGCGCTGGTGCGCACCACTCACCAGTATTTTGAGGAGCTGGCAAGAGTCTCCAAGCGTGTATCCCAGGAGACCCTTCATTCTGTGCTTTCCGTGACCGACCCGGAGCAGCTGGCGGATATCATTGCCGCCAATGTGCTCACCGATCTGGCCGACCGCCAGTCCATTCTGGAGACCCTGAAGGTATCCGACCGGCTGGAGGCGGTGTGCCGCATCCTGCTTCGGGAGACCGAGCTCTCCGATGTGGAGAAGCAGGTGCAGAGCCGCATCAAGACCCAGATTGAGCAGAACCACAAGGATTACTATCTGCGGGAGCAGATCAAGGCCATCCAGACCGAGCTGGGCGATAAGGATGCCACCGAGGTGGAGGAGCTTCGGGAGCGCCTGAGCAAAACGCCCCTGAACGATGAGGCCCGCCAGAAGGCCGAAAAGGAGATCGACCGCCTTTCCCAGATGCCTCCGGGCGTGCCGGAGATCAATGTGAGCCGCACCTACATCGAGTGGATCCTGGATCTGCCCTGGGGCAAGACAACCCAGGATCAGCTGGACCTGAAGCGTGCCCGCAAGGTGCTGGATCAGGAGCACTACGGCATGGAGCAGGTAAAGGAGCGCATCATCGAGTATCTGGCCGTTCTGCGCATGAAGCAGGATATGAAGGGCCCCATCCTGTGCTTTGCAGGCCCTCCCGGCGTGGGCAAGACATCCATCGTGCGCTCCATCGCCAAGGCTGTGGGCCGCGAATTCGTGCAGATGTCGCTCGGCGGCGTTCGGGATGAAGCGGAGATCCGCGGTCACCGCCGCACTTATGTGGCGGCCATCCCCGGCCGCATCATTGCCGGTCTCAAGCAGGCGGGCACCATGAACCCGGTCTTCCTGTTCGACGAGATCGACAAGCTCACCCAGGGCGCTCAGGGCGACCCTGCCGCTGCCATGCTGGAGGTACTTGATGGCGAACAGAACTTTGCCTTCCGGGATCACTATATGGAGCTGCCCTTCGACCTGAGCCGGGTCATGTTCATCACCACCGCCAACAATATCGAGACCATCCCCCCGGCCCTTCGCGACCGTCTGGAGATCATCGAGGTATCCAGCTATACAGAAGAAGAAAAGCTCCGCATCGCCAAGAAGCACCTGCTGCCCAAGCAGATCACCGCACACGGCATGAAGGGCGGCAGCGTGCGCATGACGGAGAAGCTCATCAGCACCGTGATCGAGGATTATACCCGCGAGGCAGGCGTGCGCCAGCTGGAGCGCGTACTGGCCAAGGTGGTGCGCAAGGCCGCCGTGGAGATGCTGGATAAGGACACTCATCAGGTGACCGTTGGTCTGGAAAAGCTGCGCGCCTATCTGGGCGCTGCCCGTTACACCCGCGAGGGGCTGGAAAGCGTCGACCGGGTGGGCGTGGTCAACGGTCTGGCCTATACCTCTGTAGGCGGCGAGCTGCTGCCTGTGGAATGCACCATGATGGAGGGTACCGGCGTTCTGCAGCTCACCGGCAGCCTGGGCGATGTGATGCAGGAAAGCGCCAAGGCCGCCCTCAGCTGGGTGCGTGCCCATGCTTCGGCCTGGGGCGTACAGGCGGAGTTCTTCCGCAAGCATGATATCCATATCCATGTGCCGGAGGGCGCTGTGCCCAAGGACGGCCCCAGCGCAGGTGTTACCCTGACCACCGCACTGGTCAGCGCGCTTTTGGAGATCCCGGTAAAGCAGAATGTGGCCATGACCGGCGAGGTAACGCTCCGCGGCCGGGTACTGCCCATCGGCGGCCTGAAGGAAAAGCTGATGGCTGCTTACCGGGCCGGGATCCACACCGTGCTGATCCCCCGTGAGAACATGAAGGATCTGGAGGATGTGGCTCAGGTGGTGCTGGATAAACTGACCATCAAGCCCATGGACGATGTGGCGCAGGTGCTCTCGCTTGCGCTGGCAAAAGCACTGCCTGTGGCGGAGGTGCCCAATGGAGATTAAGCAGGCTTCCTTTGTGACCAGTATGGCGCGCTACAACGAGCAGCCGCCCATCCGGCTGCCCCAGCTGGCAGTGGTGGGCAAGAGCAATGTGGGCAAAAGCTCGCTCATCAATTCGCTTTGTAACCGGCGCAAGCTGTGCAAGACCAGCGCCACCCCCGGCAAGACCCGGCTGATCAACGTGTTTCTCATCAATGAAGAGTTCCACCTGATCGACCTGCCCGGCTACGGCTTTGCCAAGGTGGATAAAAGCGAGAAGCAGCGCTGGGGCGATATGATGGATACCTACTTCCAGCAGAGCACCCAGCTGATGCATGTGCTGCATCTGGTGGATATCCGCCATGAGCCCACCCAGGACGATATCGCCATGAACAAGTATTTCCGCCAGATGGATATCCCCTTTACGGTGGTAGCCACCAAAGCGGATAAGATCAGCCGTGCGGCACGGATGAAGCACATCGCGCCCATCTGCCGTGCGCTGCTGGTGCAGCCCTGGGAGATCATTCCCTATTCCAGCGAGGACGGCTTTGGCCGCGATAAGCTGCTGGATGTGATCGAGGGCGTGCTCTACGGCGAAGAAGAGCCTGCCGAGAGCGAGGAAACCGCTGCGCCGGAGCTTCGGTAAGGAACCTTCCGCGAGCAGCAGCATAGCATGCAGTATCCTCCCCATGGAGTAATGGAAAGGAGAGAAAGCATGCAGCAGCGTTATCTGTATATGAGGCCTGCGCTTCAGCCCGGCGAGGCGGTATTGCTGCCTGCCCTGTCCGGCAGATACTGGACGGAGCCCTTGGTGGCAGAGCCTGCCCAGCCTGCGGCAAACGGCAGCTTTATTCCCGTCACCGGCGATTGGAACGGGCAGACCACCGCCCTCAGCACGCAGGTGCGCTCCACCGGCAGCATGGCCGGGCGGGGCGTGCTCCGGGCCGCGGGCGTAAGCATGAGCCCCTACCGCAGCCCTGCGCCCAGAAGGCGTTTTGGCAACAGATGAAAATGAAGTGCCTGCCGCAGAACGTATTCTGCGGCAGGCATTTTGTTATTGTATACGGCAGCCGGTGCTTACCGAACAAAGATCTGGGTCACATATACATAGCCCCGGGCATCTGTTACCACACCGATGCCCACCTTCGTCCAGCTTGCGGAAAGGATGTTGCGGCGGTGGCCTTGGCTGCTCATGAATGCTGCCTGGGATTTTTCTACCGTGGCATGGTGAGCGATGTTCTCCCCGGCAGCGCTGAAGCGGTAGCCGAAGGTCTTCAGCATCTGTGAAACGCTGCCGTAGGTGGGGGAGGTGTGGGCGAAGTAGTTGTTGTTTTTCATATCCATGCTTTTGGCACGGGCTATGCTGCACAGTACCGGGTCCAGCGTGAGGGGCGCAGCCCCGTTGGCTGCCCTGTCGCGGTTGAGCAAAAGAAATGCATTTTCCTCTTGCATGCCTACATAACCCGTAGTATAATCATCGTCTGTAGAGGGGGCAGGCGTTGCCACAACAGGCTTTCGGGTCGCTTCCGGCTTGGGAACAGCCGTGGGAGAGGGCTTGGGAGTCCGGGTGGGAGCAGCCGTTGGCTGCGGCGCTGCCGTTCTCTCCGGCGTGCAGACAGGCGAGCGGGTCGCTGTCGGGGCAGGCGTTGCAGGCAGGCACCAATCCGGTGCGGCTGTATGCACAGGCGTCTGCTGTGGCAGACTCGGGCCGTCGGCAGGCGCTGCGGTGGGCACCTGTGTAAGTACAGGGCGTACATCCAGCGTGGGCGCAGGTTCTGCCAGTGCGTGGCTGCCGGTGCCCAATGCGATCGCCAGAAGCAGGGTAAGCGTCTTCTGTTTCTTTTCCATGGTAACCTCCGTATGTTTCAGAATTGCGCTTTCGCAATAAAATCGTAATATATCCGTAACAAATATTCAACGATTTTACCATACGACTGCCAAGGAAATGCATGCCGCATCTACCAACGGGCATTCGGCCCGTGATCTTAGAGGAGGAACGGTCAATGAATCTGGTGAAATGTCCCAGGTGCGATCTGAACTACATCCGGGAGAACGAGAAGCTGTGCAAGGTCTGCCAGCGCGAAATGAAGGGCGAACAGGCTTCCGAAGAAATGGAACTCTGCTCCGTCTGTAACGCTGCTCCCGCCCTGCCCGGCCACGACGTGTGCCTGGGGTGCCTGAAGGAAATGAACACCGGCAACAGCACCAGCGATCAGGATGATACCAACGTGGGCGACAGCGCATTGCCCGAGCTCAGCTCCGTCAGCACGATGGATGAGATCATTCCCCAGATCCACGAGGATATCCCCGAAGGTGAGTTTGGCGATATTCAGAACGAACTCTCCCTGGAGGATGTTATCGAAGAAGAGAACCAGGACGAGGAAGAAGACGAGGATATGTGATCCGTCCTTACCAAGCAGCAGAAGTGAGGGAAGCATGGCTGTATTTGCAATCGGTGATCTGCACCTGCCCGGCAACAGCGAAAAGCCCATGGATGTGTTCGGCAGCCATTGGGAGAACCATTTCGAGACCATCTCGCAGCATTGGCAGCAGATGATCGGCCCGGAGGATGTGGTACTCATTCCCGGCGATATCAGCTGGGCGATGCAGCTTACCCAGATCGGAGACGATCTGCGCGCCATCGAAGCGCTGCCCGGGCAGAAAATCTTTCTGCGGGGCAACCACGACTATTGGTGGAGCGCCATCGGTAAGGTGCGTGCACTGCTGGGGCCCGGCAGCTATGCCCTGCAGAACGATGCCGTCAAGCTTGGCGATGAGGTGTTCTGCGGCACCCGCGGCTGGATGTTCCCCACCCCTGTGCAGCCTCTTGGCGAACAGGATGAAAAGGTCTTCCTTCGCGAATGTCTGCGCCTTCGCATGTCGCTGGATCAGGCAATGAAGCTCTCCGGCGGCAGCCCCGTAACGGTGATGATGCATTTTCCGCCCCTGTTTCAGGATGGCGCCTCCACCGCCTTTACCGATATCCTGGATGAATACCCGGTAAAGCATGTGGTGTACGGCCACCTCCACGGCCATGGTATCAAGGTGGCCTATGTGGGGGAGCGCAAGGGCGCACAGTATCACCTGGTATCCTGCGATGCATTGGGCTTCTGCCCTGCCTGCATCATCGGGTCCGAAGAAGAAACTACAATTTAATTACAAAAATATTACAAAATCGTAATATTTAGAACAAGAACGCACGTTCGGAACTGTTCCGGAAAGCCTTGCCAGGCAAAAACTCCGGAAAACGGCTCAAAACCAAAGCCAAACAGTTCGGGAACGGGCGTTCTTGTTTTTGTGTTCGAAAATGTGGTCTCTGGGTGCCTGAAATGCTTGTTTTACAAGGTTTTGCGTTTGCAATCCCCCCGTTCTTTATGGTATAAAAGTGCCATAAAGGGGAGCGAAAGACCACTTTTGGGAGCAAAAGTGCAACTTTGTGGGGGAGGTGACCGGTGTGGACGAGAATCGTCAGAACGCTTCGGCAGAAGCCGAAAGCAAGGAAACACCGCGCGCCTTTACCTTTTTCGGGTGCTATGAGCACTCGCTGGATGGCAAGGGTCGCCTCATCATTCCCACAGCGTACCGCAAGCCGCTGGGCGAGACCTTCACCATCAGCATCACCCCCGAAGGCGACGGCATCGCTCTCTACCCCGAACCCATCTTCGACGAGATGCTGGCCGACCTGTACCAGCTCAACCGCCTCAACGATTCCGTGCGCCGCTACCTTGCCTACCTTGGCAAGATGAGCTACCGGGGCGTGGAGGCAGATGTGCAGGGCCGCATCCTCATCCCTGCCAAGCTGCGCCAGCGCATCCTGGGCGATGCCAAGGAGCTGGAGATCAGCGGCGGCATGGATCACGTACGCATCTACGATGCCAATAAGGGTATCGAAGAGGACGACTTCTTCGATCTGCACCGCAGCGAGATCCTCGCTGAGGTGAGCGAACTGAAAGCAGGGCTCATGGCCCGGAAAGGAGACAGCTGATGGCCAGTAATTATCAACACCTCTATGGCCGCCCCGACCGCAGCAATGCCGAGTGTGTGGTGCCCAACCCCAACCGCTCCGTACGCATCGCCAAGGATGTATACCTGCCGGATAATGTATGGCACACCCATACCGACCGTGCCGTGCCTCAGGCGCAGCGGGAGAATACCCGCCCCTATGCGCAGGCTGCCTCCATCGGGCTGCGCCAGAGCATGCGCAACGAGGCCAAGGCCAAGGGCGTGCGCGGCAGCCGGCTGGATCTTTCCAAGGCGCTGCTTATCGCAATGGCGCTGTTCGTGGTGCTGGGCATGTTCACGCTGGTCAACCGCTCCGCTCTGCTGGATGCCAACGACCGCCTCATGATCGCCAGGCGCGGTCTCGAGCAGCTTGCCACCGAGAACAGCGATCTTCTCAAGGCCATCGAGCAGGCCAAGGAGGAGACCGATATCGGCTACCGGGCTGCCAACGAGCTGGGCATGATCCGCGCCAGCGATGCCCAGACCATCGCATTGGTGGCCGTGGATGCTTACCCCGAACAGCCTGCCCAGACCGGCTACACCGCTCAGGTGGTCGTGCAGGGCTGGGGCGAGATGCAGCCCGAGACCTTGCTGCTCAGCGCCAACGCGGAGTAAAGCAGGTCGATTGCCCGCTGCTTTGGTCGAAGCGGGTATAACTCCGGAATGTTTCGCATACATCCCATTATCAAACATAATGGGGGAAGGTGTATGCAGACAGAATTACATGTGCGCAAACGGATGCTGGGGCTGCTGCTCCTTTTTGTGCTTCTGTTTTTTCTCTTGTTTCTGCGCATTGTATTCTTGACAACGGTACAGTCTGCCGCGCTCACGCAGCGCGGCATTCGTCAATGGACGCGGGAGGGCACGGTATACGCCCGCCGGGGCAGCATCCTCGATACGGGCGGCCATACGCTGGTCATGAGCGCCACGGCGTATATCGTCAGCGCAGACCCCCGAAAGATCGGCGATGCAGAAGCCTTTGCCGGGCTGGTCGCACCGATCCTGTCCATCAGTGAAGACAGCATCCTCAGCAAGATCGGCGACCGTACCAAAGCCTCCGTTACGCTGAAACGTCAGGTCTCCACCGAAACGGCGGATCGGCTGCGCAAGCTGCAGCTGGATAGCGACCCGGACACCGCAGCTCTGGCGGAGGCCATCCTTTTTGATGAGGATGTGCGCCGTGTCTATCTCCACGGTGCGTTTCTGGTGCAGACCCTCGGGCTGACCAACGTGGATAATGTAGGCCAATCCGGGCTTGAGCAGCAGTACGATGAGCTGCTCAGGGGCACGCCGGGGCGTATCCTGCGCACAGTGGATGGGCATAACAACACCATCTACGACAGCGGCAATCTCTACATCGAGCCTCAGGACGGCAACGACCTGAAGCTGACCATCGATGAGACGATCCAGGAGATCTGCGAGAAGGCCATGCGGGAGTGCTACCAGGTAAACAAGGCTCAGGCCGTGCATGTGATCGCGATGGACCCCTATACGGGAGCGATCCTTGCCATGTGCTCCAAGCCGGATTACGACCCCAACGACCCGCCCCGCAACGAAAGCGATGCCCTGCAGAACCTGATGCGCATCCGCTTGATCTCCGATGCCTACGAGCCAGGCTCCACCTTCAAGATCCTGACGGCAGCCGCCGCACTCGATAGCGGACTCACCACCCCGGAGGAGGGCTTCTACTGCTCCGGCAGGATCCATGTGGATGGTGATACCATCCGCTGCTGGGGCAACCCCCACGAGGCAGAGACCATGGCACAGGCGCTGCAGAACAGCTGCAACCCGGTGTTTGTAGAACTTGCCCTGCGCATGGGTGCAGAAAACTTCTACTCCTACCTGAAAGCCTTTGGCCTTGGCACCAAAACCAATGTTGACTTACAGGGGGAGGGGAGTGGTATACTAATACCGTTGAGAGCCGTCAAAAATGTTGATCTGGCCCGCATCGGTTTTGGGCAGAGCATTGCGGTAACGCCGCTGCAGCTGCTCACGGCGGCCTGCTCGGTCATCAATGGCGGGCGGCTCATGCAGCCCTATCTGCTCAAGGAGGTCATCGCCCCCAATGGGCAGGTGCTGCAGCGTACCCAGCCCAAGGTGGTCTCCCGCCCCATCTCCGAGGAGACCTCCCTGCTCATGCGCTCGCTGCTGGAGCAGGTGGTCAGCATCGGCGGAGCGAAAAATGCCGCTATCGAGGGCTGCCGCATCGGCGGCAAGACCGGTACGGCGCAGGTCTACAAGGAGGGGCGCATCGTTAAGGATGTGCACATCGGCTCCTTTCTGGGCTTTGCACCGGCCAACGACCCCAAGATCGCCCTGCTGGTGATCGTGGATGAGGCCGATACCCCCATCGACTACGGCGGCACCACCGCTGCGCCCTTCGCTCGACAGATCCTTGCGGATGTGTTACCGTATCTTGGCAGCCCGGCCTACAGCGAGGCCGAGCCTGTCACCGTGCCGGATGTGACCGGCCAGCAGCTCTGGCAGGCAAGGAGCAAGATGGAGGCACTGGGCTTTACCGTGCTCACCGATGGCGGCAGCGGCAGCGATCCTGTCTGCGACCAGATGCCCGGCCCGGGCATCACCCTTCAAAAGGGCGGGCAGGTCATGCTCTACACAGGGCAAAGCGAAGCCCTGGAAGCACAGACCCTGGTCTGCGTGCCGGATGTGACCGGCCTTTCCATCGCCGAAGCCGCCTCCCTGCTGCGCCAGCGGGGCCTGGAAATGACCATGGATGGCAGCGGCTTTGCCAGAGAACAATCCCCATTACCGGGAGAATTCGCAGCCCCCGGCTCTACCATACACGTCACCTTTGTTTTTCCAAATCCATAGGGATGGAGGAATACCAATGCTGTTAAGAGAACTGTTCGAGGATATGCCCGGCATTCTGGAAACCACCGGAGATATGGCTACCGACATCGGTCAGCTGATCACCGACAGCCGCGAGAAGGCAGAAGCCGGTCTGTTTTTCTGCATTCCCGGCGCGCGCGTGGATGCGCATAACGTAGCCCCCCAGGCAGTGGAGAACGGCTGCGTTGCCCTGGTGGTGGAGCGCCTGTTGGATCTGCCTGTGCCTCAGGTACGGGTGGGGAGCGTGCGTTCTGCCATGGCCTACATGGCTGCCGCATTCTTCGGTCACCCCTCCCGCAGCCTGCGCATGATCGGCGTTTGCGGCACCAAGGGCAAGACCACCACCAGCTTCCTGCTCAAAAGCATCATGGAGGCCGCGGGCTATAAGACCGGCCTCATCGGCACCACCGGCAACATGATCGGCGAGAAGCGCATCAAGAGCAACCTGACCACCCCCGACCCTGTAGACCTGCACCGTTGCCTGCGCCAGATGGCAGACGAGGGCGTGGAGGTGGTGGTGATGGAGGTAAGCGCCCATGCCGTGGATATGCACCGCCTGGACAGCATCATCTACGAGGCCGCCTGCTACACCAACCTTTCGCAGGATCATCTGGATTACTTTGGTACCATGGAGAACTACTTCGAGACCAAGAAGCGCTTCTTCATGGAGGATGCAGTGCTCAACGCCGCCATCAATGTGGATGACGAGACCGGCGGCGACATCATCAAGGATATCCGCATCCCCTTCCTTACTTTCGGCATCAGCGCCGATGCGGATGTGTTCGCCCGGGATATCGAGATCTCCGAGGATGGCGTATCCTTCTCCATCAAGCTCAACAATGTGGAGGAGATGCCCGTCAACATGCGCCTCACCGGTATGTTCAACGTGTACAACGCGCTGGCTGCCGCCTCTCTGGCCATGATCATGGGCGTAAAGAGCAGCGATATCGTCGCCGGTCTGGAAAGCGTGAAGAACGTGCCCGGCCGCGTGGAGATGCTGGATACCAAGACCCCCTACAAGGTGATCCTGGATTACTCCCACTCGCCGGATGCGCTGGAGAACATCCTCTCCACCGTTCGCACCTTTACCCGTAACCGTCTCATCGTGCTCTTTGGCTGCGGCGGCGACCGGGATCAGGGCAAGCGCCCCATCATGGGCGAGATCGCAGGCCGTCTGGCGGATTATTCCATCCTTACCAGCGATAACCCCCGCACCGAAGACCCCATTGCCATTCTGGAAGCCATCGAGGTAGGCGCCAAAGCGGTGGGCGGCAGCTATACGGTCATCGAGAACCGTCGCGAGGCCATCCGTTACGCCCTTCAGATGGGCCGGGACGGCGATGTGATCATCCTTGCCGGTAAAGGCCACGAGACCTATCAGGATATCATGGGCGTTAAGAAGCCCTTCGACGAAAAAGTCGTCGTCAACGAGCTGCTTGCCGAGATGCAGGCATGAACACGAAGGAGTGAACCAAAATGCATAGGTTGATCCTTGCACTGATCCTTTCGCTGGTCGCTATGCTGCTGATCGGCCCCCGGGTACTGCCCGTTCTGCGCCGTATGAAGTTCGGCCAGACCATCTACGAGCTGGGCCCCAAGAGCCACCAGACCAAGCAGGGCACTCCCACCATGGGCGGCCTGATGTTTGCCGCCGTCAGCTGCGTCGCAGCGCTCCTGCTGGCGCTGCTGGGCGGTACGCTGGGCAACGGCTGGAAGGATTTTACCCTTGCCCTGATCTTTGTTTCTCTTGCCAGCATGCTCATCGGCTTTGTGGATGACTACATCAAGGTGGTCAAGAAGCGCAACCTGGGCCTGATCTGGTGGCAGAAGATCATCGGTCAGGTGGCTGTGGCCGTGGCTTTTTCCACCTACTGCTACCTGAACCCCTATGTGGGCAGCAAGGTGCTGGTGCCCTTCTTCAACGTGGAGTGGGATCTGGGCTGGGCCTACATCCCCCTCATGAGCTGTGTGATGATCTTCATGATCAACTCCGCCAACCTGCAGGATGGTCTGGATGGCCTGCTCAGCAGTGTATCCGTTATCGGCAGCGCTGCCTGGGGCATCATTGCGCTGGTCATCGCCATCGTGATGGGTAGCTCCGGCAACCGGGCAGCCATCGATAACTACGGCAACCTGGCCATCTTTGCCATGGCCCTCGCCGGTGCCCTGATGGGCTTCCTTCGCTTCAATCACTACCCCGCAGCCGTCTTTATGGGCGATACGGGCAGTATGTTCATCGGCGGCGCAATGGTAGGTATGTCCATGCTGCTGAAGATGCCGCTGTTCATGGCGCTGATCTGCTTTACCATGATCGCCTCCTCCCTCAGCGTTATCATCCAGCGCATCTACTTCAAGGTGACCCACGGCAAGCGTATCTTCAAGATGAGCCCCATCCACCACCACTTTGAGCTCAGCGGCATGACCGAGACCCAGATCGTGGCCATGTATGCCATTGTGGAGGGCCTGCTCTGTCTGGTGGCGCTGCTGTCCATCATCCGTATCTGAAAGTGGGGAGCCATACCATAATTATGGGGGTAAAGCGTTATGAACGTGGAAAATAAGCGCGTTTTGGTGCTGGGAATGGCGAGAAGTGGTATTGCCGCCGCAGAGCTGCTGCTGCACCACGGCGCGATCCCGATCCTTGCAGACAGCAAGACCGAGGAAGCCCTCGGCGATTCGCTGAACAGCCTCAGGGGCACCGCATGCCAATTCCGGCTGGGCGAGGATCCCATCGCTCTGCTGGATGAAGCGGATATCCTGCTCATCAGCCCCGGTGTGCCCATCGATGCCCCTGTGGTGCTGGCTGCCAAAGAAAAGGGTGTATCCGTCACCGGCGAGCTGGAAGCTGCCTACACCATGCTCAAGGGCGATGTGCTGGCCATCTCCGGTACCAACGGCAAAACCACCACCACCACCCTTGTGGGTAAGATCTTCGAAAACGCAGGCCGCATCACCCATGTGGCCGGCAATATCGGCTACCCCCTGTCTGCCGTGGCCAAGGTGAGCAAGAAAGAGGATGTGTCCGTGATCGAGGTCTCCAGCTTCCAGCTGGAGAGCATCAAGACCTTCCGCCCCAGAGTGGCCGCGCTCCTCAACATCACCGAGGATCACCTGAACCGCCACGGCACCATGGCCCAGTACATTAAGCTGAAGCAGCGCCTGTTCGAGAATCAGAAGCCCACCGATGTGGCTGTGCTCAACATGGATGACCCGGTGCTGTTCAAGATGGCCTCCAAGCTGAAGGGCCGTGTGGCTTTCTTCAGCCGTACCCAAAAGGTGCCCGCAGGCGCTTATGTGGAGAACGGCAAGATCATCTGGCTGTGGGATGGGGTGGCAAAGCCCATCTGCGATGTGGAGCAGATCCTGATCCCCGGCCCCCACAACCTGGAGAATGCGCTGGCAGCCACCGCCATGGCCTGCGCCATGGGCGTGCCCGCGCCCATCATCCGCCATACGCTGGCTTCCTTTACCGGCGTCGAGCACCGCATCGAAAAGGTGCGCGTGTTCCGGAGCGTTACCTACATCAACGACAGCAAGGGCACCAATGTGGACAGCACCATCAAGGCCGTGCAGAGTATGCGGGTGCCAACGGTGCTCATCCTCGGCGGTTATGATAAGCATACCGATTTCATGCCCCTGTGCAAGGAGATCGTAGCCAGCGGCAAGATCTCCCGGATCATCACCATCGGGCAGACCGCCCAGCAGATCGAGACCCAGCTGAGCGAGGCAGGCTACACCGATGTAGAGCCTGCCCGGAGTTTGGAGGAAGCCGTCAACATGGCCCGCGACATGGCGCAGACCGGCGGCAATGTGCTGCTGTCTCCCGCTTGCGCCAGCTTTGATATGTTCAAAGATTTCGAACAGCGCGGCGAGATCTTCAAGCAGCTGGTAAACGCCCTGCAATAACGAAGACCCTTCCTGCGATTGGGAAGAGATGTGTACAAAAGCCGACATCTTGATTCTCATCGTAGGAAGGGGTTTTTGTTCTATGCTCGCCCAACAGGAGACCATTGGCCGCCGTTACCTGAAAAAGCCCACGAAGCCTGTGGACGGTATGATGCTCACGGTGCTGCTCCTGCTTTTGATGAGCGGTATCCTCATCCTGTTCAGCGCCACCTACTACCAGGCGCTGCACAAGGGTGATGCCCTGCTGGAGGTAAAACGGCAGCTGATCGGCATCGGGCTGGGCACGGTACTGCTGCTGGTGACCAGCCGCATACCGTATACCTTCTGGCGTACCCCTACGGTGGTAGTGGCCGGGCTGGTGGGCAGCCTTGTGCTGCTGGTGCTGGTGATCATCCCCGGCATCGGCGTATATTTGAACGGCTCCCGGCGCTGGCTCAACATCGCAGGGCTCAGCTTTCAGCCCTCGGAACTGGCCAAGATCGCCTCGGTGCTCTATCTGGCCTCTACCCTCAGCTACCGGGGCAAACAGCTGGAACGGCTGTTTACCGGGGTGCTGCCGCTGCTGGTGGTGCCGGGCATCTTTTTTCTGCTCATCCTGGAGCAGCCCAATCTTTCCACCGCAGGCAGCATCATGATCGCCGCCATGCTGATGCTGCTCATCTCCGGGGTCAAGTGGCGGCATCTCTCCCTGCTGGGCATTTGCGGGCTCTGCGTGGGTGCTGTCTATGCATGGATCGAGCCCTACCGCCGGGAGCGGCTGCTGTCCTTCCGGGATCCCTTTGCCCAGATGAGCGATGAGGGCTATCAGCTGGCCCAATCGCTCATCGCCATCGGCTCCGGCGGTCTGTTTGGCAGAGGGCTGGGGCAGGGCAGGCAGAAGTTCTCCTACCTGCCATACCCGGAAAGCGACTTTATCTTTGCCATCGTGGGCGAAGACTTCGGGCTGCTGGGCTGCACGGTGGTCATTCTGCTGTTTGTGGCCTTTGCCTTTGCAGGCATGCGCATCGCCGTCAACTGCCCGGATCGCTACGGCAGCCTGCTGGCAGCCGGACTCACCGCTATGATCACCCTGCAGGCAGCGCTGAACATTGCGGTGGTCATCGGGGCCATGCCCACCACCGGCCTGCCGCTGCCGTTTTTCAGCGCAGGCGGTACCTCCGTCAGCCTTTTGATGGCTTCGGTGGGCATCATACTCAACGTATCCCGTACCCATCGGTAAAAGCGCCCCTTCTTTCACACATTCCGGCAGCAGGCATAGGATGGTGCATGCAATGCTTACCGGAGGTGAAGGGATGGACGTTTTGCGCATCCGTGGTGGCAGAAGGCTCACCGGAGAGTGGACGGTACATACCGCCAAGAATGCTGTGCTGCCCATTATGGCAGCAGCGGTGCTCACGGCGGAAAAGACTTTTCTGGAGGATTGCCCCTTCCTGAGCGATGTGGGCTATATGGCGGATATCCTCAGAACGCTGGGCTGCCGGGTGGCCCGCTCTGGCCGTACGCTGGAGATAGACCCTCAGGGCATGAGCGGCTACGAAATGCCGGATGGGCTGGCGAAAAAGATCCGTTCCTCCATCTTTCTGCTGGGGCCGATCCTGACCCGCTTCCATAAAGCGACGGTCACCTTTCCCGGCGGCTGCGAGATCGGCCTCAGGCCCATCGACCTGCACCTGAGCGGCCTGAGGCAGTTGGGGGTGGAGATCCGGGAGGAGGGCGGTGTCATCCACTGCGATGGCAGGCACATGTGCGCGGGCAGTGTGCATTTCGACTACCCCAGCGTAGGAGCCACCGAAAACGTGATGATGGCTGCCGTTCTTTTGAAGGGGCGCACCGTGCTGACCAATGTGGCCCGGGAGCCGGAGATCGTGGATCTGCAGCAGTTCCTTAACCGTATGGGCGCAAAGGTAAGGGGCGCAGGCTCCCACACCATCGTCGTGGAGGGGGTAAGCAAGCTGCATGGAGTCTCCTACCGCCCTATGCCCGACCGGATCGTGGCGGGCACCATGCTGGCGGCAGCGGCCATTACCGGCGGTACTGTTCGGTTGGAACGGGTGCCGCTGGAGGATATGCATGCCGTATGCTCCAAGCTCCGGGAAATGGGCTGTGTGCTTACCCATCAGGGCGAGGGGGTCACCCTGCATGCGCCGGAGAAGCTGCGGGCCTTTGCCCAGCTGCAAACACAGCCCCATCCCGGCTTTCCCACCGATATGCAGGCGCAGCTGCTGGCGCTGGCCACACTGGCCTCCGGCACCTCCGTGCTGGTGGAGAATGTATTTGAGAACCGCTACGGGCATGCCGGAGACCTGAACCGCATGGGCGCGGATGTGCTCATCAACGGCCGCACGGCAGTGGTTCGGGGCGTAAAGGAGCTCTACGGCGCGCAGGTCACCGCCAGAGATCTGCGGGGCGGAGCAGCCCTTGCACTGGCTGCTCTCCGGGCCAACGGCGAAACGGTGATCGAGCAGGCGCAGCTCATCGACCGTGGGTATGAAGATCTCGAAGGCGCACTGGCATCTCTGGGGGCAGAGATCCGGCGCGAGACCACCAATAGCGAGTACACGTAAGAAAGGGAAGGGATGTACGATGACAGACCGCCGCAAGGGCAGCAACCAGAACACCCGGGAGGAGTTTCAGGCTTACAATCAGTATGGCTACAGCTACTCCCATGATGAGCAGAACAGCGGTGCTGTACAAACACCCGCACCGGCAGAGGCTGCTAAAAAAGCCCGCAGCCGCCGCAGCGGCGGTGTATTCTTCCGTGTATTTGTCTTTCTCACCCTGCTCACGGTAGGGATCGTGGTGGTGCTCCAGACGGTCTTCCGTCTGGAGGCTGTCTGCGTGATCGGGCACGAGACCCGCACGGCACAGGAGATCATCAACCTGAGCGGGCTTTCTTACGGGCAGAATATCTTCAGCATCAGCACAGACGATGTACGGGCCAATCTGGAGAAGGATCATACCATCATCCTCAAGGATATCCAGATCAAGCACCCCAACCTGGTCTATCTGCAGGTGGAGGAGCGCTACCCCGTGGCCCTGATGCAGTGGCTAGGCGTGCATTATGTGCTCGACAAGGATGGCCTTGTCATGGAAGAATCCACCGGCACGGAGCTGATCGGCACCATGCCGCTGGTAACGGGCTTTCGCGTATCCAATGCCCATAAGGGGCAGTTCCTTACCGTAAAGAGCCAGCTGCAGCTGGAGGCCTACAGCCGGCTGATCCAGGAATTGAATCTGCAGAACTACGCAAAGCAGGTTACGGAGATCCGTCTCAACAATCCGGACAACATCTATCTTGTTACCAGCGAGGGCATCAGTGTACGCGTAGGCAAGCCGGAGGATCTCAAGCGAAAGATCCAGGCCGTTCGCACGGCCATGAGCTACCTGCGTGCCCTGGATGAGGATGCGGGCGTGCTGGATGTGAACGAACCCACCGATGTAAAATATCGTCCCGATAACTAAAATACCGCTGCGCTCTTGTAACAAATCTCATCAAATCAAGAAAATATGAAAAAAAGCATGGAATATGCTTGCGAATTCCAGCTAAAACGGTTACAATAAATTGTGGTACTTTAGGTACTTGTTTCGGCGTGCCCTTTGTGTGTTGGGCACCGTGTCTTTTCAATTGCAGGCGTTGCCTGCATCGACTCCTGATGAACGGGGAATGCTTGATATGAAATCTACCATTGCGGCAATTGATTTTGGTACCTCCAAGATTGTTACTCTTGTGGCAGAGATCAGCGGCGGCCAGCGGTGCGATATTGTCGGCGCGGGCAGCACGCCCTACGATGGCTTTATGGAAGGCGAGTGGAACAACCCCGCTGCACTCAACGATGCCATCATGGCTACCATCACCACGGCAGAGCAGCAGGCAAAGCGCAAGGTACGCGAGATCAACGTCGGCGTGCCCGGCGAGTTTACCCGCGTCTATGCCGTTGAGGCCACCGTGCCCATCGAGGGGATGGATCAGTCCGTTACCGCCCGCCATGTGGAGCAGATCTTTGCCCAGGCGGACAAGCACCTTTCGCCGGTGCGCGGCATCGTGATCCACCGCAGCCCCGCCTGGTTCATGGTGGATGGCGGCAAGAAGGTGCTGGAGCCCGTAGGCATGAAGGGCTCCGAGCTGAAGGCTCTGGTCAGCTTTGTCGTGGCCGATACCTTCTTCCTGGACGATGTTCTGGCCCGTATGCGCGACCTCAATATCACCGTAAGCGGCTTCTTCTCCAGCTCCACCGGCGAAGCGATGCTCTATCTGCCCCAGGAGGAGAGAGACCGCACCGCCATTTTGATCGATGTGGGCTACCTCTGCACCGATGTGATGGCCGTAGAGGGCGATGCCGTCATTTTCCAGAAGACCCTGCCCGTGGGCGGCGGCCACATCACCGTGGATGTGGCAAGCGGTCTGCAGATCAACATGGAGCAGGCCGAGCAGATCAAGCGCGAGTATGTATACGGCATCTCCGCCATTTCCCAGAGCTACACCGCCACCACCGGCGAGGCCGCTAAGAGCCAGACCTTCTCTCAGGAGCAGGTAGCCGAGGTGCTGGAGCCCCGTGTGGATGAGATCGCCGATATGATCAGCCAGTGCATCGAAGACAGCGGCATCAAGCTGGGCAACTGGTCCAATATCTACCTCACCGGCGGCGGCCTGTGCCTCAACCGCGGCGGTAAGGATTACCTCTCCGCTCGCCTGAACCGCCCCGTACGCGATACCGTTAAGCGCACGGTAAAGCTTTCCAGCCCCGTATATGCCAGCGCCATGGGCCTTCTGGACCTGATCGCCGACACCATCGAGGCACATACGTCCCCTGCCGGCGGCATCGGCGGCGGCGTAAAGGAGTTTTTCAAGAGCCTGCTGGGCGGCTGATCGCTGCCGCATTTCCATACAGCTGTGAATGTGTAACAAGGAGGATGCAACATGCTGGAATTTCAGATCGAGGATCAGCAGAGTTTTGCTACCATTAAGGTGATCGGTTGCGGCGGTGCCGGCAACAATGCCGTCAACCGCATGGTCGACGCCGGTCTGAAGGGCGTTGAATTCATCGCTATCAATACCGACCGTCAGGCCCTTGCCATGAGCAAGGCCAGCACCACCATTCAGATCGGCGAGAAGCTGACCAAGGGTCTCGGTGCGGGCGCTGTGCCCGATGTGGGCCGCCGCGCCGCCGAAGAGAGCCGCGAGGAGATCGCTCAGGCCATCAAGGGCGCCGACCTGGTCTTCGTTACCGCCGGTATGGGCGGCGGCACCGGCACCGGCGCTGCACCCATCGTGGCCGAGATCGCCCGCGATATGAACTGCCTTACCATCGCTGTGGTCACCAAGCCCTTCCTGTTCGAGGGCAAGCAGCGCATGAAGAACGCCGAGATGGGCGTTATGGATCTGAAGCAGCGGGTCGATACTCTGGTGGTCATCCCCAACGACCGCCTGCTGTCTGTGGTCAACAAGGGCACCACCATGCTGGAGGCCTTCCGCATCGCAGACGATGTGCTCCGCCAGGGCATTCAGGGCATCAGCGACCTGATCGCCGTGCCCGCCCTCATCAATCTGGACTTTGCCGACGTTAAGACCGTTATGGAAAGCGGCGGCCTGGCCCACATGGGTATCGGTATCGGCAAGGGCGAGACCCGTATGGTGGATGCTGCCAAGAACGCCATCCAGAGCCCCTTGCTGGAGACCAATATCGACGGTGCACGCGCTGTGCTGATCAACATCACCGGCGGCGAGGATATGAGCATCATCGATATCAACGAGGCTGCCAACCTGGTCATGCAGGCTGCCGACAGTGAAGCCAATATCATCTTCGGTGCCGGTATCGACGATACCCTTGAGGATGAAGTCCGCATCACCGTCATTGCCACCGGCTTTGAGAAAACGCCCTTCCCCAAGAAGGAAGAGCCCCGCCGCACCAATGCCGCCGCCGCTGCTGCCAACCGCGATTGGACCCAGTCCTTCGGCGCACCGGAGCGCAGCCCCTACGGCTCCTCTTTCTCTTCGCCCATGATCCATCAGGAATATCCTACCACCTCCTACGACGACATGAGCTTCAACATGCCCATGGAGGATGAACCCATGCAGAGCGATTTTGGCGGCTACATGGGCGGTGGTGCCGCTGCTCCTGTCATGCCGGGCATGATGCAGCAGGGTATGCCCATGTTCCAGCAGCGTGGCTACCAGCAGGGTTTCCAACCCCAGCAGGCCTACGGCGCTCAGCCCGATTTCGGTATGCAGCCCCAGCAGGGCATGCAGTACGGCGCTATGCAGGCGCAGCTGCAGCAGCCTATGCAGCAGATGGAGTATGGCCAGCAGTACCAGCCCGCTACGCCCCAGCCCATGGCTCAGGAGGCCCAGCCTGCTCAGCAGCCCATGGAGCAGCCCGCTGCCCCCATGCAGCCTGCCGCTGTCGAGAAGGACGAGCTGGGTGTGCCCGCCTTCCTGCGCAGACCTACCCGCAAGTAACAATGTATATAGGGCAGCCTTCCGTAACGGAGGGCTGTCTTTTTTACGTCTGTCCAAAAGCGAGCTTTGCCAACAACGGTAGCAGCGCTTCTATTCCCCCTGCCAAACCCATACATTCTCCTATCCGGTAATAAGGGGGAGTGGGTATGGGGCCCTGTGTACAATATGCGGTCATGTTTCTGGGGTCGGTCATCGGTGCAGGCTTTGCCTCCGGGCGGGAGGTAGTCAGCTTTTTTTCTGTATACGGCAGCCACTCCTGGGGGCTGATCCTGCTCACTGCCGCAACAACAACTGCGCTTTGCTGCTTGTGTCTGCGGCGGGCGGGCACCACCGGGGCCTGCCGGTGGTGCGCCATCTACCCGGGGCGGCGGAGTCGCTGCCTTGCCGAGGGGAGCGTATTGCTTTTGCAGGCATTCATGGGCGGCTCTATGCTCTCCGCGGGCGGACACATCGCAGCCTTGTGCCTGCCTCTGCATGGCGCATATGTATTGGGTGTGGCGGCAACCATAGTCTTGGCATTGGCGCTTGGACATGCCGATCTGCGGCCTATGACGTATCTCAGCAGCCTGTTGACGGTCTGTTTCGTGCTCGCTGTGCTTGCGGTACTTGTTTTCGACCGGGGCGAGCGCATCGCTGCGCTTCCGCAAAGCATGGCTTTGCCTACTGCAGCAGAAGGGGCTTTCCGGGCGGTGGCGTACGCAGCGCTGAATCTGGCGGTATCCATCGGCTTGGTCTGCCGCTGCGGAGGCAGCTCCTGCCGTGTGTCCTGCCGATGCTCGGTGCTGTTTGGCTTCGGGCTGGCAGGGCTTTTGTTTGTGAGCAACTTCCTCTATCTGAAGCATCCTGAGCTGCATGGCAGCACATTTCCGCTGGTGGCGCTGCTGGCTCGCTTTGGCAAAGCAGGCTATCTCATCAGTCTTCTGATGATGTATCTGGCCATTCTGACCACGCTTTCGGCGGGGCTGTATGCGCTGCGCACAGGCTTGGAAGCCCATCTCACCCGATCTGCCTCCCTTTTGCTGACGGTGCTCTTGCCGCTGGCGGTTTCCTGCGCCGGCTTCGAAAACATGGTGGATAGCTGGTATGCGCCTGTGGGACTTCTGTGCCTGGGGTCGGTTTTTGTACCGCTTTTTGCTCCCGGGCGAAAAATTTCGTAAATTTTTCTTGACAACTGCGCCTCAATCCTGTACCATCATAATACAAACGATTGCACATGAAAGGGGAATACTGCATGAGCTATCAGATCCATCCCTGGAAGGTCGTGGAGACCTCTCTGGATAAGAAACGTATGCGTTTGTCCGAAAGCCTTACCTCCACCGGTAACGGCTATATGGGCATGCGCGGCAATTTTGAAGAGGATTACAGCGGCGATACCCATCTCGGCACCTATATCGGCGGTGTGTGGTTCCCGGATAAGACCCGCGTAGGCTGGTGGAAGAACGGCTATCCCCGTTATTTCGGTAAGGCCATCAACTGCGTGCGTATGAACGGCATCCATGTGGAGATCAACGATCAGCCGCTGGATCTGGCTAAGGCGGATGTGGTGGATTACTACCGGGAGCTGGATATGCAGACCGGTATTTTCCTGCGCCGCTTCACCGTCTGGACGCCCGACGGTAAGGTGACCGTAGAGGCCGAGCGCTTTGTTTCTCTTGCACAGAAAGAGCTTTTGGCCATTTCTTATTCCGTCACCCCGGAAAACGATGCCAAGGTGATCCTGCGCCCCTATCTGGATGCCAACGTAAAGAATCTGGACAGCAACTACGAAGAGACCTTCTGGGAGATGCTCCAGGAGGAGGGCACTGAGGATGCACTGGCCCTGCTTGCCCGCACCAAGCCCAACCCCTTTGATGCGCCCCGCTTTACCGTAGCCGCCGCCATGAGCTGCTGGGCCGACGGTCTGGAGATGATGGACCGCCGCCTGGAGGAAGGTTATGTGGAGAAGACCTACGGCGGCATGGTACCCGCCGGCGAAAAGGTCACGCTGGAAAAGTATGTGCTCGTCTTTACCGACCGGGATTGGGAGGATAACCTGATCATTACCATGGCACTGAAGGCCGCCGCCCGTGCCCGCGAGGTGGGCTATGCCGACCTGCGCAAGGAGCACGCCGATACCTGGAAGCAGCGCTGGGCCTCCTGCGATGTTACCGTGAAAGGCGACGATGCAGCCCAGCAGGGCATCCGCTTCAACCTGTTCCAGCTGCTCAGCACCTTCACCGGCGACGATGCCCGCCTGAACATCGGCCCCAAGGGCTTCACCGGCGAGAAATACGGCGGTGCCACCTACTGGGATACCGAAGCCTACTGCCTCTCTGTTTACATGGCAGTAGCCGGGCAGGATGTTGCCCGTCAGCTGCTTATGTATCGCTACCTGCAGCTGGATGGCGCTTACTTCAACGCGCAGCAGCAGGGCCTGAAGGGCGCGCTGTACCCCATGGTCACCTTTACGGGCATCGAGTGCCACAACGAGTGGGAGATCACCTTTGAGGAGATCCACCGCAACGGTGCCATTGCCCATGCCATCTTCAACTACACCACCTACACCGGCGATGAGACCTACATCCGCAACGAAGGCCTGGATGTGCTCTGCGGCATCGCCCGCTTCTATACTGATCGTACCCATTTCTCCAAGCGCAAGGGTCAGTACATGATCCACGGCGTTACCGGCCCCAATGAGTACGAGAACAATGTAAACAACAACTGGTACACCAACCGCATCGCTGCCTGGAGCATCGGCTACTTCTGCGATTGGGCCGAGAAGGTGGATGAAGCCCGCCGGGAGAAGCTGGGCATCACCGCAGAGGAGATCGCCCATATGCGCGATGTGGTAGCCAATATGTACTACCCCACCGACGAGGAGCTGGGCATTTTCGTCCAGCACGATACCTTCCTGGATAAGGAGCTGATGAGCGCCGCCGAGCTGCCTGCCGATCAGCGCCCCATCAACCAGCATTGGTCGTGGGATCACATCCTGCGCAGCTGCTTCATCAAGCAGGCGGATGTGCTGCAGGGTCTCTACTTCCTCAACCACCTCTACAGCAAGGACGAGATAAAGCGCAACTTCGATTTCTACGAGCCCATGACCGTGCACGAGAGCAGCCTGTCTCCCTGCGTGCACAGCATTCTGGCGGCCCAGCTGGGCTACCATGAAAAGGCTGTGGAAATGTACCAGCGCACCGCCCGTCTGGATCTGGACAACATCAACAACGATACCGAGGATGGTCTCCACATCACCAGCATGGCAGGCAGCTGGCTGGCCATGGCCCATGGCTTTGCCGGTATGCGCACGGTGGATGGTCTCTCCCTTGCGCCCTTCCTGCCTGAGGCATGGGAAGGCTACGGCTTCCAGTTCAACTACCGCGGCCGCATCCTGAGGCTGGATGTGGATCAGCAGCAGGCCTGCGTCAAGCTGCTCTCCGGCGAGCCGCTGGAGCTGACCCTCTGCGGCGAGAAGCTCACCCTTACCGAGCAGATCGTTCATACCTTCTGAGCCTCATAACGAACCTAACCGCACCTCCCGCATAGGATGCTTCAACGGCATCATGCGGGAGGTGTTTTGGTTGAAGCTGGCGGTGATAGGCAGCGATGCCAGAATGGAAATGACGGCCCGGCTGCTGGCGGCGGAAGGCTGCGAAGCGAAACTGCTGTCGGCAGCAGGCACGGATGACTGGCAGGATACATTGAGAGCAGCGGATGGTCTTCTGCTGCCATACCCCTGGTCGGTACGGGATGGCAAGGTGCCCGGTTGGCAGCATGGGGGAGTGGAGGCGCTGCTCCGGTTGCTGCCGAGGGGAGCGCTGCTTATGGCGGGCATGGGCTTAGTTGGCACGGAGGCAGAACGGCTGGCAGGGGAGATGGGGCACAGGCTCCGGTATTATGCAGAGGATGCTGCTTTTGCCGGGCGGAACGCCGAGATCTCTGCCGAAGCGGCGATCTGCGCAGCCATGAGCCGCACCGGCTGTATGCTGGATGAGCAGCGGGTTCTCCTGATGGGCTACGGGCTTTTTGGCAAAGCCATCGCGTGGCGGCTGGGGGCGCTTGGCGCAAAGGTATGGGTCGCCGCCCGGAGGAAGAGGCAGCGCAGGGAGGCGGCTGCTGACGGCTTCGTTCCCGTTCCGTTGGAAGGGATATCTGCACTGGCACCGGGCATCGATCTGGTACTGAACACCATTCCGGCGGTGGTGCTGGGCAGGCAGGAGCTGAGCTTCTTTCCGGAGCATACCATTTTTCTGGAGCTGGCAAGCCCACCCTATGGCATCGATCTGAGCGCAGCCGCCGAAGCGGGATGCAATGTTTCGGTGCTGCCCGGTCTGCCCGCTGCGTATGCACCCCTTTCCGCAGCCCGCGCGCTGAAAAACGCCGTGCTTCGTCAATGCAAGGAGGAAGGAAAATGAAAAAAACCTCGGTTGGCTTTGCCATGACCGGTTCGTTTTGCACCTTTGAGGCTGTACTGGAGCAGATGCGCGAGCTGGTTCGCAGGGATTACGATGTGCTGCCGGTGCTGTCCTTCAATGCAGCCCGGTTGGATACCCGCTTTATGGAGGCAGCCTCTCTGCACAGCGAGCTGAAGAAGATCACCGGCAAAGAGCCTATCGAGACACTGCAGGCTGCCGAGCCCATCGGCCCCAAAAAGATGACGGATGTGTATCTGATCGCCCCTGCTACAGGCAATACCCTTGCCAAGCTGGTCAACGGTATCTTCGATACCCCCGCCTTGCTAGGCGCTAAGAGCCACCTGAGAAACGACAGGCCGCTGGTGCTGGCCGTCTCCACCAATGATGCCCTCGGCACGGCGGCGCAGAACATCGGCAGGCTGATGGTATGGAGAAATGTATACTTCGTCCCCTTCCGGCAGGATGATGCCCTTCGGAAGCCACGTTCGCTGGTGGCGGATTTTTCGCTGATCCCCAAGACGGTACAGAGCGCTCTTTGCGGGCTGCAGCTGCAGCCCATGACGGCAGCTCCACAGGGGATGGCATGATTACTGCCGGTTGACGCTCGTTCTGGTGTACGAATATTTTGTAACAATCTTGCAACAGAAAAGTTTTTGTTGTATGATAAATAGTGAATAAATTGCAAAAGGAGTGTTCGGTATGCGCAATAAATTCTTCTCGGGTCTTTTGGCGTTATTGTTCTGCTTTACGCCGTTTCTTGCCGCCGTGGCAGAAGATGCGCAGCCTGAACTGCCTACCGTAAACAGCATCCTTATGGAGCAGGACGGCAACCGGCTGGAGTACCCCCAGCTCACCGGCTGGCCGGACAGCCGTGTGCAGCAGCGGATCAACGACGATATCATCCTTTCTGCGAATATCACCTCCCACATGATCACCTTTGCCTCTCTTTCGGCAGACAGCCTTTGGGGGCTTCAGGTCTCCTATGATGCGTATGCTACCGATCATGTGGTCTCCTTCGTGATCTACGCAGACGGAAAAATGCCCAATAACCGTCAGGGCCATACCGTAACGCCTCTTACCTACGACCTTTCCACCGGCAAGCAGCTGAAGCCTGCCGCGCTGTTTGCCGACCCCGAAGCGGCACAGCAATGGCTGGAGGAGGCTGCTGAGCGCAACCTTTCTTCCGAAATGAGCAATTACGAAAGCAGCGGCTCTATCCTGCCCCTGCCTGTGGAGCGGTTCTCGCTGGATGCTACCGGCATCACCTTCTGGTACGAGCCGGAGCAGCTCACCACGGTCTCCGGCAAGCCCGGTGCCTGCCGCTTCGATTATACCGAGCTTCAGCACCTGCTCATTACCGATGGTCTCCCCGCAGATCTTTGTGCCATCTCTCCCCGTATGACCGCCGACGAGCAGCATACCCTGGTGCTCAGCACCCTGGAGGAGGGCAAGCTGCCCCAGTTGCCCGTGACCCTTGGCGATGCCATGACCGATATCATTGATGCTTACGGCCTCAGCCGCACGCCGGACGAATTTCCCGGTGGCAGGTATTTTGTTTTGGAGGAGCCGATCTTCCAAAACATCCTGCTGATCTCCGATGCCATGCAGAGCAGCTACGAGGGTTCGGTGCTGGAGGGCATCCAGCTCAGGCGGGGTGCCTTCTGCGGTCTCCTGGTAGGGGAGGCCACCCGCAAGGAATGGCTGCTGGTGCTCGGCGAGCCCCAAGAGACCATCGAAATGACCGAGAACATGGCCTACGACTATAACCTGCCCACGGGCACCTGCGATATCTACTCCCACGCCGGCAATACCGTTCGCTTCTATGCAGATGAGAACGGTGTACTTGCGGCTGTTCAGTTCGAAAGAAAGTGAAAGGATCGGTCACAATGGTTAACAAGGCAAGCAACAAGGGCAAAAAAAGCTACGAAGCGTCCTCGCTGTCTGCACGGGGCGTGATCGGTCTTATTCTGATGCTCGTAGGCGGCATTGCGGCAATTGCGTTGCTCTTTGGCGTGGAGGGCGCTTTCTTTGGTGCGCTCCGGCCAATGCTCAACGGTGTTGCGGGCTGCTTTGCGATCCTTCTGGTTGCACTGGTCATCTGGTGCGGATATTTGGTCATGCGCTCCGCTACACGGAAGGTATCCTTTCGTTCGCTGCTGTTCGCAACGGCCATCTACCTGTTTTTTCTGGGCCTGATCACGCTGCTCAGCCGTGTTGGCGAGAATGGCTTCTTTGTGGATTACTGCATTGCGGCCCGTAAGCATTCTCCCGATGCAGACAGCTTCCAGAGCGTTATGCAGGTAGCGTATCAGTTCTGCTCCCGCGCCGGTGAACCCGCCGGTGTGCTGGGTGCCATGGTGGCTTACCCCCTGCGTAAGCTGCTGGGTGTGGGCGGCGGTGCTTTTGTGCTCATCGTTCTGCTGATCGGCGCTGTACTCTGGCTGCTCCGCTTCAACGTGGGCCAGCGGCTGGAAGAGGTAAAGACCTTTATTGCCAATTGGAAACAGAAGAGCGCACTGCGCCGTGAACAGCAGGAGCAGCAGCAGCGCCTGTGGGAGCAGCAGGTGGAGCAGGATCCCCAGCAGCTGCAACAGCCCAATTACCGGCGCAGCTTTGGCTTCAACAAGCAAAAGGCTGCGGCACAGGCCATGTTTGCCCAGCAGAGCATGAACGTGCAGACGGTTCCTCAGGAGATGCCCGTGCAGGAAGTTCCGGTGGCCGCTGCTCAGCAGCAGATGCTCTGGCCTGCCCCCAACCCGGAATTGCAGCTTTACGATGAAGTGATCGACAAAGCTGCCATTACCCCTGCCAAGACCACCGACAAAACCGTTACGGAGCAGGATCCCATCCGTCAGCAGCGCAAGACCATCGACCGTTTTGAGGAAATGCGCAAGCGCAAGGCCGAACTGACCAATCGCTTCGGCCATGTGGACAAGCCTGCGCCCCGGGAAGGTACCTCCCTGGTGGAAAAAGCCACCGCTGCGAAGGAAGAAGCAAAGGAACGTCTTGAGAACGATCTGCAGCCCATCGTAACGGAAGAGATCGAAACCCCCGTTCCTGTTGAAACGGAAACCGAACCCGTGCCGGAAGTACAGCCCGAAGGCGATGCAGAGCCGATCGTATTTGCCGAGGAGGAATACCATCCGCTGGAGGGGCTGGACACCGAAGACGACGAGGAGGAAGAGCCGGAGAACGAGCCTCCCCGCATGCCTGAAAGCACCACCATGCATACGCCGCAATTCGCTCCCCTTGTGGGCATGGAACAGTTCATGCCTCTTGTAGATGACGACGACGAGGAAGACCCCGAACTGCTCATTGCCGAGGAAGAACCCGAACCGCCCAAGCCCTATGTGTTCCCCCCGGTGGATCTGCTCAATCTGGAGCAGTACCGCGTACCGGATACCCATGAAGCAGACCAGGAAAGGGCTCAGAAGCTGGTGGAGACCCTCTCCAGCTTCGGCATTCCCGCCAAGGTGCAGCACGTTACCCACGGCCCGGCCATCACCCGCTTTGCCATGGGCCTTACCGCCAGCGGCATCAATGTAAAGCGCATCCAGAACATTGCCGATAACATCGCTCTGGATCTGGCTGCGGATGGTGCGATCCGTATCGAGAGCCAGATCCCCGGCACCAATCTGTTCGGCATTGAGGTGCCCAACAAGGAGATCCAGACCGTTACCTTCGCACAGGTGCTGCTCAGCCCCGAGATGCAATCCGCCACCTCTCCGCTGGCGGTGGGTCTGGGCCACGACATCACCGGTAAGCCCATCATCTGCGATCTTTGCAAGATGCCTCACCTGCTCATTGCAGGCCAGACCGGCAGCGGTAAGTCTGTGTGCGTCAATACCATCATCAACAGCCTTCTGTTCCGCGCCTCTCCCGAGGATGTGCGCATGATCATGATCGACCCCAAGGTTGTGGAGCTGCAGAGCTACAATGTGGTGCCTCATCTGCTCATCCCTGTGGTGACCGATCCCCACAAGGCCGCCGGTGCGCTGGCCTGGGCAGTGGCGGAGATGGAAGACCGCTACAAGAAGATGCTCACCAAGAACGTGCGCGAACTGAGTGCCTATAACGCCAAGCTGGAGCCCGGCGAGCCCAAGCTGCCCCGTATCGTTATCATCATCGATGAATTGGCCGACTTGATGATGGCCAGCAAGCACGATGTGGAGGAGAGCATCATCCGTCTGGCCCAGAAGGCTCGTGCTGCCGGTATCCACATGGTGGTCGCCACCCAGCGCCCCACGGTGGATGTCATCACCGGTCTCATCAAGAGCAATGTGCCCTCCCGTATCGCCTTTGCTGTTTCCTCCACCGTGGATAGCCGCACCATCCTGGATAAGGTAGGTGCGGAAAAGCTGCTGGGCCGCGGCGATATGCTCTATATGCCCACCGGCTGCAAGGCTCCTGTGCGTGTACAGGGGTGCTTCCTCAGCGATGCGGAGATCGAACGTATCGTATCCTACATCGAAGAAAACTCCAAGGTGGAGTTTGACCCCGATGTGATGGAAGCCCTGGAGAAGCAGGAGGACGACGGCAGCGATGCCCTCGACGACGGCGGCTCCGATGACGGTGTGGACGATCGCCTGCAGGAGGCCATCGAGATGGTGGTCACCGATGGGCAGGCCAGCATCAGCATGCTCCAGCGCCGCATGAAGGTAGGCTATGCCCGTGCAGGCCGCCTGATCGACGATATGGCCGCCCGCGGTATCGTGAGCAAATCGCTGGGCAGCAAGCCGCGCGAAGTGCTCATCACCCGTGAGGAGTACGACCGCATCAAGGATGCGCTCTTTGACGAGTAAGCCTTGCTACATCAGTAACAGTTGTTCTGCCGCCGTGGTCTGCTACGGCGGCAGAACGTTTGCTCAAGGGGAGTATGGCAGAAGAGAAAAAGATTTTCATGTATGTTTGGATTGTCAAGTTGCTCAATATCTGCTATACTTAACCTGTATATCGTTCAGAATCGTCCGCAGAGCGGGCGTCTGATATAGGAGGTATGTGTTATGGCCCCTAAGAAGGAGAATTTGCCCCTGACCACCAATCAGGATGGAGAAGCCACCGGCACCATTACCTACGCCAACGAGGTCGTAGCTGTTATTGCAGGCGTTGCTGCCAACGAGGTGGAAGGCATTGCGGGTATGTGCACTGCCAGCACCGGCATCAGCGATGTTTTCAGCCGCAATAAGAACATCACCAAGGGCGTTAAGGTAGATGTGGGCACCGAAGAGGTTTCTGTAGATGTGTACCTGAACGTGGAATACGGCGTGCCGATCCAGACCGCCGCCACCAATGTGCAGGAGAGCGTACGCAAGTCCATCGAGACCATGACCGGTCTGCACGTTGTGCGTGTGGATGTGCACGTACAGGGCCTCAGCTTCGAGAAGGAAAAGAAAGATAATCTCGTTGGCCTGGAAGGCTTTGAGGAGCAGAACGCCGAGACGGCCGATGCACCTGCTCAGCAGCCCGCTGCCGAGGAACCTGCTGCCCAGCCCGAGGAGGAGCCTGTTCAGGAAACCGAAGAGCCTGCAGAGGAAGCCGCAGAAGCCGAAGTGCAGGAACAGCCTGCCGAGTAATAGACCCGAAAAGGCAATACCACTTTTGGCCCCCGGAGGGTCGGGAATGGCATTGCCTTTCTTTCCGTTGGATGGTTATGAAGGAGGTACTTACCATGAGATTCAAGATCAGCGATCGTATGCTGGCCGCCCTGTCCGGTCTGCTCATTATTGCCCTGGGCCTGGCCATTGCCCTGGTTGGCTCCGGACTTCTGCCCAATGTGGATGTTGCCAAGCTGCTCTACGGCCCCTATGAGCTGTGGCAGCGCATCGTTATCTGTGCTGTTGCGCTGGTGCTGGTGCTGCTGGGTCTGCACGGCCTGCATATGCTGTTCCGCCGCCGCAACGAGAAGGGCTTCATCGTGCAGCGCACCGATATGGGCGATATGAGCATCGCCATCCATGCCCTGAGCAGCATGGTCAACAAGTGCATCGCGCAGCACAAGGAGATCGTTGTTAAGAAGATCCAGATCGATTGTGTCCGCGGCGGCATCATCGTCAATCTGAAGCTGCTGCTTGCCAACGGCATCAACATCCCCCTTACCGTCAATGTGCTGCAGAAGCAGATCAAGCAGTATGTTACCTCCTGCAGCGGTGTGGATGTGATCGAGGTGCGCGTCAAGATCGGCACCAGCGATAAGGCTCCCGCCATCGAGGCAGAAGAAGTGCCTGCCCTGGAGCGTGTGCCCGTGGTAGCTCTGCAGGAGCACTCCGAAAGCGCTGCCGAGAGCATTCTCCGCCACACCGAAGAGGTGGCCGATTATGTCGAACCCGCCGAATACACCGAGGCCGTGCAGGAGACTGCCGCCGAGGCTGTGGCCGAAGAAGCTCCCGTGGCAGAAGCTGTGACCGAAGCTGTCGAGCCCGTTGCGGAGGCTGTATACGAAGAAGCCGCCGCCGTTGAGGCCGTAGCCGAGGAGATCCCCGCCGTCGAGCCCGTGGCCGAGGCCGTGGAAGAAGTAGTCGAAACCGCTCAGGAAGTGGTCTGCGAAGAAGCTGCCGAAGCAGTTCAGGAGGCCGCTGAAGAATACACCGATTTCTTCCAGGCCCCCGAAGAAGCTGCCCCCGCCGAAGAAGACCAGACTTGGGAGCAGGTAGGCGAGGCGTTCGTCCGTCAGGAGGACGAAGAGGCTTCCGCGGAATGAGGATCCCCCATACGGTATTCCCAAAATAATCATGAGGTGAAAGAGTTATGCAGAACAACAATATGAAGAACTGGTTCCAGCTTGGTACTCCCCAGTGCGGCATCGCCTTTGGTATCATCGGCATCATCGTCGCCCTGGCTTTCCTGATCCTCGGTTTCTGGGGCACCCTGCTGGTAGTGGCCCTGTTCGTGCTGGGTTATGCGGTCGGCGCTTACGGCAAGAAGCCCGAGGCAGAGGCCCCCAAGGCAGAAGCTCCCGAAGCCGAAGCGCCCGAGGCCGAGACCGCCGAAGAGCAGGAGTAATCCATTCCAAAGTATAGAAACGGAGTGTAGTATCCATGGCCCGTTCCATTGCCAGAAAGGCAGCCATGCAGTTGCTTTACGAAAAGATGTCCGGCGGCGATGCAGGCGAGGAATCCCTCGATCTGGTCTACGAACAGCTTTCGGACGAGCGCCCCGAGGGTGCCGGTGCGCTCCGCCCCAGCGAGGATGAGCGTACCTATATTTGCGATGTTCTCAGCGGTGTGGAAGAGCACCGCCAGCAGCTGGATGAGTCCATCGAGGCGCACAGCACCGGCAACTGGACGCTTCAGCGCGTGCCCAATGTGGATCTGAGCATCCTTCGTCTTGCTGCCTACGAAATGCTTCACCGCAGCGATGTGCCCGATAATGTAGCCATCAGCGAAGCACTCAACCTGTCCAACGTGTACAGCGAGCCCAAGAGCACCCGTTACATCAACGGTGTTTTGGGCGCGATGGAACGGGAAAAGAACGAAGGCAAATGATGAATGTTGCTGTAGGTTTCGATACCAGTTGCTACACCACTTCCGCCGCTGCCGTCAATGAGCAGGGCGAAGTGGTGGCTTTTGCAAGAAAGCTCCTGCCGGTGGCGGCAGGGCAACGCGGCCTTCGCCAAAGCGAGGCCGTTTTTGCGCATGTAAGGCAAATGCCGCAGATCATGGAAGAACTGCGGCAGCAGCTTGCTCCGCAGCAGGCAAAGATCGTCTGTGTCTGTGCATCCGCCGCCCCTACCGATGGGGAGGATAGCTACATGCCGGTCTTTACCGTGGGGCTGGGGCATGCCCGCACCGCTGCCGCACTGCTGGATGTACCCCTGTACACTACGACCCACCAGCGTGGGCATATCGCCGCCGGTCTGCTGGGCAACAGCCCGCTGACACAGGAGCATATCGCACTGCACCTGAGCGGCGGCACCACAGATCTGCTCTTGTGTGGCGAAAAAACGATCACCGCGCTTGGCTCTTCGTTGGATCTGCATGCCGGGCAGCTGGTGGATCGCATCGGCGTAAAGCTGGGGCTCGGCTTCCCCGCAGGCCCTGCGCTGGAGAAACTGGCCCTTTCCTGCCCGGACGCGCCGAAAGCGCTCATCCCTTGCAGTATGCAGGATGGCGATCTTTCCTGCCACTTGTCCGGTGCGGAAAACAAGGTGCACCAGCTGCTGGAAAAGGGTCTTGTGAGCAACGAGCAAGCCGCCCTTGAGGTGTTCGACCTGCTCAGCCGCACGGTGTGCCGCATGCTGGTGGCGGCAGGCAAGAAAACAGGTCTCAAACAGGCTTTGGTGGTGGGAGGCGTTGCTTCCTCCACGCTGCTGCGGAAGCTGCTGCATAAGCGGCTTCAAAAGGCAGGCAGCCGTATGCAGGTGGTCTTTGGCGACCCGCGCTACAGCGCCGATAATGCCGCGGGTGTTGCGGCCATCGGTATGCAGCGTTACGATAAGGATATTCATGAAGGAGGAATCCCCAATGGCGAAATTGCTCGACGGTAAGATCATGGCTCAGGAGATCGAGGATAGCCTGAAGCTCCGCGTAGCTGCACTGAAGGAACAGGGCACCGAGGTCGGCCTCACCGTTATTCTCGTGGGCGAGGATCCCGCATCCCAGACCTATGTTGGCAATAAAGAAAAGGCTTGCGCTCGCCTGGGCATCCGCTCCAATACGCTGCGTATGCCTGCCGATACCACCCAGGAAGTGCTGGAGGCGGCCATTCTGGAAGCCAATGCCGACCCTGCCGTGCACGGCATTCTGGTGCAGCTGCCCCTGCCCCGTCATCTGGACGAGGCCAAGGCTCTGTCTCTGATCGTTCCCGAAAAGGATGTGGACGGCTTCCACGATGTAAACACCGGCCGCCTCTGCCGCGGACAGGATTGCGTTGTGGCCTGCACCCCCAAGGGCGCTCTCTATATGCTCAAGCAGGCGGGCATCCCGCTGGAGGGCAAGGAGGCCGTGGTTATTGGCCGCAGCAACATTGTTGGCAAGCCCATGGCCCTGCTGCTCCTGCAGGAGAACTGCACCGTTACCGTATGCCACAGCCGCACCAAGGATCTGGCCGAGCACACCCGCCGAGCCGATATCCTGGTGGCCGCCATCGGTAAGCCCCGCTTTGTGACCGCCGATATGGTCAAGGAAGGCGCTGCTGTTGTGGATGTGGGCATCAACCGCGTGGATGGCAAGCTCTGCGGCGACGTGGACTTCGAAGCCGTCAGCCAGAAGGCCTCCTACATCACCCCTGTGCCCGGCGGCGTGGGCAAGATGACCATCGCCATGCTGATGGATAACACCGTTGCCGCTGCAGAAAAGGCGGTGCGTGGGTGAAGCTCTCTACCTTAACGGTGGGGCAGCTGAACGAATATGTTCGCCGGGTGCTGGCCTCCGACCCCATGCTGCGCTCCGTTTGCGTGGTGGGGGAGATCAGCAACCTGAAGCGCCATGTATCGGGTCACTGGTACTTCTCCCTGAAGGATGAGGAAGCCGCCATCAACTGTGCCATGTTCCGTCAGGCGGCGGCAGGGCTCCGATTCCGGCCCGAGAACGGTATGCGGGTACGGCTTTACGGTAATGTGAGCCTGTATACCAAAACCGGCTCCTACCAGCTTTATGTGGAGGAAATGGAGCAGGATGGCCTCGGAGCTCTCTATCTGCAATTTGAAGCGTTGAAAAACCGCCTCATGCAGGAGGGGCTGTTCGATGCCGCCCTCAAGAAGCCTGTACCACAGTATGTGCGGGGCATCGGCATCGTTACCAGCAAAACCGGCGCTGTAGTGCACGACATTGCCCGTGTGGCATGGCGGCGGGATCCCTCTGTGCAGCTGTATCTGTGCCCTGCCTCGGTGCAGGGCGCCAATGCTGCCGACGAGATCGTTGCCGCTATTCGCCTGCTGGATCGTTACGACCCGGCAGAGGTGATCATCGTGGGCCGTGGCGGTGGCAGCATGGAGGATCTGTGGCCCTTCAACGAAGAAAAGGTGGCCCGAGCCATTGCTGCCTGCAAAAAGCCGGTCATCAGCGCCGTTGGCCATGAGACCGATTTCACCATCGCCGATTTTGTGGCAGATCTCCGTGCCCCCACGCCCTCTGCTGCCGCAGAGCTGGCTGTGCAGCGGCAGGATCTGCTCTTTCAGCAGCTGGCGGGGCTTTGCACTCAAATGGATGCCGCTTTGGAAAAGCGTCTCTCCGCTTTACATCTCCGTTTGATCCGGACCCGTCAGCAGCTTACGGCTGCCTCGCCCGAGGAGCGCACCCAGATGCAGCTGAACCGTGTTGCTCAGCTTCGGCTCCGCATGCAGGCTGCCTGCGATGGGCAGCTGGGCCAGAAGGCTCATGCGCTCTCTGCCGCGCCCCTCAGGCTCCATACCCTATGCGAGAACCGGTTGAACGGTCTGGAGCGCCGCCTTGCACAGGCTACACTGCGCCTGCGCACCGCAGGCCCGGTGGAGACCATCCGCCGCGGATATGCTGTTGTCATGAAGGATGGCCACGCCATTAAGGATGCGCAGCTGCTCAGCCCCGGAGACCGACTCAAACTGCATATGAACAACGGTATCGTATCCACCACGGTGGATCGTATTGAGAAAGGATGCTGACCATGGCAGCCAAGACCACCAAGAAAGCCCCTTCCTTCGAAGCCGGGCTGGAAATGCTGGAGGGCATCGCCCAGCAGATGGAGAACACTGATCTGCCTCTGGATGAGCTGATGAAGCTCTACGAGGACGGCCTCAAGCTGGCTAAAGATCTGGAGACCCGTCTGGAGGCTGCCCGCGGTAGGATGCAGGAGATCCGCAAAGGGCAGGATGGCAAACCCGAAGCGGTCGATTGCACCATCGAACAGCAAATGACCCTCATCCCTGCACAGGAGGAATAAGCATGAATCAGTATCAGGCAGCGGTAGAAGAATACCTTTCCTCGATGGCTCTGCTTGCCCCCGCCCTGCGGGAACCCACTACCGAAGCGGATGCGGAGACCCCTGCCGAGGGTTCCATCCCGCAGCCGCTCCGCAGTGCCATGCGCTACAGCCTGCTGCTGCCCGGTAAGCGGCTGCGCCCGGTGCTTCTGCTGGCGGCCTACCATCTCATCAAAGAGGATTGGCGGGAGGCACTGCCTTTTGCCTGCGCGCTGGAGATGATCCATACCTACTCCCTTATCCACGATGATCTGCCTGCACTGGATGATGACAAGCTCCGCCGTGGACAGCCCACCAATCATCTGGTCTATGGTGAGAACATGGCCATCCTTGCCGGAGACGGCCTTCTCAACCTTGCCTACGAGACCATGCTGGCTGCGCCACTGTGCGAGAAAGATCCTAAGAACGCCCTTCGCGCCGCCCGGGAGATCGCCTGCCGTGCCGGTGTGCGGGGCATGATCGCCGGGCAGACGCTGGATGTAAAGCTGGAGGGCAGCCAGCCCGACCGGGAGCATGTGCGCTACATCCACCTGCACAAGACCGCTGACCTGATCACCGCTCCGGTGGTGGCGGGCCTCATGCTGGCCGGTGCCACCGAAGAGCAGCTGGAGGCTGGCCGCAAGTATGGCCGGGGCATCGGTCTGGCGTTCCAGATCGTGGATGATCTGCTGGATATCCAAGGCGATGTGCACAAGCTGGGCAAGGAGACCGGCATGGATGCTCAGCGCGGCAAGATGACCTGGCCTGCTGTGTGCGGCGTGGAGCAATCCCGCAGGGATGCGCTGGATGCGGTCACGCAGGCGGTGCACGCCATGCAGATCTTTGGCTCCAAGGGCGATTTTTTGGCAGAACTTGCACAAAAATCCCTTGTGCGCAGCAACTGAATGATGTATGATGAGTTATAGCTCATATTTGGAGGAAATGTACGATGGCTCCGATCCGGGGGATCCTGAATAATCACGTATTGTTTATCATTCTTCTGGGTTGGTTCGTTGCACAGGCCATCAAGATCCCCATCTACCGCATCGTAGAGCACGAATGGGATCTGAAACGCTTTTTCGGCTCCGGCGGTATGCCCAGCTCCCACTCCTCCATGGTTACGGCAGGCGCAGTGGCTATTGGGTTTACCAGTGGCTTCGATACTGCTGTCTTCGCGCTGGCTGTCGCCTTTGCCATGATCGTGATGTACGATGCGGCGGGTGTACGCCGGGAGACCGGCACCCAGGCTGCCGTTATCAACCAGATCCTGAAGGATGTGCTCATCAACGGTAAACAGATCTCCGATGAAGAGCTGAAGGAGCTTGTAGGCCATACGCCCCTGGAGGTCGCCTGCGGAGGAGTGCTGGGTGCGGTCGTTGCCGTTGTGTATCTGCTCCTTGTATTCTGATCTCCGCTATCAATCAATCATGAGGTGAACGACAATGATGGATCATTTTCTGGAAGAAGTGGTTGTGAAGCGCAACCGTACCTTCAACGATGTTCTCTACCTGCTCTCCAATGTGGTCATGGTCGTCTGTGCCCTGCTGGCCTTTATGACCATCAACACCCTGCTGCAGGCCTTCCACTGGGTCATTCTGGTGTTTGCCCTGCTGAATGCGGCTGTGGCTTTCCTGCTCTTCCTCTACCGGGATCGTCTCCGCACCGAGTATGAGTACACCTTCACCAACGGCGATCTGGATTTCGCCAAGGTCTTCAACAACCAGAAGCGCAAGACCCTGGGCACCATGCGCGTGAAGAACGTGGATGCCTTCGGCCCCGTTGATTCCAACGAGTTCCGCAAGCTTATCAACATGCCCGAGCTCAAGCGCCGCAACTGGTTCCTCAACCGCGAGGCCAACCTGTACTACTTCTACTACCAGAAGGAGAGCGTCAAGAACATCATCGTTTTCGAGCCCTCCGACGAGCTGGTGGATATGATCAAGAAATACCTGCCCATGGGCGTTTTCCGTGCATAAAAGATGATGCAGATCTATTTGGATAACAGCGCCACCACCCGCCCCTGCGAGGCGGCTGTGGAAGCGATGCTGAAAAGTATGCGGGAGGATTATTACAATCCTTCCGCACTTTATGCGCCCGCCATGCAGGGCGAGCAGATCCTGAAGGATGCCGCCGCCGCCATCGGCGCAGCCGTTGGCTCGGATGCCAGACATGTGGTCTTTACCTCCGGCGGCACCGAAAGCGATAACCTGGCCATTTTCGGTCATATGCAGCTGAACCGGGATGGGGGAGACATCCTCTATACCGCAGCCGAGCATGCTGCTGTGCGCCTTACTTGCGAGGAGGCCGCCAAGCGCTACGGCTGCACCGCCAGGGAGATCCCTCTTACCCGCGAGGGCAGTGTGGATCTGGCTGCGCTGGAAGAGATGCTCTCCGAAAACACCCGCATGATCTGTGTGATGCAGGTCTGCAACGAGACAGGTGTGATCATGCCCATACGTGAGATCTGCCAGCTCCGTGCCAGAATCTGCCCCAAGGCGGCCATCCATGTGGATGGTGTACAGGGCTTCCTGCGGGTGCCCTTCTCCATGAAACAGCTGCCGGTGGATTCCTACGCCATCAGTGCGCATAAGTTCCACGGCCCCAAGGGCGTGGGCGCTCTTGTCTGGCGTGAGGGCTTCCGCTTCAAGCCCATGCTCATTGGCGGTGGCCAGCAGAACGACCGGCGCAGCGGTACCGAAAACACCGTTGGCATCGCCGGTATGGGTGCTGCGGTCAAAGCCTTCCCGGCGGATGGGGCAGCGCATATGCTGGCGCTGAAAAAACAACTGGTAGAAGCGCTTGCAGCCGCTTTGCCCGATATGCAGGTGCTGGGCCTTCCTGTAGAGGATCCCTGCAGCGCCCCCCACATCCTGAATGTGGCCTTCCCTCCGGTGCGGGCAGAGACCCTGCTCCACGCTCTGGAGATGGATGGCATCATCGTTGGCACCGGCTCTGCCTGCTCCTCCAAAAAGGGTAAGCATTCCCATGTGCTCACTGCCATGCAGTGTACTCCGGCGGTTATGGAAAGTGCCATCCGCATCAGCCTTTGCCCCGAAAATACCCAGCAGGAGATGCTTCAAACCGCCGCCGCGGTGATCCGTCAGGTAGAAATGCTCCGGCGTTACGTACGCCGCTAAAGAAAGGAAGTGCGCCCAGTGCGCGAGATTTTGCAGGTCCGCTTCGGCGAGATTTTCCTCAAGGGCTCCAATCGTCCCTATTTTATGCGCATGCTAGTGGAGCGTATCCGCAATGCTGTAAAGGAACTGAACGGCCATGTGTGGCTCAGCGACAGCCGTGTCTACGTCAGTGATCTGACCGATATGGATGAGGGCATCCGCAAGGTGGGCAAGGTATTCGGCGTGCACAGCCTGTGCCGTGCCCTGGAGCTGCCCAAGGACGATTTCAACGCCATCTGCGAGGCTGCCGTTCAACTGGTGGAGGATCACCACGGTACCTTCAAGGTGAACGCCCGCCGCAGCGATAAGCGTTACTTTATGGATTCCCCCGCCATCAATATGGAGGTGGGTCATTATGTCTTGGAGAAGCGCCCCGACCTGACGGTGGATGTGCACGACCCCGAACTGACCATCTCTGTGGAGATTCGCGACCAGGCGTATGTGTACACCCGCCCCATCATGGCGGTGGGCGGTATGCCCGTCGGCACCAACGGCCGTGCCACCCTGCTGCTCTCCGGCGGCATCGACAGCCCCGTTGCAGGCTGGATGATCGCCAAGCGCGGCGTAAGCATGAGCGCCGTACACTTCAACTCCCCGCCCTACACCAGTGAGCGTGCCAAGGAAAAGGTGCTGGAGCTGGCCCGCATCCTTTCCGAGAGCCTTTGCGGCATCAAGGTGCATGTGGTACCCTTTACCGATATCCAGATGCAGATCCACGAGAAATGCCATCCGGATTACACCACCATCATCATGCGCCGCTACATGATGCGCCTTGCCAACGCTATCGCTCATAAGGAGCGTGCACAGGCGCTGGTCACCGGTGAGAGTATCGGTCAGGTGGCCAGCCAGACCATGCAGGCCCTTACCTGCACCGACGAGATCGCCGATATTCCGGTGTTCCGTCCCCTGATCGGTCTGGATAAGGTAGAGATCATCGATATCGCCAACAAGATCGGCACTTACGAAACCTCCATCCTGCCTTACGAGGATTGCTGCACCGTATTCACGCCCCGTCACCCCGCCACCAAGCCCAAGATGGAGATCATTCTGGAGGGCGAGAGCAAGCTGGATACCGAAGCCCTCATTCAGGCGGCGTTGGACGGCACTGTGGTCTACGATCTGTGATCTATCGTCCATTTGCCCGGGAAGCATTTGCTTTCCGGGCTTTCGATTTATTGATAGAAAAATATCAAAACGCATTGCAAAAGCAATCTGTCTGCTGTATAATGGAAGGCGGGATAAATTTGGTCATGTGGGACGAAATTTGACCCGATGGAGTGAGGCTATGCAAGACGATTACTTTGTACTGATGCAGAAGCTGGCCCCGGATCTGGCGCAGGAGATCGAACGCAGAGCCCTTGTGCTTGAGCGGATCGGCGCACTACAGCCTGTCGGGCGACGGCTTCTGGCACAACGGCTCAACCTGCCGGAGCGCGAGGTGCGCACCGTCGCATCCCTGCTCAAGGAGCATGGGCTGGTCTCGCTGGATGCAGCCGGTATGAGTCTGACGAGCGAAGCCAATGCGATCCTGCCCATGGCAAGCCGCCTGAGCCGCGAGTTGAAGGGCCTTACCGGTCTGGAGACCGCTCTTTCCCAGCGGTACGATGGGGTTAAGGTGTGCGTGGCAGCAGGCAATGCCGATCTGGACGACCACGTTCTCCACGAGGTTGGGCGCAATGCTGCCGGTCGCCTCCGTTCCTTCCTGCAAACAGGAAGCACCCTTGCCGTAACAGGCGGCAGCACCATTCATCAGGTGGCGTATTCCATCCCACAGGGCTCGCCCATGAATGTGATGGTGGTACCGGCCAGAGGCGGCATCGGCCGCTCGCTGGAGACCCAGGCCAACACCGTCGCCTGCGAGATCGCCAAAAGGCTTGGCGGCCACCACCGCATGATGCATCTGCCCGACAGGCTGGATGAGCAGGCCCTTGCCGAGATGCGCAAAATGCGCGAGATCGACGAGACCCTCAGCCTTCTGGAGCGTGCCGATGTGGTGCTCCACGGCGTGGGCCGGGCAGATGATATGGCCCGCAAGCGTCAGTTGCCCGCCGAGGTGGAGACGGATGTGCTCCGCAAAGGCGCTGTGGCAGAGGCTTACGGCTGCTACTTCGACCGGAACGGCAAGCTGGTCTACTCGGCATCCACGGTATCCCACAATCTGGGCGTACTCAAGCCCAACTGCGCGCTGATCGCCGTAGCGGCAGGCGCGCGCAAGGCAGAAGCTATCGATGCGGCCATGCGCAGCCGCAAGCATGCCATGCTCGTTACCGATGAAGGCGCTGCCAATGCGATCCTGTCCATGAAGGACTAACACCGTTTGCTCGCCCGCAAGGGCTTTGCAATACCAACTATCAGGTTTTAAGGAGAGTGCACACCATGGCTAAGAAGACGATTGACGACATTCAGGTGTCCGGCAAGAAGGTTCTTGTCCGCTGCGATTTCAACGTGCCCATGAAGGATGGCAAGATCACCAATGACAAGCGTATCGTTGCTGCTCTGCCCACCATCAAGAAGCTGATTGCCGACGGCGGCAAGGTCATCCTGTGCAGCCATCTGGGCAAGCCGAAGAACGGTCCCGAAGAGAAGTTCTCCCTGGCTCCCGTGGCTGAGCGCCTGAGCGAGTACCTGGGCAAGACCGTTGTTTTCGCCAACGATGATACCGTTGTGGGCGAGAACGCCAAGGCTGCCGTGGCCGCCATGAACGACGGCGACGTGGTGCTGCTGCAGAATACCCGCTTCCGCAAGGAAGAGACCAAGAACATCGAAGAGTTCTCCAAGGAATTGGCTTCTCTGGCAGACTGCTATGTGAACGATGCTTTCGGCTCCGCTCACCGCGCTCACTGCTCCACCGAGGGCGTTACCAAGTTCCTCAGCCCCAATGTTGCCGGCTACCTGATCGGCAAGGAGCTCAGCGTTATGGGCAAGGCTCTGGACAATGCCGACCGTCCCTTCGTTGCTGTTCTGGGCGGTGCCAAGATCGAAGACAAGCTGAACGTTATCAACAACCTGCTGGAGAAGGTCGATACCCTGATCATCGGCGGCGGCATGGCTTTCACCTTCCTCAAGGCCAAGGGCTACGAGATCGGCAAGTCTCTGCTGGATGAGAGCAAGATCGACTACTGCAAGGAAATGATGGCCAAGGCCGAAGCCAAGGGCGTAAAGCTGCTCCTGCCCATCGATACCGTTTGCATCAACGAGTTCACCTTCGATCCCTCTGTTGAGATCGAGATCTGCGATTCCGACAAGATCCCCGCTGATAAGGAAGGCTGCGACATCGGCCCCAAGAGCCGCGAGCTCTTCGCCGAGGCTGTCAAGGCTGCCAAGACCGTTGTCTGGAACGGCCCCATGGGCGTGTTCGAGAACCCCACCCTGGCCGCCGGTACCCTGGCCGTGGCTCAGGCGATGGCAGACAGCGAAGCTGTTACCATCATCGGCGGCGGCGACTCCGCTGCTGCTGTTGAGCAGATGAACCTGGGTGAGAAGATGACCCACATCTCCACCGGTGGCGGCGCTTCCCTCGAGTATCTCGAAGGCAAGGTCCTGCCCGGCGTTGCTGCTCTGGACGAAATCTAAGATTCTTCGCGTTTGCGCAGGCTGCCTTGTCGGCCTGCGCAAACTTTGCGAAAACGGATAACCCGCTTTTGCATTGAACATACTGCGTCATGGCGTTGCCAGACCCATAAGAAAGAGGTACATAACCTATGCGTAAAGCCATTATTGCCGGCAACTGGAAGATGAACAAGACCCCCGCCGAGGCCGCCGAGCTTGTCAAGGCGCTGGTTCCCGCTGTGAAGGATGCGGATTGCGATGTTGTTGTGTGCGTGCCCGCCACCGATTTCGCCGCCGTAAAGGAAGCTGCCGAGGGCAGCAACATCAAGCTGGGCGCTCAGAACGTCCACTTTGCCAAGAGCGGCGCCTACACCGGCGAGCTCAGCGCCGATATGCTCAAGGCTTGCGGTGTGGAGTATGTGGTCATCGGCCACAGCGAGCGCCGTCAGTACTTCGGCGAGACCGATAAGACCGTCAACGCCCGCGTTCGCGCTGCCGTTGCCGCCGGCCTGACCCCCATCATCTGCGTGGGTGAGCTGAAGGACGAGCGTGAGACCGGCTACACCGATATCATCGTTGAGTACCAGACCCTGATGGCCCTCCATGGCCTCACCAACGACGAGATCAAGGCTGCCGTTATCGCTTACGAGCCCGTTTGGGCCATCGGCACCGGCCTCACCGCTACCGATGAGCAGGCCAACGAGACCATCGGCGTCATCCGCAAGGCCATCGAGCGCAAGTATGGCAAGGATGTGAGCGATGCTGTTCGCATCCAGTACGGCGGCAGCATGAACCCCGGTAATGTGAAGGGCCTGATGGCTCAGCCCGAGATCGACGGCGGTCTGATCGGCGGCGCTTCCCTGAAGGCCCCCGACTTCACCTCCGTGGTGCTGTACAACAAGTAAGAAGGAGCAACGACAAATGGAAAAGACCATGACTGCTCTTATCATCATGGACGGCTTCGGCATCAACCCCGCTACCGAGGGCAATGCCATCTATCAGCAGGGCACCCCTGTGCTGGATGCGCTGATGGCCAAGTACCCCACCACCCAGCTGGGTGCCAGCGGTATGGACGTTGGTCTGCCGGATGGCCAGATGGGCAACAGCGAAGTCGGCCACCTGAACATCGGCGCAGGCCGCATCGTGTATCAGGAGCTCACCCGCATCACCAAGGATATCCAGGATGGCGTATTCTTTGAGAAGAAGCCCCTGGTCAAAGCCATGGATACCGCCAAGGAGACCGGCAAGGCCGTTCACCTGATGGGCCTTCTGAGCGATGGCGGCGTACACAGCCACAACACCCACCTGTACGCTCTGCTGGAGATGTGCAAGCAGCGCGGCCTGAAGGATGTATATGTGCACTGCTTCCTGGATGGCCGTGATGTGCCCCCCTCCAGCGGCATCGACTATGTGAAGGAGCTGCAGCAGAAGCTGGAAGAGATCGGCGTTGGCAAGATCGCTACCGTGATGGGCCGTTACTGGGCCATGGACCGCGACAACCTGTGGGATCGTGTGCAGAAGGCCTACGATGCCATGGTGCTGGGCGTTGGCGAGACCGCCGCTACCGGCGCTGAGGCCGTCGAGCAAAGCTACGCCAAGGAAGAAACCGACGAGTTCGTCAAGCCCACCGTGGTGCTGGAAAACGGCAAGGCCGTTGCCACCATCGGCGAAGGCGACAGCGTCATCTTCTTCAACTTCCGCCCCGACCGTGCCCGCCAGCTGACCCGCACTTTCATCATGCCCGATTTTGACGGCTTCGTCCGTGCCAATGGCTATTTCCCCGTCAATTTCGTCTCCATGACCCAGTACGACGAGACCTTCACCGGCCTTGAGATCGTCAATCCTCCGGAAACGCTGGATAACACCATGGGCGAGTACCTCTCCAAGCTGGGCAAGACGCAGCTGCGCATTGCCGAGACCCAGAAGTACGCTCATGTTACCTTCTTCTTCAACGGCGGCGTGGAAAAGCCCAACGATGGCGAAGATCGCGAGCTGATCCCCTCCTCCAAGGTAGCCACCTTCGATATGAAGCCCGAAATGTCTGCCTACGAGGTTACCGAGAAGGCTGTTGAGCTGATCAACGAGAAGAAGTACGACGTGATGATCCTCAACTTTGCCAACTGCGACATGGTAGGCCACACCGGCGTGATGGAAGCCGCCATGAAAGCTGTTGCCACGGTTGATGAGTGCGTGGGCAAGGTAGTGGAGGCTGTTCTGGCCAACGGCGGCCGCGCCTTCGTTACCGCCGACCACGGCAATGCCGACCAAATGGTGGATCCTGCGAACGGCGAGCCCTTCACCGCTCACACCACCAATCCTGTTCCCTTCATCGCTATCGGCCCCGAAATGATCGGCCGTACCCTGCGTGAAGGCGGCCGCCTGGCGGATATCGCTCCCACCATGCTGGATAGCATGGGTCTGGAGATCCCCGCCCAGATGACCGGCAAGAGCCTGCTGGCTTAAGCAAAACCAAGCCCGATGCGGAGGCGATCCGCATCGGGCTTTTACATGTCATGTAAAGGCCTCCTGAAGGAATGATCCCTCAGGAGGCTTTTGCATGTTACTTTTTCTCGAGTACAGAGTCTGCCATTACATCCAGGATCTGGTTATAGCAGCGCTCCATTACACCGCGCTGCTTTTCGCCAAGGAAAGCAGGCGGCTCCGCCGGGTCAGCGACCACGATGCCGGTGCGGGTGCTGCCTTCCACCGTATCCCGCCAGCAGAAGGTAGGGGTGTAGGTCAGCTTGTCGAAAGCTATGGTGCCGGTAGATGGGTCGTACTGTACATCAGCCCTCAGCAGGATGCCGGAAAGGTTTGCACGGGCTTCCCGGTTATAGGTGAACAGATTGCCCATGGAGTAGGCACAGAGCACCGGGTGGTACTGATCATCTCCACGCTGTGCCGTAAGCACCTCCACCGGGAATACCGCCTGAGGATTGGTGCCCAGAATGATGTCTGCGCCTGCGTCGGCGATCTGCTGGGCAACAGTGCGCTGATCCTTGGTGGGGGAGGTGGCGTTGCTCTTGCCCCAGCACAGGGATACGATCACGATCTCCGCGCCTCTGGCACGAATGGCGGCGATGTCGCTGCGGATCAGCTCTACATCAATGGGGGCATAGGCGAAAGCGCGTTCATCCTTGGTGGTTTTTTTCTCGCCAACATTGGCCAGATCGTTCAGGTAGCTGAGCAGCCCGACCTTTACCCCGTTGGTGGAGCCGAGCATTGGCATGGCCCGTTCTTCCGCTGTGGTATACAGGCCAAAGGGAGCCATCCCCGCAGAGGAGATGCTGCTCTTGGTTTCCGAAAGACCCGCAATGCCCGCATTCAGGCCTGTCAGGTGGCCCAGGTTCACCGCATCGATCCCCGCCTGCTTCATGGTGGTGAGCAGCTCCGCGGGCATGTTCAGCGAGGAAAGCTCTTCGGAGGGGATCACGCTGTTTTCCAGCGTTACAATGGTCAGGTCTGCCTGCATGGCAGCACCCAGACCGCCGAACATGATATCGAAACGGTAGCCTTTCTGCTTATCATTCAAAGAGGAAAGCACGGACTTGTCCATCTCGATGGCACCGCCTGCGCAAAGAGAAAAGGTTTTTACAGGCTGTACCTCCGGCGTGGGGGAGGGAGTGGGCACGGGGGTGGTGACGGGCTTCAAAGCGGTGTTGGAGGGCTTGGAGACCGTAGTGCTGCTCTGAGCGCTGTACACCAGCTGCGAGAGGGATTCATCCAGCTTTACCGCCAGATCGATCGCGTTGGTGGAAATGTTGGTGGAGCCGGTCAGCTTGGGCAACAGCGCACAGAAGCCGATCAATACAAGGCAGGTAAGGGTCAGCATGAAAACAGTACCGGTCGAGATACCGCGGCGATTGGATCTTTTCATGGTGCACCTCCTTGCTTGGTTTTGTCGTTCAGGAAAAATGATACCATAACAAAGCCCCCTATGCAAGCACAGCAAGGCTTGCAGGTACTTCAGTACAGAGGAGAGAACCGGGTCTCCCAGGCGATCTCGCCGGTAAAGCCCTCAAAGGGCTTGCCGGAGAGGAAGAATTGCACCTGATCCACACGCTCGCTCAGGCACAGGGTGTTGGTGAGGGCGTAGGCAAAAAGCCGCTCTGCCTGGGCATCCTTGCCGGAGAAGCATTGCAGAAATGCATCGGAAAGATTCACCAGCAGTACATCATCCGTCAGGGAAAGACCAATGATGGCGGCATCGGTGAGCACACCGCCGTTCATCACCGGCAGGCTCCCTGAGGGCAGATCGTACAGCTGTGGCCCTTTGGCGATCTCCAGCAGCAGGAGCCTGGGGTGCCGTGCTTGATAGTAGGGCACAGGCCTGTCCACACCGATCAGCTTATCCCCGCTGGGATCCAGCAGATACAGGCGGCAGAGATCGTACAGCAGTGCTGCAAAGTCGGAACGCTTCTGCACCTGATTGGCAAAGGTGATGGCGTTCTCCGGCTGGTCGGTGGTCAGCATCTCTACCGGCTCGTCGCCGATGGTCACCCGAATGCCTGAAATGCCGGGGAAGAAAGTGCTCAGCGTATGGGAGAGTGCAGCCATACAGCTGGCCCGGCTGATGCTGTTGGCCGTCAGCATCTCATCCAGATTGTAGGCAAAATCAAGCTCGATGAGCCTGCCGTTTTCCTCTGTTTCGGTGATCTTGGGCTTCTCGATGAGCAGATCGGCCAGAAGCGGCAGGTGGGGCGTGTTGATGCTTTCCAGCGAGCCCTGTGCCATCTCCTGCAAAAGGACAACAATCATATCCTCCGGCAGCTGGTTGCTGAAGGAGCAGTTGCGCACCTCGCTGAGTACACCCGGCGTATGTGCCAGGGGGAAATACAGCGTTACATCGGCAGTGAGGGGCTTATCCGCAGCGGATTGGGTCACATCCACCCGCCGCTGCATCAGCTGCTCGTAGGCAGCGCCCACATCGGTGCCGACGCTCCGGCTGAAAGCACCCATGGGAAGGGTGTTGGCTACATCCAGACCTACCGCACGATCCACCACAAGAAAATTGACATGATCCACATCCGTTAGCTCGGTAACGGTATTCGTAATGGCCTGGCAGGCAATATAAAGAGCTTTTCGATCCATCTGCAGGGCTGAAGCACCCAGGTTGACGGTGACCACATTCCGGCTCTTCTCCACCGGGTTTACCCCATACAGAGACAGCTTTACACCGCCGCCCAAAGAGGAAAGCGTACCGGTCTCCGGCTGGCTCAGCAGAGCGCGTACAAGGCTTTCGGCTTCGGGCCTGGCTGCGGAAAAATCTACATCCACCAATACAGAGCCAAGGGTATCACTGTCGTACCGGGGCAGATACAGTGTAGCGGGATGGGTATATTCCAGCGCTGCTTCGCCAATGGGAGCATTATATTTCTGGGTGATCGGCGGCATGGTCAGTGCCGGTTCTGTATCGGAAGTGGGCACATTGGCAGCACAGCCGCTGAGCAAAAGCATGCTTGCCAGGGCCAGACACACATACCGGATTCGCTTCACAGTGCACACCTCCGCAGTTAATTCTTGGGCTGCATCAGCCGCAGCAGGCTTTCGTAGGAGATCTTCCAAATGTTGTCTTCCCGGTCGAGCCACAGGGGGTAAGCAGCGCAGCGTTGCTCCTGGCCGTCCTGCCGGTAGGTCAGATCCAGCGTAACGGTGGCACGCCTGCTCCCGGCGGCCACATGGCCTGCGCTGGCGCTGTAATCGGTCAGTATGGCACAGCTGTCCAGCTGCTCAACAAAGTCTGTGTATGCAGGCATTTCATCGTGCTCCGCTACCGTGAAACGGTACAGCAGCTCGTAATCCCGCTCCTGCCATGCCTTCAGTATGGTCAGGGCTGTGTTCTGCATGGTCAGCAGCAGGCGCTCATCCCGGGTCAGGCGGTCGGCAAGGCCGGTACGCCCATCCAGAAAGTAGCTGTTCTCCAGCCGCATGCTCACACTGGTGGATCGGTTATAGGAGATGAGCACCTGAATATACGGGTAGGAGAAATTTTCTGTCATGGTGGCCGCAAGGCTCTGCATGGTCAGCTTGCGGCGCAGGGGTGCCTCCTGCTGCCAGGCTGGGTCATCCTGCCACTGCTGCGGCACCGCATCGCTGAGCAGGTCTTCGCTGAGGGTAATGTACAGGGTATCTTCGCCCGCCGTAACGTTCACGACAGAGGTATTGTGGGGGAAGAGACGGGTCAGATCGGTATGGGATGCCTGAGGGCCAGCCAGCAGCTGCCGAACGGTGACCATCTCCGGGCTTTCGTCCTTGGGTACGGTGATCGATCGGGTCTCACTGCCCAACATGCCGCTCTCCTGATAGCGGTAGAAGAGTGTGATCTCCATCTTATCGGCATTATCCAGCGGTGCTTCGGCAGAGTGCAGGGTCATTGGCAGGCCGGGTACAGGTGTTGCTTCTGCCTGCTCCAGCGGATTCCCGACGGAGGCGCAGCCGGTCAAAAGCAGACAACAGAGGAGAAGCAAACAGAGCTTTTTCATCTTCATCCTCCTTAGCCTTGATGGATGGGCAGCTCCACCGTAAAGGTAGAGCCCTGGCCCTCTTCGCTGTCTACGGTCACGCTGCCGCCGTGGGCCAATACCATCTGATGCACGATGCTCAAGCCCAGACCGGTGCCGCCTGTCTCACGGCTGCGGGCCTTATCTACACGGTAGAAGCGCTCGAAAATGTGTGCCTGATCCTCCTTGGGGATGCCGGGGCCGTTGTCGGTCACGGTGAGAACCGCATCTCTGCCGGATCGCACCAGACGAACCTTTACCACGCCGCCTTCCTGGGTGTACTTGAGGGCGTTTTCCATCAGGTTGTAGACCACCTGGGTCAGCTTGGCGTTATCGGCAAACATTTCGCACCGGTCATTCAGCGACAGCTTCAGCTCCTGATGGTTCTTTTCGGCCACCAGCTCCAGACGGTGGGCGGTATCGGTCACCACCTGTGCAAGGCTGAAGGTGGTACGGTTGAGGCGCATGGTCTTGGAATCCATGCTGACAAGGGTGAGCAGATCGCCGATGATCAGGTTCAAGCGGTCGATCTCCTTGTTGATGTCTGTCAGGAATTCGGTGCGCATCTCCTCATCCATCTCCGGCTGATAGATGATGCTTTCCAGCAGAATCTTCATGGTAGCCAGAGGCGTCTTCAATTCGTGGCTGGCGTTGGAAACAAACTGGTTACGGCTCTTATCCAGCATCTCCAGCTTTTCGGACATGATATTGAAGGTCTCCGAAAGCCTGCGGAGCTCGCCGCTGCCCTTCACCGGTACACGAACAGACAGGTCGCCATGGCCCATGCGCTGTATGCTCCGGGTAAGGGAGGCAATGGGCTTGGTAATGATGCGGGAGAAGAACATCGCCATCAGGAAGGCCATGCCTGCGGCGATCAGGAAATACATGACCATGCGGTTCTGCAGCTCAAAAAGCCTCTCCATCATATCCTGGATAGGGGAGGAGAGCACCAGCACGCCGATCACCTCTCCGCCGCTGCTGAGGGCGGCGGTGCAGTAGCTTACCCACTGGGCATCGTCGTTATAGGGCTGCCAGAATTGCCAAAAGCTTTTGCCGGAGCCTTCACTGAGCATATGCACGCCGTAATCGGCGGTTTTTCCGGTCGCCAAAATGCCGACCACTTCGGGAATGGTCAGCCTGGTACCGTTCAGTTGAGAATAGGTATCGGCTTGTACTTTGCCGCTTTCATCCAGTACCATCAGCCGCGCACCCAGTTCACCGCCGGCAGCGGTCAGTTTCTGGTGCAGTTCTTCCATGCGGGCGGCTTCAAACAGCCCTTCCACCTCTACGGCCAGCTTGTCGGCAGCGATGCGCTCCTGCCGCTTGCGGTCGTCAAACAAAGAATCGCCTACCAGCCCAATGAGGGAGGTAGCTACCGCATAGTAGCTAACGCCCACAATGAGCAGGAAGACGAATAGGATCTTCCAACGGATGGAAGTGAATGGATTGTTAATCTTTGTCCGTGAAATAGTAGCCAGCTCCCCACTTGGTGAAGATGAACTCCGGCTGAGCGGGATTGCGTTCGATCTTCTCGCGAAGTCTGCGGATATGGACATCCACCGTGCGCGCATCACCGGCGTAGTCGTATTTCCAGACGGTCTTCAGCAGCTTTTCACGGCTGAAAACTTCGCCGCGGTTGTTAACAAACACCTGCAGCAGGTCGAATTCCTTGGCGGTAAGGCGAACCTCGGTGCCCGCAAGGGTAACGGAACGGTTCACGATATTGATCTCCATATCGTGTACACGGATGGTCTTGCGGGTGTTGCTCTGGGCAGAACCGGCTGTGCGGCGCAGAATGGTCTTGATGCGGGCCTTTACCTCCAGAATGTTGAACGGCTTGGTCATGTAGTCATCCGCGCCATATTCCAACCCCAGGATCTTGTCGATCTGTTCACCTTTGGCCGTGAGCATGATGATCGGTACATTGCTATGCTCGCGGATGCGCTGGCAAACCGTAATACCGTCGATCTTCGGCAGCATTACATCCAGCAGGATAAAGTCGTAGTGCCCCGCAAAAAACTTGTTGAGCGCTTCCTCGCCGTCTGCAGCAGAGTCGATTTCGAAGCCTTCCTGTTCAAGTGTAAATTTCAAGCCTTTGATGATCAGTGGTTCGTCGTCAACGAGGAGAATACACTTTGCCATTGGCCTCTTTCCTTTCTTCTCATACTGCGTCGCAATGCGAAAAGCTCGTTGTTTTGCGAACTAATTACATTGTAAATGGAAATGTAAAAAAGTCAAGAGGTTATGAAACAAAAAATTCACAATTTCTCTGAAAATTTCGTTATCTGGGTGCACCCTTCTCATAGGTGTAGCGCACGATCAGCCAAGGCTTGCTGTTGTACATACCGTATGCATCCGCATAGAGATCGTACTCGCCGCCCTCTACCCATTCGGTCCTGGAGGCATTCTCCACGTAGATGAGCAGCTCGCTTTCTTCTGTACCAACGTTCATAAAGGCGCGCTGGGGCTTGGTGGTCTCGATGCTGGTGATGGTGCCCTTGCAGACGTAGATCTGGGAGTTGGCCTTGCGCAGCTCCATGTTATCCATCAGGTCGGTATACTCCTGCACAATGCTCCAGGCCTTGCGGGAGTAGATATCGATGTTGGGCACATAGTACACCACATGCTCTACCCGGGTCTGCTTCTTGTTGGGGTAGTCGGCGGTAATGATGATGGTATTGTTACCGATCTTATCAAATACAGCCTTGAAGGTGAAGGAGCCATCCGTATCCACATTGGTGATGTCCAGGTCTGTATAGGGGGAGAGCACCTTTACCACAGCGCCGGGCAGGGTGGTGGCGCGCACGGTCATGGTGCGGGTGGAGTCGGAGGAGGTACTGCCGATGTCGGAAGCCAGGTCCAGCGGGATCTCCTGCTTCTCGCGGTACAGGGTAACGGTCATGCTGTTTTCCCGGCAATACTGGCTGCGCACAACGATCTCGAAATTGTTTTCGCCGATGGGCTGTACGGTGGCGTTGTAGCTCACCTTGCCGCCCTCGGTGTTCACCAGGTCGCTGTAATCTTCGCCGTTGATGGTAACGGTGCTGCCCTCTCGCACATAGAACTGGATGGTGTACAGCGCCGTGCTCACCACCTGGTAGGGCGCGTCGGGCGTGGCCAGCTCAATGGGGGAAAGGGGGATGTCGATCTCGTAGGAGATCTGCTCCAGCGGCGTCTGCTTGCCGGAATCGGAGATCAGGAAGGGCGATACCGTCACCTGCATGGTCTCCTGCAGATAATCGGAGTATTCGTCGTACCAGAGGTGGTCGGGAATATCGAAGGTGGCAACGCCGCCTGTTACGATGGCCGTCATATGCAGCTCCCGCAGGATGATGCGCTGGTTTTCTTCGCCAGGTATGGTTATGGTATGGGCAGCCAGGTCGTTACGGATGGTGGGCACCACCATGGCTTTCAGGCTGTCGTCCTCATCCTTGGGGCTGAGCAGCTGGGGCAATACGGTAAGAGCCACCAGCGCAAAGCCGCACACCAGCAGAGTGATCAGCAGCGTTCGCAGGATGCGGCGCAGACTGTTGCGGCGGGGCTTACGGTGGATGTGGCTGTCGCCGGAGAAGCGTTCGTAATGGCTGGTACGCTCATAGGGCGGCATATACTCGCTGGTATCCAGGTAGCCGTCGTATACGGTCTGGCCCTCGTCGGGCTTATGGATCGGCTCCTGCTCGCTGGATTGCTGGTAGAGCGAATCCTGAGATTCGGTCTCATAAGTGGTACGGTAGCGGGCGGAATAGACCCTTCGTGCGCCGGGCTTGGCCTCGCCGTCTGCCATTTCGGGCGAAACGGGGCGCAGGGTGGTCTCCGGGTTATCGTCATAAGCGGAAAAGAAGGTACTGCGGTTGCTGGAGGTGCGCACCGAACGGCCGGAGGGAGCAATGCCCCGTTCGGCAGAGTTCAGGCGAAGCATACGCTGGCGCTGCTCGCCGTCCAGCTTGCGGTTTTTCAGGCTCACCATTTCGGCGGCAAGGGTATCGCGGGGGTCATCGGTGGTTTCGGCAGAGCCGTATTCGTCTACCCGGATATAGCTTTTGTGCTTTTCCTGATCCTTCAATTCCAGCTGCCAGGCGGGTACGCCGTGCACGCCGTAGGCATCGTCCGGCAGCTCGGTGCCGCAATAGATGCAATGGGGCAGACCTGCTCTGTTCCATTTATTACAGGCTGGGCATTTCATAGCCGGAGAACATCTCCTTTCGCGGGGGTCACAGGTACTCGGCCTGCAACTCCATATAGCGGTTGAGCACGGAGGCGATCAGCATGTCGTCATCCTCTTCACCGGGATGATCGGACAGCCAGGCGTCATAAATAAACTCGAAGGCCTCGTCCTCGTCATATTCATTTTCGCCTGCTTCGCCGTTTTCGTCAAGCACCCCGGTCAGGCGCATAAAGTGGAGATCATACGCCAAAAAGCTGCCAAGAATGTCGGGCAGCCGATCCTTGATGGCGCGGAATTCCTTGCTACTCATCTCCTTGAGAAGCCATTCCAGATTCTGTTGGGTATCCATATGCAAACTCCTTTCAAAATAAAGGAAGAAAAATGTTACATGATATGCCAAAGAGCCGTCCGACATGCGGACGGCTCTGATTGGCAATACGCTTACACGCGCTTGGCTTCCTTGATCTTAGCAGCCTTACCCTGCAGATTGCGCAGATAGTAGAGCTTAGCACGGCGAACCTTACCCTTGCGGATAACCTCAACGTGATCTACACGGGGGGAATGCACGGGGAAAGTACGCTCAACGCCGATACCGTAGGAAACACGGCGGACGGTGAACGTCTCACGGATGCTGCCATTGCGCTTGGCGATAACAGTACCTTCAAACGCCTGCAGACGCTCGCGGCTACCTTCAACTACCTTCACGAAAACGCGAACGGTGTCACCGATGTTGAACTGGGGCATATCGGTGCGGAGCTGAGCCTTTTCGATGGAACGAATGATCTCACTCATTTCATGGGCCTCCTTCCTTCGTAGACGTTCGTACTCAAGCGTGAGCAGAGGACCGTCCGTATGTCACAGCGATTATTATAGCATGATGTGCAACAAAAATGCAATAGGTAAAACAGAAAATATCGGAAAAATCAGAGAATCGTCAAAGCCAGGAGCGAAAGATACCGAGAATAAACGATTGCACAAAAGAAAATTGCTTGACAAACGTAAAGAATACTGTATTATGAATATAATACAATTGGAGGGGAGGAGATCGCTTGCCACCGAAAGTACGCTTTCAGCAGATCGATATCATCAATGCTGCATTCGAGCTGACAAGAAAAAACGGTCTTGAAGCTATCAATGCGCGTTCCGTCGCCTGCGAGATCGGTTGCTCAACACAACCTATTTTTCGCGTGTTCGAAAACATGGAGCAGCTGAAAAACGCTGTGTTCGAGCGTTCTGCTCAACTTTTCCAGAACCTTTTGGATGCCCGCCGGTCAGACGGCGAGTCTGCCTATAAAACGGTGGGAATGGTCTACTTGGTGTTTGCCATGCAGGAGCCGCATCTGTTCCGTCTGCTGTTTTTGAACAAGCACGGTAAGAATTTGGAAGGCCAATTCAACATCAGAACCCACGTTACCGAGGAATTGATGCAAAAGGGTGGCTTCAACAAAGAACAGGCCGATTTGATCCACCATCACATGAAGGTATGTGTTATGGGCTTGGCTACGTCGCTGTCGGTGGGTACTGTTTCGCTCTCCGAAGAGAAGATCGATGAGTTGCTCTGCATGGAATATCGTGCGATCGTTTCCTATCTTATGTGGGATGGCGCGAAGGATATCGCTATTCCTGTTTGAACGGGGAAACACCTTGGTCATATGTAACACGAAAGAACGACTGCAGCCGGGCAGTCGTTCTTTTCGTAATAGATCGGTATATATAATAGAAAAAACGCATGCCCGCCGAAGCAGAGCATGCGTTTTGGGTGAATGCTTACTTGATGATCTCGCCCATGGTGCCGGGGCCGGCGCAAGCGGCGTTGGACTCATCGGTATCGATGTGCATGGCCAGAGCGTAGCTGTCGCTGACTCGGACAACAACATCGCCAAAGGTGAGGGCACGGCCTTCGGTCTCTACCTTCACGCTGACAACGTCCTTATCCTTCAGGTCGAACTCGGCGGCATCGGCGCAGGTCATATGGATGTGGCGCTTGCAGCGATCACGCCGCACTCCAGCTCCACTTCGCCCTTGGGGCCAACCAGCTTGCAGGCACCGGAACCGGCCACATCGCCGCTCTCACGGATGGGAGCGTTCACACCGATGGAACGGGCATCGGTCAGGGAGATCTCCACCTGAGTGGCGGGACGGACGGGGCCAAGGATGCTCACACCGGTGAGGGTCTTCTTGGGGCCGACCACATCAACGCGCTCAGCGCAGGCATACTGACCGGGCTGGGACAGCATCTTCTTAACGGTCAGCTCATAGCCGGCGCCGAAGAGGGTCTCCAGATCCTTCTGGGACACGTGTACGTGACGGGCAGAGGTTTCAACCAGAATCTTTTTCATTGGAATCAGGCCTTCCTTCCTGGAAAATTTCATCTATTATTATAGCAGTTTTTGTGGGTTTTGCAATGGCTTGGCACATCTGTTTGGCAAAAGAACGCAGATCATAGGCTTCCGGTAGAGCCAAAGCCGCCTCTGGCGGGCCCGGAGAGATGCTCCACTTCCACAAATGCAACAGGCTCCATTTTTCGAACAAGGCGGAACTGGCAGATGCGTTCTCCTTTCTCGATGATGGTATCCCGCATGGCAAGAGCAGGCATGCCCCATATGTCGTCGTCTCCCGAATAGCTGTTATCGATCACGCCGACAGAGTTGGTCTGCAGAATACCGTATTTCTGAAATGTAGAGCTTCTGGGCGCGAGATGAGCTTCATAGCCTTCCGGGAGCCTCATGCTCACGCCCAACGAGATGATCCGGAATTCGCCTGCTTTCATTTCAACCCGTTCCGCTGCTCTCAGATCGATCCAGTCGGAAACATTGCCGATGGGGCATAGGGGAGGCAGATCCTTTACATGGTACTTGATAACGATCTCCATATTACACGCTCCGCTCATGCCGGCGGTGCATACCGGCGTACTTGATTGATATGCTGCTATTATACGCCGGAAATCTCATTCGGCAAGGCTGATTTGTCAGATATGAACAAATTTTCTTCATCTACTATATGTAGTAGCGCAGGTGGAATGGAAACAAATAACAAAATTGTGATTTTGGTCAATAAAACATTGGGAAAATGCTTGCAATTTACAAATATTGTGATAGAATTATGTGTGATGGTTTGGGTCTGTAGGTTGTACCCTACGGTCACCTTTCCAAATAATGGCTTTTTTAGCACGATACAGGGGGAGTAGCGTGAGCGAAAGCAATAAGAAAACGTTGCGGGCATTTACCACGGTTTTGGTATGTCTGGCAATTGTTTTTGCATTTTTTATTTCCATTATCAGGGTTTTTGGTTTCCAGGTCTACGGAGTGCTTACCGGCTCCATGGAGCCGGCTTATCCTACCGGATCGCTGATCTATGTTCGCAGTGTAGATGCCAGCACGCTCCGTGTTAACGATGTTATCACCTTCAGCCTTTCGCCCAACGTGATCGCTACCCACCGTATCGTGGATATCGTACAGGACGAAAGCAACCCCGGCCAGTACAAGTTCCAGACCAAGGGTGATGCGAACAAATCGGTCGACGCTTCTCTCGTCAGCCCGACGCATATTATTGGTAAGGTCATCTTCTCCATACCATATCTTGGAGACATCGCCAATTATATTCAGAACCCACCCGGAACCTACGTGGCCATTCTCGTCAGTGGTATTCTCATTTTCCTGGTATTCCTTACCGATGCTGCCACCGGCGATAAATTCAAATTCCTGCAGAAGAAACAGGATCCGGCTCAGCAGCAGCCCGCAGCGCCCAATGCTCCATACCCGGCGGGGCAGCAGCCGATGGGCTACCCGCAGAACCCAGCCGGTTATCCCCCACAGCAGGCTCCTCAAATGGGTTATCCGCAGCAAGCGCACAATGCTTACCCCCAGCAGCAGGCGCAGCGGTACCCGGCACAGCAGCCTGTACAGAACGGTTACCAGCATCAGCCTACCGGAAACGGCTACCCCCAACAGCCGCAGCGGCAGATGAACGCATACCCTTACCCCCAGAGAGCTCAATTCCCTCAGCAGGGTGCACAGCAGCCTTACCCCCAGCGGCCGCAGCCTATGCAGAATGGTTACAGAGCACCGCAGAGCGCAGGCTACCCCCAGCAGCCGCCTCAGCAGCGCGTAGCGCCGCCGCAGCAGCTTGCACAGCCTGCAGGGCAGCAAGGCTTCGCGCAGCAGCCGCCCCGGAACGTGAACAATGGGCAGCCTGCTTATCAGGGCTTCCAGCCCAGCGGCTTTCATCCCTCGTCTCAGCCCGACGGCGCTCCCCAGCGCAGACGTCGCAGCAATACGAATTCTTCTTCATTATCTTAAAAGGAGCTGTTTATCCATGTTCAAGTCCAAGAGAGCAATCATCATGGCGCTTACCATTGTGTTGTCCCTCTCGCTGTCCGTTTACGGAACCCTCGCTTTCCTGACCGACAGCTCCACCGTCGTGAACACCTTCACTGTCGGTAATGTCGATATCACTGTCGACGAGACCGAGGTCAACCCCGACGGTACCGCGGCCACTCCTCCCGAGGGCAGCGATGAGCCCAACCGTGTTGAAGAAAACGATTACCACCTGATCCCCGGTCATTCCTACATCAAGGATCCCACCATGACCGTTCATGCCGGCAGCGAAGATTCCTACGTCCGCATGAAGGTGACCCTCAGCAACCTGGAAGAGCTGAAGGCCATCCCTGCTCTGGGCGGCGAGAACTTCGAGCTGGCCAGCCTGGTCGAGGGCCTCAACGAGGAGATCTGGGTGCCCGTCGAGCCCGCCGTGGTCGATGAGGAAGCCAACACCATCACCTTCGAGTTCCGCTATCACGAAGTGGTAAGCATGGAAGGTGCCACCGAGGATCTGGTTCTTGAGCCTCTGTTCGAGCAGTTCGTGGTTCCCGGCGAGATCACCGGCGATCAGCTGGCCACCCTCTCCGAAATGACCATGACCATCAACGGTCACGCCATCCAGGCCTACAGCTTCGATACCGCCGATGCCGCATGGGCTGCTTTCGATGCTCAGATGACCACCACCACTACTACCGCCGAAGACACCACCACCACCGACGATACCACCACTACCGACGATACCACCACTACCGCCGGCGAGTAATGTGAATGCATCACTGCAGCCTGCAGGGCGGCAGTGCAATACATAGCAATCCTTGAAGGGAGCAATCCACATGCGTTCTCTCATGAGCACTCTCACCAATCTGTTCAGCCGTATCAGCAAGAAGACTCTGCTGATGGCGCTGGCCATTACCCTGGCTACTTCCGGCGTTGCCAGCGGCACCCTGGCATGGCTCATCGACCGTGCCCCCGAAGTGACCAACACCTTCACCTACGGCGACATCAACATCACACTTGATGAAACCGACACCAACCTGGACGATGACAACGATCCTAACACCAACGAGTACAACATGACTCCCGGTGCTACCATCGATAAGGATCCTCAGGTCACCGTGCTTGCCGGCAGCGAAAACAGTTGGGTCTTCGTTAATCTGGCGGAGAGCGAGAACTTCGACGATTTTCTGACCTATGAGATCGCCGAGGGCTGGACCGCTCTGGAAGGCCACGAGGGTGTGTACTACCGCGCCGTCGATGCCTCCGAAGAAGATCAGGTCTTCCCTGTTCTGAAGGATGATCAGGTGCAGGTTCGCCTTGAGGTCACCAAGCAGATGCTGAATGAGCTGGATGCTTCCGGCACTGCCAACTATCCTCAGCTGATCATCTCCGCCTATGCCATCCAGAAGGATGAAGCCATTGCAGAACTGGCCGATCCTGCTTCTGCCTGGGCACTGATCGAGGCTGAGAATGAGGCCATCGTTGCCGAGTCCGGCATCGAGCTGCCCGATGCTCCCGAAGGTGAGAGCGTTATCACCCAGTCCATCGGCCAGTAATGATAAACGCAACATCCGCAACCGAATGTTTTCCCAGAAAACATTCGGCTGCGTAGCGTAAGGAGCGCAGTACATGAAGAAAGCACTTGCCCTTGTGTGCTGCCTCCTGGCGATGGTCTATCTGCTGTATCATACCGGTTTCTTCTCCTACATTCGCGATGGCGGTTCGCTGGTCGAGCCCATGCGTGTAGAAGTAAAGCTCAACGAGCACAGAAGATCACCCTCCGGAGAGCTGATGCCCTCACAGGGAGCCACGATCCTGAAACCGGATGCCAACGCCTACGAAGGCAGCCCATACCTGCAGCAGTACGACTCCTGGCAATGGCAGGGCGTGCAAAGCGGTGTGGTCGAGTTTTGGAGCAGCGGTCTGGAACGTGCTGTTGATAAGATCGTTACCGTGACCAACAATGGCAATACACCTGTTTATGTGCGTGTGGTATTCGCCTTTGAGCATTTGAGCAGCACGCTGTGGAAGAATGTGTATACAGCACAGGGTGCCAATCAGATCATCCATCACGGCACGGTCACCATACATGGCCAACTGTTCGACCTCTATTCCTACACCTACGCACAAAGTCTGGCCCCGGGGGAGACCTCATGTCCCAGCCTTGTGCAGATCGCTTTGGATGCCAACGCAAATGCATTCGATTTGATGGTCATTGCAGGTGGTTACGAGATCATCTCTGTGGCGCAGGCATGCCAGGCTACAGGCCTGCCAAGCGAGCTTCCCGGTGATGCCTTTACCGTTCTCAACACGCTGGTGGGTGAGATCAGCACAGAACAGCATCCCTGGGTAGGCCAATAGCAAGCGCCGATCTTTTCTCCAAATATTCCCGCAATTACGATGAAAGGAGGTAGATACACTTGAAACGTTTGAAGTACACACTCGTTGCGATGATCCTCATCTCGTCTATGGTGCTTACGGCTGCGATCACAACCGGCAATACGCTGGCCATGATCATCGATCAGACGCTGGAACTGGTCAATACCTTCGTTCCTACCAAGATCTCCGCCGGTAACACTGTTGAGATCAACGTTGAGAAGATCGTTGTAGCAAACGGAGTAAACGGCTTGAACGCAGGTGGATTTACCTTTGAGTTGACCAACACAGAAACCAACGATGTTCTTGCCATCACCTCCAACAGCGAGGGTGAAGCTGGCCTGACGCTTTCCTTTACCGAAGAGGATATCGGCAAGACCTTCACATATACGCTCAAGGAGCGTAACGATGGCCGTGAGGGCTTTACCTACAGCACCAAGGAATACCGGATCGAGATCACTGTTTCTTTGATCGGTAACGATCTGGTAGCTGCCGCAACGCTGGATGGGGAAGCTGTAGACCAGGTCGCATGTGAGTTCGTTAACATCTACGAGACCGGCGACGAGCCTCTGCCCCCGCCCGCAGGCGATCAGGGTATGCCCATGCTCTATTTGGGCCTTGTACTGTTCAGCGCAAGCTGCATCATCGTATTGCTTTGGAGAAAGAACAAGAAGTCTGCTTGATCTGTTCTTACCTATAGCAAAAGAGAACCGCTGTGGTGGCGGTTCTCTTTTGTTATGCAGCGCTATTCCTTAAACAGCGCACAAGCGCATACCAAAGAGCATAGAAAAGAGGGCACCCAACAGGGTGCCCTCTGAAATGATCAGAAGATCAAATTACTTCTGCACTTCTTCGATGGCAACAGCCACGGCAACGGTAGCACCAACCATGGGGTTGTTGCCCATGCCGATCAGGCCCATCATCTCAACGTGAGCAGGCACGGAGGAGGAACCGGCAAACTGAGCATCGGAGTGCATACGACCCATGGTATCGGTCATGCCGTAGCTGGCGGGGCCGGCAGCCATGTTGTCGGGGTGCAGGGTACGACCGGTGCCGCCGCCGGAAGCAACGGAGAAGTACTTCTTGCCGTTCTCGATGGCCCACTTCTTGTAGGTACCGGCAACGGGGTGCTGGAAGCGGGTGGGGTTGGTGGAGTTGCCGGTGATGGAGACGTCCACGTTCTCCATGCGCATGATGGCAACGCCTTCGGTAACATCGTCGGCACCGTAGCAGCGGACCTTGGCCTTCTCGCCGTCGGAGTAGGGGGTCTCCTTAACGATCTTCACTTCGCCGGTGTAGTAATCCATCTTGGTCTGCACATAGGTGAAGCCGTTGATGCGGCTGATGATGTAAGCAGCATCCTTGCCAAGGCCGTTCAGGATAACACGCAGGGGCTCCTTACGAACCTTGTTGGCGGTGCGGGCGATACCGATAGCGCCTTCGGCAGCGGCAAAGCTCTCGTGGCCGGCCAGGAAAGCGAAGCACTTGGTCTCGTCACGCAGCAGCATGGCAGCCAGGTTGCCGTGGCCCAGACCAACAGCGCGCTGGTCGGCAACAGAACCGGGGATGCAGAAAGCCTGCAGGCCAACACCGATCGCCTCGGCAGCCTCGGCAGCGGTCTTGCAGCCCTTCTTGAAAGCGATGGCAGCGCCCAGGGTGTAAGCCCAAACGGCGTTTTCGAAAGCGATGGGCTGAGTGCCGCGAACGATCGCGTCAACATCCACGCCCTGCTCCTTTACGTACTGCGCCATCTGATCCAGATCAGCAAAGCCGTACTCCTTGAGAACGCCTTCGATCTTGTTAATTCTTCTATCGAATCCTTCAAAAGTAGCCATTTCTACTCACCTCTTATCAAATTCAGATCACTGATGACGCGGGTCGATGTACTCCACAGCCTCGTTGAAGCGGCCGTAGGAGCCAATGTTCTTTTCGTAAGCTTCCTTGGGATCCATGCCCTTCTTGATGGCGTCCATCATCTTGCCCAGGTGCACGAACTGGTAGCCGATCACTTCGTGGTCCTTATCCAGGCCCAGCTTGAGCACGTAGCCCTCGGCCATCTCCAGGTAACGAACGCCCTTCTTCAGGGTGCCGTACATGGTGCCGATCTGGCTGCGCAGACCCTTGCCCAGGTCTTCCAGGCCGGCGCCGATGCTCAGACCGTCTTCGCTGAAGGCGCTCTGGGTGCGGCCGTACACGATCTGCAGGAACAGCTCGCGCATAGCGGTATTGATAGCGTCGCAGACCAGGTCGGTGTTCAGGGCTTCCAGGATGGTCTTGCCGGGCAGGATCTCAGCAGCCATAGCGGCGGAGTGAGTCATACCGGAGCAGCCCAGGGTCTCGACCAGAGCTTCCTGGATGATGCCTTCCTTAACATTCAGGCTCAGCTTGCAGGCACCCTGCTGGGGAGCGCACCAGCCTACACCATGGGTGAAACCGCTGATGTCCTTGATCTCGCGGCTCTGCACCCACTTGCCCTCTTCGGGGATGGGAGCGGGACCATGGTTGGGGCCCTTCTTCACGCATACCATTTCTTCGACTTCTCTGGAATATTGCATCGTCGTATCCTCCTTGCCAACATAGTTGTGATGCGGGCACATACAATGTAAGTATAACACATTTTACTGCAGGTAAAAAGCACTTTTCCCAAGGTTGCAAAAATTTTGTTTCTTTTTTGTCAATGGTTGTCGCAGGTGGTGGAGAATACGGCTACTTTTTCCATGCTGTGGCTGCGTTTGTTTGCATTGAACTATGGCCAGGCCTGTGGTATACTCCAAGATAGATTTTCATCAGGTACAGGGGGGCAGCCTTCTATGCAAAAGCTGAGGGAGCAGATTGAGGCCTATCGACCCAAGTGCGAGCAGGAAGCCGCAGACCGGCAGCTGATCCTTTCCTTTATGGACAGGAACCCGGATTGCCTCTCCCGCAGCAATTTGGCGGCGCACTTCAGCGCCTCCGGCTGGATCGTCAACGCCCGGCGCAACAAGGTGCTGCTTTGCTACCATAAGGTCTACGACTCCTGGAGCTGGACGGGTGGCCATGCAGACGGCGAAGCCGACCTGGAGGCGGTAGCCATCCGGGAAGCCAACGAGGAAACCGGAGTGCATGCGGTCTCTGTGCATCCGGGCGAGATCTTTTCGCTGGAATGTCTCTATGTGATGGGGCACGAAAAGCGGGGCGTTTATGTACCCTGCCACCTGCACCTGAATCTGACCTACCTGCTGGAGGCAGACGATGGCGAAACACTTACCATCAATCAGGAAGAAAACAGCGGCGTTCGCTGGTTCACCAACGAGGAAGCGCTTGTAAAGCCCACCGAGCCCTGGATGGTGGAGCGGGTATACCGCAAGCTGATCGAGAGAACCGCCGAAGAAGCAAAAAAGTGATCATTTGAAGGAGAACGATAACATGAGCCGATTGGGAGATCTGCTGCGCACCGAGCGCCTGGCACGAAAGATGACTTTGAAGCAGGTAGCCAAGCTGGGCGGCGTCAGCGAAGGTTATTTGAAAGATGTAGAAGAGGGCAAAAAGATCATTGCCGATGATCAGGCCCGCCGCATTCTGAAGAAGATGGGCCTGAAGGAGCAGACCGAAGCCGGTTTCTCTCTGGACGATATCGCCGCCACAGTTGATCTGCAAACCACCGTGACCGCAACGCCCAAGGCCGCCCCCAAAAAGGAGCGCCAGCCGGACAGTGAGACTGTCTACAGCTCTGAGAGCGAGAAACAGGTCACCGGCGGCGTGTGGCTGGAGGCGCTTACCAGCGTTCTCAAGCGTGTGCCTGTGTACAACGCTGTGTTCAAAGAAGTGGGCCATCGCCTGTTGCCGATCATGGATGGGCGCATCGAGGGCGCAGCCCCCGACAAAGTGTTCTACTTCTCCGCACCCGACGACAGTATGCGCGGCTTCCGCATCCTCCGCGATGATATCTGTCTGGTGGTACCTGCCGCCAGCCCCATCGATGGTGCCATCATGCTGGTTGAGCAGCGGGGCCACCGCAGCCTGCGCAAGGTAAAGAAGCTGGATGCGGTCACCGTGCTCCTGCAGGATTACGACCGTGAATACAGCGCAGAACCCTGCGCCATCCCCGACGTTACCTTCCTGGGCCGTGTGGTGCGTGTGGAGTTTGATGTATAGCACCAAAGGTACATGAATATGAAACGAACTGCCTATGTGCGCGATATGACGAAGGGCTCGCCCCTTCGTCTCATTATTGGCTTTGCCGTGCCGCTGATGATGGGCAATCTGTTCCAGCAGCTGTACAATCTTGTGGATACCATGGTGGTGGGTTACCGCCTGGGCGATCAGGCCATTGCGGCGATCGGCGCTACGGTATCCCTCTATTCGCTGCTCATCAATCTGGCTATCGACCTGAACAACGGCTATGCCATTGTGGTCACCCAGCGCTTTGGCGCTCACCATATCGGCGATATGCGAAGATCCATTGCCGGTATGATGGTGCTCAATACGGCTGCAGCGCTACTGCTGACGTGCTTTACACTTGTTTCTTTGCCACGGCTTCTCCGCTTCATGAACACCCCGCAGGAGATCTTTGACCTGTCATACGCTTATATTGCGGTGGTCTGCGGGGGCATTCCTGTTACCATTGCCTACAATATGTTTGCTGCGATCCTCCGTTCGGTGGGCAACAGCCGTATGCCGCTGGTGTTCCTGGTGGTCTCCAGCCTGCTGAATGTGGCGCTGGATGTACTGTTCGTGTGGGGGCTGGATCTGGGCATCAGCGGTGCGGCTTGGGCTACGGTGCTGGCTCAGGCGGTCTCTTCGTTGTTCAGCGGCTGGTATGTATTGCGCCATTACCGTGAATATCTGCCTCGGAAAGCCGATTTCCGCATTCCCGGCAAGCTGCTCTTTACGCTGTTCTCCACCGGCTTTGCCATGGCGCTCACCTCCTGCGTGGTGGAGCTGGGCACGGTGTTCTTCCAGCGTATTACCAACCTGCTTGGCGAAACGCTGATCGCCGCGCATTCCGCCGCCCGCCGCCTGCTCATTATGTTCCTGCAGCCGGTGATGAGCCTGGCAGCAGCCAATATGACCTATGTGGGGCAGAACTGGGGTGCCGGAAAGCCTGAGCGTATCCGTCCCGCCATCCGCATGGTGATGGTGATGGAGCTTGTTTGGTGCTTTACAGCAACGCTGCTCATGTTCCTCTTTGGCGAAGGGCTCATCCGCTTTACCACAGGTACCACCAGCATGGCGGTGTTGGAGAATGCGGTGCTCAGCCTGCGCATCCATTTTGCCCTGTTCCCTGTGCTGGGCGTTCTGTTCTGCCTGCGCAACAGCATGCAGGCCATTGGGCAGAAGGTCATCCCGGTGCTCTCCAGCTGTATTGAGCTGGCCATGAAGCTCTTTGCCGCCTTCTGGCTGGTGCCCACCCACGGCTTTATTGGCGTTTGTGTTACCGAACCGGCCACCTGGGTGCTGATGACGCTGTTTCTTGGGGCTATGTATCTTCTCTTCCGGCAGAGATGGTTTGCGCGGGTCGAATGCACGCCGGAAACACTGTAGCATCCATATGAAAGCGGGGGAGTAGAAGACAGATGAATATTCGTCGCGAACTGGAAAAACAATTGGGCGCAAAGGCTCATATTCACCTGAATGATATCGATATCGAGCCTTCTGAGGTCTCTGCCATCATGATCAACGAGGTGGTGCCTGAGGATCGATCCCAGGATTTCTACGGCAGCAGCGGCGCAGCCTATCTTTCTACCACTGTTCCGCTGTTCCGCCAGGCGGGGCTGCAGGTGGAGGGCATCGATGATATCCTGCGCCTTGGCATCTATATCACCAATGCGGTAAAGACGCCCAAAACGGCCTATGCCATCGAGCGGGAGAGCATGGAGGAGAGCCTGCCATATCTGGAGGCGGAGCTTGGTCTGTTCCCGAACCTGAAGGTGATCGTGCTCAGCGGCGATGTGGCCCGAAAAATGTTCAACCGGATCGCCCGCAAGACCGCCGGGAAGAACCCGATCCCGTCCGGGTCTACCTATAAGATCCGCTCATCTGCCTTTTCTTTCGGAGAGATCCGCGTGCTGCCCTCCTATATCATTACCGGCGGCAACCTGATGATCGAGAGATCCAAGGTGAAGATGATCGCCGAGGATATCGCCACGATGGCAGCGCAGATCGGCATTGAAAAGCCGTGACCATCCGCAGGGAAACGCCACGAAAAACTGCAAAAAGAAACCTCTTTTGTCCCAGCGGACAAAAGAGGTTTTTCTGGTGCCGGAGGTGGGACTCGAACCCACACGGTATCGCTACCAACGGATTTTGAGTCCGTCACGTCTGCCATTCCATCACTCCGGCGAACAAGAAGTATTATACCACTCATGGGTTGTCTGTGCAAGTACCAATTTCAAACCGCCGGTTTTGCAGCAGCTTGGAAAAATATAGCAGCAACTATCGTTACATCAGCCTTGACATTTTTCTTTCTATGAACGATAATATAGGTAACATTGTTCGTTTGGTTTTTGTACAGATGTCCAATATACGATCGGCTCCCTGCCGGTTACATTATATACGGAAAGGAGAGACTGGTTTCAATGGCAAAAAAACAGACGGGAGTTCGTCAGACCAGTCTTTTTCGCAAGATAATCCTGCCCTTCGTGGGTCTTGTTTTGATCATTGGCCTATTGCTGATAGGTCTTTTGGCTGTGTTCGGAACCTTCCAGCAGATCCATCAGGATGAGCTCCACATGCTTTCTGAGGTGGCGCTGCATCAAGCCTCCGGTATTACAGCGGGCATCGATATGAAGCACCCTGCCGGTACCATGATCGATGATATCCTTACCACCACCGGCCAATGGCTGGAGGAGCAGGGCCTTGCGGAGAACGATCTGCAAAAGGATTCCACTCACAGCAAGGTGCTGCTGGAGCAGATCTCTCCGGCTGTGCTTGCCAGCCTGAGCCGGAACGAGTTCAGCGGTGCTTTTGTGGTACTGGATGCCAATAAGTCCAATTCCGATGGCACGCTCGATTGCTTTGGCATGTATCTCCGCAAGCAGGCTGCCGGGGAAGAGGATGCGACCTACCAGCTTCTGCGGGGGCCGCTCACGCTGAAGGGGCTGCTTGGGATCGAAGCCTCCGAAAGCTGGCAGGAAGGCTTCCCGCTGGATAACAGCGAAAGGAACAATTTCTATCGCCTGCCCGCCACGGCTTACCCCAACCGGGCACAGAAAGAGATCACCCCCGGCGATTGTGGTTATTGGAGCCACGGTTTCCTGCTCAACGAAACAGATGCCGAGCCGGTGATCACCTACGCACAGCCCATCGTTACCAAGAGCGGCGTACAGCTGGGCGTAGCAGGCTTTGAACTGAATACTGCCTATCTGCGTACGCTCCTAACGGTAGATAGTAAGGGCCACGCCAACAATAATGAATTTGTGCTGGCGCTCACCAAAGATGGGGGAGAAAGCTACCTGCCCGTGGCTTCCGGCGGCAGCTTGCTGGAACAGTTCTTTGGCAACAAGAGCGTGCTTGTGCCTCGCGACAATGTGGAGAACGATGGTACCAAGTTCCTGGTGCTGAGCAGCAACGATGGTCAGCGCGAATTCTATGCAGCAGTGCAGCCGCTGGCACTTTACAGCGAAAACAGTCCCTTCCGGGAGCAGCAGTGGGTGCTGCTGGCGATGGAGGATACCCAGATCCTCTTTGAAGCCGAGAACGACTTCCGCTGGGCGGTCGCCCTTGCCATGCTCTTGAGCCTGGTGCTGGGTCTGACCGTTGCCTATTTCGTCAGTAAGCATATTGCCGGGCCTATCGAGGGCCTGATCGCCCGCATCAGCAAGCAGCAGGGTAATACCGTGCTGGAGTATGAGGCCACCGGCATCACTGAGGTGGATGAGCTTTCCCATACCATTACAAGGCTGAACCGTGCGGTGGCAGAGGAAGCCTCCAAGATCAGCAAGATCATTACGCTGGCCAATATGCCCATCGGTGCCTTTGAGCGTAAGAACGAGGAGGAAGAGGTCTATTGCTCCGATGGCTTCTATATGCTGCTCAACTGCCGCGAATACTTCAAAGAGACCAACCGTATGCCGCTGGAGGTCTTTAACCAGCTGCTTACCGCCCGCATTGGCGATAAACCCGAGGAAGGCGACGATGTATTCCTGCTGCAGGGCTCCCAGCCTGCCCGCTATCTGCGCCTGCGCATGCTGCAGGATCAGCAGGGCATCATCGGTACGCTGATGGATGTTACCGAGGAGATCGAAAAGCGTAAGCGCATTGAGCATGAGCGCGATTACGACCTGCTTACCAATCGCTTTAACCGCCGTGCCTTTGAGCGCAATGCGCAGGATTTGTTTGACCGCCATCCCGAGCGGCTCCAGCCGGTCTCTGCCATGCTGATGATGGATATGGACAACCTGAAATCCATCAACGATACCTATGGCCACGACAGCGGTGATACCTACATCCGCAGCTTTGCCGATGCCCTGGATGTGTTCGCTGATGAAAAGTGCATCATCGGCCGCCGCTCCGGCGATGAATTCTACGTCCTCTTCTACGGCTACCCCACCCGCGAGGCCCTGATGGATGTGATCCAAAGCGGTTGGAGCAAGATCAAGCAGAAAAAATGCGAGATCGCCGATGGTTCGGTGGTTTCCATCGGCGTATCCGGCGGCGTTGCCTGGTACCCGGAGCATTCGGTGCTGTTCCCGCAGCTGCTCCATTATGCCGACTTTGCCATGTACTGCGTCAAAAACGGTGTAAAGGGCTCACTGATGGAGTTCACCAAGGCGCGCTATGAGGAATCCGGCTACCTGATGAACGGCATCCAGGCGTTGAACAAGCTGCTGGAGCAGCGGTTGGTGCGCTACGCCTTCCAGCCCATCGTGTGTGCTAAGGATGCCTCCATCCTCGGCTATGAGCTGCTGATGCGCCCCACTGTGCCGGAACTGCCCACCCCCGAATATGTGCTCCGTCTCGCCGGCCAGCAGGGCAAGCTGCAGCAGGTAGAGGTAATGACCTGGCAAAAGGCTTTGGAGACCTCTGCCGAAATGATCGAGAGCCAGAAGCTTCCGGCCGGCACGAAGCTGTTTATCAACTCTATTGCCAGCCATTCCTTGGGCCCTGCGGACGAAAAGTGGGTAGAGGAGCATTATGCTCATCTGCTGCCACATGTGGTGCTGGAGATCACCGAAAGAGAGACCCGCTCCGTACAGGATACCAACGGCAAGGTGGAATACATGCGCCGCTTCAGCGCCCATGTGGCGATCGACGACTTCGGCTCCGGCTACAACGGCGAGCATTCCCTGCTCTATATCGATGCGGATTACGTGAAGCTGGATATGGCCTTTGTACGCAATGTGCATCTGGACTCCCGCAAGCGCAACTGGCTTTCTACGGTTTTGAGCTTTACCCGCAAGAACCACATCAAGGTCATAGCCGAAGGCGTTGAATCGTTGGAGGAGCTGGAGGTGCTCTGCGCACTGGGTGTGGACTACTACCAGGGCTACTATCTGGCCCGACCGGATTACCAGCCGCCCATTCCCACCGACGAGGTGCTGGAAAGCGTTCGAAACGCCTATGCAAAGAAGCTGGCCCAGGATGATTCGCGCCAGTGAGCTGTTCGGTATAGCAAAGCCGCCGGGCAGGGGAGAGCATATCTCCCTGCTCCGGCGGCTCTTGCTTTTCTGGCCCTGTAGGATATGGGTATGGATGAGGCTGCGCAAGCCGGAAAAAGCACAGGAAGCGAGCTTTGCAGCAGCAGAGCACACACGCATAACAAAGCCGCCGGATAGGGGAGATGCTGCCCTTTTCCGGCGGCTTTTCCGGTCTTTTTTTGCAAAGAAAATACCCCCGGCAGTGCCGGGGGTATCGTGAATGATCGGCTCAGATAACGGGAGTTCCGTCGGTCTTGGTGTTATTGGTCTGGGTAACGGTGTATGCACCGGCGTCTACCAGCGCGGTATCGTATACGCAGCTGTCGAACTGCACATCGCCGTTCAACTGGGTCACTTCCCAGCCCTGCTTGAAGGTTACCTCCTGGAAGCTGCCGTGGCCGGAGAAGACCATCTTGTTGGTCACGGTCACGCCGTCCAGCTCGAAATCGTAAGCGTAGAGGCTGTTTTGCAGCGTTACTTCTACATTCAGGCCCAATGCCATTACGCGGATGCCGTTGGGCAACTCGGCGGGCAGGGTATAGGAGCCGTCCTTCAGGCCGATGTGAGCATCGTAGGAGGCATCCTCCAGAGCCTTGGCAAGCTCGCTGTTGTTCTTTACCACCACAACGGTCTGCCAGGGATTGCGATCCACAGCGGGCTCACCGCCATAGCTCACGTTGAGAGCTTCTTCGGCATTCTCGAATACAATGGCCTGAGAGGCTTCGCTGGTGACCAGGATCATCAGCTCACGATCGGAGGTGAGAGCCACTTCGGAGCCGTCGCTGAGCTTGATGGTGTAGTTGGTGCCGTTGTAGTCCACCTGCTCGTCCACATGGTAGCCCAGCATGCAGGGCTGGGTGGTCTCCTTGGGGGACAGTTGATTCGTGTTGGTGGCGTAGTACACATCATAGGTGATGCCGTCGATCTTCACATTGGGGATCGGCTGATCCGCCCACACCCACTCGGAGGCGCTGTCGTTGCGCTTCAGGGTGATCCAGTTGGTGCTGGTACCGTCGGCGGCGTAGTAAGCAGGCACGGCAACAAAGGTGCGAACGTAAGCCACGTTCTTACCGTTGTTCTCTACCGTAACGATCTTATCGATATCGGAGCCGGGGTAGATCACCTGGCCCTGGGTGTAGGGCTGCAGCGCGCCGGTGGGGGCCCCGTTGGCATCCTTTACATACTCGTATTCATGCTGCAGAATGCTAAGGTTGCCGGAGGCCACGATGCCATCCGCCTGGATCTGATCGGTAAAGTAGGCCAGAGTGCCGGTAACGGCGACCAGGGAAAGCACGATGGCAATGGTCAGCAAGAAGCTCCTTTTCATGTGGATACTCTTCCTCTCACAGTATGTTGAAGCAAATGATTAGTTGTTGGCAGGATCTTCGTCGGGCTTGTAGTTGGCGTTCATACGGAGGTCGAACTTCATTTCCATCCGCTTGTTCTGGTAAGCGGAGGTGGCGCTCTCGTCCATGTGGATGCATACCGCCAGCCAGCGGGTCTCACCGGCAGCCAGCGGCTCCAGCTTCAGCAGCTCGTGCTTGGCTACGCTGAGCACCTTGCTGCCGTTGGCCTTAGTAGCGAATTCGCTCCAGCTGGCGGGTTGGTTCGGGTTGTTTACCCAATCGCCCTCCAGCACAGCGTAGCTGATGGTGCTGTCGAAGCCGCTGGCGGTAACATCCAGCGACAGGATGGTATCGATGGGGAACTTTTCGTTGTTGGTCACCCGCAGGTAGGCGATCTCCGAGCGACCGGGGCACATGGCGGAGCCATCGGTAAAGGGCTGCTGTGCATTATCGCCCAGCAGAGATACGTAATCGGAGCCGTTCCAGTACTGCAGTTCTACGGCGTACCGGCTGCCGATGAGCTTCTCTTCAGGGCCGTTGTAATTGACCTGAGAGGCAAAGGTGCCGCGCAGAGCCCACATGCCACCCAGCACCAGAACGAAGGCTGCCAGCAGGATCAAAAGCCGTTTGTTAACCGATTTCGTCATGTAGATCAAGCTCCCGTACTTCTATGATTGAGGTAACAGGCAGAATTTACCTGTTTGTCTATTATCTCCTTTTTATTATACCACCAAGTATTGGGTTTTGCAATCGTTTCCAGCACGAAAATTGATGCAAAATAAGCGTTCAGGCATTCTTTTGCCGGGGTAAGACCCAATTGCTTGCCAGATGCCTGTTTGAACTATATAATATGTAACAGATCGTACCGCACCGCAGGCACCGGTCAGGAGTGCTCTGCGGTGCCCAAACCATACATCAGAGCTTATAGGAGGAAACACCATGAACCGTCAGGATGGAAGAAAGGCCTTCGAGATCCGCCCCTGCCAGATCATTACCGATTTTGCCGAGAATGCCTACGGCAGCTGCCTCATCGCCACCGGCAAGACCAAGGTCATCTGCACCGCCAGCGTTGAGGAGGGCGTACCGCCGTTCCTGCGCAATTCCGGCCGTGGATGGGTCACTGCCGAATATGCCATGCTGCCCGCCTCCACCAATACCCGTAAAGCACGCGACGGCATTAAGAAGGATGGCCGCAGCGTGGAGATCCAGCGCCTGATCGGCCGTTCCCTGCGCCAGGCGGTGGATATGGAGAAGCTGGGCGAGCGCACCATCACGCTGGATTGCGATGTGCTCCAGGCTGATGGCGGCACCCGTACTGCTTCCATCACCGGTGCGTTCGTGGCGCTCTGCCTTGCTGTGCATAAGCTGATGGAAAACGGTCTGGTCACCGAGAATCCCATCATCTCTCAGGTGGCAGCTGTCAGCGCAGGCATCGTGGAGGATGCGGCTCTGCTGGATCTGTGCTATGTAGAGGACAGCCACGCCCAGACCGATATGAACCTGGTCATGAACCACAAGGGCGAGTTCATCGAGCTGCAGGGCACCGGAGAGGGCCGTGCCTTTACCAACAGAGAGCTGAAGCTGCTGCTGGACGCAGGCCGTGCCGGTGTGCGCGCCCTGATGCGCAAGCAGCGGGAAGCCTTGGAGCGCTGCTTCTATCTGCTGCCCAAGCCCCGCATCGCCGTAGCCAGCGGCAACGCCCACAAGCTCAAGGAGCTGGGCGATCTGTTCAACGGCCAGTACGAGCTGGTCTCCATGCGGGAGGCCGGCTTCACCGGCGACCCGGAGGAGAACGGCGATACCTTCGAGGCCAATGCCATCATCAAGGCAGAGGCGGTCATGAAGGAGATCGGTCTGCCCACCTTGGCAGACGACAGCGGCCTTTCCGTGGATGCGCTGGGCGGTGCCCCCGGTGTGCACAGCGCCCGCTATGCGGGCGAGCACGGCAACGATGCCGCCAATAACGAGCTGCTCCTCCAAAACATGGAGGGCATCAAAGACCGCACCTGCCGTTTCGTCTGTGCCATGGCGCTGGCGCTGCCCGGCGGCAAGACTCGTGTGGTGCGGGGCGAGTGCATGGGCGAACTGCTCTATGAGCTGACCGGCGAGGGCGGCTTCGGCTATGACCCCCTGTTCCTCTACAAGACGGGCAAGACCTTTGCCGAAATGGGCGATAAGCAGAAGAACAAGGTGAGCCACCGTGCCGTGGCTGCCGAAATGATGTACGATGTGCTTCGGGAGGAACTGTAAGCAGTGAAGAAGCGGATCGTTGCCTTTTCGGATTCCCACGGCGCACGGGAGCAGCTGGAGCGCGCCATTGAGCAGGCCTACGCCGCCGGACGGGTGGATGAACTGCTCTTTCTGGGTGACGGTGTACGGGAGTGGGAGCAGGTAACGGGTCACCTGCCTTACCAATACCCCCAGGCAGCCTGCCGTCATGTGCTGGGCAACAACGATTTTGGCTGCCTCGGCCAGGAGGATATCCTCTTTGAGGTGAACGGCGTGCGCATCTACGCCTGCCACGGCCACTGGGTGGGGGTAAAGACCAGCCTGACCCGCCTCATGTTCAAAGCCATGCAGGGGCAGGCTTCGGTCGCCTTCTACGGCCACACCCATGTGGCTGCCATCGAGGAAGCCAACGGCATCACCACTGTCTGTCCGGGCTCTGTGCGGGATACTTACCGCCGTAACGCCTGCGCCTATGCGGAGCTGTTGGTGGAGGAAAGCGGATCCTTCCATGTGCGTCTGGTGCCGTGGGAGTGATCCGGAAAGCGCAGGGAGGGACGCATACCATGCCAATTATCCTGCAGGAGACAAAAGCAGCCCTTCTGCGCGCCAAACGGTTGGGCAGAAAAGCTGCGCTCAACTGTGTTGCAGAGCTTGATCCCACCGCGATACAGCAGGCGACCGCTTTGGAAAACCTGCCCGGCGATCAACGCGGTATCCTGGAAGGTATGCCTGTACTCGTTAAGGACAATATCGATGTACAGGGTCTGCATACCACGGCAGGCAGCCTTGCACTTGCCGACAATATCGCCACCACAGATGCCCCTGTTGTTGCCAACCTCCGCAGAAACGGTGCGGTCATTCTTGGCAAGACCAACATGACCGAGTTTGCGAACTATACCACCGAAGGCATGCCCGGAGGCTACAGCTCCCGCGGGGGCAGAGTGCTCCACGCTGCAGATCCTTCCCTCAGCCCCTCCGGCTCCTCCAGCGGTTCGGCGGTGGCGGTGGCGGCGGGCATCGTTCGGGCAGCTGTTGGTACAGATACCTCTTTTTCGGTCATTGCCTGTGCACAGGATAACGGCATCTGCGGCCTGAAGCCACCCGTGGGCGCATTGCGCAGCGAGGGGATCATTCCCATCGCCAGAACGCTGGACAGCGCCGGTGCCATGGCTGTGGATCTTCAGGATGCACTTACGCTGTATTCGGCTATGCGCGATGCCCCCTTGCCTGTGCTTGAAGCAGCGCCCCTTCGGGAACTGCGCATCGCTGTCAACACAGCCAACCAGGCGATGGTCTCTCAGGAGCAGCGCACTTTTGTGGATGAAGCGATCGGGAGCCTGCGTTCGCGGGGAGCGGCAGTAGGGGAGCTTGTGCAGGAATACGCACCCCAGCAGCGCACCATCATGCAGTGGGAGCTTAAGCCTCATCTGGAGGATTATCTGCGCACTTCCTCCGCAAAGCGCAAAACGCTTGCAGAGATCGTTGCCTTTTACGAGGCGCATCCCCGAAGGATGATGAAATACGGCATCACCCTGCTCAGCCGCGCGCTCCGGGAGACTCCGGGCGAGCTGTCGGCAGCTCCTTACCGGGAGGCATTGGCGATACGGGCGGTCAGGCAAAAGGAAACGATTCGTCAGCTGGCCTCTTATGATGCTGTCATCATGACCGGGCCAACCAACATCATGCATTTCTGCGGTCTGCCGTCTGTCTGCATACCGAGCGGACAGAAGAACGGCTATGGCTTCTCCCGCTGCCTGATCCTGTACGGTGCGGATGAATACCGGCTGTACCGCGCAGCACTGGCCATAGAAGCCCTGCTTGCACAGCCCTGCCGGTAAATATGCCCCACTATGCTTCGCGCAGACCGAAACGACGGTTTGTGCGAAGTTTTTTCTTTATTTCTATTGACATTTCTCTATACCGGTGCTATCCTTGCTATCGGAAATCCGATAAATTCAGTCGGGTTTTCCGAAAGGAGCTTTGTTCATGAAGCTGTCAACACGAGGCAAATACGGCCTCTATGCCATGTATTACCTGGCGCAGCACTCCGGCGAGGGGCCCCAGCCCCTGCAGGATATCGCCAGCATCGGCGTTCCCAAGCTATATTTGGAACAGCTTTTGGGAAGCCTTCGGCGGGAGGGGCTCATCTCCAGTGTAAGAGGCGCTCAGGGCGGCTATCAGCTGGCACGGGATGCCTCAGACATCACCCTGCTGGATATCATGGATGCCATGGAAGGCCCCATCGAGCTGAGCGAATGCACCAGCGACGAAAGCGCCTGCGATAAATCCTGCTCCTGCCCGGTACGCTGGGTGTGGCAGCAGGTGAGCGATTCTATCAACAACGAACTAAAGAAGATACGGTTGTCCGATATGCTCAACAAACCGTGCGAAAGCGAGGAAGCATGCAATGAGTAAAGTCATCTATATGGATAATGCCGCCACCACTGCCACCCGCAAAGAGGTACTGGAGACCATGCTGCCCTTCTTTGGGCAGACCTACGGAAACCCCAGCTCCATCCACGGCGTGGGTCGCGAAGCCCGCAAGGCAGTGGAGGCTGCCCGCAAGCAGGTGGCCGATGCCATCGGTGCCGAACCCCGGGAGGTCTATTTCACCGCCGGCGGCAGCGAGAGCGATAACTGGGCCATCCGCCTTGGCTGCGAGGCCATGAGCAAGAAGGGCAAGCACATCATTACCAGCGCCATCGAGCACCACGCCATTCTTCATACCTGCGAGGCTATGGAGAAGGAAGGCTATCGCGTTACTTATCTGCCGGTGGATGAGTTCGGCCGCGTCAGCGTGCAGGACGTGGAGAACGCCATCTCCGAGGATACCGCCCTCATCACCATCATGGCGGCCAACAACGAGATCGGCACCCTGCAGCCCATCAAGGAGATCGCCGAAGTGGCCAAGAAGCACGGTGTGCTCTTCCATACCGATGCCGTGCAGGCCATCGGTGCCATCCCTGTTAATGTTAAGGAACTGGGCGTGGATATGCTGAGCATGTCCGGCCACAAGTTCCACGGCCCCAAGGGCATCGGCGCACTGTATGTGCGCAAGGGCATCCGCATGAGCAACCTGATCCACGGCGGCGCTCAGGAGCGCGGCTTCCGCGCCGGTACCGAGAACCTGCCCGCCATCGTTGGCATCGGCAAGGCCATCGAGATCGCCACCGCCGAGCTGCCTGAGTACTCCCGCCGCATGACCGCCCTGCGCGACCGCCTCATCGACGGCCTCACCGAGCGCATCCCCGATATCCGGCTCAACGGTCACCGCACCGAGCGCCTGCCCGGAAACGTGAATATCTCCATCCGCTATCTGGAGGGCGAGTCCATTCTGATGCGTCTGGATCTGGCGGGCATCGAGGCCTCCAGCGGCTCTGCCTGCACCAGCGGCAGCCTGGATCCCAGCCATGTGCTGCTGGCCATCGGCCTGCCCCACGAGATCGCCCACGGCAGCCTGCGCCTCTCCCTGGGCATGGATAATACCGAAGAAGAAGTGGAAACGGTGCTGAACGAGCTGCCCAAGATCGTTCAGAATCTCCGTGCCATGAGCCCCCTTACCCCCGAGCACCTGCGCTGAGCACTACTACCGAACCGGTCGATAACAAGGAGGATATAACCATGTACAGCGAAAAAGTGATGGATCATTTTGCAAACCCCCGCAACGTAGGCGAGATCGAGGGTGCCTCCGGCTCCGGCACCGTTGGCAACGCCAAGTGCGGAGACATTATGAAGATGGATATCCAGGTCGAGGATAATGTGATCGTGGATGTGAAGTTCAAGACCTTCGGCTGCGCCGCCGCTGTTGCCACCAGCAGCATGGCCACCGAAATGGTCAAGGGCAAGACCATCGACGAAGCCCTCGCCCTTACCAACAAAGCCGTTGCCGAAGCGCTGGACGGTCTGCCCCCCGTAAAGATGCACTGCTCTTTGCTGGCCGAGGAAGCCATCCATGCTGCCATCGAAGACTATCAGAAGAAGAATCCTCAGGCCTGAGAGGGTTCTTGAAAGGAAGGCCTATGCCCGAAGTTCATGGTAACCTGGAAGGGATCCGGAAAAGTATATTGGATGAGATGGCTGCGTTCTACGATATGCAGCTCGATAACGATATTTTCATGCCGCAGGACTTGCTTCAAAGCCTCTGCGGCTATTCTGCGTTTCTCAATCGGGAGATCGCACTCTACATTACCCGTGATGGCGAGATCGCCGATGTGTTCGTCGGCAAGGCCGCCAGCATCGACCTGCCGGATGTTCGCCTGCGCCGCTCCGAGCGCCGCCTGAGCATGATCCGCTGCATCCACACCCACCCCAGCGGCACCGGCATGCTCAGCGATGTGGATATCAGTGCCCTTACCAGCATGCGCTTTGATGCCATGTGTGCCGTAGGCGTTGCCCAGGACGGTCACCCCACCAGCGTGCAGTGCGCATTCCTTGATCCCGCCTCGCCGGATGGGGTCAACCGCACGGAGGTGCTCAATGCCCGCAAGCTGCCCCAACAGGAGTGGATGACCCTGATCGACGAAGCCGATAAGGCATACTACTCCGAGCTCAAGGAAGAGAAGGATGGCTTGGAAAGAGCCGTTCTGGTGGGCATCGAAAACGAGCAATCGCTGGATGAACTGCAGGAGCTTGCCAAGACCGCAGGCGCAGAAACGGTGCTGCGGGTCTTGCAGAAGCGCCCCACGCCCGATACCGCTTTCTGCATCGGCAAGGGCAAGGCGGAGGAGCTGGCGCTGCGCTGCCAGGCCGTCAATGCTGATGTGGTCATCTTCGATAATGAGCTTTCCGGCGTGATGCAGAAGAATCTGGAGGAGATGCTGCGGGTAAAGGTGGTAGACCGTACCGCACTGATCCTGGATATCTTCGCTGCCCGTGCCTCCACCCGGGAGGGCAAGCTGCAGGTGGAAATGGCTCAGCTGCAATACCGCAGCCAGCGCCTGCTGGGCCAGGGCCTTGTGCTCAGCCGTCTGGCAGGCGGCATCGGCACCAGAGGCCCCGGCGAAAGCAAGCTGGAGGTCAACCGCCGCCGCATCCGTGAAAGACTCACCGACCTGCGCCGGGAGCTGGAGCAGATCGAGAAGCAGCGTAACCTGCGCCGCCAGAACCGCGAGAAGAACAACATCCCCGTGGTGGCGCTGGTGGGTTACACCAACGCGGGCAAATCCACGCTGTTCAACCTGCTCACCGGCTCCGATGTGTATGCCATGGATCAGCTCTTTGCCACGCTGGACAGCGTATCCCGCCCGGCGGTGCTGCCTCATGGCGGTAAGATCCTCCTGGTGGATACGGTAGGCTTCATCCGTAAGCTGCCCCACGATCTGGTCAAGGCCTTCCGCGCTACGCTGGAGGAAGCCAAGCTGGCTGATGTGCTGGTGATCGTATCCGATGCGGCAGACAAGGAGCTTCCGCTCCGCCACCAGACCGTTGAGGAGGTCCTGGACAGCCTCGATGCCACCGAGGCCCCCAGGATCGATGCCCTCAACAAATGCGACCTGTGCCCGGCGGGGGAGGATCTGCTCCCCGGTGCGGTGCGCATCAGCGCCAAAACCGGCGAAGGCACCGATGCCCTTCTGGCGAAGATCGAGGAAGCGCTGGATGCAGGTACACAGGAAGTACAATTCCTCCTGCCCTTCGACCAGTACCAGCTGATGGCCAAAATGCGCAAGCTGGGCAGCGTGCTCTCGGAGGAGTATGTGAACGAGGGCGCTCTGGTCACCATGCGCCTTGGCACGCAGGAGCTTGCTTACCTTGCGCAGACAGGTGTAAAAATCTTGGATAAGAACAGAAAGTAGTTGCTAAAATATTACGTAACTGATAAAATAGATTGAAGGGAGTGAGTGGAATTGGCGCTGGAGAAGATCATTGCGGTCATTGCTCTCTCCGCCACTTTGCTGGATGGCAGTCTGGATGCCGCCATGCCTGATAAGAATATCGATGGTTCGGTATTTATCATCAATCGCCAGCACAGTGTAAGCAGGCGCTATGTTCCCTCCGATCTGCGTAAGGCAGAGACCTACGGTGTTTCGCAGCAGATGCGCACCGAGGCCGCCACAGCGCTGGAGCAGCTTTTCGAGGCTGCCAAGGAGGCAGGCGTACCGCTTTCCACCGTTTCCGGCTATCGCAGCTACTCCAAACAGGCAACCATCTATCAGCGCAAGGTAGACAGCATCGGCAGAAAGGCAGCAGACCGCATCTCTGCCCGCCCCGGTACCAGCGAACATCAGCTGGGCCTTGCGATGGATATTGCCAAAAAAGGCGCTTCTTCCCTCACAACGGCCTTTGCCAATACGCCGCAGGGTCAGTGGGTCATGGAGAACGCACACCGCTACGGTTTCATCATTCGTTATCTTAAAGATTACGAAGATGTTACGGGTTATAGCTACGAACCCTGGCACATCCGTTATGTGGGTGTAGAACAGGCCACCGCCATTTACGAGTCCGGGCTGCCGATGGAGCTGTATATGTCCGGCTACCGGCTGGAGATCTACGATTATCTGATCCATCAAGTTATCGAATGAGGTGCTTCCATGTGTAAGGCTGCCCGCGCTCTGTTGGCGCTTCTTCTGTGCCTGTGCACGCTTCTTGGCCTCTGCTCGGGCAGTGCGCAGGCCCAAAGCGCGGAGTGGACATACCCCGTCAGCGTTACGGCGCTTCAGGCACAGTACGCTATCCTCGTCAATGTGGATCATCTGCTGGATAAGTCCTACCGTCCGGCTCCCCTCGTCAAAGTGACCGGCGTTAAGCGCGCCACCAACGCCGCCATCGAGCTGGAGGAGACCACCGCCAATGCCCTGAAGGATATGTTCGCAGCCGCAGCGGAGGTTACCGAGTACACCTACACCGTTACCGGCAGCGATGGCGAGACCAAGCAGAAAACCGCCAAGTTCTCCAACGGCATGGTGCTGTACCTGAAAAGCGGCTACCGCAGCTACGGTACTCAAAACACCATGTATGCCAACTATCTGGACCGAAACAACGGCGTGGACGACGGCTATGTTGCCAAGCCCGGCTCTAGCGAGCACCAGAGCGGCTTCTGTGCAGACATCCTCAACAAAAAATGGGCCGGATACGACCGCATGAACCAGGATTTCGAAACAGAGCCCGAAGCCCAATGGATGAAAGAAAACTGCGCCGAGTTCGGCTTCATCCTCCGCTACCCGAAGGATAAAGAAGACATTACGCGCATTGCCTACGAGCCCTGGCACTTCCGCTATGTGGGGCAGGAGATCGCCCGCTACATCATGAGTAACGGCCTTTCTCTGGAAGAATTCACCGAAGAGAGCCAGGCGGCGCTGGAAGCCTTCGTTTCTGCAGGCGGCAGCATCGAGGAACAAATGAAGCGGGAGTTCCGCTCCATGAATGCACCGCCCGAAAGCACGATCCTTGATATCTACGGCGAGGATGGGGACGCCGAGGTGACCCTCTCCTTCGACTGATCACCGGCGAACCACCTGCTAAACAACAGATGATGTGAGGTCTATCGATGGGAAAGATCATTGCCATTACCAACCAAAAGGGCGGCGTGGGTAAGACCACCACCGCCGTCAACCTGACAGCCTGCCTTGCGGAAGCCGGTAAGAAGGTACTGCTGGTAGACCTGGATCCTCAGGGCAACTCCACCAGCGGTCTGGGCAGACAGGCGGGCAGTGCCTCTGTATACGAGGTGATCATGGGTCGCGCGACCCTGCAATCCGCCTTGCAGAAGACCGATGTAAAGGGCCTGCAAATGCTCACGGCAGATATCCGCCTGGCCGGTGCCGAGCTGGAGCTGGTAGAGCTGGACCAGCGCGAGTACCGCCTGAAGACCGTGCTCAAGCAGGTGGAGGATCAGTTCGACTATATCTTTATCGATTGCCCGCCTTCCCTGAGCCTGCTTACGGTCAATGCCCTCACGGCAGCCCGCCGGGTGCTCATTCCCATCCAGTGCGAGTACTATGCGCTGGAGGGCGTTACCAGCCTCATGAACACCGTCAACCGTGTTAAGCAGAGCTTCAACCCCTCGCTGGATATCGAGGGCATTCTGCTCACCATGCTGGATGGCCGTACCAATCTGGGCATTCAGGTGGTGGAGCAGGTAAAGAAGCACTTCAAGAACAAGGTGTTTTCTGTGGCGATCCCCCGCAATGTGCGTCTGGGCGAAGCCCCCAGCCACGGTTTGCCCATCCATCTGTACGACCCCCGCAGCATCGGTGCGGAGAGCTATCGCCAGCTGGCTCGTGAGCTGATCCGCCGCAACCAGTAATCGGCTTCACATAAGGAGCGTTGCCAATGAAAAGGACCGGATTGGGCAGAGGCCTGGACGTGCTTCTGCCGCAAACAGAGGAACTGCTGCAGACCGTGGTTCGGGATATCGATATCGACGAGATCGATCCCAACAGCGCGCAGCCCCGTAAGGAATTCGATAAAGACGCCCTGGAGCAGCTCTCCCAGAGCATTCGGGAATCCGGCGTGCTTTCGCCCATCCTGGTGGTGGAGAACGGAGGCCGCTACCGCATCGTTGCGGGCGAGCGCCGCTACCGTGCCTCCCGTCTGGCGGGGCTGAGTACCATTCCCTGCATCGTGCGCAATATGACCAATGTGGAGCAGATGGAAGCTGCCCTCATCGAAAATCTGCAGCGCGAAGACCTGAACCCCATCGAAGAGGCTGCCGCCATCCGCAGCCTGATGAGCGAGTGCGACTATACCCAGGAGGAGGCTGCAAAGCGCCTTGGCAAGAGCCGCCCCGCCATCGCCAACGCGCTGCGTCTGCTCAATCTGCCCCAGCAGATCATCGATATGGTCATCCGGGGCGATCTGAGCGCCGGTCATGCCCGTGTGCTGGCCGGTCTGGAGGAGGAAGCCCGTCAGCTTACGCTGGCAGAGGAGTGCCTCCGGGAGGGCTACAGCGTTCGCAAGCTGGAGGAAGCCGCCAAGCAGACGGCAGACAAGCCCTCTGCCCCCAAGAAAGCCGCTCCCCAGAAGACCCTCAGCCCCGAGCTGAGCGCTTTCCAGGATGCCATGCGCGAGGTGATGGGCGTAAAGACGGTGCTCAGCGGCAACGGCCAGAAGGGCAAGATCACCCTTTCCTACAACAGCTCCGAAGAGCTGGAGGGTATCTTCCAGGCCATCAGCAAGCTGCTCATGTAATGAACGACCTACAGGAGGTGGTATCGCATGCGTGTGAATGCAAACCGTAAGGTTCACCAGATGAAGCGCGATCCGTTCAAGGTGCTTACCAAGCTCGTTATCTTTCTGCTCGTTTTCATGGTGGTGGGCGTAGGGGTATTCTACTTCTGCTCCAAGACCATCGAGAACGATTACATCACCAAGCGGAACGCTACCATCCAGAAGAACGAAGAGGATGAGGTGGCTTTCAACACCCGCCTCAACGAAATGCGCGCCAGTGCAAACGAGAACTTTTTCACCACCGACGACGATTCCGCCGCTGCCAAGCAGCTCCAGTACTGGGAGGGCAACATCGGCGAGAATCTCTGGCGCATCGAGGATGACGGCACCACCGCCCTGGAAAACACCACCACCATCGTTGCCAGCCGCTCCGAGCTGCTGCTGGGCGGCCTCATGCTGGTAAACGCCTGGCATCCGCTGCCCTCCGATTTCTCCGACGAAGCTCTTGTGACCGTTGGCTCCACCAGCGGCTATAAGGTGCCCGTAAAGGATAATTCCGTCACCCTGTTCCGGCCTGCTTACGATGCGCTCTACGAAGCGCTGGAGGCAGCCGCCGGCGAGGGGCTGGAAAAGTACATCGTGCAGGAGGGCTACCGTACCAACGATCAGCAGACCAAGCTGTTCAACGACCGCATGGCCAAACTGCAGGATCGCTACAGCGGCGATATCCTGATCGAGCAAGCCAAGAAGGATGTCAACTATCCCGGCACCAGCGAGTACCAGACCGGCTTCTCCTTCAACATGCGTCTCTACCCCAACCCCGAAAGCATCGATTTTGTCGAGAGCGATCAGGGCAAGTGGCTGCTGGAGAACGGCTGGCGTTACGGCATCGTTTTCCGTTTCCCCACCCGCGATTTCCCCAGTGCTGCCTGGGAGGATAAGAGCTACAAGACCGGTGTGAGCGTGGAGCTCAACCTGTTCCGCTATGTGGGCGAGGCTCATGCCGCCGCTATGCGCACCATGAACTTCTGCCTGGAGGAATATATCGAGTTCCTTATCAAGCACCCCCACATCTCCATCTATGAGAACGGCTCCCTGCGCTACGAGATCTTCCGCATCGCAGATACCGGCGAGGCCTCCTTTGAGCTGCCGGTGCCCAACCCCGCCAACGGCTACCAGATGAGTCTGGATAACATGGGCGGTATCGTGATGGCATACAGCTACTGATCTGCCACGACCCATCAACAAAGGCGGCGGCCCTGTGCCGCCGCTTTGCTTATGAAGGAGCGGCTTCCACCCATGAACAAACTGGAGGTACTCAAGAAACACTTCGGTCACGACCATTTCCGGGAGGGCCAGACCGAGCTGATCGATGCTGTTCTGGCAGGCAGGGATGCCTTTGGCATCATGCCTACCGGCTCGGGCAAATCCATCTGCTATCAGGTGCCTGCGCTCATGCGGGAGGGCATCGCGCTGGTGGTCTCGCCCTTGATCTCTCTCATGAAGGATCAGGTCATGGCGCTGAAGGCTTCCGGCATCCCGGCAGCCTATATCAACAGCAGCCTTACCCCCTGGCAGCAGCAGGAGGCCATTCGCAGGGCCGCTCTCGGCACCTACAAGATCATTTATGTGGCTCCCGAGCGGCTGGAGGTGCCGCAGTTCCAGGCGTTTGCGGCTCAGGCGAAGCTCTCGCTCATCGCGGTGGATGAGGCCCACTGTGTATCCCAGTGGGGGCACGATTTCCGCCCCAGCTACCTGAAGATCGCCCAGTTTATCGCTGGTCTGCCGGTACGGCCGCCGGTGTGCGCCTTTACCGCTACCGCCACCCGTCAGGTGCGGGATGACATCCTGCATATGCTTTCGTTGAAGGATCCCTTCCGCATCGTTACCGGCTACAACCGGCCCAACCTGCATTTTTCTTCGGTCAAGCCCACCAATAAGCTGGGCTTCCTCTACGAATACCTGAAGGGCGTGGGGGATCAGTGCGGGATCATCTACTGCAATACCCGCAAAAATGTAGAGACTGTCTGCGAGAAATTCCAGATGCTGGGCTTTCCCATCACCCGTTACCATGCGGGCCTTACCGATCAGGAGCGGCAGCAGAACCAGGAGGATTTCCGCATGGATCGGGCCCGCATCATGGTGGCGACCAACGCCTTTGGCATGGGCATCGATAAATCGGATGTACGCTTTGTGGTGCACTACAACATGCCCAAGGATCTGGAAAGCTACTACCAGGAGGCGGGCCGCGCCGGGCGCGATGGCGAAGCCGCCGAATGCCTGCTGCTCTACAGCGGGCAGGATGTGGTCACCGGTAAATGGATGATCGAGCACGACGAGGGAAATGAAGCCATTGCCGCAGAGGATAAGGAGCATTTCCGGGAATTACAGCTGGAACGCCTCAAACAGATGACCTTCTACGCTACCAGCAAGACCTGCCTGCGCCACTACATACTCCGTTACTTTGGCGAGTACGATGCAGAGGAACGCTGCGGCCATTGCTCCGTCTGCGATGGCGATGCCTTCGAGGTAGATTCCGGCAACCGCAGAGCCTCGCCCTTCATGACGCAGCGGCAGGAGGACAAAGTGGAAAAACGCATTGCCCGGGAGGCGCGAAAGTCTACCGTTTCCAAAACGGTCGCGAGCTTTACGCCCTGGGAGAAGGCGCTCTACGAGAACCTGCGGGATCTGCGCAAGCTCCTTGCCAACCGCAGCCGCATGCCTGCCTATACCATCTTCAGCGATGTTACCCTGCAGGATATGGTCAAGAAGCGCCCGCAGGATCTGGATGCCTTTCTGGATGTCTCCGGTGTTGGTGCCAACAAGCAGCGCATCTATGGCGAAGCCTTTCTGGCCGTGATCCGGGATGGGGCAGAGCCCAACGATGCCATCCTGCTCATGGAGGCCCCCAATGAGCCCTGAAAAGCTTCCTTCCGCCACAGCTAAATACAAAACCAGCCGCCGAGAACATTGGCGGCTGGTTTTGTATGGGGGTGAATTACTTGATCAGGTCGGTGCCCATGTAGGGTACCAGAGCTTCGGGTACGGTAACGGTGCCGTCCTCGTTCTGGTAGTTCTCCAGAATGGCAGCCACGGTGCGGCCTACAGCCACGCCGCTGCCGTTGAGAGTGTGGGCAAACTGAGGCTTGTCCTTGGGGTTCTCACGGTAGCGGATGCCGGCACGGCGGGCCTGGAAGTCTTCGCAGTTGGAGCAGCTGGAGATCTCCACATAGCGGTTGTAGCTGGGCATCCACACTTCGATGTCGTAGGTCTTGGCAGCGCTGAAGCCCATATCGCCGGTGCACAGGGTAACCACACGGTAGGGCAGGCCCAGCAGCTGCAGCACCTTCTCGGCAGAAGCGGTCATGGTCTCCAGCTCTTCGTAGCTCTGCTCGGGCTTGGCGATCTTGACCATCTCCACCTTGTTGAACTGGTGCTGACGGATCAGGCCGCGGGTATCGCGACCGGCGCTGCCTGCTTCGGCACGGAAGCAGGTGGAGTAGGCGCAGTGACGGATGGGCAGCTGGCTGCCATCCAGGATCATCTCACGGTACAGGTTGGTAACGGGCACCTCTGCGGTGGGGATGAGGAAGGTGTTCTCGTCCACCTTGTAGGCATCCTCTTCGAACTTGGGCAGCTGGCCGGTGCCGGTCATGGTGCTGCGGGTTACCATGTAGGGGGGATAGATCTCATCGTAGCCGTTCTCCACATGGGTGTTCAGGAAGAAGTTGATGATGGCGCGCTCCAGACGGGCACCCAGACCGCGGTACACAGTAAAGCGGGCACCGGAGATCTTGGCAGCGGAATCCCAATCCAGAATGCCCAGATCGGTACCGATATCCCAGTGGGGCTTGGGCTCCCAGCCAAACTGACGGGGCTCGCCCCAGCGGCGCTGCTCCACGTTGTCCTTATCATCCACGCCTACGGGAACGCTCTCGTGGGGGAAGTTGGGAACATTCATCAGGAAGTCGTTCATGGCTTCCTCCAGCTTGGCGATCTCCGCATCGGTAGCGGTGATCTCATCGCCCAGAGCGCGCATCTTTTCCATGATGGCGGCAGTCTCGGCTTCGTCGGCACCACGCTTCTTGGCCAGGCCGATCTCCTTGCTGGTGGCGTTGCGCAGAGCCTTTTTTTCTTCCACCTCGGTCATCAGCTTACGGCGCTGCTCGTCCTGGGCAAGAAACTCGTCCAGAGAGATGTCCTTGTTGCGGGCCTTGAGGGCGTCGATCAGTTCCTGGGGGTTCTGACGGATCCTTCTGATGTCAAGCATTGGGTATAACCTCCTAAGTAAAATGAAACGCCCCTGCCGCTGCTTTTGCAGCTGCAGGGACGGAGAGAACGTAGCTCCGCGGTGCCACCCGGCTTAAGGCTGTTGCCTTCAACTCAAATGCGCTGTATCGGGCGCTATCCCGTCGATTCTTCACCGATGGCTCGCATGATGGAAACGGATGCCCCCGCCACAGCCTTGCACCAAACGGCTGCTCTCTTGAGACGGTTGGCGACCCTTTTTCATGGTCGTTGCCGATAGACGGTATTATACCCGCTTTTCCCCGGTTTCGCAAGCCCTTTTCGGGAAAAATTCCAAAGCCTTCTAACCGTACCTTCGGGTACATATGCTTTGCCAAATCACCTTTGGGGAGGGCGGCCTATGAGCGGCAGTATGGAGCTTTTCGGTGGGTTGGCAGAGTATTTGGCAGGGCATCTGGGGCGGGAGGTGATCGCGGAATTCCGCTGTGGCTCGGAGGAGCCGGTACGCAAGGCGGGCACGCTTACCGAGGTAAAGCCCGGCTACCTGGTGCTCCGGGATGATATGAGCCTCAGGGATACCGTATGCTCCCTGGAGCATCTGTGCTTTGTTACCTTTTACCTGAGCGGCACCCTGCCCCGCGGCGGGGCATCCGGCAGCACACAACGGGCAGAAAGCAGCGCCCCTGCCCAAGCGGCGCAGCCGACAGGCCGAACCGGCAGAACAGGGGCGCTCCATTCCGTTCTCAACGGGCGCAGGGCCGATCAGCCCTGATCGTTCAGGAGTGCCATAAAGGCGGCTTCGTCCAGAACGGGTATGCCGAGAGAATTGGCTTTATCCAGCTTTGAACCGGCTTTTTCACCGGCCAGTACAAAGCTGGTTTTTTTGCTTACGCTGCCTGCGGCCTTGCCGCCATGCTGCGCGATCAGCTTTTCGGCCTCATCCCGGCTCAGGCTGGGCAGCGTGCCGGTGACCACAACGGTCTTGCCCAACAGCACCTCGGAGACCCGGTCGCTTTCGTGCTTGGGCGCAACGCCTGCCTCCAGCAGCCGCTCCACCATCTCCAGGTTCTCCGGGTAGGCGAAGAACTCCACCACACTGGCCGCTACGATCTCGCCCACATCGGGGATGGCTGTCAGTTCTTCGGCAGTGGCGGCCTTCACCGCCTCCAGGCTGGTAAAGCGGTCTGCCAGATCCTTGGCGGTCTTTCGGCCAACATTGGGGATGCCGATAGCAAACAGGAAGGCATCCAGCGAACAGGTCCTGCTCTTTTCGATGGCCTTGATCAGGTTCTCCGCACGCTTTTTCTGGAAGCCCTCCAGCGGCAGCAGGTCGTTGGCGGTAAGGCGGTAGAGATCGGAGCAATCCCGGAGCCCCAGCTGATCGTAGAGCAGCTCGGCGGTCTTCTCCGAGAAGGTATCGATATCCATGGCATTGCGCCCGGCAAAATGGGCGATGCGTGCCACGGCCTGGGGTTTGCAGGTCTGCCGGTTCAGGCAGAACAGGTGCGCGCCCCGCTTTACCAGCTCGCTGCCGCAGGCGGGGCAGTGGGTGGGCGTTGCCACCGGCTGCTCGTTATCTGCTGCTTCGCCCACACGGCCCATGATCTCCGGGATCACGTCATTGGAGCGGCGGATCCACACCTGGCAGCCGATGGCTACGTTCTTGCGCAGAATATCGGCTTCGTTGTTCAGCGTTGCCCGCTGCACCGTAACACCGGCGATATCGGTGGGGGTCAGGTGGGCAAGGGGCGTCAGCTTGCCGGTGCGGCCCAGCTCCCAGGTAACATCCAGCAGGGTAGCGGTGTTTTCTTCGGCGGCAAACTTGTACGCCACCGCCCAGCGGGGAAACTTTTCCGTGTTGCCCATCAGCTGGCGGGTGCGCAGATCGCAGACCTTTACCACCGCACCGTCGATGAGAAAATCCAGCGTGGGTCGCTTTTCCTCCACGCCGTCGATCAGGCGGCATACGCTTTCGTAATCCGTGCCATGCTGCATATAATCCGTCAGCGGGAAGCCGTTTTGCCTAAGAAAAGTCTGCATGCCCTCCACATCGCTGTAGGGCGCATTCTCAATGGTGCCCACCTGGTAGAAGAAGGCATCCAGCCTGCGGGCAGCCGTAACGGCGGGGTCAAGGTTGCGCAGGGCACCGGCTGCGGCGTTGCGGGCATTCTTCAGGGGCTCGGCGGCGGTACGGTTATACTCCTCCAGCGTGCTCAGCCGCATGATGCACTCGCCCTGTACCTCCAGCAGCCCCTCGTAGGGGATGGACAGCGGCACACAGCGGATGGTGCGGGCCTGCGGCAGGATGGCTTCGCCGACCTCGCCGTTGCCGCGGGTGGCCGCCTGCTTCAGCTGCCCGCCCTCGTAGGTCAGGTTGATGGTGAGGCCGTCCAGCTTGTACTCCACGCTGTAGGAAAGCGGGGGCAGCGGCTCCTCCAAACCATCGCTGATCTGGGCATGCAGCTTTTCGCAGCGGGCAAACCAGGCCAGAAGCTCTTCTTTGCTCTGTACCTTGTCCATGCTCCACAGACGGCTGATGTGTTTATGCTCTTCAAAACCCTTCAGCGGCTCCGCACCCACCCGTACAGAAGGAGAGTCCGGCAAAACGATGCCAGACTCCCTCTCCAGGGCGAGCAAGCGGTTGTATTTCTGATCCCATTCTGCATCGGCCATGGGGCTTTCGCCGGTGGTGTAATACAGCCGGGAAGCGTTGTTCAGTTCATCCACCAGAGAACGCATTTGCTCGCTTATGTAATTCATTCTTCATTCACCTTTACAATGGGCGCAATGGAAAGCGCAAATTCCTTGTTGCCGTATGCAACGAAGCTGATCACGATCCGTGCGTCGCCGCCCTTGCCGTGGATATCCACCACATTGCCCTCGCCGAACTTGCGGTGCATGACCCGGTCGCCGGGCTTGAAGATGCTGGGCACCGCCGCCGTGGGGATGGTTCTGGCAGCAGAGGGGGTAAAGCCCTTCTGCACACCGGGAATGCCCAGCGCACTGGCACCCTGACCGATGCCTGCAGAGGTGGCTTGGTAGCGGGGCATACGCTTGGGGGCGGGGTGCTGGTAGGCGTTCATCGCACCGGGGAAGCTGCGCTCCCGCTTGCTGATGAGCTGGTCATCCAGCAGCCGCTTGGGGATCTCGCCGATGAACCGGCTGGGTGCATTATAGTTGACTTGATTGAACAACATACGCTGGGCGGCATAGCTGATGTGCAGCCGCTTCTGTGCACGGGTGATGGCCACATAGCACAGCCTGCGCTCCTCCTCCAGCTTTTCGTCGTCGCCCAGGCAGCGCCCGTTGGGGAAGATGCCCTCTTCCATGCCGGTGAGGAACACCACCGGGAACTCCAGGCCCTTGGCGCTGTGGATGGTCATCAGGGTAACGGCTTTGCTGTCGCTCACATGGTTATCCAGGTCGGAGATCAGCGCCACATTCTCCAGATAGTCGGAGAGGGAAGGGGTTTCGGCAGCCTTTTCATACTCGCTCACCGCACCCAGGAACTCGTTGATGTTCTCTACACGGCCTTGGCCCTCTTCGGATTGATCCCGCTCGTACTGGGTCTTCAGGCCGGTGCGGTCGATCACGTAATTGACGAACTCGCTCACGCCCATATCCTCCAGGCTGAGCACCAGCTCGTTCATCAATTCGCCGAACTCGAAAACGCACTTTCGGGGGCGGGCAGAGAGGGTATCGGGGATATCCACCAGCGCACTGTAGAGGGGCATCTGCTTTTCGGCGGCATGGCGCACCAGCTCCGAAACGGTGCTGTCGCCAATGGAGCGCTTGGGGTTGTTGATGATGCGCCGCAGGCTCACGTCATCAGACGGGTTGACGATGCAGCGCAGATAGGCAACGATATCCTTTACTTCCTTGCGGTCGTAGAAACGGAGGCCGCCGTAGATGCGGTAGGGGATGCCTGCGCGTACCAGCATTTCTTCCAGCACACGGCTCTGGGAGTTGGAGCGGTACAGGATGGCGATATCGCCATTCTCCGCCTGACCGCTCAGGTGCATCTGCTGGATGCGGTCGCAGATCCAGGCAGCTTCCTCCCGCTCGTCGCCTGCGTTGAAGAGCTTGATAGGCTCGCCTGCTTCGCTCTCCGTCCACAGCACTTTTTCCATGCGGCCCACGTTGTGGGCGATCACCTGGTTGGCTGCATCCAGAATGTTGGCGGTGCTGCGGTAGTTCTGCTCCAGCTTGATGACCGTGGCATCCGGGTAATCCTTTTCGAAATCCAGAATGTTGTGCACATCCGCACCGCGCCAGCCGTAAATGCTCTGGTCATCGTCGCCCACAACGCACAGGTTGCGGCTCTGGGCGGTAAGCAGCTTTACCAGGGAATACTGGGCAAAGTTGGTATCCTGATATTCATCTACATGCACATAGGAGAAACGGCTGCGGTAGCTTTCCAGCACGGGGGGATGGTCGGCAAACAGCTCCAGCGTACGCACCAGAAGATCGTCGAAATCCAGGGCGTTGGAGCTGCGCAGCCTGCGCTCGTATTCGCTGTATACATCGTGGAACATCTGGGCACGGAAGTCTTTTTCCGATTGGGCAAACCATTCGTCCGGGCTCAGCAGCTTGTCCTTGGCACCGCTGATGCGGGTCTTGATCTCCCGCACGGGCAGCTGCTTGTCGTCGATGTTCAGCTGCTTGAGGCATTCCTTGATGACCGCGGTCTGGTCGTCATCGTCGTAAATGGTAAAGGAGCGGGTGTAGCCCAGCTTCTCGATATCCCGGCGGAGGATGCGGGCGCACATGGAGTGAAAGGTGCTTACCCACACCTCCTCGCCGCTTTCGCCTACCAGGGCGGAGACACGCTCCCGCATCTCCTTGGCGGCCTTGTTGGTAAAGGTGATGGCCAGGATATGCCACGGCTGCACACCGTGGTCGATCAGGTTGGCGATGCGGTAGGTGAGCGCACGGGTCTTACCGCTGCCTGCGCCTGCCAGGATCAGCACCGGGCCTTCCAGCGTCTCTGCGGCAAGGCGCTGTTGAGGGTTCAAGCTATCAAGTTTCATACGTTACTATCCTTTTCTTCCTTCTGTGGTATCAAACCGGCTTTCTGCAACCTGTCCAGCGTAAGGTTATAGCCCTCTGCGCCGTATTGCAGCGAACGGTTCACACGGCTGATGGTGGCGGTGGAAGCACCGGTGCGCTGGGCGATCTCCTGATAGGTCACCTTCTGGCGCAGCATTACCGCTACCTCCAGGCGCTGCGTAATGCTCTTGAGCTCCTGCACGGTAAGCATATCCTCCAAAAGGCGGTAGCTTTCTTCACGGGTCTCGAGGCTCAGCAGAGCTTCCATCAACAGGTCGGTCTGCTCGTTTTTCCATCTGGGTGTAAACACGTTTGCATTCCTCCGGTGTTCGATTGATATTGCTTCCATTATACCACCGATTCGGGAGGAAAGAAAGGTTAGGAAATGTTTTTTCGTTGTTAGAAAAGCGTGCCGAGATGCTGCTCAAAGCCTTATTTCTTCGGCTTTTTCCCCATAAGCCCGCCCGTCATTTCGCTGAAGGAGTGCTTCCATTTTTCCATGCCGCCCCGGCCTGCCGACAGAAACGCAAACACCCCCAACCCCAGCACCAGCGCAACGATGATCCATACCCCTGCGCCTGCGCCCTCGTTGCTTTCTGCTGCAGGCTTTTCTTCGGGCGCTGCCTTGCCGGAGGATGCATCGCTGCCGCCCGCCGAGCCCACCACACCACCGAACAGCGTGCGGTACACCACCTCTGCCATGGGCCCTGTGGAAGCCTCCACCCGCTCCTTGGGCAGGGTGTGGGTGCCGAACTCCAGCAGCACGCTGCGGGGTGCCAGATCCTGGTTATAGGTGCCCTTGCCCATGTAGATATCCTTGATGAGCCCCGGGTACATCTTATCGGCCACGGCTTTGATCTGCTTGGCAAAGCTCAGGTTGGCATCCTTGTTCTGGTTGCTTTTGCCAACCAGGAGCCGCACCTTGCTCATGGGCTTACCGCCCAGCTTGACGGCATACTCCTCCGGGTCGGGAATGCCGTCTCTGTGCAGATCGAAGATGGCATTGGGCTGCTTTTTCAAAAGAGCAAGGGCTGTCTGTCTGCTGCGCCGGTAGGCTCCCGCATCGTGGGGGTGATGGGTCTCGTCGCTTTTTTCAATGGTGGCCCCAAGCGCCTTGAGCTTTCCGGCAAAGAGATTGGCTATATCGTAGATGCCGCCCTTCTCTTCATCGCTTTCGGTGCCGTCGCCTTCTATGTAGCTTTCATCGCTGTGGGTGCAGTAGAGGGCAATGAGCTTTCTGCCCACCGCACTGACCGCTGCCGCATCTTGCCCGGTGAGCCAGCTCACATCCGGTAAGTCGGTTTGGCCAATATATTCGGCTACGGCCACTTTGCTTTCTTCGTCTACCTGCGCTATGCGGTAATGCCGGTCATCGCCGGAAAAGTATTCATCTCCCGCTTCACATTCACCTGCGATGCTGGTCAGGTACTCGCCATCTGCGGTCTCGATGCGGTATACCGTTTCGCTGCCGAGAGCGGTAACGGGCATAAGCGCCAGCAGCGCACACAGCAAAAGGAGCCATAAAGAACGTTTGCTCATCGCTTTTCACCGCCTCTCGTCGGTTGATGGATCACGCTGTGCACCGGCTTGCGGTTGCCCCGGGCAAGCCGTTCCAGCACCTCGCCCACCAGTTCTGCCAGCACCACAGCCAACAGACCGGCGATCATCATGGCATCAAAGATGCCTGCGCCGCCCAGGTGGAGCGTCTGCCGGATGCCGTTTGCATAGTTGACTGCCCCTGCGGCGATATCCGCCAGCAGCACGCCCAGCACGCCGCAGATGAAGGCACCTCTCCGGGAACGCCCCAGCGCATAGGCGATCACGCCCGCAACGATGCCGTTCAGGTACATGGGGTCGATGGGGAGCTGCTCCGGCTCATCCGGCAGCACGAAGGCCGACAGGGTATAGACCAGAGCGCCTGTCAGTGCAGCGCCCACGATGGCCCGCAGACGCTCCTTGCCGGTGCCTGCCCTCACCAACAGGTAGACACAGATACCCGTTGGGATCACCGCACCGCCGAGGTTGACCGCTACATTACCGATATGGATATCCGGGAGCAGAGTACCGAAGAACATGAGCGCGATCAGCAGCAGCGCACCCCGGTCGGACAGGTACATCCTGTCCAGCACACGTTGTGCCACCCCGAAGAAAACCAGGATCGCCGCCATAGACAGCAGCACCATTCCGATGGACATAACACGCATCCTTTCTATGCTTGGAGATATATCTACGTTTCCCGGAGCAATGGAAAAACATACGCTCTCATGCACCGGGGAAAGGTGCATCTTTCCAAGCTGAGAGAATTATGCTATACTTAAATGTGGCTACTCATATCCAAGTTTTTCCCGCTTGGCGGCAAGGAGGGTACCCTGTATGGATCAAAACAGTCTGGATCTGGTCATTGCCGGTCTCGGCGATCAGCCTTTGGCATATGCATGTTTTGTTCTGGCGCGTTTGGCGCAGAATAAGGGGCTGGAGGTGCAGATCCTGCAGCCGCAGAGCAGCGCCTGCAAAGAACTGGCCCATGTGCGTATCGCTCCCAAGGCGATCCGCAACCCCATCGGCGAGGGCCAGGCGGATATCCTCTTGGGACTGGAACCTGCGGATGCCGTTCGTGCGCTGCCCTTCCTCAAAAAGGATGGCATCGCCGTGGTCAATATGCCCGACGGCCTTACCGAAGAGGCTCTTTCCAAGGCTGTGCCGGAGGTGGAACAGCCTCTTGCCCGTCTGCAAGCCTGCACCCTCGACCGCATGGATACCCTTACCATGGCCCGCCGGATGGGCCTGCCTGTAGCGGTGGTCACCATTCTGCTGGGCATGCTCAGCAAACACCTGCCTTTTTCTTCTTTCGACTGGCGGCATGCCATTGGCTGCTCGGTACCGAGAAAAACATTCGCAGGCAATATTCAGGCCTTCATGGCAGGCCGCGGCGAGGCGGAGGAACAGCCCGACCCCCGTTGCAGCCTGATCGATGATGCCGATATGACGAAGAAGGATGACGAATGCTCCGACATAACTATGTAACCGTAGACCTTGCAGCGATCCGTAACAACTACCATGTGCTGCGCGAGCGGGTACCGGCCGCTGTGCGGGTGATGCCCGTCATCAAAGCCGATGCATACGGCCACGGTATGCTGCAGGTTGCCAAGACCCTGCAGGCCGAAGGGGTGGAATACTTCGCCGTAGCCCTGGTAGAGGAAGGCATCGCCCTTCGGGAAGCGGGCATCACCGCCCGGATCCTGATCCTGGGTGCCACCATGAAAGCCGCGGTAAGCGATGCGGTCGCCAACGACCTTACCCAGACCGTGTTCTCCGAGGAGATGCTTTCGTGGATCGACCGGGAAGCTGCCCTTCAGCACAAGACCGCCCGGGTACACATCAAGCTGGATACAGGCATGAACCGCATCGGTCTGCGCACCAAAGAGGAGGCGACCCGCCTCTCCAAGGCCATCGCAGCTGCAGAGCATGTAAAGGTGACCGGTATCTACACCCATTTCGCCGCAGCCGACGAGCCCATGGAAGACGGCAGCCTGAACGCCTACAGCCGTCAGCAGCTGGAGCGCTTCAAGGAGCTCCGCTCCTGCTTCGATGAGGCCATCCCCGCTCATGTGGCCAACAGCGCCATGAGCCTTCTGGCTCCGGAAGCCTATTTCTCCATGATCCGCGAGGGCATCTCCCTCTATGGCTACCCGCCTGTTAAGACCGATCTCAGCTTCGCCCCGGCGCTGCGCTGGGTGAGCGAGGTGGTGCACATCAAGAACGTCAAAGCGGGGGAGACCATCGGCTATGGCCGCAGCTTCACTGCCGAGAGGGATATGCGCATCGCTACCGTTGCCGTAGGCTATGGCGATGGCTACCACAGAGCCATCAGCAACCGGGGCGAGATGCTCATCTGCGGCAAACGTGCTCCCATTGTTGGCCGTGTATGCATGGATCAGACCATGGTGGATGTGACCTATATCCCTGAGGCTGCCATCGGAGAGGAAGCCGTGCTCATCGGCAGCCAGCAGAACGATACCATCACTGCTGAGGAGGTCGCCCTGTGGGCAGACACTATCAGCTATGAGGTGCTGCTGGGCATCACCGCCCGTGTGCCCCGCCTGTACCTGAACGCCTGATCATTTTATCCGGCGAGCTACTTTACCGAAAGGATCTGAACCTATGCAGCAAAAGACAAAGACCCAGACACCGCCCAAGCCGGTGGTAAAGCCTATCCTCAACGGCAAATGGAACGCTGCGGAGACCTGGAAGCTGGTGCCCAAGCGCTTCCTTTCCATGCTGCTGGTGGCCGTAGCCTTTATTTTCTTCAGCGTGATGGCCGGTGTGGAGCAGCCCACCCTCCGGCTCATCATTTCCGCCGCCATCATCATTCTCATGTTCTATTTCCAGATGACCAAGGGCATGGAAGTGGGCGAGAAGGATGCTGCCTTCTCCGAGATCATGTACGAGCGCCAGCAGGAGGGCCGCGCTGTTTCCGAAGAGGACCGCGCGCGCTGCTTCCACCCGCTGCGCGGCTTTGTGGCAACGTTTTTCGGCATTCTGCCCTTTGTGCTTATGTGCCTTGTGTACGCCTTTGTGGCTAAGCGTTGGGAGTATCAGCTGGGCGTACTGCCCTCCTGGACCGATAACCTGCTCATGCACGAGGAAATGGGCGATGCCCTTGCCTACTACGGCGCTACCCGAGCTATGACCTTTGCCGACGGCCTGCGTGTGGTCGTGCGCTGCCTGGTGATGCCCTACATCAACTTTGCGGGCACCTTCGGCAACGATGCCGTGCTTTGGGCCGAGCGGCTCTCGCCCCTGCTGGTGATGATCGTTCCCATGGGCTTCGGTGTTGGTTATATGCAGGGCCATGCACTGCGTACCCGCATCAATACAGGCATCATGCAGGGCGTTGAGAAGAAAAAACGCAAGGAAATGAAGGCGCGCAAGAAGCGCCAGCGCAGCTCTGCTCCGGAAAGGCTGATCTGACCCATGCGTATCATTGCCGGGCGTGCCAGAGGCACGCAGCTACTGGCCCCCAAGGGTATGGATACCCGCCCCACACAGGATAAGGTAAAGGAATCCCTCTTCAGCATGATCCAGTGGGACCTGCCCGACGCCGCCGTGCTGGATCTGTTTGCCGGCAGCGGCGCACTGGCGCTGGAGAGCCTGAGCCGGGGAGCAGCTTCCGCCGTGCTGGTGGATAAGAGCCGGGAAGCACTGGATTGCATCCGCAAAAACATCGAGAAGCTCCGTATGAAAGAAGAAGCTACTCTTCTCAGCTGCGATTGGGAGCAGGCGCTCCTGCAATTGAGCCGGAGCGGCAAACGTTTCGACCTGGTCTTTCTGGATCCGCCCTACCGGATGACCGGCCTTGGCGAGATCTGCGCAAAGCTGTTGGAACTGCACCTACTGAGCCCGGGGGCCGTGCTGGTGCTGGAGCACCGTACAGGCTTTGTACCGGAGATGCCGCCCTGTTTCTCTCTGGAGAAGGAGCGCACCTACGGCGAGACCCAGATCCACTTTTACCGTTTAGAGGAGGAGCCCCATGAATCCTGAGATCTGCGTGTATGCAGGCAGCTTCGATCCCATCACCGCCGGGCATCTGGATATCATCCGCCGGGGTGCTGCCATCTTTCCCAAGTTGGTGGTGGCAGTGCTGCGCAACCCCTCCAAAAAGGGAGCCTTCACCATGGAGGAGCGGCTCTCTATGCTGGAGCGCAGCTGCGCCGGTATTCCCAATGTGGTGTTTGATAGTTTCGATGGTTTGCTGGTAGACTATATGCGCAAGATCGATGCGGGCGTCATCCTGCGTGGTCTGCGCGCCGTAAGCGACTTTGAAAGCGAGTTCCAGATGGCACAGCTGAACCGCCAGATGGAGCCTCAGGTAGAAACGTTTTTCCTGATGACATCCCCCGAGCATGCCTACCTCAGCTCCAGCGCCGTTCGGGAGATCGCCATGTTCGGCGGCGACATAAGCCCCTTTGTTCCCGCCCCCATCGTGCAGGAGGTAGCCTGCAAGCTTCGTAAATAAGCAATACTGCATCAACAGGAGGTAACGGTCATGCAGCAACGCCCCGATAAGCTCAACGCCTTTCGCCAGATGATGGATACCCTGGAGATGATGCTTCAGGGTGCAAGCAAGGTCCCCTTTACCAACAACTATATCATCGACAGGGATAAGGCCGTCAGCCTCATCCGTGCTGCTCAGGAGGAGATGCCCACGGTGATCGCCGAATGCGAAGGTCTGGTCAAGAACCAGAACGCGATCATCGCCAACGCCACCGAGCGTGCCCAGCACCTGCAGCAGGAGACCACTGCCCGCGCCACCCAGTACTATAACGATGCGCAGGCGAAGGCGCAGCAGCTGCTTACCGCTGCCAACCAGAAGGCCGGCGAAACGGTCACCACTGCGCAGCAGCAGGCGGTCTCTATCGTAGAGGAAGCGAAGGATCAGGCCAACGCCATCGTTACCGAGGCCCAGGCCCGGGCCGATCAGCTGGTCAGCGAGCAGGAGGTGCTCACCCGTGCCCAGATGGAGGCCGATGAGCTCAAGCGCACCACCCAGGAGGAGGTAGAGCGCCTCTATGCCGATGTGCACCGCCATATCGACGATGTGCTGGCTCAGCTGGATCGCACCATCAGCGAAAAGCTCACCGATATCCGCCTCACCCGTCAGCAGATCGATCAGAGCATGCATTGAGCCTTCCCGCCAAACTTTGCCACCATAACAAGCTCCCTTCGGAGCCACAATACCTCTGTAAAGCGCGCTTGTGCAGCCGGAGGTGGAGTGGGTCATGTCGAAGGCAAGAGCATCCCTGTGTGTCATCGCCGCAACAGTTGTTGCAGCGGTGGCACTTTTCTTTGCGCCCAAGCCTGCACCAAAGACCCTCCGCACGGCGGTCATCACCCGGGGCAGGCTGCAGGTAAGCGCAATGGTGCAGGGTACGGTCGCCTATGCAGATACCCGCTATGTGCCTGCGCCCGTTAGCGGCAGAGTGGAAGCGGTCTATGCAGAGCCGGGCGACAGGCTGCTGACCGGGCAACTGATCGTGCAATTCGATCGTTCCTCAGAGCTTGCGGCACTCTCTGCACTGGAGAAGCGGCAATATGTCATCATGAACCAACTGGCGCAGCTTTCTGCCGGTACCGCCGCCCTTGAGGCAGCGTTGGGGGAGCTTCTTCCGTGGGAGGCGCAGCACTCCCAGCTGCAGCTGTCGATGGCTGCCAAGCAGATCCGGGCCGATGGGGAAGGTGTTCTCGGCAATCTGTACATATCGCCGGGAGACTATGTTCTGCAAGGTGCCCCTCTGGCAGAAGTGCGGAGCGATGAGCTGTGCATCACCGCATTCTGGACAGGCAACCAAAGCCGGCTCCCGGCTCCGGGCATGGCAGCCTGCTGGTGCGATGCGGATGGTACGCCCGCGGGCGAGCTGCTGCTGAAAAGTGTAGCGCTGGCCGGTCAGGATGCAGCGGCGGGGCTCAAACTGTGCTTCGCGCCTGTTGGCGAACTGCCCTTGCAGCAGCCACCCGGTACCGGTCTCCCCATCCGTCTGGTGCTGGATGAGCTGCCGGAAACAGGTCTTGCTCCGCTTTCGGCTTTGGATCCTCAGGGCTGCCTTTGGCTGATCCGGGATGGGAGAGCGGTCTCCTGTCAGGTCGCGCCCGGAGAAGCGTACGATGGGCTCATGCAGGTGCCCGTGGAGCTGGAAGGCTGCCGGGTGGTGCTGGATCCGGAATCCGCAACGCTGACGGACGGGGCGTTGGTCAGAACAGGAGAGGATATGTGAAGCAGCTGGAATTATGGAAGCTGGGCATGCAGAACGTGCTGGCCGCCTCTCTGCGCTCAGCGCTGACGGTGCTTGGCATGGCTATCGGGGTGGCGGCCATATTGGCGGTGCTCACGTTGGGCGAGGCAGGCAGGGTACAGGTAAAGAGCGAGATCGGTCGTCTGGGCATCGACCGGGTCATCATTACTGCAGCGGGTGAAACACCACTGGATACCGCCGATGGCAAAATGTTGGGCGAAGCGCTTTCAGCCCAGGTTGAGGGCTTGGTCTGTCTTCCGGTAAAAGCAAGAGCCGGCACAGCCGCAGCCGATGTGGTGTTGGTAGGCTGCAGCAGCAGCTATCTGCAGCAGGTGTCCCCTGCGGTTTCTCAAGGGCGCATGCTTAAGCCGGGCGAATGGCAGAGCGCAGCGCCTGCGGCACTGGTGGGTATGGAAGCCGCCAGAACGCTCCGTCTGGCCCCTGGCAATTGGTTCTCTGCCGGGGGAAGCATGCTGCGCTGTGTGGGGATCGTGGAAAGCTGCTACACCGCAGCGCAGATCGATTTTCTGCATGCGGTCATCGTACCCGTAAACGTACTGACCCCATGGACGGGCTCTGCCTTGCAGGAGCTGTCTGTACAGGTGCCTGCACAGATCTCCCCGGATGCGCTGGCCGGGCAGGCAGAAGCACTCCTGAACGATGTGGGCGGCAAAGCGGTCAATGCCGTCAGCATGCAGGTGCAGGCAGAGGCTGCAGATGCTGTGTTGGATGTTTTTATGGATGTCTTGCGCTGGGTGGCGTTTATCTGTATGCTGGTAGGGGGCATCGGCATCACCAATATCCTGCTGGTCAGCGTACGGGAGCGGCGCAGGGAGATCGGCATCATGCAATCGCTGGGAGCGACCGGCAGGCAGATCTGCGGGCTGTTCCTGTGCGAAGCCATGCTGTATGCCCTTACCGGCGGCATCTCCGGCCTGATGCTGGGCGGGCTGCTGATCGCTCTGGCAGGGGCAAGCATCGGGCTTACGCCTGTTGTGCAGTTTACCGATTGCCTTTCGGTGTTTGCCTGCTCCCTGCTCCTCGGGCTCGTCTCCGGGGTAGCGCCCGCTGCAAGGGCCAGTATGCTGCGCCCCATCGATGCCCTTCGGGAGGAATAATAAACATGGAGGTTTTCATGCATGTTTGCTCCATTGTGTACATGGTGTACAAACCCGGGGGTGAATTTTGGCGATTTCGTCAATTCCATCCCGGGGGAAAATAGGCTATAATGATGCCAATGAAATGCTGGCTGGTGTGTATGTTCCATCACAGGCCAAGCATATCAACAAAAGGAGGAAGCTTAAATGGCAAGCTTGTCTTTGAACCACATCTATAAGGTTTACTCCGGTAATGTTACCGCCGTTAGCGATTTCTGCCTGGAGATCGACGACAAGGAATTCATCGTTCTGGTCGGTCCTTCCGGTTGCGGTAAGTCCACCACCCTGCGTATGGTCGCCGGTCTGGAAGAGATCTCCGCCGGTGAGCTGTACATCGGCGACCGTCTGGTCAACGACGTTGCTCCCAAGGATCGCGACATCGCCATGGTTTTCCAGAACTACGCTCTGTACCCCCACATGACCGTGTTCGACAACATGGCTTTCGGTCTGAAGCTCCGCAAGACCCCCAAGGCCGAGATCAAGCAGCGTGTTGAAGAAGCCGCCAAGATCCTGGACATCGCTCACCTGCTCAACCGTAAGCCCAAGGCTCTGTCCGGCGGTCAGCGTCAGCGTGTTGCTCTGGGCCGTGCCATCGTTCGTGAGCCCAAGGTCTTCCTGTTCGACGAGCCTCTGTCCAACCTGGACGCCAAGCTGCGTGTTGCCATGCGTACCGAGATCACCAAGCTGCACCAGCGCCTGCAGACCACCTTCATCTATGTTACCCACGACCAGACCGAAGCTATGACCATGGCTTCCCGTATCGTGGTTATGAAGGATGGCTTCATCCAGCAGGTAGACAGCCCCCAGAACCTGTACGACTACCCCGCCAACCTGTTTGTTGCCGGCTTCATCGGCAGCCCCCAGATGAACTTCTTCACCGTTAAGCTGGAGAAGGATGGCAACGACGTGCTGGCCAAGTTCGGCGACAACGCCATCGTTGTTCCCGAGAGCAAGCTGTCCAAGTTCATCGACGAGAGCTACATCGGCAAGGAAGTCTACATGGGCATCCGTCCCGAAGATATCGACGATGATCCCGAAGTCGTAGCTGCCTCCAAGGCCGTTGTCGATTGCAGCGTCGAAGTTACCGAGCTCATGGGCTCCGAGACCTACCTGTACCTGTCCACCAGCGGCAAGGACGAGAACATCATCGCTCGCGTTGATCCTCGCACCGCCAGCCGTGCCGGCCAGAAGGTTCAGGTCGCCTTCGATGTGGATCGTCTCCACTTCTTCGACAAGGACACCGAGACCACTCTGCTCAACCGCTAATTTCTTAGCAAACCACAAGGCCCGCCGCAGTTTCTGCGGCGGGCCTTTTCGTGTGCCTGCGATCATTGCCGGGCAGCTGTGCCCCTCCCGTACGCCCTCCCGGCTTTTTTCCTTTATATCAAAAAAGATTTGCATCCGAGGCTTGCTCATGCTATCATAAATATGTATGCTGTTTTTTAGGAGGAAGCCCATGTCTGTTACCATCGCTCAGCTTCTGGAAAGGGTCGAAAAGCCCTCCCGCTATACCGGCGGTGAAATGAATGCCTGCGTAAAGCCCATCTCCGAAGCAGAGGTGAGCTTTGCCTTCTGTTTCCCCGATACCTATGAGGTGGCTATGAGCAATCTGGCCATCAAGATCCTCTACGGCATCCTCAACGATCTGCCCTGGGCGGTTTGCGAACGCTGCTGCATGCCCTGGGTGGATATGCGCAAGGAGCTGCTGGAGAATAAGCTGCCGCTGTTTTCGCTGGAGAGCCAGACACCTTTGAAGGCTTTTGATATCGTCGGCTTTACCCTGCAATACGAAATGAGCTATACCAACATTCTGGATATGCTCCATCTTGGCGGCGTTCCCGTAAAAGCGGCGCAGCGCAGCGATAGCGACCCCATCGTGGTGGCGGGCGGCCCCTGCGCCTTTAACCCCGAACCGCTTCATGCCTTTATCGATGCCTTTATGATCGGCGATGGGGAAGAGCTGATCGTGGAGTTGACCGATACCATCCGCAAGGCCCGCAAGGAGGGCATCTCCCGCAGGGAGACCCTGCGCCGTCTGGCAAAGCTGGAGGGCGTTTATGTGCCCGAGCTGTATGTAGATGCCTACAACGAGGATGGCACCCTCAAGAGCCTGACCCCTGTGGATGATACCGTGCCCAAGGTCATCAACAAGCGCATCCAGGTCAATATGGATGAGGCGTATTGTCCCACCTGCCCGCCGGTGCCCTATACCCAGGTGGTATTCGACCGCATCATGCTGGAGATCATGCGCGGCTGCACCCGCGGCTGCCGCTTCTGCCAGGCGGGCATGCTGTACCGCCCGGTGCGCGAGCGCAGTGTAGACAAGCTGTGCCAGCTGGCCTGCGACAGCGTGCGCAACACCGGCTACGAGGAGATTTCCCTGTCCTCCCTTTCTTCCAGCGATTATTCCCACATCACCGAGCTGGCCACCCGTCTTACCGAGGCGCTGAAGGATCAGCGTGTATCCCTGTCTCTGCCCAGCCTGCGTGTGGATAAGTTCGTGCAGGATACCCTTACCCAGACACAGCAGGTAAAGAAGAGCAGCCTTACCTTTGCCCCCGAGGCCGGTACCCAGCGCCTGCGGGACGTGATCAACAAGGGCGTTACCGAAGAAAACCTGATGGAGACCCTTGGCAACGCCTTCTCCAACGGCTGGAGCGCCGTCAAGCTGTACTTCATGACCGGCCTGCCCACCGAGACCGATGAGGATCTTGCCGGGATCGCCGAGCTTGCCAAGAAATCCGCCGGGGCATACTATGCAGTGCCCAAGAGCCAGCGGGTCAAAGGCCTGCGCATCACCTGCAGCGCCAGCGTTTTTGTGCCCAAGCCCTTCACGCCCTTCCAGTGGTGCGCTCAGGATCGGCCCGAAGAGGTGCAGCGCAAGCAGCAGATGGTGCGTGAGCTGTTCCGTCCCCTCAAGTCTGCCCATTTTAACTACCACGATTCCGGCATCAGCCGCATCGAAGCCTGCTTTGCCGTAGGCGACCGCCGCATGGCCAATGTGCTCTACCGTGCCTGGGAGCTTGGCTGTATGCTGGATGGCTGGAACGAGTATTTCCTCTACGAGCAGTGGCTCAAGGCCTTTGAGGATTGCGGCCTCAGCGTGGATTTCTACGCTCACCGTGTGCGCTCCAAGGATGAGCTCCTGCCCTGGGATCACATCAATGCCTATATCGATAAGAGCTTCCTGTGGCGGGAGTACGAGAAGGCAATGCGCGCCGAGACCACCCGCGATTGCCGCGAGGGCTGCAACGGCTGCGGTCTGCAAAAGGTGAAGGGAGTGTGCAGCGTATGCGGATGATGGCTGTTTTCGAAAAAGGCGAGACCCTGCGCTACATCGGTCATCTGGATCTGATGCGCACCGTGCAGCGGGCCCTTCGCAGGAGCGGTCTGCCGGTCAAGTATTCCAACGGCTTCAACCCTCATATCCGTCTCAGCTTTGCCGCGCCTCTCAGCGTTGGCGTGGTGGGCAGGCGGGAGCTGATGGAGGTTCCCGTGGAGGACGGTCTTTCTGCCGAGCAGTTTCAGACGACCTTCAATGCAGTGAGCCCCGCCTGCCTGCAGGTGGTCTATGCCCGCTGTGTGAGCGATGAATTTCCCACACTGATGTCTCTGGTAGCAGGCTCCCGCTACACCATCCGTCTCTACCGGAGCGAGGAGGCCGACCGGGCCGCCGCTGCCTTTGAAGACTTTATGGCGCTGGAGAGCTACGTTGCCAACCGCCGCACCAAGAGCGGCGAGAACCCCTGCGATATCCGCCCCTTTGTGAAGGAAGGCAGCATCCGGAAAACAGACGAAGGCTACGAGATCTCTCTGGAGACGGTCACCTTTGCCAGCGGTGCTCTGAAGCCCTCCCTGTGGCTGGAATGCCTGTGTGCCTTTGCGGGTTGCGAAAAGCCCCATCACATCATTTACCGGGATGCGATCCTGGCCCTTGGCGCAGGGGAGCAGCTCATCCCCATGGAGGAATACCCTCATGCCTGACAGGATGCAGATCCTCGTCCGAAAAACGGATGGCAGAACGGAGACGGCTCTGCTGCAAAACGGCAGCCTGTGGGCCTACGACCGCCGGGAGGATGAGGCCTCCGAGCTGGTGGGCGCACTGCTGCTGGGCCGTGTGGAGCGGGTCTTGCCGGATGTGAAAGCTGCGTTTGTAGACATCGGTCGCAAGCTGAACGGCTTTTTGCCCATCCGGGAGTCCGACAGCTTCCATGCCCAGAATGGTAAAGCCCCGCTGATCACCGGCAACGATGTGATCGTTCAGGTAAAGAAGGACGAAAAAGGCGGCAAGGGTGCATTTCTCACCCGGGATGTTGCCCTGCCCGGCCAGTATGTGCTTTTGATGCCCATGAGCCGCTTTGTGGGCGTGAGCAAACGCATCACAGACCCTGCCGAGCATACGGCAGCCAAGGCGCTTGGCAAAGCCGTAGCTGATGGCCGCTTCGGCGTCATCGTGCGCCATGCAGCCCTCTTTGCCCGCCGGGAGGATGTATTCAGCGAAGCGGAGGAGCTGTTTCTCCGCTGGCAGGAGGCCACCGCTCATGTAGCTGCGGTCAAAGCCCCTGCGGTGCTTCTGCAGGAAAGCCCCTTTCACCGCATTCTGGCCCGGGACTATGCTGCCCGCTATGCGGTGGAGCTGCATCTTTGCAGGCAGGAGCATGCGAACGCCCCCGATGAAGGAGCCGAGACACATCAGCACACGACCGTTGAGATGGATGCGCTTTGGCAGGGCAACCGTGTACAGCAACAGCTGAAGGATGCCCTCTCCCGCAGGGTGCCGCTGCCCGGCGGTGCCAGCCTGATCATCGACGAGCGGGAGGCTCTCCATACCATCGATGTGAATTCCGGCGGCAATGTATCTGCGCCGGAAGGCATGAGCCTGGCCCTGCAGCAGAACCTGCAGGCGATCCCCGAGATCGCAAGGCAGATCCGGCTGAGAAATCTGAGCGGCATCCTCCTGATCGACTTTATCGATATGGACGACCCCGCTGAAAAGGCGCAGGTGGCGAATGCACTGGAGGAAGCCCTTTCCGGTGACAGGATCAAAACAGTGCTGCACGGCTTCACCTCTCTGGGGCTGATGGAGCTTACCCGCAAGCGCACCGGCGCAACCCTCCGGGAAATGCTCACCCAGCCCTGCAGCCATTGCGGCGGTACCGGCTCGACCAATCTACTGTAAGGAAAGGAAGCTTCCTTATGAGACAGACCCCTGTATATGTTACCCCCGAAATGCATGCGGTGCAGCAGGCTGCCACGGAGGCGGTACTGGCCCACCCGGATCGGCCTGCCAGCTACCACATCGTTACCTACGGCTGCCAGATGAACGCACACGACAGCGAAAAACTGGCCGGTATGCTGGCCCGCATGGGCATGACCGAAGCAGGCGACCGCCGGGATGCGGATCTGGTGCTGTTCAATACCTGCTGTGTGCGCGATAATGCGGAGCGCCGTGCCCTTGGCAATGTTACCTGGCTCAAGGAGCTCAAAAAGGATAAGCCGAACCTGATCATCGGTGTGTGCGGCTGCATGGTGCAGCAGCCGGAAATGGCCGAGCGCATCCTCAAGCAGTACCGCTTTATCGATCTGGCTTTCGGTACCCATAACCTGCACCAGCTGCCCTCACTGCTGCTGGAGCTGCTGGAAAAGAAACAGCGCATCGTATCGGTGATCGATCAGGAGAACCTGATCGCCGAAGGCCTGCCCCTCAAGCGGCTTTGCAGCCACCATGCCTACATCACCATCATGTACGGCTGCGACAATTTCTGCTCCTACTGCATCGTGCCCTATGTGCGGGGTCGGGAGCGCTCCCGCCGCATGGACGACATCCTCCGGGAGGCCGAAGGGCTTCTCAACGGCGGCGTTAAGGAGATCATGCTGCTGGGCCAGAACGTGAACAGCTATGGCAACGGCACCGACGAGAGCTTCCCCGAGCTGCTGCGCCGCCTGGATGTGATGGGCGTTCCCCGCATCCGCTTTATGACCTCTCACCCCAAGGATCTCAGCGATGACCTGATCGACGTGATGGCCAACAGTAAGCACATCTGCAACCACCTGCACCTGCCGGTGCAGAGCGGCAGCAACGAGATCCTCCGGCTGATGAACCGCCGCTATACCCGGGAAGACTACCTGCGCAAGGTGGAAAAGCTGCGCAATGCCGTGCCCGGCATCGGCCTCAGCACCGATCTGATCGTCTCCTTCCCCGGCGAGACCGAGGCCCAGTTCGAGGAGACCTGCTCCCTGGTGCGGGAGGTGGGGTACGATTCCGCTTTCACATTCATCTATTCGCCCCGCATCGGTACGAAAGCCGCTGCCATGGAGGGGCGCATCCCCGAGGAGGAGAGCTCCCGCCGCATCGGCCAGCTGATCGCCGAGGTGGAAGCCTCCACCGCCAATGCCCACCGGCAAATGCTGGGCCGCACCGAGCAGGTGCTGGTAGAGGGCCTTTCCAAGCGTGACCCCGGTATGGTCTCGGGTAAAGGCACCCGGAACATTACCGTCACATTCAAGGGAACCGAAGCCGATATCGGCACCATCGTTCCCGTCCATATTACCTCTGCCGCAGTAAACACCCTGCGGGGAGAAAGAACAGAAAGGTGAGTATCATTATGGAAAAGGTATTGAATCAGGCCGAAATGCTGGCGGAAGCCATTCTGGAGAGCGAAGAGTACATCAACATGCGCCTCAGCGAGCAGGATGCCATGCGCAACGAAGAGGCCACCGGCCTTATTGCCGCTTACACCGAGAAGCGCACCGCCGTTGAGAACATCCTGGCCGATGCCAACATGAACCCCGGCGACCTGGCCAAGGCCGGCAGCGAGCTGGAAGAGGTGGAGCGCGCCATCGATGCCAACGAGGCCCTCAACCGTATGCGCGATACCCGCGAGGCCTTCAACGATATGATGCGCAAGGTAAACAGCATCATCAAGTTCGTCGTTACCGGCGAGCGGGATGATGAGGAGGAAGGCTGCTCCGGCTCCTGCTCCAGCTGCAGCGGCTGCGGCCATCATCATCACTAATACCTAAGAATTTGTGCACCCGCACGAAAGGGAGGTACCTTCATGGCCGGATTGTCGCCCATGATGCAGCACTACGTAGAAACCAAACAGAAGTATTCGGATTGCATCCTGTTTTACCGCCTCGGCGATTTCTACGAGATGTTTTTTGAGGATGCTCAACTGGTTTCCAAAGAGCTGGAGCTTACCCTTACCGGTAAGGAATGCGGTCTGGAGGAGCGCGCGCCCATGTGCGGCGTGCCCTTCCACTCTGCCACCACTTATATTTCCCGTTTGGTGGAGCGGGGCTACAAGGTTGCCATCTGCGAGCAGCTGAGCGACCCCGCCACCTCCAAGGGTCTGGTGGAGCGTGCAGTGATCCGCATCGTTACGCCCGGTACGGTGGTAGACCCTGCTCTGCTGGACGAAAAACGCCCCAGCTATGTGCTCTGCGTTGCCTTCTCCGGCAAGCAGGCCTCCCTTGCCTATGCGGATGTCAGCACCGGCGAATTGACCGTACACCTGCTTCTGGATGCGGATGCCACCCTCCGGGACGAGCTTGTACGCATCCAGCCCAGCGAGGTGGTCACCAACGATGTGGAGCGCCTGAACCGCCACCTGACGGTGGATGTCTCCCGCAGCCAGATGGCGGAGAGCGCCTTCCAGAAGCGCTCGGCAGACAATGAGCTGTTTCGCCATTTCGGCGTACAGAATCTGGCCTCTCTTGGCATGGAGCAGAAGGACAAGCGTGCCATCGCAGCCGGTGCCCTGCTGCGCTACCTGAGCGAGACCCAGATGAACGCCCTCAGCCACATCACCCAGCTTACGGTGTATCAGGGCGAGGATACCATGTTCCTCGATCGTGCCACCCGCCGTAATCTGGAGCTTACCCAGTGCCTGCGCAGCAACGAACGCAGAGGCTCTCTGCTCTGGCTGCTGGATAAGACCGAGACCGCCATGGGTGCGCGCCTGCTGCGCAGCTGGGTGGAAAGTCCCCTCATCAACCGCTCCCGCATCGAGGCGCGGCTTGCCTGTGTGGAAGCCTTCAAGGACGATTTCATCCGCAGTGAGGAGCTGGGTGAAGCCCTCAAGGATGTTGCCGATATGGAGCGCCTTTTGGGCAAGATCAGCTACAACAGCCTCAATGCCCGGGATTGTCTTGCCCTTTTACGCTCCCTGCGCAGTGTTGCCCCAGTCAAGGCGCTTCTGAGCAGCTTCGGCATTCTGCATTTGGATGCCATCGCCCATACCATGACGCCGCTGGACTCTCTCTGCGAGCTGATCGAAAGCGCTATCGACCCGGAACCGTCGCTGCTCATCAGCGATGGAGGCATCATCGCTCCCGGCTACAGCGCCGAGCTGGACGGCTACCGGGATGCGCAGATGAACGGCAAGCAGTGGCTGCTCAACATGGAGGCTGCCGAGAGGGAAGCTACCGGCATCAAGAACCTGAAGATCACCTCCAACCGGGTGTTCGGCTACTACATCGAGGTGAGCAAGAGCAATCTGGGGCTGGTGCCCCTGCGCTATACCCGCAAGCAGACCCTTGCCACCGGCGAGCGTTACACCACCCCGGAGCTGAAGGAGATCGAGCAGAAGATCAACCAGGCGCAGCAGATGTCCCTTACGTTGGAGCAGCAGCTCTTTAACGAGGTGCGGGATGCCATCACCAGGGAGATCGGCGCCATCCAGCAGAATGCGCAGGCGCTGAAGACCGCCGATGTGCTGCTTTCTCTTGCCAGGGTGGCGCGGGAATACGGCTACGTAAAACCCGGGATCAACGAAGAAGGCATCCTTCACATCGTGGAGGGCCGCCATCCCATCGTGGAGCGCATGGTGACCGATACGCCGTTCGTGCCCAACGATACCACCCTCGATGGCGATGAGAACCGTATGCTCATCATCACCGGCCCCAATATGGCGGGTAAGAGCACCTATATGCGCCAGACCGCACTCATTACCCTGATGGCGCACATGGGCAGCTTCGTGCCTGCCGAAAGCGCCAACATCAGCCTGTGCGACCGGGTCTTTACCCGCATCGGCGCATCGGATGACCTGTCCTCCGGCCAGAGCACCTTTATGGTGGAAATGAGCGAGACCGCAGGCATCCTTCGCAATGCCACCGATAAGTCGCTGGTCATTCTGGATGAGATCGGCCGCGGTACCAGCACCTTCGACGGCCTTGCCATTGCCTGGGCCGTGGTTGAATACCTGCTGGATAAGAAAAAGACTGGTGCCAAGACCCTTTTCGCCACCCACTACCACGAGCTCAGCGAGCTGGAGGGCCGCTTTGAGGGCGTGAAGAACTACTGCATCTCCGTCATGGAGCATGGCGAAGAGGTCATCTTCCTGCGCAAGATCATGCCCGGCGGGGCCGATAAGAGCTACGGCGTATATGTGGCACGGCTGGCGGGCATTCCCCAGTCGGTGGTGGCCCGTGCACACGAGATCCAGGCCCGGCTGGAGGTAAGCGAGATCAATCAGGAGTCCATCTCCTCCAACATACTGGAGAAGAAGAAAAAGAAAGACCGACAGACCGATCTGTTCCATTTGGCACAGGATGAACTGGTGGAGGAGCTGCAAAACCTGGATGTGCTTTCCGTAACACCCATGGATGCGCTCAACATCCTCTACCGTCTCAGAGAAAAAGCACGAAGGATCTAAGGGGGGAACAACATGGCATCGATCCGCAAGCTGTCCCAGGAGATCATTGGCCGTATCGCAGCCGGTGAGGTAGTGGAACGCCCTGCTTCTGTGGTCAAGGAAATGGTGGAGAACGCCATCGATGCCGGTGCTGCCCATATCACCGTGGAAGTGCGCGGCGGAGGCGTGGAGTATTTGCGCATCACCGATGACGGTAAGGGCATCCCTGCCGAAGAGATCCGTATGGCGTTCGAGCGCCACGCCACCAGCAAGCTGCAGACCGCCGAACAGCTGTTCGACATCCATACCCTTGGCTTTCGCGGTGAGGCGCTTGCCTCTGTGGCGGCGGTAGCCAAGGTGACCTGCACCACCAAGACAGCCGATGCACCGCTGGGCATCCGTGCTCGTATCGAGGGCGGCGAGTTCGTGGACATCCGCCAGGCGGCTTCGCCGGTCGGCACCACCTTTGTGGTGGAGGATCTTTTCTACAATACCCCTGTTCGCCGTAAGTTTCTCAAAAAGCCCGGCATGGAGACCTCCATGGTCTCCGACTATATGCTCAGGCTCATGCTCTCCCACCCGGAGATCGCCTTCCGTTTCGTCAATCAGGGCAAGACGCTCTACCAGACCATTGGCGATGGCAAGGTGGAATCTGTTCTGTACCGTGTATACGGCAAGGAAGCCTTTGCCCAGATGCACAAGGTATCCGGCAATATGAACGGTCTTCTGCTGGAGGGCTATGTGGGCACCGGCGAGCTGAGCCGCGGCAACCGCCAGCAGCAGAGTTTCTTTATCAACGGTCGTTATTTCCGCAGCGGTTTGATGAGCCGTGCGCTGGAAAGCGGCTGCGAAGGCCGGGTCATGATCGGGCGCTTTCCCATGTGCGCCCTGTTTATGACGCTGCCCAACCAGCTGGTGGATGTAAATGTGCACCCCAACAAGCTTGAGGTGCGCTTCCAGAACGAAAACAGCATTGCACAGGCAGTAAAGACGCTGGTCAGCGAAGCTCTGCATGGGCAGACCCTCGGTGCCCAGCTCGCCTCCGGCTCGGTGATGCCGGAGCGTGCTGCCGATGAAAAACCGGAAACCGCTCAGGGCAGCGGCTTTACGGTCATTTCTCTCGGCGGTACAGAGGCTGCCCCCGCACCGGAGCCTGCTCCCGTTTCTGTGGCAGCGCCTCAGCCCGTTGCTCCTGCTGCGGTGGTGGAGCGGCAGCCCGAACAGCCGGAAGTATCTGTCCGGCAGAGTGCTGCCCCCGAAGATAAACCTAAAGCACCCGCACAGGACGCCAAAGCTCCTGTTAAGCCCGCTCCTGCCAAGGAGACGTTCACCATCGAGCCGCTGCGGCCTGTGGAAGTACCTCCCCCAAGCAAGGAAGCAATGCCCGAACCGGTCAAACCGGCAGAAGCGCCGGTGGAGCAGCCGACCGCCAAGCCTGCCCAGCCAGCCGCCAATGTCAGAGAACTGTATACCGCCTTTGCTCCTGATTTTTCTGCTCTTGGCAGCAGCACGCTTCGGGAATCCTCTTCGCCGGAGGTGACCCGCATCATGCGGGATATGGCCCTGAAGCAGGCGGAGGCAGCGGAGAAGGCAATACGCTCCGAGAAGCCTCTGCCTAAGCAAGAACCCAAGCCCGAGACTGCCCCGGAGCAGACCAGCCTTCTGGAAGCCGAAAAACCCGAAGAGCAGCTCCGCCTCATCGGCATCGCGTTCTCCACCTACTGGATCTTCGAATGCGGAGACCGGCTGCTTCTGCTGGATCAGCATGCTGCCCACGAGCGCATGCTCTACGACAAACTGATGGCACAGTTCGAAGGCACTGCTGTTTCGCAGCGGCTGCTTGCCCCTGTGTTGGTACAGATGACCCAGCACGACCTGGTACTTTTGGAGGAGCTGCAGGAGGTGCTCGCCGATGCGGGCTTCGATGTGCAGCCCTTCGATGAGAGCAGCGCCGCCATCCATGCCATTCCAACGCTGTTTGGCGAGAACGCCGATCCGCGCACCCTCTTTTTGGAGGCGCTGGACGAGTGGCAGGCAGGCCGTGGTGCCGTAACCCGGGAGCGCATGCGCAAACAGATCGCTACCATGGCCTGCAAACGTGCCATCAAGGCAGGGGATAAGCTCAGCGAGGAAGAGGTGCAGGGCTTCCTTCGGGAAATGCTCTTGTCCGATTCCATGCCCACCTGCCCCCATGGCAGACCCATTGTTGTTGATATGTCGCGCTATGCGCTGGAGAAGCGCTTCAAGCGCATACAGTAGGAGGGCGCTATGAGACCCAGGATCATTGCGATCACCGGTGCTACCGCCAGCGGTAAAAGCGCCCTTGCCATGCAGCTGGCACAGCAGCTGGGCGGCGAGATCGTCTGTATGGATTCCATGCAGATCTATCGCGGCATGGATATCGGCACCGCCAAGCCCACCCCCGCCGAGCGGCAGACGGTGCCACACCATATGCTGGATGTGGTCCCGCCCGATGCTCCCTATACCGTTGCCGATTATGCAGAGGCCGCCTCGGCGGTGATCCGCGGTATACTGAGCCGCGGCAAGCTGCCGCTGCTGGTGGGCGGCACAGGGCTGTACCTGAAGGCGCTGATGCATGGCCTGTCCCTTGGCGTGAGCCGGAGCGACCCGGCCATCCGTGCCCGGCTGGAAGCCATTGCCGACCAGCCCGGCGGCAAACAGCAGCTGCACCGCATGCTTTCGCAGGTGGATGAAGCATCTGCCAAAAAGCTGCACCCCAACGATCTGCGAAGGGTGATCCGTGCCATCGAGGTATATGAGCTTACCGGCACCCCCCTCAGCCAGACCCGGCAGGAGGAGGCAGGGGAGTTTACCGTGCTTCCGCTGGCCATACGTATGGAGCGGGAGCAGCTCTTTGCCCGCATCGAAATGCGGGTGGATCAAATGCTGGAGATGGGCCTGTTTTCGGAGGTGAAAAGCCTCCTTGAAGCCGGTGTATCGCCGGAGGCCCAAGCCATGCAGGGGATCGGCTACAAAGAAATGGTACCTGCGGTACAGGGCATCCTGCCGGTAGAGGAAGCACGCAGGCAGATCATCCTCAATACAAGGCACTATGCCAAACGTCAGGAGACCTGGTTCAAGGGCGAACCTGCCACCTGCTGGCTGGCAGCGGAGAACGCTCTCCCGTTGGCTGGGGAGGCAATTGCTGCTTTTCTGGCAGATACCCAACACCAAGCAAAGGAATGAGAAGCACTATGAATCATCAGATCATCATGGCTGTGCAGGCGGCGGAGGAACGCTGCCGCAAGGCTTTTGAACGGGTGGATCAGATCGCCCTTACCAATACCGCCAAGGTGCTGGATGTAATGCAGCGCTATCAGGTGGCCTCCCGTCACTTTGCCCCCACCACCGGCTACGGCTACGATGATGTGGGCCGGGATACCCTGGAGAAGATCTTCGCCGATCTTTTCGAAGCGGATGCAGCCATCGTGCGCCCCCAGATTGCATCCGGCACCCATGCGCTGAGCATGTGCCTCTTCGGCCTACTGAAGCCCGGCGATGAGCTGATGTATGCCTCCGGCGGCCCCTACGATACGCTGGAGGAGGTCATCGGCATCCGTGGCAGCGGCGTAGGCTCCCTGCGGGAGATGGGCGTCAGCTATTCTCAGGTGGAGATGACTGCCGACGGCAGGCTGGATCTGGACGGCATTCGCGCAGCGATGAAGCCCAACACCACTGTGGTGGCGGTGCAGCGCAGCCGCGGCTATTCCTCCCGCCCCAGCCTGATGCCCGGCGATATCGAGCCTCTGGCAAAGATGCTCCATACTGAGTTTCCCAACGCCTGCCTGATGGTGGATAACTGCTACGGTGAGTTTGTGTGCGAGCTGGAGCCCAACCACTACGGCGCAGATGTGAGCGTGGGCAGCCTCATCAAGAACCCCGGCGGCGGTCTGGCCCCCACCGGAGGCTACATCGTGGGCCGCGAGGATCTGATCGAGCGCATCAGCTACCGGCTCACCGCTCCCGGCATCGGTCGGGAGGTGGGCAGCTATGCGGGCAGCTATCAGCCCTTCTATCAGGGTCTGTTCATGGCTCCCCATGTGGTGGCTCAGGCGGTGAAGACCTCCATCCTTGCTTCTGCCGTGTTCGGCGGTATGGGCATGCACACCACGCCCCGCTACGATGCGCCCCGCACCGATATCATCCAGGCGCTGGATCTGGGTACCCCGGAGCGCCTTGTGGCCTTCTGCCAGGGCATCCAGACCGCTTCGCCCATCGACAGCATGGCGCTGCCCGAGCCGTGGGATATGCCCGGCTACCAGCACCAGGTCATTATGGCGGCGGGCACCTTCGTCAGCGGTGCTTCCATCGAGTTGAGCGCCGATGCCCCCATGCGCGAGCCCTATACTGCCTTCCTGCAGGGCGGCCTCACCTACAGCCACGGCAAGCTGGCGATCATCCGTACGCTGGACTATATGCAGAAAAAAGGTTGCCTTTGATCTCTGAGCATATTCCCCTTCGGTAGTGCATAGGAACTACCGAGGGGGGATTTTGTTTGGAGAAAGAAACGCGTGTAAAGCAGATACAGGTAAGAGAACGCAGGCAGCGGCTGCAGCCGCCCGTGCTCAGCGAAATGGCTCCGCCAACCGCCGCCGAATGGTCAGAGCTGCCAAAGAGGTCAAGAGGCTGGAGGGCTCAGTTGGCCCCTGGGGAGCTTACGAAGAATCTGGCGCTGCTGGGCTGTCTGGCGCTGGTGGTGCTGGCGGTACACAGCGCAGGGGAGGGACATGAGAGCGTAAGCGCATTCTCTGCGCTCAAAAGCGGTCTTTCGGCAAGCTGGGAGCAGGATATCGGCAAGCTCAGCTTTGTCAGTGAACTCCTGCCGCCGGAGATCCGTGAGGTGTGGAACCCATCTCCTGCAGTAACGGTCATTGCCCCGGCAGAGGGGCAAACCGTGCATGTGTGGTCGGCTGCAGAGCCTTATCTGGAGATCGCCGCCGTTGCGCGGGAGATCCGTGCGGCAGCAGGTGGGGAAGTGATGAACATCGCACATGGGCTGGGGGAGGAGCGCATCCTGCGGCTTCGCCACCCGGATGGCAGCGAGACCCTCTATGGCAATCTGGCCGATTGCTTTGTGGAGGTGGGGCAAGAGGTATCTGCAGGGGATGTGGTCGCTACGCTTCTGCCGGACAGCCCGCTGGCTTTCGAGATGCGGATCGATGGGCGTTCGGTAGATCCTTCTTCCTCCATGCGAACTGACGAAGAATGAAAAACTGGCATTTTTCCATCCACCCGGCGGGCGTACTCTGTCTGCTGACTTCGTTGCTTTTTGTACCGGCTAACAGGCTGCTGGCGGTGGCGCTGGCGGTAATGATCCACGAAGGCGGGCATCTTGTTGCCATGCGTCTGTGCAGCATCAGACATCTGGAGGTGGAATGGACGCCCCTTGGGTTTGTGGCACAGGCAGCCGGTTATCCGATGCTGCCCACAGGTAAACGGCTTGCTATCGCGGCTGCCGGGATCGGGGCCAGCGGAGCTGCGGCGCTTCTGTGCCTTCCCTTTGCCCGGCAGGTGTATTTTGCGTATCAGCTCCTGGAGTGCAATGCATCGCTCCTGCTGGTCAACAGCCTGCCTGTGTTGCCGCTGGATGGCAGCAGAGTACTGCTGGCGCTGGCCGGGAAGCTGGGCTGGGAGCAGAATGTGGAGCGTCTGCTTCTGCTGCTCAGCTATCTATGCTCTGCAGCGCTTTGCATGCTTGGCTTGTACAGCGCCTTTCAGGGGACCTTCAACCCGCTGTTGCTGGCGCTTGGGCCGTATCTGGCCTATGCAGCCCACGAAAGCGTACACAGCGGCGGTGTCTATACGGTAAGGCGGTTCGAGCAACGCCCCGGCATGGTACCGGGCAGGCTGTACCCGGCCCGTACCTATGCTGTAACCGGGCCGGCAGAGGCAGCCCAGTGCTTGCGGGCAGCCGGGCATTGCCCGGAGAACAGTTGCCTGATCGTGCACCAGGTGGACGCAGTTACAGGCGCAGTGGTGTGTACGCTGACAGAACACCAAGTAAAGAAAACGATTTTTGGCGAAGACAAGAAATAAAAACAGTTGTGCATGGACACATCAAGCTGGATGTGTTACAATAAAAGGTGACCATACGAAAAATACGGGAGTGACATATATGCAAAATAACAGGAAGGGTATTGCATTTGCTTTACGATCGTTATGCCTGCTGTCAGCACTGCTGGTGCTTTTTGTGCCCCTGGCGGCAGCCGCTCAGGTGACTCCTGTTGTCTCCGAGCAGGATGACACTCTTCGCGGCGGCCTTGTACGCGTCTGCCTCGCTTCTCTCGACGGAGCCACCTCACTGGATGTACAGCTTTCTGCCGCATACCGCGTTTATAACAGCGAGCTGGCCCTGCCCGCAAACGAGAATATCACCATCGGGCTGGATGCCACCGGTGGCAATATCACTCTCGCTTACGGTGACCAGCGCTGGATCGTTGGCCCCGAGACCATCCTTTTGCGCAGCAGCAAGCAGGCAACCATCACCATCACCCAGGCCAAGGGAGCCAGCGCGTACCCTGCCGATCTGTACCTTTCCAGCGTAGAGACCGATAAGGGTTATGCCCTTATGCTGGTGGCCAACATTCAGGTAGAGGATTACATCACCGGCGTTCTTTCCTACGCCATTATGGATACCTCACCTGAAGAAGCCCTGAAGGCACAGGCCGTCGCGGCCCGAACCTACACCCTGCGCGCCATGGAAGAGCGTGCCAACGAGAAATACGATGTGGTGGATACCGGCGCAGATCAGCTCTACCGCGGCACCCCCCAGGATAACACAGCCTGCCGTACTGCGGTTTACAACACTGCAGGCTGCGTGCTCAAATACGGCGATGAGTTTGCCAAAGCCTACACCTGCTTCAGCAATGGCGGCCAGACCGAGTCTTCCGAAAATGTATGGGGCGAAAGCTACCCCTACCTGCCCATGAAGGAGGACCCCTTCGATCTGGCCAGCAAGAGCGCGGTTGCCAAGACCATCCGGATCGATAAGGATCTGCTCAACGGCAGCGTGCCGGAGGCGTTTCTTTCGCTCATCCGGCAGAAGGCCATCGATGCGCTTATCGCAGACGGATACGCCGCCAACACGGGCAATACCAGCCTCATCTGGCTGGAAAGCATAAAGCTGAATACCCCCAAATATGCGCCTCCCAGCAAGCTGTACACCGCCGCCGAGCTCGCCTTGATGGCAGAGACCCAGACCGCTGACGGTAGCCGCAGGGTGGTTCCTGTTACGGTCACGGCCCAGATCTTCGACGAGCTGGAAGCAATGCTGGATATGAGCCTGCAGCCCGATAACAACGAGCTGTGGAGCGTATCCGCCGGTGGCGATACCTTCACCGTTCGTGCTGCCCGTCATGGTCACGGCGTGGGCATGAGTCTGTTTGGTGCCATCGAAATGGCCAAGCAGGGGTATTCGTACGAATCCATTCTGGGCTTCTATTATCCGGGCTGCCGGAATGTAAAGCTGAACCTTTCCTTTGCTCTGATGCGCGAGGCTATTGAGATGTCGCTCACCTCCGAGCCTACGCTTCGCCCCATCACTACGCCCAGACCTTCCGAAACCGCTGTTTCTCCCGAAACGGCTGCACCGGAGGAAACCACCGGCGCAAACCCCCTCCCTTCCGAGCCGGAGCAGCAGCCCACTGAGGCACCCACTGCGGAGCCGGAGCAGCAGCCCACCGAGGCACCCACTGCCGAACCGGAGCAGCAGCCCACCGAGGCTCCCACTGCCGAGCCGGAGCAGCAGCCCACCGAGGCTCCCACTGCTGAGCCGAAGCAGCAGCCTACCGAGGCACCTACCTCCGAGCCGGTGCAGCAGCCTACTGCAGTCCCCACAGCAGACCCGGTTGTGCCCACGCCCCAGCTGTTGTCCGCAACGCCTGCTCCCACTCCTATGGCAGAGCCCACTGCAGAGCAGGCTGCTTATGCCTTTGTGATCGCCAACGATTTTCTGAATCTGCGCCAGGCTCCCTCCAAGCAGGCCCCCATTGTGATGGTGGTATTGGAAGGCGATGCGGTGCAAGTGCTCAGTGTGGAGGGAGCATGGGCACACGTTTCCTACAACGGCGTAGAGGCCTATGCCGTTCGTGGCCTTCTGGGCAGGATCTTCATGGATTCGCCGCTCGTTGAACCTGCTGCCACCCCTGGTGCTTCCCCGGTGGCCACAACAGCTCCGGAAGCCTCTGCGGGTTATTCGGCCACTGTCTATGCCAAGAGCGGTACGGTCAATTTCCGCGAGCAGCCCTATAAGGGCAGCGCCATCATCATGCGGCTGCAGCCGGGTACGCAGGTCGTAGTCACCGGCACGGTCAATGATTTCAGCGTTGTTGAGTATATGGGCATTCCAGGCTATATCATGACCGAGTTTCTCCGTTTCGGCGGCGAAGCACCGGCTGTGGTGGCGACCATGGTGCCTGTAGCAACGCCTGTGGTCACTCCTGTGCCAACGCCTGTGGTAACGCCGGTTCCCACGCAATCGCCTGCCCCTGTGCAGAGCACGGTCGCAGAGGCTGTGCCCGGCTGCGGAGAGCCTCTTGTAGCTGCTGCCGAGTACCGCAATGCCCGTGTTACCACCAACGGCGGATCTCTCAATCTGCGGCAGGCCCCCAACAATACCGCTCCGATCCTCAAGCGCATCCCGCAGTGTTCCGTGGTACTGGCGCAGGAACTGGACGATATCTGGTGCTCCGTCCGTTACGACGGTGTTACCGGCTATGCCAAGCGCAGCTTCCTTACCTTTGGCGAAAACTATGCCGCAGAGACCATCACCGGGCAGATGAGCGTTTTGCTGCCGGAATACAGCATGGGTCCTGCCACGGTGGTCACCCCCAGCGGCTCCCTGAATCTGCGGCAAAAAGCCTGTCCCTATTCTGTGGTGCTGAGCCTTGTGCCGAGCGGTGCCACCGTTGAGGTGTACACCATCGAGGATGGCTGGGCACTGGTCACCTACAGAGAGTTCATCGGTTATGTGAGCGTAGCGTATCTCGACCTGCAACCGGAGATCTCACTGGCTGCCTGGCGGGAAAGCGATGCACTCCTGCCCGATGGTTTCCAAGAGGCGCAGGGCATGACCGCTGCCGTCTCTGCCAACGGCGCAGCATTGCGGCTTTCGCCCACTGCCGATGCCCAACTGCTGGCAAGCCTTCCCGCCGGTACCGAGCTGCCTGTTCTGGCTACCGGAGAAGCGTGGTGCATCGTTGCCTGGCAAAACCAGACCGGCTATCTGCTCCTTGCGGATGCCCAGCTTCTTACCGAATGACCAAACCACACCAAGGAGACCTGCTATGGAGCCCAACCTGCTGCCCGGGGAGCGGATCGACGATCTGCAGCTGAACGACCTGCACATCATCCAGAGCGAGAATGGTTTCCGTTTTGGCATGGATGCGGTGCTTCTCAGCGATTTTGCCCGCGTACGCCCCAGGGAGCATGTGGTGGATATGGGCACGGGTACAGGCATCCTGCCCATTCTGCTCAGTGCGCAGCGGGAGGATGCTACCTTTACCGCCTTTGAGGTGCAGCCGGATATGGCCGATATGGCAGAACGCAGTATTGCACTGAACGGTCTTTCACAGCGTATCCGAGTCTGCGCTGAGGATATGCGAAACGCCGCTGCCCTGCTGGGCTACGGCAGTGCGCACATGGTGGTCTCCAACCCGCCCTACGGCAAGCAGGGCAGTACACTGAAGAACAGCACCGAGGGCGTTACCCTTGCCAGGCATGAGGCAGCCATCTCCATCGGGGAGTGGACAGCCTCCTGCGCTGCGGTGCTGCGCAATATGGGCAGGCTCTGCATGGTGTTTCCCGCCCAGCGCCTGCTGGAACTGACGGATGCCTACCGCAGCGCCCGCATCGAGCCCAAACGCATCCGCCTGGTATATGCCAAGGTGGATCGTGCGCCCTATCTGGTGCTGCTGGAGGGCATGAAGAACGCCCGCCCCGGTCTTTTGTGGATGCCGCCGCTGGTGGTCTACGAGCCGGATGGCTCCGAGACCGCCGAGATCCATCGCATCTATCACCGCAAGGTATGACCCCGCCACCAGCGCAGCAGGATGCCGCTGTTCCACAGGATATGCAGCACATGCCCTGCTGCCAGCCCGATGATCACGCCCTCCAGACGTAAGGCGGGCTGTGCTGTCAGGCACCATGTCAGCACCAGCGATGTGAGCGATGCCCCCAGTGCGCCCCACAGCGTCTGCTTTTGCAGCCCCAGTGCGGTGATGCAGCCAACCGACAGGTTTTCGGCCGCGCAGAGAAAGCATAGGGGAGAAGCGGCCTTGAACAGCGCCGTCAGCTCCGGCAAACGGTAGATGACCACCGAAACGAACGGAGCAGCCAGCACCAACAGCCCCGTACATACCAGAGCCACCAACAGCCCGGCAGCAAGCAGCCTCAGCAGGATGCGCTTGCACTGCCGGGCGTTTTCTTCGCTTTGCGCCAGCCTTGGTGCCATGACCATATTCAATGCGCCGGTAAAGATGCAGGGCAGCATCATCAGCGGCAGCACCATACCGTTGAGCATACCCAGCTGCGCCGTGGCTTCGCTGCCCGGCAGCCCGGAAGCCGCCAGCCGCAGCGGGATCAGTATGGAGGTGACCGAGCGCAGCAGCGTGCCCACTACCCTTGTAATGGTAGAAGGCACCGCCAGATGCAGGATCGGTCTTTGCCAGGCTGCTGCGCTGCCGTGGACCGAGCGCGGCAGCCTCGCCGTGCAGACCACCAGCAGCAGCCCGGCCGCCTCTGCCAGAACCGTGGAGGCTACCGGCACAGCCGCCAGCCATGCAGCTGTAAGGCTCCCCAGTAAGGGCAGCAACAGCAGCGTGAATAAAAGCCGGAGTGTCTGCTCCGCCAGCTCCGAAACAGCGGGCAGCCAGCTCTGTTTGGTGCCGTAGCAATAACCGTTGTACGCTGCCGAATACCCAAGGATCAGTACACAGGGCGCAGAAAACCAAAGAGAGGGCAATACCCGTACATCCCCCGTCAGCCTTGCCAGCAGCGGCGAAAGGAGCAGAAACACAGGTATCAGCACCAGCGCTGCTCTGCGCACGAGCCTAAGCCCTGCCTGAAGCGGCATGCTCTTTTGTTCTGCGGTCTCCTTTGCCGTCAGGCGGCTGATGGCCATGGGCAGCCCCGAGGTGAGCGGTGTTATGGCCAGCATATGCACACCCGAAGCCAGCTCCGCAATGCCCATGATCTCTGCACCCAGCAGCCGCGCCATCAAAATGCGCAAAAGAAACCCCATCGCACGGATCACGCCATTCAGCCCTGTGATCAGCAGGGTCTGCTTCTTTACATCATTGCTCATGTTTTCCCCTCCGGGGAAAAGCTATGAGCCGATGCCGAAAGCCATGCCTTGCTATTTACCGGGCATATGTGCTATGATGCTGGTGAAATGGGGTGTTGATATTGGATAAATGGGATATTCGGTTTATGAAAATGGCTTATCTTGTTTCGGAATGGTCCAGCTGCCACCGTCAGGGCCGCAGCATCGGTGCGGTGATCGTAAAGGACAAGCGTGTTATGACCACCGGCTACAACGGCGCACCGGCAGGTTTTCCCACCTGCAAGGAGCGGGGCGTGTGCCTGCGCGATGAGCTGAACATCGAATCCGGCACCCGGGCAGAGGTGTGCTATGCCATCCATGCGGAGCAGAATGCTATCGTGCAGGCTGCCAAGCTGGGCATCTCTCTCGATGGGGCTACCCTGTACTGCACCCATCAGCCCTGCTCCATCTGCGCCAAAATGATCATCAATGTGGGCATCAAGCGCGTGATCTACGAACAGGGTTATCCGGATCCCTTCACGCTGGAGCTGTTTGAAAAATCCGGCGTTTCACTGGAGCGCTACGAGCCTGCAGAGGCTTAAGCGTTATCGCCCTCAATGCACTTGGAGCGCAGACGGTTCACCGTTCTCTCCAGCGCATTGCGGCTGTTGCCCCAGGGCTTCTGCTGGTTGCGGTAGTCGAATTTCAGGGTGAACCATTCCAGATCGGCTTCATCCTCGCCCAGGGTGCGCTTCATGCTGTTCAGGATCGAACGGGCAAACTCCTCCTGCTGGTTGCCGCTCAGCTGGCGGGCAGCCATATCCAGAAGGTCGGCAGCGTGGGGGAAGCACAGCCCCTTGGATTCGTTCCACTTGCGCTGGAAGGCGGTATCGGTCTTCCACAGGTGGATGAAGGTATACAGGTACCGCTGCATATGCGCATCGATATCTTCACAGATCACACAACCGCTGGTCAGGGAGCGCAGCTCCTTGGCCAGTTTTTCGCATGGGCCGGCCTCCTTGGAGAAAAAGCCCGCCTTGCCGCCGATCCTGGTGCGCTCCAGCTTCATCAGGATCTCCTTGGAGTGGCTGTCGCACAGTAGGGCGTGGCCCAAACGGTTCTGCATACCAAAAAGCAGCTGGTGGTGGTGGGCACAGATGCCGGTCTCGTTTACGCGGATGCGGGCATCCGGCTCCATAACGCTGCCGCCGAGGGAACGATCCACCTCGCTCTCTTCCAGCTTTTGATAGAGCATACAGAAGGGGCAGGGCGTTTCGGCTTCCATCGCTTCCCATACGGGGATCGTTTCCAGATGATATTGCATATTTGACCTCCATACAGTATAATAATCTGTGATTCATGGTAACAGAATGAGACGAGAAACGCAACAGCCTGCATAATGTTCTTTTGGTGTGCATAGGGTGTTCCCACATTGCTTGGTGGAAGGGGAATGCCTGTGCAGGAGCATAAAAAGATCTATCCCAGCGGCCATGTACCGGTCAAATGGCTCAGCTGGCTGCTGGTGGGTGCAGCTGCTTTTCTGGTGCTTGGCGGCCTGCTTAGCCGCAGCACCGTCGATACCGTTATTGAACCCTTGCCCACCGCCACGCCCTTTTCTCTGGAGGAAGGCTTTGACGAGACCCTGGAAAGCTGCCAGTGGCAGCTGCCGGAGGTAAACTGGTACGCCTTGCAGCTTGGCGCTTTCGATGGGCAAAGCTCGGCAGAGGAGCTGGGGGAGCAGTACCGCCTCCGGGGTGCGGCAGGGTATCTGTGGCAGGATGAGCGCTGGCGCGTGCTGGCGGCTGTCTACGCCACCGAAGAGGATGCCCGCACCGTGCGCAAGCAGATCAGCGAGCTGCATGGAGTGGATTCCTATCTGTATCACATCCGCTTGCCGGGGGCGGCGGTCAGCATGCAGGGCATGCGCGGGCAGATCGAGATCCTGAAGGCAGCCTTCGAGCATGCTGCTGCACTGGTCGGAGAATTACAGCAGCTGAGCCTGCAGGCAGACCGCTCTCAGGGCGGCACGGAGGAGCTTTCCGCTGCGCTGTTTGCGCTCAAAGACCAGACCTCGCTGGTCTCCGTCCGGCTGAGGCAGCGCTTTCCCGAGCCGCGCAACAGCTGCGTGGTGGGCCTTATGGAGCTGTTCGGCAGCTATGCCGACTTTTGTGAGTCTCTACAGGCCGATGCCCCGACTGTCAGCTTTGGGGCCTCACTCAAATACCAGACCATTTTGTCTCTCGACCTGCTCAGGCAGGTGTATAATACATTGGGCAACACATAGGAGGAATGTACGGTGACGATCCGAGACCTGATCCCCATTCTGGATGCAAAGGTGCTCTGCGGCGAAGATCGGCTGGACGAAGAAGTCTGCATGGCCTGCGGCAGCGACCTGATGAGCGATGTACTTGCTTTTGTAAAGGAAAAATGCGTGCTGATCACGGGCCTGACCAATGTGCACGTGATGCGCACCGCAGAGATGCTGGATATCCATTGCGTCATTTTTGCCCGTGGTAAGATCCCCTCGGAGGAGATCCTTGAGGAGGCACGGGAGATCGGCATCGCGGTACTGGCTACCGAAAACACCAACTACACCACCTGCGGCCTGCTGTACCAGGCGGGCATCAAGGGCAGCGCGGCCCGCACCGGCGCATAAGTTGCAAAAGAGAGGGATCAAACATGTCCAACAATTTATTCGTTGATAGCTACGACGTTGCTTCCGGCGCTTTTCAGACCGCCGGCGATGCATCCGCCAGCATCAAGCGCAAGCTGAAGCAGCTGGGCATCGATGCCGCTACCCTTCGCCGTGTGGCGGTGGCCAGCTATGAGGCCGAGCTGAACCTGATCATTCACAGCAACGGCGGCAACCTGATCATGGAAATGAGCCCTGATGAGGTTATGCTCATCTCCAAGGACGTAGGCCCCGGCATTCCCGATATCTCCAAAGCGCTGGAGGAGGGCTACTCCACCGCCAGCGAAGAAGCGCGGGATCTGGGCTTCGGCGCAGGTATGGGTTTGCCCAACATGAAGCGCAATGCAGACAGCTTCGATATCGTCAGCGAGGTAGGAGTCGGCACCACCATCAAGATGGGGTTTGCCGTTAAGCGCTGATCTATCGGTTTTTGTTCGGAGGAAAAAACATCATGCAGGACAAAAGATTCCATTCCGTCCGGCTGGATAAGGAAAAATGTAAGGGATGCACCAATTGCTTGAAACGTTGCCCTACAGAAGCCATCCGTGTCCGCGGCGGCAGAGCGCACATCATCGATGAGCGCTGCATCGACTGCGGCGAGTGCATCCGTGTGTGCGATTACCACGCCAAGTATGCCCAGACCGATCCGCTCTCCTCACTGGAGCAGTTCAAGTACAAGATCGCGCTGCCTGCACCGTCTCTCTATGGGCAGTTCAAGCATCTTATCAGCCCCTCGCAGGTGCTGGACGGTCTGCTTGCCATGGGCTTTGATGAGGTATACGAGGTAGCCAGCGGTGCGGATATCGTTACCCGCGCCATCCGTGAGCGTATGCGCAATGCCCAGCCGGAGGATTATCCCATCATTTCTTCGGCATGCCCGGCCATTGTGCGCCTGATCCGTGTACGCTTCCCGGATCTGCTCTCCCATATCATCGACATCCGGCAGCCTATGGAGGTTGCCGCCATGGTGGCCAAGAAGGAGTTCTGCAAGAAGCATAACGTGGAGCCCGGAGATGTGGGCTGCTTCTTCATCACGCCCTGCGCCGCCAAGATGACGGCCATCCGCAACCCCATCGGCCACGAGACCTCGGCGGTGGATGGAGCCATCTCCATGCTGGAGATCTACGGCATTCTGGCCAGCCACATCAAGAAGGTGCATACCGACTCCAACCGTGCCACGGCCTCTTCCTACGGCGTAGGCTGGGCCAGCAGCGGCGGCGAGGCGGCTGCGGTGGCACCCGAGCACAGCATGGCGGTGGACGGCATCGAAAACGTGATCCGTGTGCTGGAGGAGATCGAGAACAACAAGCTGCAGGATCTGGTCTTCTTCGAGGGCGCAGCCTGCACCGGCGGCTGCGTGGGCGGCCCGCTTACCTTCGAAAACAGCTATGTCGCCCGCAATGCGGTACAGACGCTGCTCAGCGGCTGCGACATCACCCACCCGGATGACAAGGTGAACGCCTCCTACCTTGGTAAGTATCCCCTCATCGCCGATAAGCCCGTACTGCCCAACAGCGTTATGCGGCTGGATGACGATATCGTGGAGGCCATGAAGAAAATGGAGCGCATGGAGGAGATCGTGCGCAGCCTGCCCGGTTACGATTGCGGCAGCTGCGGCAGCCCCACCTGCCGTACCTTTGCCGAGGATATCGTCCGGGGCTTTGCCACCGAGATGGATTGTATCCACATCCTCAAGGAACGGCTCAAGATCATGGCTCAGCAAATGGTAGAACTGGCAAAGACCACCAGAGAATAAGGAGAGAGAAACCAATGAAAGTAAGCGAATTGATGACCCTGCTGGATGCAAAGTGTGTAAACGAAGGCGCAAACCTGGATGCGGAGATCTCCTGCGGCTACAGCTGCGATCTGCTCAGCTGGGTACTGGCCCACGGCAAGCCCGGTATGGCCTGGTGCACCGTACAGACCCATGTGAACGTGATCGCCGTTTCCGTGCTGATGGAGATGGCCTGCGTTATCCTGGTCGAGGGCGTTGAGGCGGAGGAGGCTTCCCTTGCCAAGGCCACCGAAGAGGGCATGGCGGTGCTCTCCACCACCAAGACCGCTTATGAGGTCTGCGGCATCATGAACAAGGCAGGCATCGCCGCTCCTGTGGAATAAGCATGGATGTATTCTGCGATCTGCATCTGCACAGCTGTCTTTCCCCCTGCGGAGATGACGAGATGACCCCCTGGAACCTGGTGGGCATGGCCTGTGTAAACGGTTTGAGCCTTGTTGCGCTGACCGACCACAATACCACCCGTAACGTGCCGGAGGCTATGGAGGCAGGTAAGGAATACGGCGTGGCCATCCTGCCGGGCATGGAGATCACCAGCAAGGAGGAAGCGCATATCCTTGGGTATTTTCCCACTCTGGAGGATGCGCTTGCGGCAGGGGAGGAGGTATATGCCTCCCTGCCGGATATCGCCAACGATCCCTCCCTGTTCGGCAACCAGCTCATCAAAACCGGCGGGGATCAGGATGGGGGCATTCTGACCAAGCTGCTCATCAACGCCACCACCCTCAGCGTGGACGAGGTGGAGGCACTGGTCAAGCGGCACAACGGCATCACCGTTCCGGCCCACATCAACCGCGGCCATAACGGCATGATCGGCGCGCTGGGTCTGATGCCCTTTCTGCCGCAGTTTCCCATTGTGGAGGTGTCTGCGGGCATCGATTGCCCTGCCTACGCCACCAAAGGACGCTTTCAACTGCACTCCAGCGATGCGCACCGCCTGGAGGATATTCAGGATCAGGTGTTTTCGTTGCCATTGGAGGAGCCTACGGCAGAAGCCGCCTTCCGCTTCCTGAAGGCGATCTATGGCTGAAAAGCAAACAGAGCCAGTGCTTTTTATTGCTTGGAACACGGCGGTTTTACTAACAAAACCGCCGTGTTTATATACACTCTGATAAAAATGATTATTTTTTCACAAAATGCGTGCTTTTTGTCGTGATGTATGATATTATATAGTAGATTTGTGCTGTTCAAGCACACGTTACAGTGATTCAAGTATGGAGGAGGTCTTATACTGCCATGTCCGATCGTAACGAAAAGTTTGAAAAGCTGGCACAGGTAATCCAGGATCACAAAGAACAAAAGGGTGCTCTTATGCCCGTTCTGCAAGAAGCGCAGAACATCTTCGGCTGCGTGTCCGAAGACGTGCAGAAGGTCATCGCTGAGGGCCTGGGCGTAACGCTGAGCGAAGTCTACGGTGTTGCTACCTTCTACTCTCAGTTCTCCCTGCAGCCCAAGGGCAAGTACGTCTGCGGCGTATGCCTCGGTACCGCTTGCTACGTTAAGGGCTCCCAGGCTGTTCTGGATAAGCTCTGCGAAGAACTGGAGATCAACGCCGGCGACACCACCAAGGATGGCAAGTTCACCGTTCAGGCTACCCGCTGCCTGGGCGCTTGCGGTCTGGCTCCCGTTATGATGATCAACGACGATGTCTTTGGTCGTCTTACCCCCGCCGAGATTCCCGGTATCCTCGAAAAGTACAAGGCGATGTAAGCAATGAGAGATCTATCCATGCATGTTCTGGATATAGCGCAGAACAGCATCAAAGCCGGTGCAACGCTGGTCACCATTACCTTTGAAAAGGACGAAAGCAACATGCTCCGCTTTACTGTTGCCGATGATGGCTGCGGTATGAGCGAGGAGTTTCTCAAAAAGGTAACGGACCCCTTCACCACCACCCGCACCACGCGTAAGGTGGGTCTGGGAATACCGATGCTCAAGCAAAGCGCGGAGATGAGCGATGGCGCCTTCTCCATCCAGAGTACCGTTAACGTGGGGACAACCATCTCCGCTACGTTTCATCTGGGGCATATCGATTGTATCCCCATGGGGGAGATCTGCGATACGCTGCTAACGCTGGTCACGCTCAATCCCGAAAAGCCCGACTTCGTCTTCGAAGCCCGGGCAGGGCAGGCCGAGGCGCTGTTCGATACCCGAATGGTGCGCGAAGCCCTGGGCGGCATCCCGCTCAACGAGCCCGACATCTATGCATGGATGAAAGAAAGCATCGAAGAAGAATTCAAACCTATCTTGGAGGTGTCATAAGCTATGAAATCCCTGGCTGAACTGCAGGCTATCCGCGAAAAGACTCTGGGTAAGATTTCCATGCGTAAGGACGCTGACGAAGGCACCCGTATCGTGATCGGTATGGCTACCTGCGGCATCGCCGCCGGCGCCCGCCCCGTCATGCTCAAGTTCATGGACGAGATCCAGACCCGTGGTCTCCAGAACGTTACCGTGAGCCAGACCGGCTGCATCGGTATGTGCCGTCTCGAGCCCATGCTGGACGTGCTGGTTCCCGGCAAGGAAAAGGTGACCTACGTGAAGGTGAAGCCCGAGATGGTTTCCCGCATCGTGGCTGAGCACATCGTCAATGGCCGTCCTGTTCAGGAATACACCATCGGCGCTGCTGAGTAACCGTAAGCAAACGTTAAGGAGGAGCAAACATGGATCTTTATCGTGCACATGTGCTTGTCTGCGGCGGTACCGGCTGTACTTCCAGCGGTTCCAACCAGCTGATCGAGCGCTTTGAAGAGCAGATCGCCAAGCACGGTCTGGACAAAGAAGTTAAGGTAGTCCGTACGGGTTGCTTCGGTCTGTGCGAAGCCGGCCCCGTTGTTATCGTTTACCCCGAAGGTACCTTCTACAGCCGCATCAAGGTAGAAGATGTAGATACCATCGTTGCCGAGCACCTGCTCAAGGGCCGTATTGCCCAGCACCTGGTCTACAAGGAGAAGGAAGAGCACGAGGATGCCCACCTGTCTCTGGACGACATCGATTTCTACCGCGACCAGCGCCGTCTGGCCCTGCGTAACTGCGGCGTTATCGACCCCGAGAACATCGACGAGTACATCGCCTTCGACGGTTACCAGGCTCTGGCCAAGGTGCTCACCGAGATGTCTCCCGAAGATGTTATCAACGAAATGATCAAGTCCGGTCTCCGTGGCCGTGGCGGCGGCGGTTTCCCCACCGGCACCAAGTGGAAGTTCGCGGCTGCCTCCAAGTCTGAGCAGAAGTACATCATCTGCAACGCCGACGAGGGCGACCCCGGCGCTTTCATGGATCGCTCCATTCTGGAAGGCGACCCTCACTCCGTGATCGAAGCTATGGCTATCGGCGGCTACGCTATCGGCGCTTCCGAGGGCTATGTGTACGTCCGTGCCGAGTACCCCATCGCCGTTAAGCGTCTGCAGCTGGCCATCGACCAGGCTCGCGAATACGGCCTGCTGGGCAAGAACATCTTCGGCACCGGCTTCGACTTTGATATGTACATCCGTCTGGGCGCCGGCGCCTTCGTCTGCGGCGAAGAGACCGCTCTGATGCGCTCCATCGAGGGCAAGCGCGGCGAGCCCACTCCCAAGCCTCCGTTCCCCGCTGTGCGCGGTCTGTTCGACAAGCCCAGCAACATCAACAACGTTGAGACCTATGCCAACATTCCCCAGATCATTCTCAAAGGCGCTGACTGGTTCACCTCCATCGGCACCGAGAAGAGCCCCGGCACCAAGGTGTTCGCTCTGGGCGGCAAGATCAACAACACCGGTCTGGTAGAGGTTCCCATGGGCACCCCCCTGCGCGACATCATCTACAAGATCGGCGGCGGCATCCCCGGCGGCAAGGCCTTCAAGGCTGTGCAGACCGGTGGCCCCTCCGGCGGCTGCATCCCTGCCGACCTGCTGGATACCCCCATTGAGTACGATACCCTTACCGCCATCGGTTCCATGATGGGTTCCGGCGGTATGATCGTAATGGACGAAGACAACTGCATGGTCGACATCGCCCGCTTCTTCCTCGACTTCACCGTAGACGAGAGCTGCGGTAAGTGCACTCCCTGCCGTATCGGTACCAAGCGTATGCTGGAGATCCTCGAGCGTATCACCGAAGGCAAGGGCGAAGAAGGCGACATCGAGAAGCTGGAAGCTCTGGCTACCAACATCAAGTCTACCGCTCTGTGCGGCCTTGGCCAGACCGCTCCCAACCCCGTGCTCTCCACGCTGAAATATTTCCGCAGCGAGTACGAGGCTCACATCAAGGAGAAGCGCTGCCCCGCCCACCACTGCCAGAAGCTGCTCAACTACGAGATCACCGACAAGTGCCGCGGCTGCACCGCTTGCGCCCGTGTTTGCCCCGTCAATGCCATCACCGGCAATGTGAAGGAAATGCACGTGATCGACACCACCAAGTGCATCAAGTGCGGTTCTTGCATGGAGAAGTGCCGCTTTGGCGCTATCGTCAAGAACTAATATCTGCATAAAGGAGTGGAAATAATGGAACAGATGATCAATGTAACCATCGACGGCGTGCAGGTAGAGGTTCCTGCCGGTTCGACGGTTCTTGAAGCGGCCCGCAAGGCCAATGTGAATATCCCCACCCTGTGCTACCTGAAGGACATCAACGAGACTGCCAACTGCCGTCTGTGCGTTGTTGACTGCGGTGGCCGCCGTATGCAGGCTGCCTGTGTGCTGCCTGTTACCCCCAACATGGTGGTAAAGACCAACACCCCCGCTGTTCGTGAAGCCCGCAAGACCAACCTTGAGTTGATCCTGAGCAACCACGACCGTAAGTGCCTCACCTGTGCCCGCAGCCAGAACTGTGAACTGCAGAAGCTGTGCCTGGATATGGGCGTTGAGAGCGGCGAGCGCTTCGATGGTGCCAAGACTCCTCACACCATCGACCTGAGCTCTCCCTCCATCATCCGCGATAACGACAAGTGCATCGTGTGCCGTCGTTGCGTGGGTGCCTGCGCCAAGGTGCAGAAGATCGGCGTTATCGGCGCTGTGAAGCGTGGTTTCCGCACCTCCATCGAGAGCCCCTGGGACAAGGGCCTGGGCGAGATGGCCTGCATCAACTGCGGCCAGTGCATCACCGCCTGCCCCGTTGGCGCTCTCACCGAGCGTGACGAGACCAAGCCCGTTTGGGACGCTCTGGCCAGCGGCAAGCATGTTGTTGTGCAGCCCGCTCCCGCCGTGCGCGCTGCTCTGGGCGAGGAATTCGGCATGCCCATCGGCACCGGTGTTACCGGCAAGATGGCTGCTGCCCTCCGTCGTCTTGGCTTTGCCAAGGTGTTCGATACCGACTTTGGCGCCGACCTGACCATCATGGAAGAGGGCACCGAGCTGATCGATCGTCTCCAGAACGGTGGCGTTCTGCCCATGATCACCAGCTGCTCTCCCGGCTGGATCAAGTTCTGCGAGCACTACTATCCCGAGTTCATCCCCAACCTGAGCACCTGCAAGTCTCCCCACCAGATGACCGGCGCTCTGATCAAGTCTTACTACGCCGAGAAGGCCGGTATCGATCCCAAGGATATCGTTACCGTTTCCGTCATGCCCTGCACCGCCAAGAAGTTCGAGGCCAAGCGCCCCGAAATGAGCCACAACGGCCTGATGGACGTGGATCACGTCATCACCACCCGTGAACTGGCCAAGATGATCAAGGCTGCCGGCATCGACTTCGCCAACCTGCCCGACGAAGACTTCGACAAGCTGATGGGCGAGTCCACCGGCGCTGCCGTTATCTTCGGCGTTACCGGCGGTGTTATGGAAGCTGCTCTGCGTACCGCTTACGAGCTGATCACCGGCACCGAGCTGGCCAGCCTCGACCTGCATGATGTTCGCGGCATGGAAGGCATCAAGGAAGCTACCGTTAAGGTTGGCGACCTGGATGTGAACGTTGCCGTTTGCTCCTCCACCGGCAAGGCTGCCGAGCTGCTGGATGCCATCAAGGCCGGCGAGAAGAACTACCACTTCATCGAGGTCATGGGTTGCCCCGGCGGCTGCGTAAACGGCGGCGGCCAGCCCATCGTAAGCTCCACCGTGCGCAACTGGACCGACATCCGTGTTGCCCGCGCCAAGGCTCTCTACGATGAGGATGCTGCCAAGACCCTGCGCAAGAGCCACGAGAACCCCGAGATCAAGGCCATCTACGAAGAGTACCTGGGCAAGCCCAACGGCCACAAGAGCCACGAGCTGCTGCACACCTCTTACGAGAAGCGCGATCTCTACATCGACTAATTTCATAGTCCATGGGGCGGCGGGAGAGATCCCGCCGCTTTTTGTATTTCGATTACTTGCACAAAATGCAATTTTGTGCTGTAATGAAGGCCCGATAAAAACAGGAGGTGTTTTCTGTGACAGATTTTGAACGTGTTAAAGGGTATTATTGTCATTTTAACGAAGATGAACGACTGCAGCGGGACAGCAGCGGCAGATTGGAATACGAAATGGTAATGCGTAAGCTGCAAGAACACCTTCCTGCCATAGGTACGATTCTCGATTTGGGCGGCGCTACAGGCGTATATGCCTTTCCTCTTGCACAAACGGGTTATCAGGTGCATTTGGCAGATCTGTCCGAACGTTTGATTGCTATTGCAAAGGAAAAAAGCGATAAACAAGAGAACGGGAAACTTGCATCCTGCGAAGTGGTCAACGCTGTCGATCTGTCCCGGTATGCGGACAACAGCTTTGATGCGGTACTGCTCTTTGGCCCGCTGTACCACCTGCTTTATGAAACAGAACGGAATGCCTGTATTAGCGAGGTATATCGCGTATTGAAAACCGACGGCACGGTTTTCGCCAGCTTTATCCCGTATCTATCGGGAAGCATTGCCATCGTGGATAGGTATTTCTTTGCGCCGGATCAGGTGGGGAAGGAGAACCTGCGCGAAGTCTTTTCCTCCGGGCGATTTATCAACAATGCTCATTACGGTTTTCAGGAGGGGTATTATCCCACATCGGATCAGATCCTTCGGTTGTTTGAAAGCAATGGATTTGCTTGCATCGAACTCTCCTCGATCCGGGGTTTCCTGTACGAAAAAGAAGATCACTTCTATGCAGTGCAGGATGCCCAGATGAGGGCAGAGATCCTGCGCTGGGCTATGATGACCGCCAAAGAAAAAGAACTGATCGAAACCTGTGGACATGCCATGTATATTGGACGAAAGTGATCTGTACCTCCGAAGACAGCGAATACGTACTGTCTTCGGAGTCTTACTGTTTGTTTACACTTACCGTTGTTGGAAATACTTGCGCTTTTTCGGAATCGGTGTTTTAATAATCATGAAAGATTATACCTTTTAGGAGGTCTGCCTTTTGGATATTCAGTGGTATCCTGGACATATGGCGAAAGCCAAACGACTGCTTGCCGCTCAGCTTACCAAAGTGGATCTGGTTATCGAACTTTGCGATGCCAGATTGCCTCTTTCCAGCCGCAATCCTGCGCTGGGAGCCATGGTGGAGCATAAACGCCGTATTTTGCTGCTCTGTAAAGCCGATCTTGCCGAAAACAGCAAGACCCAGAAATGGCTGCAATATTTTAAGAACCAGGGCATTGCTGCCATGGCTTATGATGCGACACCCAAAAAGACCAAAGAAGCGAAAGCCTTTATCGAAGAAGCTGCCCGCGCCGTCATCGAGCGGGGCGAGCGCAGAGGGATTGCCAAAACCATCCGTGCTATGGTTGTCGGCGTACCCAACGTGGGCAAGAGCACCTTTATCAATCGTTTGTATGGCGGCACCATCGCCCATACCGGCGACCGCCCCGGCGTTACCAAGAGCAACCAGTGGGTCAAGGTGTCTCCCTACCTGGAGGTGCTGGATACCCCCGGTATGCTCTGGCCCAAGCTGAACGACCAGCGCGCCGCCACCCGTCTGGCTTACATCGGCACCATCAAAGATGCGGTCTACAACGTGGAGGAGCTGTGCATCAGCCTGCTTGAGGATCTGCTTATCGTTCGCCCTCAGCAGACCGTGGAGCGCTTCAAGATCAAGGATGCATCCCTGCGCGGGTATGAGCTTCTGGAGGCGGTCTGCCGCGGCAGAGGCTTCCTGATGAAGGGCGGCGTTTGCGATACCGACCGTGGCTGCGCCGTTGTGCTGGATGAATTCCGCGCAGGCAAGGTGGGCAAGCTCACCCTGGAGGATGTACCCGAGCAGCCCAAGCCCCAGGCACCTACTCAAGAGACGGCAGGAGATGGCGAGAATGGCTAAACCCTCTCAGAAACGTTTGGAGCACCATCTGGAGATGGTGGCATACGACAGGCAATACAGCAGCTTCGGCACCTCCCTTGCCGGTATGGATGAGGTGGGCCGCGGCCCTCTTTGCGGCAATGTGGTCACCGCCTGTGTCATCATGCCCGCAGAGCCACTGTTCCCGTGGATCGACGACAGCAAGAAGCTCAGCGCCGCCCGCCGGGAAGAGGTGTACGAAGAGATCCTGAAGCATGCGGTCTATGTTGGTATCGGGGAGGCATCGCCCGAGGAGATCGACCAAATGAACATCCTCAATGCTACCAAGCTGGCCATGGAGCGTGCTGCCATGAATGCCCCTGCAACGCTCTGCATCGTGGATGCGGTGCGGGATCTGCATCTGCCGTTTCCCATTTCGCCCATCATTAAGGGCGACAGCACCAGCTATAACGTAGCCGCCGCCAGCATCGTAGCCAAAGTGACCCGTGACCGGGAAATGGCTGAAATGGCAAAGCTCTACCCGGAATACGGCTTTGAGCGGAACATGGGCTACGGCACACCTGAGCACATCAAGGCGCTGCGCACCTACGGGCCTACGCCCTGGCACCGCCGCAGCTTTATCGGCAAGCTGATGGGGGAGGAGAACGCATGAGAAAAAGCAGGCTTTCCCTTTTGGCTGCCGTTTTGATGCTGCTCATGCTGCTGCTCCCCGGTATTGCCTGCGCGGACGATAACCTGCTCAGCAACGGCGGCTTCGAGAATGTGGATCAGTACGGCGATGCGGTGGATTGGTTCCAGAATGCTTATTACGACGAGATAGGCTATTCCCTTTTGACCATCACCGATGAAGAAGCGCACAGCGGTCAATACAGTGCGCTCGTCGAGAACGCCAGCCCCAACGACTCCCGTTTCGTTTGCACGGTAAAAGTAAAGCCAAACAGCTATTACAAGCTTTCCGGCTATGTGCTGGTGGAGTACATGGATCCGGAGGGCAACGGTGCCAACCTGGCCATTGAGGATATCTATGCCTTCTCCGAATGCCTCTACGATACTGCCGGGCAGTGGCAGTATGTGGAGTGGTACGGGCGCACGGGCGCCGGGCAGAAGCAGCTCACCCTTGGTGTGCGTGTGGGTGGTTATGGCGCAGAAAGCCTTGGCCGTGCGTATTTTGACGATATCCGGCTGGAGAAGATCTCCAAGCTGCCGGATGGGGTAGAGGCCTCCGGCTGGTACAAGGTGACCACCGCACAGCCCGCTGCTCCAAAGGATCCCACGCAGGAAAGTCATCATTGGCATGTGTTCTTCTTTGTGCTGCTGGCAGCAGCCTTTGCTGCTGTCTGCTGGGTCTACCTGCAGAAAGGCCGCTCTCTTCGGCTGCCTCAGGTGGATATGCTGGCCATCCTTGCGCTGGCCGCTGCTTTTATTGTACGCGTGCTGCTGGGAGCCTATATCGAGGGCTACCCGGTGGATATCGGCTGCTTCCAGGCCTGGAGCCTGCGCATGGCGGATAAGACCCCCCTGCATTTCTACGAACCGGGATATTTCTGCGATTATCCCCCCGGCTATATGCTCCTGCTCTGGCCCGTAGGGCTTATGCTGCAGGGCGTTATGGAGGGTGGCAACCGGGCACTGTTCCTGCTGGTGCTCAAGTCCGTGCCCATGCTCTGCGACCTGATCGCCGCTGCGCTGCTGTATCTGTACGGAAAAAAGCATACCAAGCCCACCCAGGCGCTGCTGATCGCTGCCCTGTACGCCTTCAACCCCATGGTGCTGCTCAACGGTGCCGTATGGGGGCAGGTGGACAGCGTGCTTGCGCTGTTCCTGCTGGTGTGTGCCCTTTTTGCCTTGGAAGCCAAGTGGTCTGTGGCCCTACCGGTCTATTTCGTATCCATTTTGGTCAAGCCGCAGGCGCTGCTGTTTGCGCCGGTCGCAGGCATCTGGCTGCTGATGAGCCTGTTCGGCGTGCTGGGCAAGCCCTTCCGAGAGCAGAGACGAGAGCTTCTTATTGGCCTTGGCATCGGTATCCTTGCGGTGGTCGCCATCGTGCTGCCGTTCTCCGTGTATCAGGAAAAGCCGGTGGAATGGCTCATCGTTCTCTACCGCGATACCCTTTCCTCCTACGCCTTTGCTACGGTAAATACCGCTAACCTGTACTATCTGCTGGCGGCTAACTGGGTAAGCATCAATACGCTGCTCCGGCCCCTGCTGCCGCTGCTCACGGCACTGGTGCTTGCCGCTCTTGGCACCGCTGTGCTGTTTGGGCGCAAGTGGGAGGGCAGCTTCCTCAAGAGCCGCAACGGCCAGCTCTCCCTTCTGCTGTATGCCTTTGCTGCTGTGTTTGCCGTACTTTCTTTGCTGACGGCTCTCCAAAGCCCCTTGACCGGCATGGTCAATTACGGCATCTATGGCTACATCATGATGGCCTTCGTCTTTGCATACGCCATTCTTCTGATGTTCCACGACAAAGCCGATCTGCCCTTCTACCTTGCCCTTGCGCTGCTGGGCGTGTACGTGCTGGGGGTCAAGATCCACGAGCGGTATCTGTTCCCTGCGCTGGTCATGCTGGTTTTGGCCTACCTGCGCAAGCGGGACAGCCGCCTCCTCTGGCTGATGGCGGCGGCCTCCTGTGTTGCATTCGCCAATACGGCCATCGTGCTGGATAATGCGCTGCTGTTCGGCTCTGCCAGCGGCCATTTGAACGATGATACGCTGGCGGTCAATGTGGTGCTTGCTATCCTGAATGTGGGCATGGTGGGTTTTGGCGGCTATATGGCCTATACCGGCCTGCGGGAGACGCCCGAACAGGCCCCCAAGCCCGAAAAGAAACTTGATCAGGCTGTCGTGCTGCCCCCGGTGGATCGGGTGCCCCCCGCTTACCGCCGCATGCTGCTGGAGCCCTCCGCCCCCGATATGCACCTTTCCTGGAAGGACTGGCTGATCATGGGCGTGGTGACGGTCTGCTATGCGGTGCTCAGCTTTACCAATCTGGGCAGCACGGTGGCTCCCCAGCACGGCTTTATCTCCTCTTCCGCTCAGGAGACCATCACCTTTGAGCTGGATAAAAAGACCGAGTTCAGCACCCTGTACTACGGCGGTGTGAGCAACTACGACTTTTCGATCTCTGTCAGCGACGACGGCGTCAACTGGTCCGAAAGCTATCCCTGCCAGATGCGCGAAGGGCTTTGCTATCGCTGGAATTATGCGGTCAAATCTACGGTGGATGAGGCAGGCAAGATCAATTATGCCGGTAATCAGCCCGCCGGTGTGTTGTGGCTGGAGGGCCGGTATCTGCGCCTGAATGCCGAGAGAGCCGGTCTGAACCTGTTCGAGATCGTTACCAGAGACCGGGAAGGCAATAACCTCACCATGACCGTGGTGGATCACCAGGGGGCCAATGCCGCCATCCTGGATGTGGAGACCAGCCCCGAATACCTGCTGGATGAACAGAATACCTGCGTGGGCGAGCCCGGCTGGTACAACGGTACGTATTTCGACGAGATCTACCACGCCCGTACTGCCTACGAGCATCTGCATGGCCAGCGCCCCTACGAGACCACCCACCCGCCGCTGGGCAAGCTGCTGATGGCTGCGGCTATCGCTGTCTTTGGCATGACGCCCTTCGGTTGGCGCTTCGCCGGTGCCCTCATCGGTGTACTGATGCTGCCTGCCCTGTACCTGCTGGCAAAGCAGCTCTTCAAGCGCCGGGATCTGGCCACCCTCAGCATGGGTGCCTTTGCGCTGGATCTGATGCACTTTACCCAGACCCGCATCGCCACCATAGACTCCTTCCCGGTGTTCTTCATCCTGCTCAGCTACTGGTTCATGGTGCGCTATATGCAGACCGATGTGTTTGCCGTAGCTGAAAACGAAGAACCCAGGCTCTTCAGCCGTGCATTTTGGAAGAGCTTGATCCCGCTGGCCCTTTCCGGCCTGATGATGGGTCTTTCCATCGCCAGCAAGTGGATCGGAATCTATTCGGCTGTGGGCCTTGCAGTGCTCTTCTTCACAGCGGTCTACCGGCAGTATCGTGCCAGCAGCCTTGCCTTCAGCTATGCAGACGGCAGCAATAAGGAACTGCCCGAAGCCCAGCAGAAGCGCATCAAGGATGCCCAGGTGAATGCGCTGAACCGCATCTTCGTTACCTGCGGCTTCTGTGTGCTGTTCTTCATCGTGGTGCCCTGCATCGTCTACTACCTGAGCTACATACCTTATCTTGCCCCCACCGGTCGTGTGACCGTGCAGCGAGTGATCGATGCACAGATCGGTATGCTCAGCTACCACAGCACCCCCGGGCTGGGTATGGATCACCCCTTCCAGTCCCCCTGGTGGCAGTGGCCGTTCATCCTGAAGCCTATGTGGTTCTCTCAGGATTCCTTCGAGCCTGCCGGGTATGCCTCCACCATCATGTGCATGGGCAACCCCTGGGTGTTCTATATAGGTGCTGTTGCCATGGCTGCGGTCATGGTGGCGCTGGTGCTCAAGTATTTGCGCATCCGGGAGGGCCGTCTGCTCCGTTTGCCCGGCGACGGCGACCTGACCCTCTATGTACTGGTGGTGGCGTTCCTCTCCCAGTACCTGCCCTGGGTGCTGGTGCCCCGCAGCATGTACATCTATCACTACTTCGCCAGCGTACCCTTCATCATTCTGGCAACGGCATGGGCGATCGGGCAGATCGGCAGGAAGAACCGCAAGCTCACAGTGATCCTGATCGCTGTGTATCTGGTCTGCGCTCTTGCGTTCTTCGTTATGTTCTACCCCTACGCATCCGGCATGCTTACGCCCGTTGGCTGGCTGGATGCCATGAAGTGGTTCCCCAGCAAGCTGTATACATGGATCGGTGAGCTATTCACCGGCTATGGCTCCTGGAGCTTCGGGCACCTGTACTACTAAAGCGAGGTGACAAGCAATGCTTGCCAAAAGCATTACCTGCGGTCTGGATGGTGTACATGGCTATCTGGTAGAGGTGGAAGCGTACATATCCAATGGCTTTATCGGCTTTGAGATCGTCGGCTTGCCCAGCGCTGCCGTAAAGGAGAGCCGCGACCGTGTACGCGCCGCCATGCTCAACAGCGGCTTTGAATTTCCCTTTGGCAGGGTAACGGTCAATCTGGCCCCTGCCGATGTGCGCAAGGAGGGCACCAGCTACGAGCTGGCGGTAGCCGCAGCGCTCATCTCTGCCAAATCGCCCAGGCCACTGCTGCATCTGAAGGATACGGCTCTGCTTGGTGAGCTGTCTTTGGAGGGCAAGCTGCTGCCCATCCGGGGTGCATTGGGCATGGCGATCACCGCGGTGGAGAGCGGCATCCGCAAGCTGGTGCTGCCCAGAGAAAATGCCAACGAGGTGGCCTGTATCGACGGGCTGGAGGTCTACGCAGCCGAAAGCCTGCGGCAGGTGGTGAGGCACCTGACCGGGGAGGAAACCTTGCCCCAGCAGCCCTCCATCTCCTTTGAAAGCCTGCAGACCTCCCGGAGCATCCGTCACGACATGAAGGATGTAAAAGGGCAGGCGCTGGCCCGTGCTGCGCTGGAGGTGGCTGCCGCAGGCGGCCATAACCTGCTGATGGTGGGCGTACCCGGCAGCGGCAAGACCATGCTGGCCCGTTGCCTGCCGGGCATCCTGCCGCCTCTTTCCTACGGAGAGGCATTGGAGACCACCCTCATCCATTCCGCCTCCGGCGAGTTGGAGGCAGAAAGCACTTTGATGACCCAACGCCCCTTCCGCTCACCCCACCATAACATCTCTATGGCGGCGATGATCGGCGGCGGCTCCAAGGCCAAGCCCGGCGAAGTATCCCTCGCCCATAACGGTGTTCTGTTTCTGGATGAGCTGCCGGAGTTCCAGCGGCCAACGCTGGAGGCGCTGCGCCAGCCCATTGAGGATGGCTTTGTCAACATTACCCGTGTAAACGGCACCAACCGTTACCCCAGCAGCTGTATGCTGGTTGCGGGTATGAATCCCTGTCCCTGCGGCAATTACGGCAGCAAGCGCAAGAACTGTACCTGCTCCGCCAACGAGATCAAGCGTTATCTGGGGCGCATCAGCGGCCCCTTGCTGGATCGTCTGGATATTCAGGTGGAGATGGATGCGGTCACCGTGGAGGAGATCGAGACCTCCGCCGTGCAGGAGGACAGCGCCACCATCCGTAAGCGGGTCATCCGGGCCCGTCAGCGGCAGCTGAAGCGCTATGCGGGCACCAGTATCTATTGCAATGCCCAGCTGGATCAGCAGGGGCTGGAAAAGTGGTGCAAAATGGAGCCTGCCGCCAAGCAGCTGCTCATGCAGGCGGTGGAACGCTTCGACATCAGCATGCGCGCCTATGCCCGCATTCGTAAAGTGGCCCTTACCATCGCCGACTTGAACGACCGGGATCTGATCACCGTGCAGGATATCGCCAAGGCGATCCAGTTCCGCAATGTGGATGGGCGGTATTGGAAGTAAGGCCGCCTGTATTGTCAATCGGGCAGTTCTGTGCTACAATGAATCATGGTTTCTGTGATCTGTTTTTCTTAAGGAAGTTGATTTTCGCTTGCAGAGGTCAAAACGTTGGTAATACAACGTTTTGACCCTTTCGTGCCCCTTTTTGAAGAATGCTTGCGAAAGAAGGAGGGAAGCCTATGGAACTGTCTCCGGAAAAGCGAGCGTTGCTCTGGCTTTCCTCTGCCGAAGTGTCTGCCCACAGAGTCTCAGCGCTGGTAGATCAGCTGGGCAGCGCCCGGGCTGTTTGGGAGGCTTTCTCCACCGATGCCTGCCCCAAATTCATGCCAAAGGCCAAAAAGACACTTGAGGAGCTGCATTCCGAAGCGAAGATCGATGCACTCATCCGTCGGCTGGAAGAAAAGCATGTCCATCTTCTCTTTGCAGACGATGAAGCCTTCCCGCCCCTTCTTGCGGAGATCCCCGATCCGCCGTTTCTGCTGTACTACGCAGGCAAGCCGGAATGCCTCACAAAGCCCTGCGTGGCGGTGGTCGGTACCCGTACGCCCAGCGATTACGGCAGGCATATGGCAGCCGATATCGCCCGTGGTCTGTGCGAGGCGGGAGTCACTGTGGTCAGCGGTCTTGCCCGGGGTATCGACTATGCGGCCCACGAAGGCGCTCTCAGTGTCAACGGCTGTACTGTGGGCGTACTCGGCAGCGGCATCAACAGGCCGTATCCTTCCGAGCATACGCCCATGCTCAGGCAGATCGCTTCCGGCAAGGGGCTCATCATCAGCGAATTCCCGCTGGATGCAACACCTATGCCTTTCCATTTTCCCTACCGCAACCGGATCATTGCCGGTCTCTCGGTGGGCACGGTGTTTGTTGAAGGGCGCATCCAGAGCGGGGGAATGCACACCGTTACCTCTGCGCTGGATCAGGGCAGGGAGGTATTCGCCGTGCCCGGGCAGACCGGGTACATCGGCGCAGAGGGCCCGCTGGCCATTATGCGCGAGGGCGCAAGGCTGGTTACCGGTGCCCGGGATATTCTGGAGGATCTGTCTCTGGTGCCGCTGATGCAGCCCCTCAGACGCCCCAAAAAGCAACCGCCGCTGCCGCCCCTGCAGCGGCAGATCATCCGCGCGCTGCGCATACAGCCCATGAATATCGATGAGCTGGCAGCTGCGCTGAAAACCGGCACGGACGAGATCATGACGGAGGCCGGGATCATGGAGATCAGCGGACTGATCAGGCGCGAAGCCGGTAACAGCTTTGCTCTGCCCAATCAGTGACCGATTTATTAGGAGGTTATACACTATGGCAGCTACTCAGGCACCCAAGCTGGTGATCGTGGAGTCTCCCGCCAAGGCCAAGACCATCGAGAAATTCCTCGGCAGAGGCTACCACGTAGAGGCTTCTCAGGGCCATGTGCGCGATCTGCCCAAGTCTCAGCTTGGCGTGGATACCGAGAACGATTTTGAGCCCAAGTACATCACCATTCGTGGGCGTGGAAAGATCCTTGCCAAGATCCGCAAAGAAGCCAAAGCGGCTTCCCGCATCTATCTCGCAACAGACCCTGACCGCGAGGGTGAAGCTATCTCCTGGCACCTGGCCAATCTGCTGGAGATCGACCCCAGCAAGGCCTGCCGTATCGAGTTTAACGAGATCACCAAAAAGGCGGTAAAGGAAGCCATCGAGCATCCCCGTCCCATCGATATGGACCGCGTGGATGCCCAGCAGGCACGCCGCGCGCTGGATCGACTGGTGGGCTACAAGATCAGCCCTCTGCTGTGGGCCAAGATCAAGAAGGGCCTCTCTGCCGGTCGTGTGCAGAGCGTTGCCACCCGGCTCGTGGTGGAGCGCGAAAGAGAGATCGAGGCCTTCATTCCCGAAGAGTACTGGGATGTGACCGCCACCTTCTCCGCACCCACCCAGAAGGGCCGCAAGATCAATTGCGAGGCCAAGCTGGTGAGCATGGACGGTAAAAAGGCCGTTATCATCAACGAGCAGGAGGCTGCCACCGCCAAGCGCCGCATCCTTGCCTCCAAGTTTACGATCGAAGGCGTTAAGAACGGCGATAAGCTCAAAAAGCCCCAGCCGCCCTTCACCACCTCCAGTCTGCAGCAGGAAGCCAGCCGTAAGCTGAATTTCTCCACCGCCAAGACCATGCAGGTGGTGCAGCAGCTCTATGAAGGCATCGACCTTGGCAAGAACGGCACCGTTGGTCTGGTTACCTACATCCGTACCGACAGTGTACGCGTTTCCGACGAGGCCGTAGCCGCTGCCCGCAATGCCATCACCCAGCAGTTCGGCGTGGAGTACTGCCCCGAGACCCCCAACGTTTATAAGGGCCGCAAGAATGCGCAGGATGCCCACGAGGCCATCCGCCCCACCTATATGGAGCACACTCCCGAGGCGGTAAAGGAATACCTGACCCGTGAGCAGTTCAACCTGTACCGGCTCATCTATACCCGCTTCCTGGCCAGCCAGATGAAGCCTGCCGCCTTCCGCACCATGAGCGTGGATATCTGCTCCTCCAAGATCACCATGCGCTACTACGGCGAGCATATGTACTTTGCCGGTTACCGCGCCATCTACACCGAAAGCACCGACGATGAGCAGGAGACCAAGGAAAGCGTGCTGCCTGTGCTCAAGGAAAAGGATCCTGTAGCCTTCTCCTCTGTAGACACCCAGCAGCACTTCACTCAGCCCCCTGCCCGCTACACCGAGGCTTCTCTGGTGCGTACCCTGGAGGAAAAAGGCATCGGCCGCCCCAGCACCTATGCGCCCACCATTACCACCATCATTGCCCGCGGCTATGTTTCCCGCGAGAAGAAGCGGCTGTATCCCACCGAGCTGGGCTGCATGGTAACCGATATGATGCTGGAGTACTTTACCGATATCGTGGATGTGGAGTTTACCGCCCAGCTGGAAGAGAAGCTGGATGCCATCGAAGAAGGCGACTCCGAGTGGAAGCAGATCCTGCGGGATTTCTACCCCAGCTTTGCCCAGACACTTTCCCGTGCCGAGAGCCGTATCGAAAAGATCACCGTCAAGGACGAAGTGAGCGATGTGCCCTGCGATAAGTGCGGTGCCATGATGGTCTACAAGATGGGCCGCTTCGGCAAGTTCCTTGCCTGCCCCAACTTCCCCGATTGCCGCAATGCAAAGCCCATCATCAACTACATTGCGGCCAAGTGCCCCAAATGCGGCAGCCGCCTGATGGAAAAGACCAGCAAGAAGAACCGTAAGTTCTACGGCTGCGAAAAGTACCCCGAGTGCGACTTCGTCAGCTGGGAGATGCCCATCACTGACCGTTGCCCCCAGTGCGGCAGCTATATGGTGGAAAAACGCGGCAAGCATGGCGAGAGGATCCATCTCTGCGCCAATGAGACCTGCCGCTGCAAGGTGACCGTTAAAGACAGCGATGCAAAGGAGCAGGACGAATGAGCGTAAAGGTCATCGGTGCAGGTCTGGCCGGTTGCGAGGCTGCATGGCAGCTGGCGCAGCGCGGCGTACCTGTTACCCTGTATGAAATGAAGCCCGTAAAGAAGTCGCCTGCCCATACGCTGGATACCATGGCGGAGCTGGTTTGCAGCAACAGCCTGCGCAGCAACCGCCTCTCCAACGCCGTAGGCCTTCTCAAAGAAGAGATGCGCCGCCTGGATTCCGTCATCATGGCCGCTGCGGATGAAAACGCAGTGCCTGCGGGCGGTGCACGGGCGGTGGATCGCAACGGTTTTTCCAAGAGCGTGGATCAGCGCATCCGTAACCATCCGCTCATCACCGTGGTGGAGGAGGAGGTAACGAAGATCCCCGAAGAGGGCGAAGTGATCATCGCCTCCGGCCCCCTCACCAGCGATGCCCTTTCCGAAGCCATCGCTGGCATCGAGGGTCTCTCCACCCTGCATTTCTACGATGCGGCGGCCCCCATCGTTACCGCCGACAGCCTGGATATGACCAAGGTGTTCCGCATGTCCCGCTACGAGCGCGGCGACGATTACCTCAACTGCCCGCTGGACAAGGACGAATATATGGCCTTCTGGCAGGAGCTGCTCAATGCTGAGACCGCCCCTGTGCATGGCTTTGAAGAAAAGTCTGTTTTCGAGGGCTGCATGCCCATCGAGAGCATGGCCAAGCGGGGCGAGATGGTCATGGCCTTCGGCCCCATGAAGCCCGTTGGCTTGAAGGATCCCCGTACGGGCAAGGAGCCCTATGCGGTGGTGCAGCTTCGTGCAGAAAATGCTGCCGGTACCCTGTACAACCTTGTGGGCTTCCAGACCCGGCTCATGTTTCCGGAGCAGCGCCGTGTGTTCGGCATGATCCCCGGCCTTGAAAATGCCGAGTTTGCCCGCTACGGCGTTATGCACCGCAATACCTTCTTAAACAGCCCCGGCGTGCTGGACAGCACCTTCCGCATGCTGGCAGAGCCCCGCATCGCCTTTGCCGGGCAGATCACCGGCGTGGAGGGCTATGTGGAGAGCGCGGCAAGCGGCCTTTTGTGCGGCATTGCCACCGCATACCGTGTAAACGGCAAGCAGATGCCCACCTTCAGCGGTAAGACCGCGATCGGTGCCATGGGCCGCTATGTGAGCACCCCCAATAAGCGCTTCCAGCCCATGAACTGCGCCTTTGGCCTGATCGATCAGCTGGAGGTGCAGCCGGGGCAGAAGCGTATCCGCAACAAGCAGCTGCGCTACGAAGCCATTGCCCAGCGCGCGCTGGAAGAGATCGATGCCATTGCCGCACAGATGAAGGCCGAGTAGACCTCGCTGTACCGCATGATGCAAGGAGTTTTGTAATGAAGAGGCTCGTTTCCGTTTTGGCAGCGGCAGTGCTGCTCTTCTGCCTGAGTGTAAGCCCCTGTTTGGCTGCCAAAATGGATGCGGATGTACCTGTATGGACGGAGGAGAATGTCCGTATCTACCTCAAGAGCTATGCCCGGGGCCAGGATATGGACCGGCTCTACAGCTACTATGATGTACAGATACGCCGCTATATGCCTGAGAGCACCTTTGAGAGCATGCTCACGGAGCTGCACTGGCTCACCGGCGGCTTTCTTGCGCTCGGTTCCTATTCCGCCTTTGCGGAGGAAGAACGGGGCACCATGACCCATGTGGTGCATCTCCACATGGAAAAGCAGGATCTGGATGCGTATTTTACCCATCGGAACGCCGCAGACGATTGGGAGGTGCTCTCGCTGGAGTTCGTACCTGCCGAAAAGCAGGAAGTGGATCTGGGCTTTGTGGTGGGCGCTTCCGAAACGGATCTGATCCCGTACCGGGAATATGAGGTAGTGATCGGTCAGGGCAGTGAATACCCGCTCCCGGCGGTGATCACCCTGCCTGCACCCATCCCGGAGGGCGGCATTCCCACTGCCTGTGTGCTGGTACACGATGCCGGCCCCCTCGACAGGGATGCAACGATAGGGGAAACGCACTTTTTCCGGCATCTGGCACGGGAGCTTGCAGCCGCAGGCGTTGCCAGCATCCGCTATGATAAGCGCAGCTTTGCTTACCCGGAGCATCATCCGGTGGATGAGCAGCAAGAGACCGTCGAGGATGTGCTGCTGGCGCTGGAGGCGATCTCCGCACACAAATCCACTGCCGGGTGCAGTATCGTGCTGGCAGGGCACGGCGCAGGCGGCATCCTGGTGCCCACCATCGCTTCAAAGATGGCAGATAAGCCCGCCGGATTGCTGCTCATGGGCGCCTCACCGGCAAGCGACCCCGAAAAGGAGCATATCCGGCTCATCAGGGAGTTGGCATTGCCCACCTGCATCGTGCAGGGGCGCAACGATCCCTTTGTTAGCGAGGATGAGGGGCAAAGCATTTATGCCGATGGCCTGAAGCAATACGCTTTCGTCTCCTACACCTGCTTCAGGGGCCTTGACCACCTTTTGGCCAAAGACAGCAGCACCGACGAAAACGGCAGACCGCTTTACAGCTTTGACGCTGGCATCGATATCCCCGCCGTGCGGGAGCTGGCCGCGTGGATGCTGTCTCTTGTGCCGCAAGAACAAACCATGGAGGTAGAACAATGAAGTTTATGGGAACCACCATCTGCGCCGTGCGTAGAGGCGATCAGGTGGCCATTGCCGGTGACGGTCAGGTCACCATGGGGGAAAGCACTGTTTTCAAATCCACCGCCAAAAAGGTGCGCCGCATCTACAACGGTCAGGTGGTACTTGGTTTTGCCGGTTCGGTAGCCGACGCCTTTACCCTGTGCGAGCGTTTTGAAGAGAAGCTCACCCAGTGCGCCGGTAATCTGGAGCGGGCAGCGGTAGCGCTTGCCCAGGAATGGCGCAGCGATCATGCCCGCAAGCTGGAGAGCATGATGATCGTTGCCGATAAGACCAGCATGCTGGTGCTCAGCGGTACCGGCGAAGTGATGGATCCGGATGGCGGCGTGGCTGCTATCGGCTCCGGCGGCAACTATGCGTTGGCTGCAGCCCGCGCTCTGGTGGAGAACACCGACCTTTCTGCCGAGGATATCGCCGTAAAGGCGCTGGAGGTGGCAGCCTCCATCTGCGTATACACCAACGACCATATTTCTGTGGAGACCATATAGGAGGCCCGCCATGAAGGAATTGACCCCCAGAGAGATCATGCATGAGCTGGATCGTTTTATCGTCGGCCAGCAGGATGCCAAGCGTGCGGTGGCCATCGCTCTGCGTAACCGCTACCGCCGCTCCAAGCTGGATGAGGAGATGCGCAACGAGATCAGCCCCAAGAATATCCTGATGATCGGCCCCACCGGCGTGGGCAAGACCGAGATCGCCCGCCGCCTGGCCAAGCTGGTCAAGGCTCCGTTTATCAAGGTGGAGGCCACCAAGTTTACCGAGGTGGGCTATGTGGGCCGGGATGTAGAGAGTATCATCCGCGATCTGATGGAGAACGCCATCCGCATGGTGCGCAACGAGCGCATCGAGCAGGTAAAGACCCGCGCCTCCGTACTGGCAGAGGATCGTTTGGCCAATCTGCTGATCAATCCCCCCAAGAAGAATGCCAATACCAACCCCTTCGAGTTCCTCATGGGCGGCAAGAAGGAGCCCGAACCTACTCAGGCCGAGCAGGCGCAGCTTGCCGTGCGCAAGGAGGATATGCTCAAGCAGCTGCGCGAAGGCCAGCTGGAGGAGCGGGAGATCGAGGTGGAGGTCGAGGACAGTATGCCCGAGCTGGAGGTGGGCGGCAGCTCCATCAAGCTGGGCGATATGATGGGCGGCATGATGCCCAAGAAGACCAAGATCCGCCGGGTAAAGGTAAAGGATGCCCGTAAGATCCTGATCGAAGAGGAATCCGATAAGCTGATCGACGAAGATGAGGTGCGCGAGGAAGCCATCCGCAGAGCCGAGCAGCACGGCATCGTCTTTATCGACGAGATCGATAAGGTGGCAGGCCGTTCTGCCGGTGGCCACGGCCCGGATGTGAGCCGCGAGGGCGTGCAGCGCGACATCCTGCCCATTGTGGAGGGCAGCACCGTAAACACCAAGTACGGCCCTGTACGCACCGACTATATGCTGTTTATTGCAGCGGGCGCTTTCCATGTGGCAAAGGTGACCGACCTGATCCCCGAGCTGCAGGGCCGCTTCCCGGTGCACGTCAATCTCAAGAGCCTCACCAAGGAAGACTTCAAAGCCATCCTTACCCAGCCGGAAAACGCGCTTACCCGCCAGTACGAAGCGCTGCTGGGCGTGGATCGGGTCTTTATCTCCTTTGAGGACAGCGCCATCGATGCCATCGCCAACGCCGCCTATGTGCTCAACGAGACCAAAGAGGATATCGGCGCCCGCCGCCTCCATGCGGTGTTCGAAAAGCTGCTGGAGGATATCAGCTTCAACGCCGGTGGCGACGAGATGCCCAATGTATACCTGAACATCAACGGCGATTATGTGATCGATCATCTTGGTCCCGATGAGGTGACCATGGATATGAAACGCTACATTCTCTGATGCCTTGCCCGCCATAACTACGAAGGAGCGAAAACCGAATGCGTACTTTGATCACCAATATCGTGCTCACCCCGGGTGTGACCACCGAAACCACGATCCCCTTTGTCTATGATGCACAGATCCAGATCGATGATAACCGCATCGTATATGCAGGCCCCCGGGCGGAGGCTCCCCGTTTCGAAGCGGACAAGACCATCGATGGCGAAGGCGCGCTGGCTATGCCCGGTCTTTGCAACCTGCATACCCATACCCCCATGACCATGATGCGCAGCGCAGGCAGCGACCTGCCGCTGGAGCGCTGGCTCAACGAGATGGTCTGGCCTGTCGAAAAGTTCCTGACGGATGATTCGGTCAAGGCGGGCAGCGATCTGGGCATTCTGGAGATGCTCCGCTGCGGCACCACCTCCTTCAACGATATGTATTTCCGTATGGACCGCCTTGCCGAGAGCGTTGTGGACAGCGGCATCCGTGCCATGCTGGGCTACGGCGTGATCGATTTTGACGGCAGCTGCGCCGATCTGGAGCCCGGTATCGAGTTCGCCATGAAGTGGCAGCACGCAGCCAACGACCGCATCCGTGTCAACATCGCTCCCCACAGCGAGGCCGCCACCACCGAGGTGCTGCTGCTGCGGGCCAAAGCGGTGGCGGAGGAGATGCAGGTGCCCCTGCACATCCACATCTGCGAGACCAGTCTGGATCGTACCGGCTGCATCGACCGCCACGGCATCACCCCGGCGGTGTATCTGGAGAAGCTGGGCCTTTTGGATGTACCCGTCATCGCTGCCCATTGTGTATGGATGGATGATCAGGATATCGGGATCTTTGCCAAGCATGGTGTGTTCATTGCCCATAACCCGGTCAGCAACCTGAAGCTGGCCAGCGGCATCGCACCTATTTCCAAGATGCTGAATGCGGGCTGCCATGTGACTCTTGGCACCGATGGCGTTGCCAGCAACAACAACCTGAACCTTTGGGAAGAGATCAAGCTGATGCCCCTTCTGCAAAAGGGCACGCTGCTGGATCCCACCGTGGTAACGCCCGCACAGACCCTTGCCGCAGCCACCAGCGTGGGTGCAAAGGCTCTGGGCTACGATGATCTGGGCCTTATCAAGGAAGGATACCTGGCCGATATCATTCTGGTGGATGTGGGGGATATGAATATGTGCCCCGCCACCGAGATGGAGGGCAACCTGATCTACGCGGTGGAATCCCGCAATGTAAAGATGACCATGGTAGATGGCAAGGTGCTGTACCACAACGGCAAATTCCTGACCATGGATGAGAAGAAGATCGTAGAGACCGCACATAAGGAAGCTCATGCCCTGATGGTAAGAGCAGGAAGAGCGAAGTGATCGAATGAAGATTCTGGTGGTGAACCAGCACTACTGGCCGGAGAACTTCCGTGTTACCGAGATCTGCGAGGCGCTGGCCGCCCGCGGGCATCAGGTAACGGCACTGGTGGGGCTGCCCAACTATCCCACCGGGGTGATCCCCGAGGAATACAGGCGCTTCCGTAACCGGCGGCAGGAGAAGGGCGGCGTGCAGATACGCCGCTGTATGGAGATCGGCCGCAGGCCCGGCAAGGTGGGGCTGGCTGTCAACTACGTCAGCTATATGACCTCTGCCACCCTGAAGGCCCTTTTCATGAAGAAGGATTTCGATGTGATCTATTCCTTCTCCACCTCTCCGGTGCTCATGAGCCTGCCCGGGGCGGTCTTGAAGCTGGTCACCGGCAAGCCGTATGTGATCTATGTGCTGGATATCTGGCCCGCCTGCCTGGCAGCCATGAATGTGCCGCCGGAGAGCTTCTTTTACCGTTTCATGGGCAAGGTGAGCAAGTGGATCTACAAGCGTGCCAATGTGCTGCTGTATTCCTCCAAGCGCTTCCAGCAGTATATGCAGCAGGTGCACGGTATCTCCATGCCGGATGAGCACTATATGCCCCAGTTTGCCGATGAGGTATTCGAGGGCGGGCTGCCCGCTGTGACCCACAGCGATGAGAAGCACCTGATGTTTGCCGGTAACATTGGCAAGATGCAGAATGTGGAGGTGCTTCTCCGAGCGGCTGCCATTTTGAAGAGCGAGCCTGTCCACTGGGATATCGTTGGCGACGGCACCAGCCTTGAAGCCTGTAAAGCCTTGGCAGAAGAGCTGGCGCTGGGTGAAAAGGTCACCTTCCACGGGCGTAAGCCCCTGGAGGAAATGCCCCGCTACTATGCCATGGCAGATGCCATGCTGGTGAGTATGCGGGATCATATCAGCGTGAACGATACATTGCCCGGCAAGGTGCAGAGCTACATGGCAGCGGGCAAGCCCGTGCTTGGCTCCATCGGCGGTGAGACCGCTTATGTGGTGGAGAACGCCCGCTGCGGCTTCTGCGCTCCGCCGGACGACCCGGAAGCCTTTGCCCAAGTGGTACGCCGCTTTTTGGCTGCTCCCGAAACACATCGGGAGCTGGGCGAAAACGGACGCAGCCATTACGCTGCCTACTTTACCAAGCAATACCATATCGATAAGCTGGAAAAGCTGCTGAAAGTCCTGAGCGGGAAGGAGTAAGCCATGCGTGTTTATCAGCTGAATACCTTCTGCGGTATCAAAAGCACCGGGCGCATCGCCTGGGAGATCGGCAAGCTGGTGCTTGAGGATGGGGGAGCGGTGCGCATCGGCTACGGTGCGGGCGAACCCTCTGCCGAATCCGCGCCCCATTCCTACCGCATCGGCGGCAGGCTGGGGCGCAAGCTGCATGGTGCGCTGCGCAAGCTGGCAGACGGCGAAGGCCTTGGCAGCTTCTGGGCGACCCGTGCGCTCATCCGGGATATGAAAGCTTTCCAGCCGGAGCTGATCCATCTGCACAACATCCACGGGGCGTATCTGCATTTGCCCACACTGTTTGCCTACCTGCAAAAGGCAGGCAAGCCTGTGGTGTGGACGCTGCACGATTGCTGGCCCTTTACCGGGCATTGTGCCTATTTCGATGCCAGCGGCTGCAAACGCTGGCAGACAGAGTGCTGCCACTGCCCCAGCCAAAAGCAGTACCCGGTCTGCGTCGGGCTGGATGGCAGCCGCCGCAACCACCGCATCAAGAAACGGCTGTTCCGGAAGCTCACCAACATGACCTTTGCAGCCCCGTGCCAATGGCTTGCGGAGCTGCTCAAGGAGTCCCATTTGAAGCAATACCCCTGCCGGGTCATCTATAACGGCGTAGACCGGCAGGTGTTCCGGCCGGTAGCTTCCGACCTTCGGCAGCGGTATGGGCTGGAGGGTAAAAAGCTGGTGCTGGCCGTGGCCTCCGATTGGGATGAGCGCAAGGGCCTTCCGTACCTGACGGAGGCTGCGCAGAAACTGGGCGAGGACTATCGCTTTGTGCTCATCGGCCTTTCGCCGGAGCAGATCGCGGCGCTGCCCGAAAATATGCTGGGCCTTGGCAGCACCGCCGATCCCCATGAGCTTGCCGCATGGTATACAGCAGCCGATTGCCTTGCCAACCCCACGCTGGAGGATAATATGCCCATGGTCGATCTGGAAGCGCTGGCCTGTGGTACCCCGGTAGCGGTCTTTGCCACCGGCGGCTGCCCGGAGGCCATTACGCCGGAATGCGGCATCGTTGTGCCAAAGGGCGATGCGGAAATGCTATGCAACGCCATCCGGGAGCTTTGCAGCCGCAGTGCCGCCATGGAGGCAGCCTGCTTGCAGCGCAGCAGCCTGTTCGATTCGGGGGATACCTTCCGGGCCTATCTTGAGCTGTATAAGGAGCTTTGCCAATGAATGTGCTGTTGATGAGCCTTCTCTACCCGGATGAGGTCTATCAGGAAGTGGCGCAGAACAGCAAAACAGGTATGCAGAACCAGATCGACAGCTACCAGAAGGCCTTCTGGGAGGGCATTTCCCAGTGCCTTTCGGAGGGTGAAACGCTGCGTGCGGTCAATGCGCTGCCGGTGGGCATCTTTCCCATCCATTACCGGAAATGGCTGCTGCCAAGGGCTGCGTACCAAAACGGACAGATCACTGAGATGGGCGGCATCAACCTTCCTGTTATCAAACAGAAAATACGCCAAAAACGCGCTGAGAAGGCCCTGCTTTCGTGGGCAGAGGCTTCGCCGGAAAACCGTACGGTGCTGGTCTACACCCTCTATTTGCCCTATTTGAAGGCCATTGCGGCGGTGAAGAAGCGTATCCCCGATCTCAAGGCGGCGGTGATCGTTACCGATCTGCCCAACGAGTACGGCCTTTCCTCCGGCAGAACAGGGCTGCTCAAGCGCATCGAACAGCGCATGGGCAATGAACAGCTTTCTCTCTGCCGCCAAATGGATGGCTTCGTGCTGCTCACCCAGCCCATGGCAGAGGTGGTGCCCTGCGAAGGCAAAAAGACCATCGTCATCGAAGGGCTGATCCGGGAGGGGACACCTGTGCCCGCCGCAGAGAGCAGGGAGAGCCCCTTTGAGGTGCTTTACACCGGCACCCTCAGCCCGGAGCTGGGCATACAGGAGCTGCTGGATGCCTTCGCCGCCCTGCCGGATGCCCGTTTGCGCATCTGCGGCGGCGGAGTGATGCAGCAGCAGGTGGAAAGCTTTGCGAAGCAGTACCCCAACATCGTTTTTGAGGGCTTTGTGCCCCACGAAAAAGCGCTGGCCCTGCAGGCCGGGGCGGATGCGCTGATCAATCCCCGTTCACCGGCAGGGCTCTTTACACGGTACTCCTTCCCCAGCAAAACGCTGGAGTACATGCGCTCCGGTAAGCCGGTCATCTGCTATAAGCTGGAGGGTATTCCCGCAGACTACGACCCCTATCTGCAATACATCCCCGCACCGGGTGCGGATGGCATCCGGCAGGCGGTGGAGCAGCTGCAGAAGCTCACGCCCCGGCAGCGCAGTGAGCTGGGGCAGGCGGCCCTGCAGTATGTACTGGCCAGCAAGAACCCCGCAGCCCAGTGTAAGCGGCTGGTGGAGTGGCTCCGTTCACTTTGACAGGCTACGATAGCTGCCCGTTCTCAGTTCTGCCTGCTTCATGCGGGCGATCACGGCATCGTATTGACGGTGCCGTGTTTTTTCTTGGGCAGTATAATCGGCAGGCGCAGAAGGCGCAGCAGGTCGCCTCTGAACAAATACCTCAGGCGGCGGCTGGGGCCTTGAGGGCCGTTCCTCATGCGGTGGCATAGGCATCTCGTTTCGCGTCTCCGTTGCGTGGCAGGGTTGAGAAGTTTGTGCCGCCTGCGCTGTGGGGGCGGGCGTTGTGTTCTCCCTGGTATGCTCATGCCCGGTAAGCTCTGCTTCTGTATATGGCAGACGGATGCTCTGGTATTCCATCCATTTCAGCTGCTTCTGTTCACTGGTCAGCGCTGTAAAAGGAGAAGTCTTTCTGGCCATCCAACCGGCTCCTTTCCTGTTGTCTGTGAACAGGTTATGTCTGTGAACGCAGAGTGTGCATGGGAAAAGCAAAAGGCGCACCACCAAACGGTGGATGCGCCTTTTGCAACGCTGCGCCTCAGGGGTGCAGGTCGATGGGCTTGAATTCGATGCCGGGGAAGCAATCGAAGAAAAAGCTGTTGGGGTAAACATCGCCGGGGTTCTGCTCCTTGCGGATCTCGGCAGGTGTGTAATCGTAGTAAATACCGTCGATGCTGAAATAGGGGCATTCATCCATTGCCAGCATCAGTTCGAAGGTGGCACCCTCGCCGTTGGTCAGGGTGAGCATTCCATCGCCGTTGGGGCAGGAGGGGGCACGCATGTAGACAGCTCCGGAAAACCACTGTTCGATCTGGGCCAGCACGGCAGCATCGGTCACGGTCTCGGTGCGGCCGTCTGCCATGGTTACGGTGGCGGCGGTAAGGCCGGTCAGGCTGGAAACATCAAAGCTGGCATATTGCAGCAGGGTATCCAGCATAGGCTGCAGGTAGACCACCAGATCTTCGCACTTGGCGTATCTGCGGTGCATGAAGGCAAAGTCTTCGCCGGTCTCGAAACAGGTGTAGAGCAGATGGTCGCCGCCAAGCATCATCCACTCGGTGTGGTTGGATGCATCCACAATGGTGTAGCCTGCTTCCGGGTGCTCCTCCCAGAATTTCTCATCGATGGTGTAGTTGAGCAGCTTCAGCTCATCCAGCAGTGTGCGCAGCTCCTTCTGGGCGGCATCGTCCGGCGTGTAGTAGTAGGTCTCCCACAGCCCGAGCAGCTGAGGCGTCAGACGGATGCTCAGCTTGTCCTCGGCGGGGTCAAGCGTAAGCGTTGTGCCCTGGTAGGTAAAGGTCTCCTCGGCAACGGCAGTGCAGGTAGCCAACAGCATGAGCACCGTCATCAGCGCCAGAAGCTTGAAGGATGCGGCCTTGCGTGCGTTCCTTCGTACATTCATGGAAAGCTCCTCCTATCATGTGGTGAAGGGCGGGGGGGCGTTACATCAGGCCCCGGAAGCCCTTGCCGATGATCTCTGTGGTATTGGTGATCAGAATAAAGCAGGAAGGGTCTATCTGCTTGGCATGCTTGCGAAGCTGCACTGCCTGCGGTCTGTTGACCACCGTAAGGATAACGGTCTTATCCTCGTGGGTGAAAGCCCCTTCGCCCTTGATGCGTGTAGCGCCTCTGTGCAGCTCGTTAACGATGAAGGCTACGATCTCATCCGGCTTGGAGGTGATCACCTGGAAGCACTTATGTACCTTGATGTTTTCCAGCACCATATCCACAATGACGGACTTGAGTGCCAGACCCAGAATGCTGAACAGACCCGTCTCCATACCAAACACCGCGCATGCAGCGATGGTAACGAGAAAATCTACCAGCAGCAGGCAGTTGCCGATATTGATGCTGGTCTTTCTCTTCAGCAGCATGGCAATGATATCGGTGCCGCCGCTGGAGGCCTGCATATTAAAGAGCATCGCGCTGCCGATAGCAGGCAGGGCTACGGAGAAGATCAGCTCCAGCAGAGGCTGATCGGTCATGGGCTCGCTCAGTGGTACAAGGGTCTCCAGACCCCAGATGACACAGCTCATGAGTATGCTCACATAGGCCGTGCGCACACCGAAGGAGCGCCCCAAAAACAGGAAGCCCAACAGCAACAGCGCCTGATTGATGATGAATACGAATGCACCGGCAGAAAGGTGGGGGGCCAGCTCGCCAAGAATGATGGAGATGCCGCTTACACCGCCGGTAGAAAAGTGGTTTGGAAACTTGAAAAAGTAGATGCCAACAGACATAATGACCGTAGCAAGGGTAAGCATCGCATAATCGGATAATACCTGTTTCGGTGTCAGCTTCTCTTGTTCCATGTATGGCATACCTCTCAAATAGGCGTTGTCATCATATCTATTTTATGCTATAATAACAATAAATGCAAGGTGATTTGAAAGGATATTTCCACGGAATCTTCTCTGGGATTGTTCTTTGGCTCGGTGCAAAGGTTTGCGCCACGTCCCCCGCCTTGCGGCACAGAACGGGACAGCGCCTTGGCGGCTGTCTTTTTCACTGCCATCATTGCACTTTGCAGAGCTTCCTCTGCATATGAAAGGAGCTTTCTTTCATGGATCGCGCCTGGTATCTTGCACAGATCGAACGTGTTATCTGCGAGGGCAAGTACAAGCCCAACTGGGCTTCTCTGGCAGAGCACCCCATTCCGGAATGGTACCGCCAAAAAAGGCTGGGCATCTTTCTGCACTGGGGCCCCTTCTCCATTCCTGCCTACCACGATTGGTACGCCCGCAACATGTATATCCAGGGTACGGACGAGTATGAGCACCACCTGAAGAACTGGGGCAGCCACAAGGATTTCGGCTACCAGAACTTCATTCCCATGCTCAAAATGGAGAACTACGACCCCGAGGAGTGGGTCAGGCTGTTCCGGGAAGCCGGTGCAGACTACATCGTGCCCGTAGCGGAGCATCACGATGGCTTCCAGATGTACAAAAGCGAGCTTTCTCACTGGAACGCCGCCGAGATGGGCCCTCACCGCGATGTGATGGGTGAGCTGCTCACCCAGGCAGACCGCAGCGGCATGACGGTGGGCGCATCCTCTCACCGGGTGGAGCATTGCTGGTTCTTTGGCAACGGCAAGAAGTTCGAAAGCGATATCCCTCAGGTTGTGCCCAGGGACCATCTCTACTGGCCTGCCAACCCGGAGCCGGAAAACCAGCACGACATCAACGGTCAGCCCGCCCCCGACGACGAATTTATGACCGATTGGCTGCTCCGCTGCTGCGAGATCGTGGATCGCTACCACCCCCGCATCCTGTATTTTGACTGGTGGATCCAGCATCAGGCCGTAAAACCCTACCTGATGAAGTTTGCCGCTTACTATTACAACCGTGCCGAGGAATGGGGCGGCTGCGTGATCAACTACAAGCACGACGCCTTCCCCTTCGGCTGTGCCGTGCCGGATGTGGAGCGGGGTCAGTTCTCCGAGGTAAAGCCCTTCCTGTGGCAATCCGATACCTCTGTTATGCGCGGCAGCTGGTGCTATTCCAGCCTGCCGGAGCGCGCACAGCACAAGGAGCCCAAAGAGATCATCTGGGATCTGGCAGACGTGGTCGCCAAGAACGGCCGCCTGCTGCTGAATGTAGGCCCCAAGCCCGACGGTACCCTTGCCGAAAAGGATGTGGCCATCCTCAAGACTCTTGGCAGCTGGATGAAGGTAAACGGTGAGGCCATCCACGGCACCGGCATCTGGCGCTACGCCCAGGAGGGCCCCACCGCCATTCAGGAAGGCCAGTTTGCAGACGGGGTATCCCGCAACTTTACCAGCGAGGATATCCGCTTCACCTGCAAGGGCGATGCGGTCTACGCCATTGCGCTCGTCTGCCCTGAGGACGGCACCCTGCACATCCGCAGTATGCGCGAGGCTGATGCCAGCCACCTGCCGCTGTTCAGCGGCGCTGTCAAAGCGGTTACAGTGCTCGGCTGTGATGCCCCCATCACCTGGGAGCGGGATACCACCGCCCTCACCGTGCATCTGGGAGCCTACCGCAGCGAGCTGCCTGTAGTAGTCAAAATTACGGTCAATTGATCGGTTTTGGAGGGAACACATATGAGATTTTCCAATGGTTACTGGATGACGAAACCCGATTATGTGATGAGCTATGCCACTCAGTGCGTGCGCGTCACCAAGTCCGAAAAGGAGATGCAGGTCATCTCCGCCTGCCGCCCTGTTCGCCACCGCGGCGATGTGCTGGACGGCGGCTCCCTGACTGTCACCTTTTCTGCGCCCCGCAAGAATGTGATCCGCGTCAAAGTGACTCACTTCGCCGGTGCCAAGGTGAAGGAGCCCCGCTTTGAGACCTTCGAAGAGGATGTTACCCCCGTCATGAGCGAGACCGACCAGTTTGCCAGCTTTACCAGCGGCGAGCTGACCGCCCGCGTGCTCAAGGCCGATGGCCAGTGGCAGGTGGATTACATGGTGGGCGATAAGATCCTCACCACCAGCGGCTTCCGTGCCATGGGCCGTGCCCTGCGCAAGGAAGAGGGCCCCTGCTCCCTGCTGCCCCACGGCAAGAGCTACATGGTAGAATCCCTTATGCTGGATGTGGGCGAGAATGTCTACGGCCTGGGCGAGCGTTTCGGCGCTTATGTAAAGAACGGCCAGACCATCGATATGTGGAACGCCGATGGCGGCACTGCCAGCGAGCACGCCTACAAGAACATCCCCTTCTATATGACCAACCGCGGCTACGGCGTGCTGGTGGAGGATACCTCCGATGTCAGCTTCGAGGTAGCCAGCGAGAAGGTGGAGCGTGTACAGTTCTCCCACGAAGGCGAGACCATGGTGTACGATATCATCTACGGCGGCACCCCCAAGGGCGTGCTGGATGTGTACACCGCCCTCACCGGCCGCCCCGCTCTGCTGCCTGCATGGAGCTTCGGCCTGTGGCTGTCCACCTCCTTTACCACCAACTACGATGAGGAGACCACCTCCTCCTTCATCAACGGCATGGCCGAGCGGGATATCCCCCTGAGCGTGTTCCACTTCGACTGCTACTGGATGAAGGCCTTCAACTGGTGCGACTTTGAGTGGGATCCCGACGTGTTCCCGGATCCGGAAGGCATGCTCAAGCGTTATCACGAAAAGGGCCTCAAGCTCTGCTGCTGGATCAACCCCTACATCGGCCAGGCCAGCCCCCTGTTCAACGAGGGTATGGAGAAGGGCTATCTGCTCAAGAAGACCAACGGCGATGTGTGGCAGACCGATATGTGGCAGGCCGGTATGGCCATTCTGGACGTAACCAACCCCGATGCCTGCGAGTGGTACGCAAGCTACCTGCGCAAGCTGATGGATATGGGCATCGATTGTTTCAAGACCGACTTCGGCGAGCGCATCCCCGTACGTGATATCGCTTACTTCGACGGCTCCGACTCCCTGCATATGCACAACTACTATACCTTCCTGTACAATCAGCTGGTATTCAATGTTGTCAAGGAGAAGAAGGGCGAGGGCGAAGCCATCCTGTTTGCCCGCAGCGCTACGGTGGGCGGTCAGCAGTTCCCCGTGCACTGGGGCGGCGACAACAGCGCCACCTACGTTTCCATGGCTGAGACCCTGCGCGCCGGTCTGGGCATGAGCCACAGCGGCTTCGGCTTCTGGAGCCACGATATCTCCGGCTTCGAGTCCACCGCTCCTGCAGATGTGTATAAGCGCTGGTGCCAGTTCGGGCTCCTCTCCAGCCACAGCCGTCTGCACGGCTCCACCAGCTACCGCGTGCCGTGGCTGTTCGACGAGGAAAGCTGCGATGTGGTGCGTAAGTTCACCAAGCTCAAGTGCCGCCTGATGCCTTACCTCTACGGTGCCGCTGTGGAAGCTCACGAAAAGGGCACCCCCATGCTGCGCCCCATGATGCTGGAGTTCCCCGAAGACCCTGCCTGCGAGATGCTGGATCGCCAGTACATGCTGGGCGAGAGCCTGCTGGTGGCGCCCATCTTCAACAAGGAAGGCACCGTGCAGTACTACCTGCCCGATGGCGAGTGGATCAGCCTGCTCAGCGGCAATAAGGTCGTCGGCGGCCATTGGCAGAACGAGACCCACGACTTCCTCTCCCTGCCCCTGATGGTGCGCCCCGGCACTGTGCTGCCCATGGGTGCCTGCGAGAACTCTACCGAGTACGATTACACCGATGGCGTAGAGCTGCATGTGTACATGCTGGGCGAGGGCGAGACCGCTGTTTGCAAGATCCCCGCGCTGGATGGCACGCTGGCTGCCACCTACACCGTTACCATCAAGAACGGCCAGGCTGTCGTGGAGACCGATTCCACCAAGCCCTACACCGTTGTTCTGCACAACTGAGGCTGAAACAGGCTTTCGGCAAGGGCCGCTTCCGTAGTTCGGAGGCGGCTTTTGCCGTAGCCGGGTAAAACTTGACAGAAACAGCGTTTTGTCGGATAATCAATCGGAGTTCTGCCTGTTAAGGAAGGGATGCTGCGTTGGTATTTTCCAGTTTGACTTATCTGCTGTTGTTTATGCCCATTGTGGTCGGGCTTACATTTGTATCTAAGAAGCTTTCGTGGAAGAACATGGTGCTGCTCATCGCCTCTATCGTGTTTTACGGTTGGGGCGAGCCTGTGTGGGTATATGGGCTCATCCTGCTCGCTTTTTTGGTGTGGCTTTTCGCTACCTGTGTGCACCATGCCAAAGCCCGGTGGGTAAAGCGCATTTGCCTTGCCCTGGCTGTTATGGCTCCCATGAGCGTGCTTCTGTATACCAAATACGGCGGCTTTCTGCTGGGCGGGCTGCTCACGAAGCTGGGCCTGCCTATTATGCCTGCCAGCGAAATGCCGCTGGGCATCTCGTTCTTTACCTTCCAGATCATCACCTACGCGGTGGATGCTTACCGGGACGACCGGCTCTACCAACGCAGCCCGCTGAAGCTGCTGCTCTACGTTGCCTGCTTCCCACAGCTGGTGGCAGGCCCCATCGTATGCTACCGCGACATCAGTGAAGAGATCGACGAGCGGCAGACCACCCCGGATGATTTTGTTGCCGGTATGAAGCGCTTTGCCGTAGGCCTGGGCAAAAAGGTGCTGCTGGCCAACATCTGCGGCAAGGTGGTGGAGGCGGTCATTGCCAACCAGAGCCTGTATGGCATGAGCGTTGCCGGTGGTTGGTATATGGCCCTTCTGTACTCCCTGCAGATCTATTTCGATTTCTCCGGTTATTCGGATATGGCCATCGGCCTTGGCCGTATCTTTGGTTTCCACTATGCAGAGAACTTTAACTATCCCTACATCAGCACCGGCATCAGCGAGTTCTGGCGCAGGTGGCACATCTCGCTGGGGACGTTTTTCCGCGAGTATCTGTACATCCCTCTGGGCGGCAACCGCAGGGGCAAGGCCAGGCAGGCCTTCAATCTGTTTGTGGTTTGGGCGCTCACCGGCCTGTGGCACGGTGCCAGCCTGAATTTCGTTCTTTGGGGGCTTTACTATTTCGTACTCATCGTGCTGGAGCGCTTTGTGTTTGGCGGCCTTCTGGCAAAGCTGCCCAAGCTGTTCAAGGGCATTTGCACCTATCTGCTGGTGCTGGTGGGCTGGGTCATCTTCTACTTTACCGATACCGCCCAGCTGGGCACCTACCTGGGCAGCCTGTTCGGCATTGGCGGCAATCTACCTCTTTACACTCAGGAACTGCTGATGGTGGTTCGTCAGTATTCCTTCCTGCCGCTGATCGCCCTCATTGCTGCCTTCCCGGTAAAGAAGCTCTTCTCCGAGCCTCTGCAGCAACGGCTGAAGCCCCTTGCCACCCTTTGGCTCACACTCGTCTTTATCCTTTCGGTAATGATGATCATCGGCCAAAGCTACAACCCGTTTATCTATTTCCGTTTCTAAGGAGGTGCCTGTATGAAAGAGGGGAAAGGGTCTTTCCTCGTTACGCTCTGGTGGCTGATCGGCTGCCTGTGCCTGGGCATTTTGCTCGTTGTATTGGCACCCAAGGAAGCACGGCCCTCCACTACAGAGAACCGTATGCTGGCGGGAGCTCCTGTTCTGAACAAAGAGAGCTTCTTCAGCGGAGAATTCTTTTCCGGTGTCGAGGATTATATGAGCGATGGCTTTTTTGAAAGAGAGACCATTATTGATTTTTCCGATGAGCTGCTCGCTTCTTTCGACCTGCGCACCGAAGAGCAGCGCCTCATTGCCGAAGAAGCTGAGATCGATCGTCTGCTGACCATGGATGCCAGCGGCGGGGAAGTTTCCGAAACGGCTGCGGCTGCTGGCGCGGTTACCGACAAGACCATACCCGAACCAACCGCAGAACCTACCGCTGAGCCAACTCCTGAGCCTACTGCCGAGCCGACTCCCGAACCAACCGCCGAGCCGACTCCCGAACCAACCGCCGAGCCGACTCCTGAGCCCACCGCCGAACCGACTCCTGAGCCCACTGCTGAGCCTACGCCAGAACCAACAACCGAGCTCACGCCCGAACCTACCGCAGAACCCACCGCCGAGCCTACCATCGAACCGACCCGGGCTGCAACGCCTGTTCCTACCCCCACAGTAACGCCCACACCCTATGCGACCATGACCCCCGCACCCACCAAGGCGCCCAAGGAGATCGTGCCGCTGGAGGAAGGCTCTACCTATGCGCTGTACCTGATCCGGGATGAAAAGCGCAAGCACAAGAACTATACCTACCCAGCAGAAAACATCATGCATTTCGCCGGTAGCCTGAACTATCTCAAAACGCTGCTGCCGGAGGATGGCGAGATCCACTATATGCAGGTGCCTGTGGCGGCGGTTGGTACCCGTCTGTGCATCAACCGCTCCCAGTTCATCGGCTGGGAGAGCACAATGGAAGATGCGCTGCAATCTCAGGTGGAGGATAACATCTTCATTCATAACATACCCGCTATTCTGGAAAGCCACCTGGTGGCCAAGGAGAAGGATCTGTACTTCTTTACCGACCACCACTGGACGCCCAAGGGCGCATGGTATGCGCTGGAGGCCGTTATGCAGGCAAGAGGCCTGCCCGTTGTGGGCTACGACGAATACCAATACCAGCGCAAGCTGATGGACGACAACGGCTCCGGCACCGACGACTGGATCGAAGCGATGTACCCGCTGGCCCCTGTCAGCGGTGTTGTGATCACCGAGAAGACGGTGGAGCACGAAAGCATGCTCATCAATTATCGGGCCAAGGACTACATGGCTTTCCTGGATGGTACCAAAACGCCCTGGCGGCGTTTCGATACCGGCTACGGCACCGACCGGAAGGCGCTTGTGATCTGCGACTCCTTCGGCAATGCCTTTGTGCCGTATCTGCTGCCGTATTACGACGAAGTACACATGACCGACCTGCGCAACAGCTACTACGACGAGGAAGCGGCGGGCGGCACCTTCAGCGAGCTGGTCAGGTATCACGAGATCGATGATATCTATGTGGTGCTTTCCACCAGCAACGGCATCAACGCCCCCAACAGCCTGGATGTGTTCCGCAGCACCATTACCAAATAAGAAAGGAGAGAGACCTATGAACGCTCCCGCTGCCGGTGAACGCCGCTTTGCGCGCATCGCCGTCTGTGTTTCGCTGGTTCTGGCTTTTCTCCTGGTTGCAGCCGTTCTGGCTTATACAGCTTTCCGTCCGGCTCTCCTTGCTGCTCAGGCACGGGATTCTGCCTTCGGCGGCGACTATGAAACAGCAGTTCTGAAACTGAAGCCCCTGGAGGAAGCCGATCAGCAACGGTACTACGATTGCCTTTTGCAGGTGGCGCAGATCGCAGATTACCGCTCTGATTGGGCAACTGCCAAAGCCCTTCTGGAAGATACGCTCTCTCAGGGCGGCGATGGCGAAGCCTACACGGCTTTTATCCCCAAAGCTGAAGAGTTGCTCACCCAGTGTACATATCATCAGGCCATGGCGCTGTATGAGCAGGGGGCTTATACCAAGGCCTCTCAGCTTGCGGCCTCCTTGAGCGGCTACGAGCCTGCCGAAAAGCTGTATCGGCTTTCCTATCAGGCATATCTCGACAGCCAGCCCACTCCCCAGCCCACGCCGGTACCCACTCCGGAGCCTACGCCAGAACCTACGCCAGAACCTACCCCAGAACCTACCCCCGAGCCTACTCCTGAACCAACACCCACCGTTGAGCCTACCCATACGCCCGCACCGCAGCAGAAAGAACCGGTAATAACTGCTACGTCTGCACCTACCGCGACACCTTTGCCCACTGCTACTCCGGAACCTACGCCAGAACCTACGCCAGAACCCACGCCAGAACCCACGCCGGAGCCTACACCCGTACCCACTGTATTGCCTGAGGGCCGTGTGGCGGTTGGCTACCATCATGCTGTGTTCCTCAAGGAGGATGGCACTGTGCTGGCCTATGGCGATAATACCTACGGCCAGACCGATGTTGGGCAGTGGAAGAATATCGTTGCGGTGGCTGCGGGTGCCTACCACACGGTGGGCCTAACCGCAGATGGGCGGGTGCTGGCAACGGGAGACAACACCCACCGCCAGACTGATGTTGCCCTTTTCAGCGATGTGAGCGCTGTTGCAGCCAATGCCTGGAATACCTGCGTGCTTCTGAAGAACGGCCAGGTGATGACCGTCGGTTACAACAGCTATGATTTCCTTATGGAGCTGACGGGAGCCGAAGCTGTCTATGCAGGCAATTACGGCCTGATCGTGCGCAGCAACGGTACAAATGTTGCCTCTCATCCCGGCATTGCGCTGCCGGATGAGTGCGTCTCCGCTGCTGTATCCCGCGGTTATGCCATGGGTATCGATGCCGATGGTCAGGTGCACAGTGTCGGCATCCCTCTGCCTGCCTGGGAGGATGTAGTGCGCATCAGCGCCGGAGATAATGCCGCCCTTGCCCTTACCAAAGACGGCCTTGTGCTCAGCCATGCTTTCGATATGCATGTGAAGTGCACTTTCGATTTCGGCCAGCCGGTGCTGGCGCTTTGCGCAGGGCCCAACCAGTATGCCTTTGTGCTGCAGGATGGCTCTCTTGAGATCCGCTGTGCAGACGGCAGCGTTATGAAGCCCGACGAGAAGCTCTGGTGAGCTTTCCTATATCCCCATAATGGTATAACCCTCCTCCCGACCGGCGATGCTAAACGCATCTGAAGGGAGGAGGGTTTTTTATGCAGACTTTGTTGCAGGATGCCATAGGCCTTCGGGAAGAGCTGATCCGCCATCGGCGGGCGCTCCACGCCCGCCCGGAGACGGGGTTTGAGCTGCCTTATACGGCGGCTTACGTACAGAAGGCTCTGGAAGCACTGGGCATACAGCCAAAGAAGGTAGGCAGGGCAGGGATCACAGCAAGCATCGGTACCGGCACACTCAGTGTATTGCTAAGAGCAGATATGGATGCTCTGCCGGTAAGGGAAGAAAGCGGGCTTCCGTTTGCAGCCTCCAATGGTAACATGCATGCCTGCGGGCATGACCTGCACACCGCTATGCTGCTGGGAGCCGCAGCGCTGCTGAAACAGCGGGAGAATGAGCTTGGCGGTGGGATCCTGCTGATGTTCCAGCCTGCCGAAGAGCTTCTGGCAGGCGCAGCGGATATGCTTGAAAACGGCCTTCTTGACGGTACGGAGATCAAAGCCGCACTGATGCTGCATGCAATGAATGCCCGGGAGATGCGACCAGGTACTGTGGTGATCCCACCTGGCGGGGTAAGTGCACCGGCAGCGGATTTCTTCCAGATCACTATGCGTGGGAAGGGTTCCCATGGGGGAATGCCGCACATGGGTATCGACCCCATCAATGCGGGGGCACAGCTGGTGTGCGCCCTGCAAAGCATCAGCACCAGAGAGATGAGCCCCGTTGACACGCATGTGCTTACCATTTCCTCTTTTCTTGCTGGTGATGCAGCCAACGTAATGCCCGATCAGGCGGTGCTCAAAGGCAGTGTGCGCAGTTACGCACCGGAGACACAGCAGTACCTGAAAACGCGCATTGGCGAGATGGCAACGCTTGTGGCAAAGACCTTCCGTGGGGCAGCGGAGGTGCAATGGCTGAGCGGTTGCCCCACACTGGTAAACGATCCGGTGCTGGCAGAGACAGCAGAGAAGCTGCTGCCTGCACTGGTGGGCGAAGAGCGGGTACTGGTATCAGGCAGGCTGAAGGGCAGCACAGCCCGCTCCGTGGGGTCCGAGGATTTCGCAAACATCACCCACCGGGTGCCTTCGCTGATGCTGGCCATCGCTGCGGGCGGGCTTTCCGACTATCCGCTCCACAATCCGGGCATCGTTTTCAACGAGGAAGCATTGCCGTACGGCGCTGCGGTATATGCGGGGTTTGCCCTTGGTATGCTGAACAGAGCCACGTAACAGACAGAAAAAAGACCTGCCGACAACGGAAGCACGGCAGGTTTTTTTCTGTTTATCAGGTGTTGAGCCAGAACAGGCTGAGCACATTGGCAGCCTCGGTGTTCTCGCTGGCCTTCAGGATCGCGTCTGTCATCTGTACGATGTCCCTGTCGCTCTTCTTGAAATCGATAAAGAGCATGGATGCCAGCCTGCGGGCGGTCTTCTTCTCGCTGTTTTGCGCATCCGGCAGCAGGCTGCCGATCTTGTCTGCCAGCGTGTTGGTGCCGGAAGCAAGGGTGCTTTTCAGCTCCTGCATCAGTGGGCGGTTATCTGCGTAGAGGCTGCGCAGCTTGTTTGCCGCCATGTCGTGCAGCTTCAGCGAGAGCAGATCCAGTTCATCCTTCTTGGCTGTGGGATCCCACGCACTGCCGGGGGCGCTTTGTTCGCTGGTCACCAGACAGGGGTGCAGGAACAGGTCCAGGCTTCTGTGTGTATTGGTGCCCTTGAAGAAGTACCCCTCCAGCTGTTTATCGGTGGGTTTTGAGAAACCGTCCAGCATGGCGTAGGCAGCCCAGCGGTAATGCTCCACATCGGTGAGCAGATCCTCCGCCTCGGTTTTGCATGCCGCATTTTTCAGTACATGGTTTCTGTAATCGATCTGCAATGCAGCAGCCAAAGAGGCGCGGCGGTCGTAGGAGCTGTTCATAAAGGAGGTAAAGCTGCTGCGCATGCGTTCCAGATCCGGCTTCGGGCCAAGAAGGTCGAATGCGTTGCTGTATGTGCAGTTGATATAGAAGGCCTTGCGGAGCAGCTCATGGCCGAAAAGCACTTCGGTGCTGTATTGCTGCTTCAGGTTGCCTACCGGCAGCATGGAGCAATGCACGATACCGGTGTCCTCACCGGAGGGCAGGCTGCGGACGCAAACATCATGCAGCAACGGATCCAGCACATTGTATACAATGGCTACCTTCTGTTTTGCCCGTTCGGGATCCACCAGCTTCTGCCGCTCGATCTGCAGCTTGATCTGCCGGGCCAGCTGGATGTTCAGCTTGTCATCCTCGTACGCCAGCAGAACATAGTGCACATCCTTCAGCAGTGCATCGTTTGCAACGGCCATGGGATCGCTGAGGGTCTCGAAATGCAGTGAACCGATGCGGCGAACCAGCTCGGAATCCTCCGCCAGCATGGGCATGGTGCGGTACAGCTTTTGGCGGCTGGCTTCCGCCTCCACATCTGCCACGGTAACGGAGAAGGAGCAGTTCTCCACCTGCCCGCAGGGAATGCAGTTGCGCAGGAAATGGGTCGCAAGGCGCGTGTTGCCGGCGATCAGCACATTCAGCTTGCCGTGGCCTGCATCATCTCTGGCTACATAGCTCCACAACGGGTGCTTGTCCAGAATGTGTACAGCAAGGTTCTCCTTGGTGTTCAGCATACAGATGATGCGGTTCTGGGTATTCTCCGCCAGAGTGATGTACTGCTCCGAAAGCTGATCCACCACCTTTTCGGCGTGGCGGGAGTTGGCAAAGATGAAATAGTGCAGGGCACGGTCCTTGCGCGCGCCTGTGACGGAGCCGCTCTTCTCCAGCAGCTGCATCAGCCGGTTCAGGTTGTGCTGCTCGGAGGGGTGGCACAGAATGCAGTTGATGTGGGAAGCGTTCATGGGGAAAAACTTGCAGCTCAACGCTTCACGGTACTGCAACAGCTTCTTGAAGGAGGCACCTTCTACCTTTTCTTCCATTTCGGCATCGGCCTGGCCGTCGGTGGTGGCAAAGCAGATATAGGCCTTTACATGGTTTTCATCCAGGGTTTTCTGAATGCTCTCTGCCAGCAGGAGAGATTCCTGCGTCATATCCGAAAAGAAGAATACAGGCCCTCTGTGGAACCAGTGCAGCCAAAAGCGCCCAAGCGCGGAGGAGATGGTCTTGATCACCGCAAAGGCACACAGCAGCGGGCACAGGGCATGTTGGGCAATGCAGTAGGATGCGTAGATCTGCCCGGATGCACTGGCTGTTTGCAGATTGCCAAGAAACTGACCGTCGATCAGCTCGATGCCCGTTTCGATGGCCTTATCAAGATCGCCGCCAAGGCCGACCGTCTGTATGCCGATGACCACGCTGTGCACGGTGCTGTCCAGCACAGTCTCGCCGAAATCCCGGTAGATGGGAATACGGATCACCGTGACCGAAAGGATGCACAATGCGGTGATCACACTCAGGCGGATGGGGGATCTGTGATGGTTCCGGAAGCGATAGATGGTAAGAATGGCAGCCGCAGCAAGCAGCAGTATCGAGACCGGCATACGGATGAGGAATGGGTTTTGCAGCATAGATATTCTCCTTGTTAACAGCATGTACCGGGGCAATGAAGCCATTATAGCACAGGCGGCACCCGCGGGCAAGAAACACACCTTTCCTGATGACTTTGGCATGCTTCTTATTGACAGCTTTGGTTTTGGGTTGCTATAATTCAAATAAGTATAATATGTTAATTTGCTTACAAAGGGGGTCTGTTGTGAAAAGCCCGAACAGTACCTATTTGATCGAAAACCAAAAGCGTTTCGATTACTACGCGTTTATCAGCTATAAGCATCTGGATAAGCGCTGGGCAAAGTGGGTGCAGAAGCAGCTGGAGTACTACCGGCTGCCAAACCAGCTGTGCAAGGCACACAGCACGCCCAAGCACATCATGCCGGTTTTCCGCGATGAGACCGACCTGGCAGGCGGCAAGAACGTGAAGGATCACCTGCTGGACAAGATCAACCGCAGTAAATACCTGATCGTGATCTGCTCCCGCAATATGCAGACATCGCCCAAGTATATCGATTATGAGATTGAGTCTTTTTTGGCTGCGGGCAACCCATCCTCCCGTATCCTGCCGCTGATCGTGGATGGAGAAGCCAACTCCCGGGATCCGGAGAAGGAATGCCTGCCGCCCGCCCTCAAGGCCATGGGCGAGAATATGCCGCTCGGCATCACCATGAACCACAAAAGGCGCAAGGATACGGTGCTCAAGCTGATCGCCTCCATTCTGGAGCTGGAGCTTTCCTCCCTTCGCTCTCACGACCAGGAACGGAAGAACCGCCGTATCATTGCTTCGCTGTGCGGCGGTCTTGCAGCCTCTCTGGCTCTTGGCGGCTTCATTGCCTGGGAGGGCCTGAAGGTGAAGCAGGCCGGTATGCGCGAGCAGCTCACCTATGCTGAGGATACCTTCCGGCAGGGAGACAGGCTCAACGCCGCAAGGCAGACCGCAGCGGTGGAAGCTGACTATCTGCCTCTGATGGATCAGGAGATCCTTGAGAACGCCCAGGAGCTGAAACTGCTCTCTGCCATTCATCCCAAATACAGACCGGTGGTCAGCCTTGCCCCCGTTACGGCAGACAGCCGCCTGCTCTTTACCGCAGACGGCGCGTATGTGATGGTGATCACCGAAAATACGGTGCAGAAATTCGATATGCAGGGCCGCAGTGTTATGCGCTATGAGGTGTCCCAGCACGCACACCGGATCGTGGATGTATGCGCAGACGGTATTCATGCGGCGGTGGTCAGCTTCTATCTGCCCGGGCTGGAGGGCTCTCACCTCTGGTTGTGGAACATGGAGACAGATACCGCTGTATGTGAGTTGGTATCCAGCGCCGCTTACGACCAGAACGATGCCAAGATGGGCTATCTGGGCGGTGTGGTGGATGCGGCCTTCAGCCCGGACGGTTCCCTGGTCTGCGCCTGGCGGGACGGCGACGGTTACTACAACCAAAACGACGAGCTGGCCGCCTGGAATGCCCAGACCGGTGAAAAGCTATTCAGCTTCTCCGGCGAGCTGCTGGGTAAGATGAACCAGCCCTACGAGGTAGAAGCCTTCGAGTTTATCGGCTCCGATACTCTTCACTGGATGGGCAGCAGCAACCATGTCTTCTATACCCTTGGGGATGAAGCCCCTGTTGCCATCCCCAAGAACCGTATGCCCAGAAAGGTCAGCGGCGGTGCACAGAAGGAATGGTCGCTGACGCATATGCGCTACACCATGGCATACGATGCAGAAAGCGGTCTTGTTACCCTGACCGATCTGGCAGACGGGAATAGGCTGGAGATCCCCGGAGCGACGGAATGTATTTATGTGGAAGGCGGCAGCAAGCTCCTGCTCTTTGGAAACCATGAGGGGGAAAGCTGCTCCCTTTGGCAGGTAGATCTGCCTACCCTGAGTCTTGATAACTGTATCGAAGACTTTGCTGTTGTTTGCCGGGGCAAGACCCTTACCTCTGCCGACTACTTGCCCGGCAGCCCGTATCTGTACCTTACGCTGAATAACAGCGAGCTATACCGCCTCACCCTTGCCGATGGCACATGGCTGCCCATTGGCGGGGCAGCGGCTTATACGCCGATCGCCCACATCGGAACAACGGATGTGCTGGCTGCCTCCCTCAGCGGCAAGACCGGCATTCTGGAGGTGGAGGGCACGAGCGTACGTCGGTATATCATCGACGAACGGATCGATGAGCTTTCCGAAACGGCCGTGTTTTCTGCGACCCATATGGCAATGGCGCATAACGGCTCCTATTTCCTCTATCCGCGTGAGCATCCCGGTACGGCTCTGGTAACGGGTCTTTCTGCGGGTAGCGGAGTCTATACCGCAGCCGGGAGCGGTGGCCGGCTGGTCGTGCAGGGCAGCGGCAACGAGCTGCGTATATGGAACGGTGATGCGCTTTCAGCGAACCTGACCCTCGATAATGCAGTCTGCGGCGTATGGGTCGGCAGCGATACGGTGCTGGCTCTGACCGAAACGGAGATTCTGCTTTACGATGCAGGCGGGAACCTGTTGCGTTCTGCCGCCCCGGCTGAGGGGCAGCTCTACTGCTCCTTCAAGGCCTCCGGGGATGGCAGCCGTATTCTTGTGTTGAGCAAGGAAGATGCGGTATTCGGCAATAGGCCGTACCACCTTACGCTGCTCAACGGTTCCGATCTCGGCCCGATTGCCCGGGTAACGGATCGGGTGCATGCAGCTTCCTCCAGTGCCTATGAGATCGCATACGATCTCTCCGACGATGGCAAGTGGATCGGCGCTGTGGAACGCATCTCCGAAGAGGGCGAGGAGCAGTACCAGCTCTCCACCGGCGTTTTCAGCGGTAAGGATGGTTCTCTGCTGGCCCAGAGCCAGAGCATCAATAATGCCGATGTGCCGGTGTTCGACCTGATCGGCGTAGCCAACGGCATCGCTTCCGCCTACCGCCAGCAGTATGTTACCTTTGGCGCAGGCGATACCATGCTGAGCGGTCTGCAATACGGCACCTGGATCTTCGACCTTGCTGCCATGGAGACCCGGAGCTTCCTGTCCGAGGGCACCAACTGCGATGCCCTGCCCGTGCTGATGCGCAACGGCCGTTTGCTGTACCCGGCCAGCGGCCTGCATGTGTGGGATACAACTCACGGCAAGCTGGAAGCGACCCTGGCCCATACCGTAGCCGAGACCGATATCAACGCCATGCTGAAGCCCGAGAACCAGAACCGGCTGTATCTTTCCGATGATGAGAAATGGTTGGTCTTCACCGGGGCGGAGGATACGTGGCTCTACCGTACCGACGATTGGAGCAGACAAACAGTGCTGGCAGCCCAGCCCTGCCGCATCCTGTATTTGGATAGTACCCTGCTGATCTACAACACGCCCGATGGGCTGTTTCGCTTTGAATTACCGTAGAACCATACCGAAAGGAGAATGACACATGAAAAAACTGCTTTCTCTCAGCCTTGCGCTGCTTCTGATGCTGCTGGCGCTCGTACCTTCCGGGGCATTGGCTCAGCAGATCTACACCAGCGAGACCCTCACCACCATCAACGATGTATTCTTCACCTACATGCTCGCTCTTTGCCAAGGGGAGCCCGAGATCGATATGGTGGGTACCACCGGTCTCATCCAGTACAGCGACAACAGCTTCACTTACGGATACAACGATGTGGGCGTGATCCACGGCGGTGCCTACAGCCAGAAGAACACGGTCACGCTGGGTATGGGTACCGGCCTTGAGGAGAACGAGGACCATTGGTACATGTCTCTCACCTTCAGCCCGGAGGCTTCCGACCTGACCATTCAGGGCTGCGGCTATGCTTTTATGCTGGCCTGCGGTCAGGTGGGTCTGCAGCTGCCCGAGGATATGGATGAGAGCAGCGATCTCGTCTGGGGCATGCTGGATGTGCTCTTCTCTCAGGATGAGATCGCCATCGAGATGAACGGTCTGGTGTTCATCCACAAGGCGCTGGAGGGCGGCAGCCACCTGCTCGCTGTAGATTCGCTGCCCTACTATAACGGCTTTTACTATAACAGCATCGAAAACTATTATGTGATCGAGTAAGCACGCAGCCCACCCTCCGCCAAACTGTGGCGGAGGGGATTTTTGTGCCCGAATAACGCGAGTTATTGTTCGATACCGTCTTGTTATTCCGGCAGGATGTGCTATAATGCAGCCAACAGCTTCGGTAAAAACCGAATATATCAGGAGGATGCGCAATGGGTAACTATCGCAATTTCAAACTGGTGGTCTATTTTGTTGCACACGGAACCATTACTGAGACCCGGGAAAAGCTGGAGAAGGAGATTGCTTTCTTCAAACGGCATATGCGGCTGGATAAGGTGTATCTGGAGCCCTTCCGCTCCGGCGATTTTGCCTCCCACAAGCAGGTGGAGCTCTGCCGTGCTGTGTTCGAAGAAAACGGCATCGAAGTGGCGGGCGGCATCACTACCACCATCGGTACGCCGGAAGGGGATGCGCCCAAACAGCGCTTGTTCGATACCTTCTGCTATAACGACTCCAAGATGACCGAGCGTCTTAAGGAGGTCTCCTCTTTCCTGGGTGAACACTTCTCCGAGTTCATCATCGACGATTTCTTCTTTACCAACTGCACCTGCGAAGCCTGCCGGGCCGGGCGGGACAGCTTCAACGCAGCCCACGGCATCGCCGATGGCAGCTGGCAGGAATACCGCTTGGATCTGATGGAGCGGGTGAGCCGGGAATACATCATTGAGCCTGCCCGGGCCAAGAACCCCGATATCCGGATCACCATCAAGTACCCCAACTGGGCAGAGAGCTACCAGGAGACCGGCTACAACCCTGCCGCCCAGCGCAAGCTGTTCGATAACGTGTATACCGGCACCGAGACCCGTGATTATGTGACCACTGACCAGCACCTGCCCCGTTACCTGAGTTACAGCCTGATGACCTATTTCGAAAACATGTGGCCCGGCCACAACGGCGGCGGGTGGTTCGACCCCTACGATCTGCATGTGATGGAGCAGTATCTGGAGCAGGCTTACCTTACCGCCTTCTCCAAGCCCAAAGAGCTGATGATGTTCTGTTTCCAGTCGCTGGTGGATACCATGCGGGTGCCCGCGCTCGGCTTCCAGCTGGATAAGCTGGATGAGACGCTGGATCACGCAGGTGACCCCATCGGTATTTCCTGCTATCTGCCCGATAACAGCCAGGGCGAGGATAACATTCAGGATTTCCTCGGTATGGTAGGCTTCCCGATCGTGTGTACGCCGTACTTCCCGGAGAATGCACCCTCCATTTTGCTCACCCGTGCAGCTGCCTGTGATAAGGATATCGTATCGAAGCTGGAAGCCTATGTTGCTGGCGGCGGCAAAGCAATCGTGACCAACGGCTTTGTAGAAGCAACGGCAGATCGGGGCATCTACCGCATCACCTCTGTGCGTATGCGCGGCCGCCGCATCAGCGGGCGGGATTACCGTATCGAGACCACGCCCCGCAACGGTCGTACCGCGCTCACCTTCCCCAAGGGGCGGGAGGAGATCACGGTGCCGGTTGCCGAGTTCCGCAACAACGCCACTTGGGCGCTGGTCAAAGTTGGCAGTGGGCAGGAAAGCTACGGCATTCTGCTGAAGGATACCTACGGCAAGGGGCAGATGTACACCCTTACCGTACCCGAAAGCTTCCCGGATGTGTACAAGCTCCCCTCCGAGGTGCTCACCCGCCTGCATGCAGAATTCCCGGTGGGCGGTGTGTATCTGGAGGCAGAGGGACAGATCAGCCTGTTTGTTTACGATAACGATACCTTCATCGTGTACCCTTATGTGGAATGGGGCGCACAGCCTGCATACGTTAAAGTGCATGTAACGGGCAAGGCCTCCGCGCTGCTCCTGCCCACCCAGAAGAACGAAAAGGGTGGGGCAAGGCGCATCCTGCCGCTGTATGCCAATGACGAAAAGACCGTCTTTGAGCTTTATACCATGCCCGGCCAGTACGTGATCTACAAGATCGAACGATAAAAGATGAGGCGGGCAGCTCAGAACATGCTGAGCTGCTCGCCTTCTGCTTTGCTGTGGGGAAATTCGTGGAGGTACGCAAATACGTCCTCCGGTTTGTTCAGCATTCCGTAACGATCGGTCACCTTCAGGAAGTGCTGCATCAGTTTGGGGTGGTTGTCGCTGGTGCATTCGTAGGCGTTTCCAAAACGCTGAATGTAGCGCTGCTTCATGCCGGGAAAGTGGCGATCCAGCGCCTGATAGAAGTACTCCCGATCTCCGTCCCGGATGGTGGTGCCGAAGCCGAAGTTCATGATCCCTTTGACGCCCGCATCGATGCAGAGCTCCAGAAGCCCCCGCAGGTTCTCTTCCGTATCGTTGATGAAGGGAAGAATGGGGCAGAGCCATACCACTGTGGGTATGCCCGCCTTCTGCAGCTCCTTGAGCACCTGATACCGGCGCTGCGTGCCGCAGACATTCGGCTCCAGAATGCTGCACAGCTGCTCATCGAAGGTCGTCAGCGTGATCTGCACCACGCACTTGGCCTTTTGCTCAATGGCATTGAGCAGATCCAGATCCCGCAGGATCAGGTCGCTCTTGGTTTGTACCGCAGCACCAAAGCCGTACCTTTGGATGATCTCCAGACACCGCCTTGTGAACTGCAGCTCTTTTTCGCAATGCATATAGGGGTCGCTCATGGCCCCGGTGCCGATCATGCAGCGCTTACGTTTGCTGCGAAGAGCGGCTTCCAGAAGTGCGGGGGCATTCTCTTTTACTTCGATGTCTTCAAAGGCGTGGGTCATATGGTAACAGGTGCTGCGGCTATCGCAATAAATGCAGCCATGCGTGCAGCCTCTATAGATATTCATACCGTTGTGCTGGGAGAGGAGTCCCTTTGCGGTAACAAAATGCATGGCATCACCCCCTTCAAAAAAGCCCGGAGTGCACGATGCTCCGGGCTGCTGATATATATATTTGCGGAAATCAGGCGTTCAGGCTGTTCAGCAGGGTCTGTACCATTTCTTTGCTGGCATAGTTGAGCGGAGAGAAGCGGCCCTCCAGCGCGGTCTCCAGCTTTTCTGCGGCAGCTTCCTTGTCGCCTGCTTCCAGATCGTACTGGGCGAGGAAATACAGCGTATCGATCTGCCCGGGCTTGATCTCCAGCGCCTTCTCGAAATAGCCCTTGGCGGTCTCCTTATCGCCCAGCAGACGGTAGTAGAGCTGGCCCAGATTATCCAGCGTGATGGAGTCCTCGTCGTCGTACTCGTAGGCTTCCATATTGTAGGCCATGGCCTTTTCGGCATCCCCGGCTTCGATATACAGGTACCCCAGGGTCTCGTAGATCATGCCGCTGGGCTTCTTCTGGTGCTGGCGCTCCAAAAGATCGATGCCCTTCTGCAATTCGCCCATCTTGTAAACGCAGGCAGCGTAGTTTACGAAAAGCTGGTTCTTCTGGTCGGGGTTCATAGGCAGCTTCTGGTATTCCACCAGCATCTCGCGAGCCTTGGCATACTCACCATTGCGGATGAGCAGAACACTGTAGGGCAGAAAAACAGCAGGATCGCGGTGGCCCTCATTGAGCACTTCCTGGTAGAGCTTCATGGCTTCTTCGATACGGCCCTCCTGATGAGCCTTTCGTGCCTTCTGTGCTTTGAATACGGTCAAAAATCCCATGATGATCGTTCTCCTTCCAAATGGTACGCCATAAGGCGATCTATGTTACGGCGCACAGGCGCAAACAGACATAACAATATTTACATTCGACGGCGGTGCGGCAAGTCCTGCACAGAATCGTTCGAAGACGTGGCACCGGCGGGTGCAGGGGTCATTCCGCAGCTTGGGTGCGTGCGATCAGCTTGCGGCGAAGCCTTGCGTAGCGCAGCTTAAGTGCGGCTTGCTTTTCTACCAGCTCCTCCGTTCGCTTGAGGGCAGGCTCTGCAAGCATCAGTAATGCCTGGCGGGTGTAGTGCATGGCCTGCTCCGGGTCGTGCATCTGGTGCTCGCAAAGCTTGGCAAGTGCCTCGTAGGCATAGATGGGGTCATCGCCGCGGGTGAGCATGGCTTTGCAGAGCTTGTAGGCTGTCTCGGTCTGCCCCTGCCTTTTGGCGTTGATCGACATGGCACGGAAGGCCTGTGCCCGGGTCTCACCTTTGGCGCAGAGACGGTAGCACTTGGTGGCACGATCCACATCTCCGCTGCGCTCGCACATACGGGCCAGGGAAAGCAGATCCTCCGGCTGGGCGACCTCTTCGGGCTGGGCCATCAGCCTGCATAATTCGTAAAACAACTGCGCCAGGCTGACGATATCCTGCCGGTTATGCTCCAGTACTTTTTCCATTGGGCCGAAGTCTCGATCCTTCAGGTACTGAAAATAGGCCTGGGGTACCATGGCACCGGGCAGATCATCCTCGCGCTCCACGCCGAGCAGCTGGTTTTCCAGCCGCCCCAGCGTACATTGGCGAAGCCGGAGCTTCCATAGCCTGCGGGCAGGGTACAGTACATCCGCGTGAGTAGCAGGGATCGCATCCTCTCTCATTCGGTTCATGACCAGTCGGCTGCGCAGAAGGGGCACATCGAAGCTCTTGCCGTTGAAGGTGCAGATGACGGGAAAACGCTTCATGCGTGCAGTGAGCAGTTTGAGCATCTCTGTCTCCTGGTGGTAATCGTGTATGAGCATCTGCTCCACTACAAAGCCCGCAGGGGTAAAGTAACCAAGCCCGATCTGGAATGCAACCGTGCCCACGCCGCCGGAAAGCCCGGTGGTCTCGGTATCCAGAAAGAGGATATCCTCCGGGGCTACCTTATGGGGAAACGGGCATTCGAACACCTTCTCAAGGATCTCCGGCGTGGCATGTCTGCGGTCGCAAAAGACCGTTACCGGGTAGAGGTGATCCTTGCGGTAGAAGGTCGCTATGGGGGCATTTGTTTTGGGCTCCGGCTTTTTTCCGGCGGCATCCATCATGCGCAGTTTGTTGAGTAATCCGGCCATCAGGCAAGCAGCTCCTTCAGTACAGCGATGGCACGCTGTTTGCCGCCTTCGCCGATCTCTGCCAGCGGGCCCACACAGGCGGGGCAGCCATCCTGGCAGGAGCAGCCGGTAGCGACCTTCAGCGCTTCCTCCAGCAGCATTTCCTGCATCTGATAGGCTTTCTCGCTCAGACCAACGCCGCCGGGGAAGGAATCGTAAAGGAAGATGGTTGGCTTATCGGTAATGGGGGCCTTTACCTGATAGACCACATGCACATCCTTTGTGGCGCACATCAGGTACAGCGGGGCAACGATGCCCAGCAGATTGCTTACGCCCACCAGAGCGCCTTGCAGGTCGTCGTTGGAATATTTGCCGGTAAGGCTGTCGGGGATCGTCCACCACATGCCTACGGTATGCATATCGGTCTGGGGCAGACGCACTACACCAAAGCCCAGGTTCTCGTGGGTATCCAGCTTCATCTTCTTAAAGATCTTCACAATGGTGCTCACCCGCAGCTCGCCAAGCGTAAGCCCGGTACCGTTGGCAAGCTGCTTGTGGTCCAGATCGTCGAGGATGTGGAGGCTCACGTTCATATCCGCATCGGTGTAATAGTCTACATCCACCGCACGGATATACGCTTTGCAGGCATCGTAATCCAGCTTCTCCACCTGATACTGGCGCGCTTCGTGCATGTAAATGGCGTTCTCGTGCAAAAGCATGGGAACTGTGAAACGATCCATTTCGCCAACAACACGGTGATGAGCCGGGTTTGTGATATCGATAATGATGTAGTTCTCTGCCGTGGCACTGCGGAGGCTGATCTCGCCCGAGGGCAGTTCCTCCTCCATCCAGTAGTATTTGCCGTCCAGATGGCGCAGGATGTTGCTTTCGGTAAGGTATTCCAGAAACTGATCCGTATCCTTCACGTTGCCGAAGGTCTCGCCCTCTTCGAAAGGCAGCTCGTAAGCGGAGCATTTCAGGTGAGAGGTGAGCACGTAGAGGTTATCCGGCTGCACCAGTGCATGCTCCGGCGAGGCCTGGAAGAAATAATCCGGGTTTTCGATGATGTATTGATCCAGCGGGGCAGAAGAAGCCACCATGATGGTAAGCGCCGTATCCTTGCGGCGGCCCGCTCGGCCTGCCTGCTGCCAGGTGCTGGCAATGGTACCGGGGTAACCGCACAGCACACAGGCGGACAGGGAGCCGATATCGATGCCCAGCTCCAGCGCGTTGGTGGAAATGACCATATCCACCTCGCCCGCGCGAAGCCCCCGTTCGATCTCGTGCCGCTCGCCGGGCAGATAGCCGCCACGGTAGCCGCGTACACGCCCTGAAAAGCCGTATGCGTTCTTTACGCAATCCTTCATGTAGCGGGTAAGCACCTCTACCTGTATACGGCTTTTGCAGAACACGATGGTAGGGATGCCGTTGCTCAGCAGCTTTTCGGAAACATGGCGCACCTCCGGCACCACGCCCTTGCGGATGCCCAGCTGACGGTTGACGACCGGGGGATTATAGAACACGAAATGCCTTTCGCCCATGGGAGCGCCGTTGTTGGTAACAGCAGTGATCTCCCGCCCGGTAAGCGCACAGGCCAGCTCTGCCGGGTTGGCAATGGTGGCGCTGCAAAGAATGAACTGGGGCTTGGAGCCGTAGAAGCTGCAAAGGCGCAGCAGACGGCGGAGCACATTGGCCAGGTGGCTGCCAAAGATGCCGCGGTAGGTATGGATCTCGTCAATGACGATGTACTTCAGGTTTTCGAACAGTTTTACCCATTTGGTGTGGTGGGGCAGTATATTGGCATGCAGCATATCCGGGTTGGTGACTACAATATGCCCCGCCTGACGGATGGCCTTGCGGGCAGCGCCCTGGGTATCGCCATCGTAGGTGTAGGCTTTGATGTCCACCTCCAGCTCCTCGATCATGCTGTAGAGGCCGCTTACCTGATCGGCGCTCAGGGCTTTGGTGGGGAACAGGTACAGCGCACGGGCATCCGGGTTTTTGAGAATAGCGGAGACCACAGGCAGGTTGTAGCACATGGTCTTACCGCTGGCGGTAGGCGTGACCACGACAAAATCCCGGCCCTGCTGTGCAAGCCGGTAGCATTCTGCCTGATGGGTATACAGCCGATGGATGGCCCGTTTGCGCAGAACTGTCTTGATGCGCTCGTCCATCTCCTCGGGGTAATCGGCGTACTTGCCATCGGTAGCGGGCAGGGTACGCCATTCCGTTACACATTTCATAAAGGAGGCATCCTGTTTCAGGCTGCCGATCAATTGATCCAGATTCATTGCTATCGATGCCCTTTCATGCGCGTTTTTCGAAAAGCGAACATTTGTACGCAGACCCATTATAACAGGTATGCAGATGGTAGGCAAGGGAAACATGCATCTTGCGCAGCGGAAATGCAACATGCGTCCGAAGCCCTTGAAAATACAGGGATAACTGTTACAATAACAAACGAAAGGAGCTGGATGCCATGCAGCTGAAGACCATTGAGAACAAAGCCTGCACCGAACCGTGCATAACGGTGGAGTACAGCGAAATGACTCCGCCTGTGGAGAGGGTGATCGGTTATGTACACTATATTGCCAGGCAGAATACCGGCCTTTCAGCCTCTGCCGACGGAGAGCTTTTCTCCGTTGACCCGGCGGAGGTGCTGTATATCGAATCCATCGATCGAAAGACTTTTCTCTACACCGAAGCTAAGGTATACGAAACCGGGCTGAAGCTGTATGAGCTGGAAGGGGCATATGCGGAGTATATGCGCGCTTCCAAAAACAGCATCATCAATATTGAACGGATCCGTTCCATCCGGCCGGAATTCGGAGCCCGGCTGCTTGCCACCATGGATAATGGCGAGAAGCTGTTCGTATCGCGGCAATATGCCGCAGTACTCAAAGAAAAGCTTGGTTTGGGAGGAGCACGGTAATGAAACGTTTCTGTCAGAATGCGCTTTCGCAGATCGGAAGCACCTATGCGATCATGATGGCTGTATTTACGCTGATCAGCATCCTCAATGGGGTAGAGGCAGTACCGGTTGCACGACTTGGGCAGCTTTGCATCCTTTCGGTGATCGGCGGTACGCTGATGGAGATCGCCTTTGGGAAGATCGTGTTTCGGAGGATGGCCGATGCAAAACGGGTATGCCTGTTCATTGTTCCCTTCTGCGTGGTAACGCTCCTGTTTGCGCTGGGCTATGGCTGGATCACCCGGACGGATGCGTTGAGCACTTACCTGAGATTTTTCGCAATTTTTCTGGCGTGTGGTGTGTTGAGCGTTATTCTGTTCGACATCGAACACCATTTGCGGGGCAGGAAGTATACAGAAAAGCTGAAGGCCTACCAGCAGAGAGGAAAACAATCATGAAGAGCACAAGAAATGTATTGGAGAACGCCGTTCTCGGTCTTGCGGCCATGTTTGGCTGTTACTGGCTCTGGGCGGTATTGCTGGCCCCAAGGCTTCAATGGCCTGTGATGACTGAAAAGCTCATTGGTCTTGCGTGCCTCTATGGAATCGGCTTTGGTTTGTTTCTGCTGATCGGCAAGCCGGGCGAGGGAGAGCCGCAGAGGCAAAAAAAACTGCTGCCGCTGAAAACAGGGGCCTTCTGTGTGCTGCTCCAGTTTACAGCCATCATGCTCATGAGTCTTGTGAACAATCTGCTGAACGCTGTTGGTCTGATAAAGCAACCGGCAGCGCTCGAAAGCACAACGCCCTATATGCTGTTTATGCTGCTGGTCTTCAATCCGGTCATGGAGGAGCTGGTCTTCCGCAAGCTGCTTGGCAGGCTGCTGCTGCCGCTGGGCAATGGTGTGTATCTGTTGGTTTCCGCATTCTGCTTTGGCGTGGTGCATGCTGTTTCACTTGGTATACCGCAGGTTTTGTACACCTTTTTGCTGGGCTTGATTTGGGGCTGGGTCTACCTGAAAACAGGCCGTTTCCGGCTCGTGGTACTCCTGCACAGCCTTTCCAATCTGTTCGGCAGCGTGATCCTGCAGGCGTTGATGGGGATCTCCGAAATGGCTGCGGGTCTGTACGGCATGCTGATGATGGTACTGGGTGCCATCGGCTTGTCTCTGCTCATCGCCAACAGAAAAAAGATCATTGCCCGGGAAAAAGACAATTTGTTCGGGGCAGGGGAGTGGCGTATGCTGCTGACCGCTCCCGGTATATGGGTATATCTCCTGCTGACCGTTTGTATGATGGTACTGAAAGCTTGGTAAACAAACGAACCGACCGACCCAAAAACGGGCCGGTCGGTTCGTTTGTTTACACCGTTTCGACGGTTTCGGAGGCGAGCTGGTCGGTGCCTTTCGTTTCTGCGGCTTTTTCGAAGCTGATCTTGTTGGCATCGTCCACATAGAGGCGTACCTTGTCGCCAAGGGCGATCTTGCCTGCAATGATCTCTTCGCTGAGGGCATCCTCTACGCTGCGCTGAATGGCGCGGCGGAGGGGTCTGGCACCGTAGTTGGGGTCGTAGCCATCCTCTGCCAGCTTTGCGATCACATCATCGCCGTAGCTCAGCTCCATGCCACGATCCATCAGGCGCTTGCTGACGCTCTTGAGCAGCAGACCGGTGATCTGCTTGATGTCGTCCGGCTCCAGCGCGTGGAACACGATCAGGTCGTCCAGACGGTTGATGAACTCTGGACGGAAGATGTCCTTCACCTCGGCCATGACTCTCTCCTTCATGGCTTCGTAGTCTCTGGCGGTATCCATGGTGCCGCCAAAGCCCAGCTTTCGGGTGGAGGTGATGCTGCTGGCACCGGCGTTGGAGGTCATCACGATGATGGTGTTCTTGAAGTTGACCACACGGCCGGTGTTATCGGTCAGGCGGCCATCGTCCAGGATCTGCAGCAGAATGTTGAATACATCCGGGTGCGCCTTTTCCACTTCGTCGAACAGCACAACGCTGTAGGGCTTGTTGCGAACCTTTTGGGTAAGCTGACCGCCCTCGTCGTAGCCCACATAGCCGGGAGGTGAACCCACCAGACGGGATACGCTGTGCTTCTCCATATATTCGCTCATATCGATGCGGATCACGGCGTTTTCGTCGTCGAACATTACCTCGCCGAGGGCGCGGCACAGTTCGGTCTTACCTACGCCGGTGGGCCCAAGGAAAATGAAGGAGCCAATGGGGCGTTTGGGATCCTGCAAGCCCGCACGGGCACGGCGCAGCGCACGGCTTACGGCGCTGATCGCTTCCTCCTGGCCCACAACGCGCTGGTGCAGCAGCTCCTCCATATGCAGGAGGCGCTGGCTTTCGTCCTCGGTCATTTTCTTAACAGGTACACCCGTCCAGCTGGCTACGATCTGGGCAATATCCTCGTCGGTCACCACGTCCTGCGAGGCGTTTTTGCGCTGCTCCCACTGGGCGCGGGCCTGCGCTACCTCTTCCTTGAGGGCACGCTCCTCATCGCGGAGCCTGGCGGCGGTCTCGAAATCCTGGTGGCCGATGGCCTCATCCTTTTCGGTCTTCAGGGTCTTGAGCCGCTCCTCCTGCGCCTTTACATCCGGCGGGGCGGTGTAGCTGGTCAAGCGTACACGGGAGGCGGCTTCGTCCATCAGGTCGATAGCCTTATCCGGCAGAAAACGGTCGCTGATGTAGCGGTCGGCCAGTGTAACGGAGGCTTCCAGCGCTTCATCGGTGATCTTTACCTTGTGGTGGGCTTCGTACCGATCGCGCAGCCCTTTCAGGATGGCCAGAGCCTCTTCGGTAGTGGGCTCACCAACGGTCACCGGCTGGAAACGGCGCTCCAGCGCGGCATCCTTCTCGATATTCTTGCGGTACTCGTCGATGGTGGTGGCACCGATGCACTGCAGCTCGCCGCGGGCGAGCGCGGGCTTGAGGATGTTGGCAGCATCCATACTGCCTTCGGCCTTGCCTGCGCCGATCAGGGTGTGCAGCTCGTCGATAAACAGAATGATGTTGCCCTGCTTGTGTACTTCCTTTACGGTATCCTTCAGCCGCTCTTCAAACTCGCCCCGGTATTTGCTGCCCGCGATCATGCTGCCAAGGTCGAGAGACAGCAGGCGCTTGCCGCTCAGGGTCTCGGGCACTCTGCCGGATACGATCAGCTGGGCCAGCCCCTCTACAACAGCGCTTTTGCCCACACCGGGCTCGCCAATGAGCACCGGGTTGTTCTTGGTGCGGCGGCTCATGATCTGCATGATGCGCTCCATTTCGTTGGTGCGCCCGATGACGGGATCCAGCTCGCCATCCTGGGCGGCCTTGGTCAGATCCCGGCAGTACTGCTCCAGGCGGCTGCCGCCCTGCTTGCTGCCTTCGGTTTCACCCTCCCCGGCTCCGTCGTTGGCGTCGGGCTGGTTTTCTTTGAGGCCTTCGTAGATCTGACGCTGTAGCGCCTGGGTATCCAGATTCATCTCCCTCAGCAAGCTGACGGCAACACCTTCGCCCTCCCGGAGCAGGGAGAGCCAGAGATGCTCGGTACCAACAAAGCTGTGGCCCAGCTTACGGCTTTCCAGCACGCTGCCCTCCAGGATCTTTTTGCTGCGGGGGGTAAGATCCACACGGCCGCTGGGCATGTGCTTGCCTTCACCCAGAAGGGTGCGGATGCGTTCTATAACAGTATTATAGGTAATGTGCTCAGGCAGCAGCTTGCTGACCAGCGGGCCCGGCTCCTTGAGCAGACCCAAAAGAAAGTGTTCGGTACCCACATAGGCTTGCTTCAGCTCGATCGCTGCTTGATGGGCTTCGGAAATGGCACGCTGTGCCCGTTGGGTAAAGCGTCCAAAAATTGCCATAGGCAAAACCTCCTTAATTCTCGTTGGCAGCAGGTGGGGAGAAGGGTCTCTCCACCGTGCGCTGCAAGGCTTCCCGAATGATGCGGCAGCGGGCTTCCTTTACTTCCATCTGGGAGGGCTGCCGCTGCATGTATTGCTGTACGTGCGCATCCTGCGCGGTGGTCAGCAGTCTGTCGATCTGCTCAATGGAGTGGGGGATCAGCTCCAGGGCAGCACCGAGGCGCAGGTCGCTCCAACGCTGCATGAACTCTTTTTCGTCCATTACGATGGCATAGCGCATCAGGCCGTAGCTGCGCATGATGGCATCCTTCAGCTCCAGAGCGTGGTTTTCCAGGCAGCGCTGGCGCAGCTTGTTTTCCATGGCAATCAACTGCCTGCCGACCACGGATACGGCTTCCACGATGTCTTTTTCGGAGCGCCCCAGCGTTACTTGATTGCTCACTTGGTATACGCTGCCAAGAGCATCGCTGCCTTCGCCGTAGATGCCGCGCAGGGTAAGCCCCAGCTTGGCAACGCTCTGGTTTACGCTGCCCATCTGTTTGAACCTGTCCAGCATGGGCAGGTGCAGCATCAGCGAGGCTCTCAGCCCGGTGCCCGCATTGGTGGGGCAGGAGGTAAGGTAGCCCAGCTGGGGATCGAAGCTGAAGCCCTGCACCCGTTCGAGCGCTTCCTCGGCCTCGAAAGCTTCTTTGGCAGCCGAGCCAAGCTCCAGCTTGTTTACCATGACCTGAATGCGGAGATGATCCTCTTCGTTGATCATGATGCTGACACGCTGATCATCCCGGATCAGCGCAGCACCGGCAGCGCTGTTTTTGAGCAGATCTTTGCTGATCAGGTGCTGCTCCACCAACGCCATCTGGTCGGTGGCAGAGGTCTCGGAGAGCAGGTGTAGCTCGTAGCGCCCGCCGGGGGCTTCCTGCATGGCATCGACCGCTCTGGCGATACAAAGATCGGAATTGGCGCTTTTACCGGGGCGTGCAAAGGGCAGATCAGCGTAGTTGCGGGCCAGACGCACCCTGCCGGAGACCAGTACGCTTTTTTCGGTAAGCATCATGTGGGTTCACCTGCTTCCTCGCTTAAGGCACGTATCTCGTCACGATAGTGTGCCGCAGCTTCGAAGTTTTCAACAGCCACAGCCTCATCCATTTTTTGTCGAAGCTCTTCGATCTGTTTTTGCCGAAGTTCAAGGGCGGTTGGCTCCTTGGGTTCGGCGGGGGCAGCATCCATCCCGGCAGGGATGCTTTCCTCCGAGGCGGGCGTATAGCCGGTGGGGAAGCGGCCCACATGCTGAGAACTGCCGTGGATGCGCTGCAGCATGGGCTTCAGTTCCTTTTGGAAATCCTGATAGCACATGGCGCAGCCAAGCCTGCCGGTGCGCTCGAACTCGCTGTAGGAAAGGCCGCAATGGCTGCATACCGTTTGCTCCTCCTGCTTGTGTGCAGCGCCCAGCATACCCAGAATAGAGCTCAGAAAGCTGGGTATGTTGCCTTGGGTAAAGCCGGATTCCATTTTCTTCATGCATTCGTTGCAGAGGTGCCTGTTGCTGGTCTCGCCGCCGGAGGTGATGGTGACGGAAAACACAGCCGGGTTTTTGCCGCATTCGTCGCAGATCATGCTCTTCCCTCCCCGCCGGTGCCGGCATCCTTATGGGCAAGCTGCATCAGCATGCTTTTCAGGATCTTGGCACGCAGAGCGTTTTTCATATCGATGGTGATGGGCAGTGAAAGCGCCTGCCCGGTGATGGCGCTCTGCATAAGCAGCGCTTCCTGCTTGGTGGCCAGCTCCCGCTCATATAGCTGCTGGATCAGGTTGGCGGCAGCGTGCTCGTCTATGCTGTCGCCGATTCGCTCCAGCACGGCATAAAGCAGCTGCCGGCCGCTGTCGTGCGCAATGCGGAAAATACGGATGTAGCCGCCGCCGCCGCGGCGGGACTCGATCACATACCCATGCTCGGGCGTGAATCGGGTGGCCAGTACATAGTTGATCTGAGAAGGGGCACAGCGAAAATACTCCGCCAGCTCGTTTCTCTTCAGTTCGATCTGGTGGTCGTCCTCCACCATCATGGTTTTGATAAACTGCTCTATTGCATCGCTGAGGCGCATGGCAGGATCCCTCCTTGGTGCGTGGGTCGGTTGGTTAGACCATCTTTGACCAAAGACAGTATAACATGAACACGACAGAATTGCAACGGCAGCCGCCGGGGAAGAAATAACGCTGTATACAATAAGCAAAACCCTTCCAAACGGTTGAATGGACACTCGCAGATGTGATATACTGTAATAGTGGTTTCTCAGCAACAATATCATAACGAAAGGTTGATGCGACAATGGATCATCCTGTTCTGGGCGTTATCTTCGATCTGGATGGCGTTATCGTTTCCACCGATAACTGCCACTATCTGGCGTGGAAGAAAATGGCCGATGAAGAGGGCATACCCTTCGACCGTACCATTAACGAGCGCCTGCGCGGCGTAAGCCGTATGGAGAGCCTTGCCATTATTCTGGAAAAGGCAGAGAAGACCTATACCGATGCCGAGAAGGATGCTCTGGCAGCCCGTAAGAACGGCTATTATGTAGAGCTGATCGGCAGCCTTACCCCTGAGGATATGCTGCTGGGTGCCATGGATACCCTGCGCACCCTTCGGGAAAAAGGCATCAAGATCGCCATTGGCTCCTCCAGCCGGAATACGCCGATCATTCTCAGGCAGATCGGACTGGATACCTACTTCGATGCTGTTGCGGACGGGAATGCCATCTCCCGCAGCAAGCCGGATCCCGAAGTGTTCCTGTTGGCGGCAGACCTGCTGGGCCTTGCCCCGGAAAACTGCCTGGTGGTGGAGGATGCGGATGCGGGCGTGGAGGCAGCACTGGCAGGCGGTATGCGTGTACTGGGCGTAGGCGGCGCGGCCAAAAACCCCAAAGCCATCTTTGCCGCAGAGAGCCTTGCTCAATTGGATATCACAACTGTTCTGTAAAAAACATTCATAAGGAGGACGAACACATGCTGAACCAAGCAACAGCGCAGATCGTTCTGGAAGCTGCGCTGTCCACCGGCGGCGATTTTGCCGAGATCTTCATGGAAGACCGCCGCAACAACTCGCTCGTGCTGCAGGATAACCGTCTGGAGAGCGTAAACTCCGGGCGCATCCATGGTGCGGGTATCCGTGTCTACCACAAGCTGACCGCCTATTACGCCTACACCAACGATACCAGCCGCGAAGGTCTGGTACGCTGTGCACTGGAGGCCGCCTCTGCCGTTAAGGCCGGAGACGAGCGTACCCAGTGCGCCCAGCTGGTAAAGCAGGATGTGCGGAATGCGCACTACATCGCCATGGCTCCCAGCCAGACCGATACCAAGCTGAAGGCAGACATCCTTCGCGCCGCCAACAACAGCGCCCGCGCTGTAAGTGATGAGATCTCCCAGGTCATCTGCTCCTACCGCGACAGCGAGCAGGATGTGGTCATTGCCAACAGCGAAGGCCTCTTCGTTACCGATACCCGCGTGTATTCCCGCATGGCCTGCCAGGCGATCGCCGCCAGCGGCTCCGAAAACCAGAGCGGCTTCGAGGGCCCCGGCGCTTGCAAGGGCTTTGAGCACTTCCTCAACACTGTTAACCCCGAAGTGACCGGCCGCCAGGCTGCAGGCACTGCCGTTAAGATGCTGCACGCTCCTGTTTGCCCCGCCGGCACCATGCCCGTTGTGATCGGCGACGGCTTCGGCGGCGTTATCTTCCACGAAGCCTGCGGCCACAGCCTGGAGGCTACCAGCGTGGCACTGGGCATGAGCGAATTCTGCGGCAAGCTGGGCCAGCAGGTGGCTGCTCCCTGCGTTACCGCCATCGATGACGGCACCATCCCCAACGAATGGGGCAGCGAGAACGTGGACGACGAAGGTACTCCCACCACTCGTCTGGTGCTGATCGAGAACGGCATCCTGAAGAACTACATGGTAGACCGTCTCAACGGCCGCCGCATGGGCATGGCTCCCACCGGCAGTGCCCGCCGCGAGAGCTACCAGTATGCGCCTACCTCCCGTATGCGCAACACCTTCATCGCCGGCGGCAGCGACGATCCCGCCGAGATGATCTCCACCATGGGCGATGGCCTCTACGCTGCCAAGATGGGCGGCGGCTCTGTTAACCCCGCTACCGGCGAGTTCAACTTTGCCGTTAATGAAGGCTATCTGGTCAAGGATGGTAAGATCACCACGCCGGTACGCGGTGCCAGCCTGATCGGCAAGGGCAACGAGATCCTCATGCAGATCGACCGCGTAGGCCGTACCATGTCTATGGCACAGGGTATGTGCGGCAGCATGAGCGGCAGTGTGCCCACCAACGTAGGCCAGCCCTTTATCCGCGTCAAGTCCATCATCGTCGGCGGACGTGCCTGAGGAGGTTAGAGTATGCAAGATTTTCTGAATAAATTGCTGAAGACCGCCCAGGAGGCGGGCATCGAAGCCGCAGAAGCCTACATCGTAGAAAAGGACAGCTTCTCTGTTCTTACCAACTGCGGCGAACTGATCGATTACCAATCCAACATGACCCGCGGTCTGGGTTTCCGCGGTATGGTGAACGGCCGTATGGGCTATGCCTCTACCGAGGCCTTCGACGATGAGTCTGTGGCTCAACTGGTAAAGGGCGTGCTGGAAAGTGCCCAGCTCTGCGAGGATACCGATACCGAGTTCCTGCACAAGGGCGATGATCAGGTGCCCGAGCTGGACCTGTACAACCCTGAGCTGGATAACGTCTCCGCTGCCGATAAGCTGGCCATGGTCCACAAGCTGGATGAAGCCTGCCGCGCAGAGGATCCCCGTGTAAAGAACGGCTACAACGTAGTCGAGACCAGCAAGGCCAAGGTACGCATCGTGAACACCTACGGCATGGATCGCAGCTTTACCGAGAACATCGCCGTGCTGCAGGCTGAGGTCAACACCGAGGATAACGGCTTTGTTTCCTCCTCCGGCCACCTTGCTTACGACCGCGATATCAACGCTCTGGATGTGAACGCCCTGGCTAAGGAGGCCGTAAAGCGCTCTATCGACGGCCTGCACGCTTCCTCTGTTCCCTCCGGCAAGTACCGCACCGTGATCCATCACGATGCCATGGTAAGCCTGTTGGGCGTGTTCAACAGCATCTTCTCCGCAGAATCTGCCCAGAAGGGTATGAGCCTGCTCAAGGGCAAGCTGGGCGAGACCATCGCCGCGCCCTGCGTTACCATCACCGACGACCCGCTCCTGCCCGACGGCCCCAACAGCCGCCCCTTCGATGCAGAGGGTGTTGCCTCCAAGGCTCATGTGGTGGTGGAGAATGGTGTGTTCCGCACCTTCCTGCACAACCTGAAGACCGCCTATAAGGATGGCGTTGAGACCACCGGCAACGCAGGCAAGTCCGGCTATGCTTCCTCTGTGTATGTAAAGCCCTCTAACTTTTTCTTTGCCAAGGGCGAGAAGAGCTTTGAGGAGCTTCTGGCAGAAGTGGGCGATGGCCTGGTCATTACCAGCGTAAGCGGCCTGCATGCGGGTGCCAATGCGGTCAGCGGCGATTTCTCCCTGCTCTCCAAGGGCTACACCATCAAGGATGGCAAGCGCGAAAAGAGTGTTGAGCAGATCACTGTGGCGGGCAACTTCTACGAGGTGCTCAAGAGCATCGTAGCCTTTGCCGACGACCTCACCTTCCCCGGCAGCGCCATGGGCAGCCCCAGCGCCTACGTGGGCGAGCTTTCCGTATCCGGCAGCTGAACCGCATAACAAAAGAACCGTCCCGGAGCCTTGCAAAAGGTCGGGACGGTTTTCTTGTGTAACGAAAACCCCCGCTTCGAGCGGGGGTTCAGAAAGCTTAAAGCTATGAGTCCATTCGTAAAGCTCCATGGTAGAATAGTAGAAGGTCTGCCAACCGCTACTAAAGAAAAGGAGAATACGAATGGACAAGAATACTTTAGCACATACCACATGGGAATGTAAATATCACGTAGTGTTTGCACCAAAATATCGGAGACAAATCGTTTATGGGAAGTTGAAAACAGAAATAGGGAAAATCCTGAGAACCCTTTGCGAGAGAAAGGGTGTAGAGATCATAGAGGCAGAGGCTTGCCCGGATCATATTCATATGCTACTGAATATACCACCCAAGTATAGCGTATCGGAGTTTATGGGATATTTGAAAGGAAAAAGCTCATTGATGATCTTCGACCGATTTGCCAATCTGAAATACAGATATGGGAATCGTCAGTTTTGGTGCCGCGGATATTACGTAACAACGGTAGGAAGAAACAAGAAGGCTGTGGAAGAATATATCCGCAATCAATTACAGGAAGATAAGGAATATGAACAACTGACAATGAAAGAGCTAATCGACCCGTTTACGGGTGAGCGAGACCCAAAGGGCAAAAAATAAGCCGCCCCTTTAGGGGCAGCCTGTAGAAATGGTGCGGTTGGCAGATTTTCAGAGCGCTCTTAGCGCTGCCGGTAGTTCGCCCTTATAGGGCGTAATCAAGCCACCGGCTAAGCCGGTGGTTATGACTATGCTTTTGATAGTTTGTCGGCACGGATGGGTTCATTGGGATGGGTTTCAGTAGAGCCGATGGTCTTTCGCATCCATACGGCATCCAGCCAGCGCCCATGCTTAAAGGAGACCCTGGGGAACACAGCCATCTCTTCAAAGCCAAAGCTGCGGTGAAAAGCCAGGCTGGCTTCGTTTTCGCTGCAGATGCAAGCAACAGCATTCACAAAGCCCTGGGTCTTCAACTGCGCCAGCAGCTTTTCGTAGAGCATACGGCCAATGCCGGCATGTCTGGGTGCATCCGGGTGCAGGTAGATGGTCAACTCCACCGTATAGCGGTAGCCGGATTGAGGCCGCATGGGTTCGGCGTTGGCAAAGCCAAGGAACTGCCCTTCTGCTTCCGCGGCAAAGAACGGATACACCGCCGAAAGCTCCTGGATCTGCCTGCGGTATTCCTCAAGGGTTTTTGGTGTTTCGTGAAAGGTGGCCACCGAATGGAGTATGTAATGGGTGTAGATCTGCCGGAGCATTTCCGCATCCTCCAGGCAGATGGGGCGAATGGTCACATCCACAGCCGTCACCGTCCCTGATCCAGCTTTGCAGCTGCTTTCATGATCTGTGCCTGGTCTGCCTGCGTAAGACCGATGATGGCGGTCTGGAAGTGGGTATAGGTGACCATGCCCGCCGCTGCATTGGCAGATTTCTTTACATATTTACGCTTGGTATAGTCCACCGGCAGAGCGGGGTGGTTGCGGCCCTTGCTGTAATAGGCGGCCAGCTTGCAGGCGTAGAGCAGCGTTTCATCGGAGGGTTCGCTTTCGCTGCGGATGATCACATGGGAACCGGGTATGCCCTGGGCATGCAGCCAGGTCTCATTGCCGCGGGCGTGCAGGGTGAGACGGTCGTTCTGCATGGAATTTTTGCCAACCTCGATCAGCGTACCGTCGGGGGCTGTAAAACGGTAAGGCTTGCCTTCGGGCAGCTTTTTCTTTTTACGCTGGGAAGCGTCCGGGCGAAGGAAGCCGTTTTCGGTGAGCACATAGCGCACCTCCGCCAGATCGGCGGAGCTCTCGCATTTATCCAGATCGTCCAGCGCACCCTCCAGAAGGGCCAGATCTCGGTCAATCTGCACCAGCTGCTGCTCTGCGTACTGCTCGGCTACCTTAGCCTTGCGGTATTTCTTGTAATAGCTCTGAGCGTTCTGCACGGGGGTGAGCCGGGTAGAGACCGGTATGGTGACCATAGGCAGGTTTTCATCGTAGTAGTTTTGCAGGGTGACGCTTTCCTGCCCCTTGCCCAGCAGGTGCAGGTTGGCGGTTAGCAAGTCGCCGTAGATGCGGTTCTGTTCGGTCTTGTCTGCATTGGCAAGGGTCTCCAGCATGATGGCCTTTTTCTTTTCGGTACGCTCCAGTGCGCTCTTGATGTGCTTTTGCAGGCCAAGGCTCTTTTGCTGCATACGCATGCGCAGATCCCGGCCCAGATAGAAGGCATCCATCGCAGCGCTCAGGGTCTCAGCGGGCTTCTGGTTATCCGCATCCCTCGTAAGGTAAGGGAAGGGGAAAAAGTCTATGGCAAGACCGGCATCGTCGTACTGGGTGACCGGCTTGGCGAGTTCGGCGGCATTGGTGTAGAAATCGGAAAGTTGTGCGGATATTACAGCAATATTCAACTCATTGCAGGGGGCCTGAGCATCCAGACCAAGCTGTGCACACACCTCCTTGGAGCATACGGAAGCCATACCGGCTACGCATTCCATCAGGGCTTTGGAGAGGGGCATGCTCAGCTGCCCAAGGCGCTGGGCAAGCGCCTCTGCGCTCATGCTCTCGGGGGTCAGCTTGTCCGGCTGGGGCGGCAGCTGATAGATGCCGCCGGGCAGCACAGTGCGTACACGGCTCATCTCGCTGTTTACATGGCGGATCGCATCAATGATCACACCTTCATGGTTGACCAGCGTCAGGTTGCTGTGGCGGCCCATGATCTCCAGATACAGCTTCTTCTGTACATGGTCGCTCATTTCGTCCATACAGTCGAAGGTGATGACCAAAATGCGGTCACCGGCCACCTGGGCTACATCCGTAATACGGGCACCCATCAAATGCTTTCGGAGAAGCATGCAGAACATGGGCGGCTCCACAGGGTTTTCATAGGTCTGCACCGTCAACTGTGCACGGGCCTGATTTGCATTTGCATTCAGCAGCAGCTTATGGTTGCTGCCGCCGGAGCGGATACCCAGCACCAGCGCATCGCGCTCGGGCTGGTTTACTTTGTCTACACGCCCCCCCAGCAGTGCAGCATGCAGCTCCCGCTGCATATAGGAGAGGGTAAAGCCATCCATAGGCATGAAAAATGCCTCCTTCCCGAAATTGGCAGGCGGCAGGATGCTTCCGCCGGGATCGATACAGAAAATGATAGCACACCAATGGAAAAATCGCAAATCCTCGTGTGGCTGTCATGCGGGAGCAAAACTGCACATAGGCTTTGAGTGCAATCGACAGGCGAGGAGTGGAGAATATGAAGATCAAACGGGCGGATATTGAACGGATATTGATTTTGTGTGCAGCAGTGCTGGTAGTGGTGCTTGCCCTGCAGGGAAATAACCAGACCACCTCACAAGTGCTGGTGGATCAGACTCAGGTGCCGGTAACTCAAACGCTGGCCGAGAACACAGGCGAAACGGTCGCCACTGTTGTTTATTATCAGGACGGAGATAACTATCTGGTGCCGGTGACCCGTCAGATCCCCAAGACGGACGGCATTGCCAAAGCGACCCTTTCGATGATGGTGAAGAGCCCGGAAAACGATATGCAGGCAGCACGACTCGGCCTGCGCACAGTGGTGCCGGAGGGGACTACCTTCGATATCGACATCCGGGATGGCAGAGCCAATGTGAATTTGAGCAAAGAAGCCCTTTCCTGCGCAAGTGCTGCGGAAGAAAATCTTATGGTGGAGGCTGTGACCAATACCATGATGTGCTTTGCCTCGGTTGAGGAGGTCACCTTGCAGTTTGATGGGCAAAAGAGAAGCAAGCTCACCTTCGGTACGGATGTGAGCGGTGTTTTTGCCAGCGCCGCTCCAAATTTGGAAAGTATCGAGACCTTTGCTGAGGATGCGAAGCAAGTTTCTCTGTATTTTCCCTCCCAGACCGGCAGGCTGCTGGTGCCGGTTACCCGCACGGTCTACAGCAATGCCGACCCCACTACGGCAATGCTTGAGCTTGCCAAGGGGCCCAGGGATGACAGCGGTCTGGAGCGTGCCCTGCCGGAGACCTGCGGCATCAAAAACGTTACCATGAAGGATGGCATTGTTACCGTAGACTTTACCAAGGAGTTTGCCTCCGCGATGCAAAGTGCCGATGGCGGCAGACAGGCGATCCGTGCCATACTGTTCACCTGTTCACAGTTTCCCGGGGTGCAAAAGGTACAGGTGCTGGTAGAGGGTGAAAAGCAGGAGCTCCAGCCGGAAACGGAAACCACGTTCATCAACGAGGAGCAGGAGGTAATGGCGCAATACCCCGGTGTTGTAGAGCTTGATTGACAAAACAGAGCTTTACCGCAGCTGGTTGGCTGAGGTAAAGCTCTGTTTGTAAATGGGCTGAGTCGTTTTTTTCGAAAAAAGGACAAAAAGATCGAAAATGTACGAAGATGATAAAAAGGCTTCCATTTTCGATTGTTTCCTGCTATAATCATACAGAGTAACTCAAAGTACTAAACTGTACTGTGAGTACAGTTGCGATAGTTTACGAAAGGAAGCGACAAAAATGGATGCCATCAGGATCATCATCGCGGAAAATGACGAAAAACAACGAAAGGAGTTGGCGCGGCTTCTGGAGGGCTGCCCAATGCTGAGCATAGTTGGCGAAACCGGGGAGGGAGCTGAAGCGGTCAGGATGGTGATCGCCAAGCGGCCCGATCTGCTCATCTGCAATATGATTCTGCCCTTCTACGACGCACCTGCTGTGCTGGAGCAGCTGCACCGGCAGATGGAGAAGCTGCCCAAGGTGGTGGTCATTTCCTCTGTGCAGCAGGAGAGCTACATCTCCAAAGCCTTCCAAAGCGGAGCGGATGAGTACATGATCAAGCCCCTGAACAGACAGCTGCTGCTTCGCCGCATGGGAGAACTGATGGAATCAAGCGAGCTGCTTGCTTATGCCGACGCGCCCGCTCATCCGGCAGCCGAGGCGGAAGAACAAGCGCTCAGCAGGGAAGAACGGCTCCGACAGGCGATCTCTGCGCTGTTTCTGAAGATCGGCCTTCCGGCACATCTGCTGGGCTACCGCTTTGCGCTGGAAGCAGTGCTGATGCTGGTGGAGGATCCTAAACTGATGAAGAACCGTACCAAGGTGCTGTATCCTGCCGTGGCTTCGCTGCACGATACCTCCGCCTTTTGTGTGGAGCGCGCCATACGCCATGTGATCACCTTAACGTGGGAGAGGGGCATCGCGGAACGCTTTATCAAAGAGCAGGGGCAGAACAGCAGATTGCATCTGCCCGTTGACAGACCCACCAGCGGTGAGTTTATCGCACTGATGGCTGAGTACATTCGTCCCAGAAGAAGAGGTAGTCAACAGGTGACCGACGGTCAGCACTGAGCGCGGGTCAATCGCCGATGATAGCGTTCAGGCCCTGGATCAGCTTCTGGGCGCAATCCTGAGCGAACCCCTCCTTGCGGGCTTTATCCGGCAGCTCGATGAGCAATGCACCTTCCGTAACTTCGGCAAGCCATTGGGAGAGCATGCCGCCGCTCTTGTACTCTGTGTGCTTGAAGCCGAAAGCATCCATAAAGGGCTGCGCAAGTGTTTCGTCGCCATAGACACGGTTGATCCAGCCGTGGATATCGGCACCGTAGGTGGGGGAGAGCTGCTCCACCAGATCGCGCAGCGCCTGAGCTTCCTTACTGGAGAAGGGCTCCTCTCCGGTCAGGTACCGGGGGGTGCGCATACGCTTCCAGCCAACGGGGAAATCCCGATTGATGTCGATGCCGTCGGCGTTGCAGCGACCAAAGCTGTCTTTGGAGGTACCGGCCTCCTGGCCATCCGGGTTGGCGGCAGGTACGATGTACAGTACGAAATCGCCCAGCTGGTCGGGGTTAGCACGGTAGTGCTCGATCATCAGCCCGGCGATCTCGGTGAGTACTTTGCCATCCCGCTTGAAGCTGTCCTCAAAGCCGTGGATGGCAAATACCAACAGGAACGACTTGGCAGCCCCCGGGTCTCCTACGCGGTGGCAAAGCAGCTCCCGCTCCTGTACGGAGGTACCGTAGGAGAACACTTCGTAGAGGGGATCGGTCTCTTCGGCCAATGCCGGGGTGAAGCCGGTTACCAAAAGGAACACCATAAACAGCAGCAGGATGCGTTTCATCGGTATAGCCCTCCGTGCGGGGTGGATCGGTGATAGATTCAAAGGGATTATATCACGACCTATAGTACATTTCAATATCGAAATATCGAATGCAGAAAAAGGAAATCCCGGACCATGTGTGCACGGTCCGGGATTTCCTTTTGGTATTACTTTGCTTCTTTCATTTGAAGGGTCCGCATTGCGTTGAGGATCGCCAGTACGCTTACGCCAACATCGGCAAAAACAGCCATCCACATGCCTGCGATGCCCAGTGCGGCTAGAACCAGCACCAAAGCCTTGATACCCAGCGCAAAAACGATGTTCTGTCGGGCAATGGAAAGAGTCTTGCGGCTGATCTTCATCGCGGTTGCGATCTTGGCAGGGTCGTCATCCATCAGCACCACATCGGCGGCTTCAACAGCGGCATTACTGCCCATAGCGCCCATAGCAATGCCGATATCCGCCCGGGTGAGCACAGGAGCATCGTTGATGCCATCGCCTACGAAGGCTACATGTTTGCCTGCGGGTTTCTGAGCCAGCAGTTCCTCCAGTTTTGCCACCTTGCCATCGGGCAGCAGCTGGGCGTGTGTCCCGTCGAGACCCAATGCGTTGGCCACGTGCTTAGCGTTCTCGCTGCTGTCGCCGGTGAGCATGACCAGCTGCTCCACGCCGAGGTTACGCATCGTTTCGAGTGCGGGCTTTGCGCTTGTCTTCAGCCGGTCTTCCACTACGATATGCCCAAGATAGCGCTTGCCAAGAGAAACGTGCACTACGGTACCGCCGTGCTCATGGGCATCGGTTTCGATGCCCTGCGCATCCATCAGCCGCCGATTGCCAACGGCAGCCGTTTCGCCCTTGTATTCGCAAACGATGCCGTGGCCTGCGATCTCCTGCACATTCCGGGCAGCATCACTGTTGGTGAGCTCTGCCGCGTAACGGCACACAGATCGGCTGATGGGGTGGGTGGAGTGGCTTTCGGCTGCCGCCGCCACTCGCAGCAGGTCTTCTTCGGCTCCGTCACAGGGGTGCAGCGCGGTAACGCTGAAGCTGCCCTCGGTAAGGGTGCCGGTCTTATCCATTACGATGGCCCAGGTGTTGGCAAGTGCCTCCAGATAGTTGCTGCCCTTCATAAGGATGCCGTGCCTGCTGGCTGCGCCGATGCCGCCGAAAAAGCTGAGGGGCACGGAGATGACCAGCGCACAGGGGCAGCTCACCACCAGAAAGCTGAGCGCCCGGTGCCCGCACTCCGCCCAGGAGCCACCAAAAAACAACGGTGGCAGAAGGAACAGAAGCAGAGCGGCAATACACACCGCAGGGGTGTAATAACGGGCAAAACGGGTAATGAAGCTCTCTGCCTGAGATTTCTTATCGGCAGCGCTTTCTACCAGCTCCAGAATGCGGGCTACGGTAGAATCGGCGTACTCTTTCTCGGCCCGGAGCTCAAGCTCGCCGTTCAGGTTGATGCAGCCGCCGGCAACGGAATCGCCGGGCTGCACGTCTCTTGGCAGGCTTTCGCCGGTAAGCGCTGCGGTATTCAGTGCAGAGACGCCGGAAAGCACGATGCCATCCAACGGGATCTTTTCGCCGGGCTTCACCACCAGCACTTCGCCCACAGCCACATCGGAAGGATCCACCTCTACGGGCTTTCCATCCCTGATGACGGTGGCGGTCTCGGGGCAGATGTCCATCAGATCGGCAATGGATGCGCGGGAACGGCCTACCGCATAGCTCTGGAACCATTCGCCCAGCTGGTAGAATACCATTACGGCAACGGCTTCCGCATGCTCACCGATGATCAGCGCACCGATGGAGGCAATGGCCATGAGGAAGTTCTCGTCAAAAATCTGGCCCCGAAGAATACCCTGCATCGCTTCCTTGAGCACATCGTAGCCGGAAAGAATGTAGGCGGCCAGCAGGAGTATGAGGCTGGGGACGGGGGTATGACACAGAACGCCTGCGATCAGCAGAGCAGCGCTCAGCCCGATGCGGATCAGGTTCCGCTTTTGCTTACGGCTCATCAGGATCGGCTCCTTTATGAAAGATCACTTTACCAGCGTGCAATCAGGCTCCACCTGCTTGATGGCTTTTTCGGCCTTGGCAACGATCTCATCCATTCGGCCTTCTTCGCATTCGATGGTGAGGCGCTGGGTCATAAAGCTGATGGTGGCTTTGGTAACGCCATCCAGCTTGTTGATGGCGGCTTCCATCTTTGCGGCACAGTTGGCACAATCCAGGTCCTTCAGCCTAAATACCTTCTTCATTGCTATGATCCTCCTTCAATATCTGCACGGTTGGCGGGGTCACTCTTCCGTAACGTGCTCAACGCCCTGATCCAGCATAGTACGCACATGAGCGTCTGCCAGAGAGTAGAAGATGGTTTTTCCGTCCCGGCGGCTCTTGACCAGCTTGTTGCGCTTGAGCACGCTGAGCTGGTGAGAGATGGCGCTCTGGGTCATGTTGAGCAGGGTGGCGATATCGCATACGCACATTTCGCTTACAAACAGGCAGTAGAGAATGCGGATGCGGGTGGAATCACCGAAGACCTTGAACAGCTCGCTCAGGTCGAACAGCACCTCTTCGCTGGGCATCTGGCGGTTTACATCCTCAACGATCTCGCCGTGCACATGCAGGTAATCGCAGAGCTCTTTTTCGTTAGACATGGTACATCCTCCTAACGTTTGAATCGTCGTTCATATGAATAATAACTCATATATTCATGTATGTCAAGTTCGAAATTGATTAATGACGAAAAAAGAAAATTGTGTTAAGATGGCATGCGTACAGGAGGGATAACGATGATCCGCATGATTGCCAGCGATCTGGACGGAACGCTGCTTGAGCCCGTGGAGCACTTGCCGGACGGGCTTTTTGATACCCTTGAAGAGCTTGATAAGCTCGGCATCACCTTTGTTGCAGCCAGCGGCAGACAGTACGATAACCTGCGCCGTCTGTTTGCTCCTGCTGCCCGCAGGATGGGCTTCATTTGTGAAAACGGCGCTTTGAATATGCTCCGGGGCAAAGAGATAAAGCTGCAGGGCATTGAAAGAGAAATGGGGCTTGCGATCATTCGCAGGCTGATGGAACTGCCGGTGTGCATCCTTGTAAGTGGAAGGCATACCTGTTATGTTTCGCCCGAAAACCGTGCTTTTACCGATGATATGGTCTACCGCCTGCGCAATACCATCGCCGTTGTGGACAGGCTGGACCAGATCGACGACGATATTCTGAAGATCTCCGCTTTTGCGCCCGATGGCGTGGCTTCTTTTGCCCCTGCATTGGAAAGAGAGTGGAGCCACCGGTTGAATGCGGTGGTCTCCGGCAGGTGCTGGTTCGATTTCGGTACCGCCTCCAAGGAGACGGGCATCAAAGCCCTGATGGAAACGCTCTCTCTTGCTCCGGATGAGGTGGTTGCTTTTGGCGACCAGTTCAACGATGTGACCATGCTGGATGCGGTAGGCCACCCTTATTTGATGGAGAATGCTTCCCAGCAACTCAAAACCCGGGGGTACCGCCTTTGCAGCAAGGTGCTGCCGGTACTCCGGAGCATTGTTGAAAACAGGGGAGAACTGCCGCTGTGAAAGGCCTGTTGAAGAAACGGAATAATATGTTATAATGAAAACGATCATCTACAAGAGAGGGTATCAGGGATATGCGCAGACAATTGGCCAATAATCAGATCGCAATGCCGTCGGATCTGAAGCGGGTAAACCGTCATAAGATCCTGGAGGTGTTCCGCTCCGGCGAAACGCTTACGGCTGCCGATATTCACGAAGCCACTCACATCAGCCGCCCTACGGTCATGCGCGCGCTCCAGCATTTTTGCAAGACGGGCGTGCTGAAATCTGTAGGCCTTGGCAATGCTACCAGTGTTGGCGGTAAAAAGCCGGAACAGTTCACCTTTGGCGACAACAGAAAGATCCTTTCCATTTCGCTCTGGCCGCAGACCATCACCTTTGCGCTGTGCGGCCTGGTGGGAGATATCAGCGAGCTTACCCAGTACGAGCACGAGCTGGAAAACGATTTGGAAGCCGCCTTCGCTTCCCTGAACAGCTATGTGCAGGATTACTACCGGGAGCAGAAGATCACCACCAAAGATCTGTACGGCGTGGTGCTGAACCTGCCGGGTACAGTTGATTACGACCGCCTGCTGCTGCGTTACAACCCTAAGGCACCCGGCTGGGGCACCGATATTGCCATGGAGCCGCATCTGCGTGCCATCTTTGGCGATGATGTGGCCCTCTTCGTGGATAACGCCGGTAAAGCTGTTGGCCGTGCTGTGCTGCTGGATAACCCGGAGTACAATGAACGGCGTCTCTTAACGGTATTCTCCACCTGGGGCATCTCCGCCTGCATGATCGAGCGTGGGCATGTGCTCAATGGGCGCGATTCCCTGATCGGCGAGATCGGCCATGCAGTGATCAGCGACAGCGTGGAGACCACCTGCACCTGCGGCAAGAGCGGCTGTCTGGAAAGCCTGGTAAGCATCAAGCGCATCCGTCAGATGCTGAAGGATGCAGGCGATGAAGATCTGGGCACCGGCGAAAAGGTCACCTTCCAGAGCCTTTTTGCTGCCTCCGAAAACGGCCACAAGCTGGCAAGGAGCATCGTCGGCTATGTTGCGCATTGCTTTGCCACGGTGATGCACAATCTGGCCCTTACCTACAACCAGGATACGGTCATCTTCCAGGGTGACTTTGCCTATGCAGACCGGCATTTCGACGAGTGCCTCAAACAAGAGCTGAGCCAGTTCCGCTACTTTGAGGGCGAGCCGGGCTTTACCATCGACTACGACCGCCGCCAGCTCACCAAGCTGGCTGCGCGCGGCGATTCGGCCCTGATGCAGCGGCTTTATTTCGCATCCTTCATCAATGATTGATCTGCCAAAACGGCGGTATACCAAACAGAAACGCACTCACCCACCGTGAAAGCTCACGGTGGGTGAGTGCGTTTTCGTTACAGGCTGCCGTAGAGAGCAGTCAGTGTCTGCACGGTCGTTTTGATGTCGCTTTCGGTTGTGGCTCTGCCGGGGGAGAAACGCAGCACGCAGGCTGCATCCTTTTCCGAAAGCCCCATGGCACGGTATACATGGCTGGGCTGTGCAAGCCGGGCGGCACAGGCTGCACCGCCGGAAAGCTGTATGCCGGCAAGATCCAGCTTTGCGATGGCATATTCGGATGGGAGGCCCGGCAGCAGAACGGCGCATACACCAGGCACGCGATTCGCATCCGCCCCCAGCATACGGCAACCTGGGATCGCGGTATGAAGTTCCTGTATAAGCGATCGCACCAAAGCCTGTTCCCTGAGAGCCCGCTGCTGCAGATCGATCATGGCCAGTTCTGCGGCTACCTTGAACCCGGCAATAGCGGGCACGTTTTCGGTGCCGGAGCGCCGTCCGTTTTCCTGACCGCCGCCATGGATCAGCGCAGTGTGCCCGATGCCTGTGCGGATATACAGAAAGCCAACACCCCTGGGCCCGTACAGCTTATGGGCGGATGCGCACAAAAAGTCTGCTTGTATCTGCTTTGCCGCAACAGGGATATGCCCGAAAGCCTGCACCGCATCGCAATGGAACAGGATGCGGCGGCTGCGCGCCAGCCTGCCGATCTCCTCCACAGGATGGATCAAGCCTGTTTCGTTGTTTACATACTGTACAGAAATAAGCGCTGTATCGGGTGTGATAGCCTTTTCAACCGCTTCGGGCAGAATAACGCCGTTTGCATCCGGCTCGACGAGGGTGATATGGCATTTGTGGGCTCCGGCAGCCTCCAGTACAGAAGCATGCTCGATGGCGGAAATGACCACATGCTTCCCTTCCATACCAGCAAACACCCAGTTGTTGGCCTCTGTGCCGCCGGAGGTGAACGTAAGCTCGTTGCGATCGCAGCCGATGGCGCTTGCAAGCACTTCCCTGGTCTGGCGGAGCACCTTTCTGGCTTCGCCTGCGGCAGAGTACGCAGCGGAGGGATTGGCGGTGCATTCACGCATGCACTGGGCAACTGCCTCGATCACCTGGGGAGCAGGTGGGGTAGTGGCGGCATGGTCGAGATAGATAGCGTGCATGCGGTTACCTCCTGTGGTTGATCATGGATGCATTATAGCATGGAGCAGCAAAAAACAACAGGGGAGCATTGGTGAATGTGCTTCACGCTGTAGCGGAGGTGTATAAGAAATGGGTATCTATTGTCCTAACCGATGTTCGGTGAAAACAGCTATGGTTTCCGGCGCTGTATGCAATACCGTCTTTTGTGCTAATTGCCTATAGAAAAAGCGCATATATTTTTCGTCCTGATACTTGACAATATGCGTATTTTGCCGTACCATTATGTAAAGTTATGTAACATCATTACCGAACCATGTCATGGAGGGTAGAGAGGTCATCCCGGAGCCACTGGTTTTACGTTGGAATGATCCGTTTGCCCTTATCATTGAAAGGAGTTTTTCCCATGAACCGTGATTTGGCGAAACAGAAGGCAGAAGCGCTGGTAGCGCAGATGACAGTAGAAGAGGTGGCCAGCCAGCTCCGCTTCGATGCACCCGCCATCGAGCGTCTGGGCGTACCGGCATACAATTGGTGGAACGAGGCCCTGCACGGCGTGGCCCGCGCAGGCGTAGCCACCAGCTTCCCCCAGGCCATCGGCATTGCTGCGGCTTTTGATCCTCAGCTGGTAAAGGAGCTTGGCGATATTGCCGCCACCGAAGGCCGTGCCAAGTATAACGCTTCCGCCCGCCATGGCGACCGGGATATTTACAAGGGCCTCACCTTCTGGTCTCCCAACGTGAACATTTTCCGCGATCCCCGCTGGGGCCGCGGCCATGAGACCTACGGCGAAGATCCTTACCTCACCTCCCGCTTGGGTGTTGCCTATGTGCAGGGCCTGCAGGGCGATGGGGAAGTGCTCAAGTCTGCTGCCTGTGCCAAGCACTTTGCGGTGCACTCCGGCCCCGAGGCGCTGCGCCATGAGTTCAATGCCGTATCCGATAAGAAGGATATGGCCGAGACCTACCTGCCCGCCTTCAAGGCGCTGGTACAGGAAGCCAAGGTGGAATCTGTCATGGGTGCCTACAACCGCACCAACGACGAGCCCTGCTGCGGCAGCAAGGCGCTGATGGTTGATACCCTGCGCGGTGAGTGGGGCTTCGAAGGCCACTATGTATCCGACTGCTGGGCCATCCGCGATTTCCACGAGGCACATCACGTGACCGATACCCCCGAAGAATCCGCCGCGCTGGCTCTGAAAATGGGCTGCGACGTCAACTGTGGCAACACCTATCTTTACATGATGAAGGCCTACGAGAAGGGCCTGGTCACCGAAGAGCAGCTGCGCACCTCCGCGGTACGCCTCTTCACCACCCGCTACCTGCTGGGCATCATGGAAGGCAGTGAGTTCGACAGCATCCCCTACACGAAGGTAGAGTGCGCCGAGCACATCGCCAAGGCACGGGAAGCCACCGAGAAGAGCTGCGTGCTCCTCAAAAACGACGGTCTCCTGCCTCTGGATGCTTCCAAACTCAAGACCGTTGGTGTGATCGGCCCCAATGCCAATAACCGTGTTTCCCTCATTGGTAACTACCACGGCACCTCTTCCCGTTACATCACTGTGCTGGAAGGCCTGCAGGATGCTTTGGGCGACGATGTACGCGTGCTCTATTCCGAAGGCTGCCACCTGTTCAAGGATCGCGTTGAGAACCTTGGCATGGCCAACGACCGTATCTCCGAAGCACTCACCGTTGCGGAAGAATCCGACGTGGTGGTGCTGGTGGTGGGTCTGGACGAGACAATGGAAGGCGAGCAGGGTGATACCGGTAATGCCGATGCCTCCGGCGATAAGCTGAGCCTGCTGCTCTCCGAGACTCAGCGCACCATGATGGATGCTGTTCTCAGCGTGGGCAAGCCCACCGTCATCTGCCTGATGGCTGGCAGCTCCATCGACCTGGGCGCTGCTGCCGACAAGGCAAACGCCGTTCTTCTGGGCTGGTATCCCGGTGCCCGCGGCGGTAAGACCATTGCCGATATCCTGCTGGGCAAGCTGTCTCCCTCCGGTAAGCTGCCTGTTACCTTCTACCACAACGAGCAGCTGGATCGCATGCCCGACTTTACCGATTACGCCATGCAGGGCCGCACCTACCGCTTTATGGAGGAGGAGCCCCTGTATCCCTTCGGCTACGGCCTTACCTACGGCGATGTGTACGTCAGCGGCGTTTCCGCCTGCAAGACCGAAGGCGGCTACGAAGTGGAAGCTGCCGTTACCAACGACGGCTCCTTCGACACACAGGATGTTGTGCAGGTATACTGCCAGAACAACGGCAGCGCCAACGCTCCCAAGAACCCCCGCCTGTGCGCCTTCCAGCGTATCTCCTGCGCTGCGGGCAGCACGGTGAAGGTCAAGCTGACGGTATCCGACGAAGCACTGAAGGTAGTGGATGCCAACGGCAACTTCATCGAGGAAGGCAGCCCGGTGCTCTACATCGGCGTTGGCCAGCCCGACAGCCGCACTCTGGCCCTCACCGGCCACGAGGCCCTTTCCATCGAACTTTGATCCATCAACATTTCTACCCTGAAAGGAATGACCACTATGGAATATTTACTCGGCGTAGACCTTGGCACCTCCGGCACCAAAACCGTGCTGTTCGATGTGAATGGCCAGGCTGTTGCCAGCGAGACCGTGGAGTATCCTCTTCACCAGCCCCAGAACGGCTGGGCTGAGCAGGCCCCCGAAGATTGGTGGGATGCTGCCCGCACCACCATCCGTTCCGTGATCGACCAGAGCGGCGTCAATCCCGCCGACATCAAGGGTTTGGGTATCAGCGGCCAGATGCACGGCCTCGTACTGCTGGATGCAGACGGCAACGTGCTCCGCGAAGCCATTCTGTGGTGCGATGGCCGTACTCAGGAGGAGTGCGACGAGATCACCAACACCATCGGTCGTGAACGTCTGATCCAGATCACTGCCAACCCCGCGCTGACCGGTTTCACTGCCGGTAAGATCCTGTGGGTGCGTAAGCATGAGCCGGAGCTGTGGGCCAAGGTTCGCCACATCCTGCTGCCCAAGGACTACGTACGCTTCAAGCTGACCGGCGAGTACGCTTCCGAGATGAGCGATGCCAGCGGCACCAACCTGCTGGATGTGCCCAACCGTTGCTGGTCCAAGGAGATCCTGGATGCGCTGAACATCGACGATAACCTGATGCCCCGCCTGACCGAGAGCTCCGACGTAGCCGGTTACATCACCAGCGAAGCCGCACAGCAGACCGGTCTGGTCTCCGGCACTCCCGTTGCCGGCGGCGCAGGCGATAACGCAGCAGCTGCTGTCGGCACCGGTGTTGTGGTCGAGGGCAAGGCCTTTACCACCATCGGTACCTCCGGCGTTGTGTTCGCCCATTCCGATAAGGTGCAGATCGATCCTCAGGGTCGCGTGCACACCTTCTGCGCAGCCGTGCCCGGTGCATATACCGTAATGAGCTGCACGCTGGCCGCCGGTCTCTCCCTCAAGTGGTACCGCGATACCTTCTGCCAGGCCGAGATCGATGCTGCCAAGGAAATGGATACCGATCCCTACATCCTGATGAATCAGCAGGCTGAGAAGTCTCCCATCGGCGCAAACCGTCTTATTTTCCTGCCCTACCTGATGGGCGAGCGCAGCCCCCTGCTGGATTCCAACGCCCGCGGAGCTTTCATTGGCCTCTCTGCCATCCATACCCGCAAGGATCTGCTCCGTGCCGTTATGGAAGGCGTTACCTACTCCCAGCGCCAGAACCTGGATGTGCTCCGTGCCATGCACGTTGCTCCCGAAACCATGCTGGCCTGCGGCGGCGGTGCCAAGAGCCCCTTCTGGCGCAAGATGATGGCCGACGTATTCAACATGCCTGTGAAGACCGTTAAGAACACCGAAGGCCCCGCTTTGGGCGCTGCCATTCTGGCCGGTGTTGCTGCCGGTATCTACAAGGATATCCCCACCGCCTGTGCCCAGGTGATCCGGGAGAACGAACCCCTGCAGCCCGGCGCCGCCGAGCACAATGCATACGAGCGCGTTTACAGCGTGTACGAGAGCCTGTATCCGTCCCTGAAGGGCGCCTACAGCGAGCTGGCGCAGCTGTAATGCACCATAGAAAGGAATGATTCCCATGAAGATCGTACCCGTAACCGATGCGTCCTTCGCAGCCTATGGCCGCATTGTGGAAGGCTACCCGGTAGAGCCCATGCTCAATGCGCTGGCCAAGACCCCCGTGACCGACGGCGTTGAGTACATCGGCCGCGTGGAAAGCCTCCATGCCGTGGAAAATGCCGACTATCTGGGCGAGCTCATGTATGGCGGCATGCCCTTCCAGTTCGGCTACTGCAACGGCCACAACACCAAGCTGAACTGCCTGGAGTATCATCGCGACAGCGAATTCAACCTGGGCACTCAGGACTTTATCCTTCTGCTGGCCAAGCAGGATGATATCGTAGACGGCAAGCTGGATACCGCCAAGGTGAAGGCTTTCCGCTGCCCCGCCGGTGTGCTGGTGGAGGTCTATGCCACCTCTCTGCACTACGCTCCCTGCCACGCGGATGCCTCCAAGGGCTTCCAGGTGCTCATCGGCCTACCCGCCGAGACCAATACCGATTTCCGTTTCGCCAACCCCATCAACGCCGAGGATAAGACCCTCTGGGCCCGCAACAAGTGGCTGCTTGCTCATGCGGATGCCAGCGAGGCTGCCGATGGCGCTTACGTGGGTCTGGTGGGCGAAAATATCGATATCCAGAACGACCTGTAATCAAAAAACACACCATAGAAAGGGAGAGAATTCCAATGAGCAACATTCCTCAGGTAAAGCTCGGTATCGTGGCTGTAAGCCGCGACTGCTTCCCCATCACCCTGTCCGAAATGCGCCGCGCCAACATCGTTAAGGCCTACGGTGAGGACATCTACGAGTGCCCCGTGACCGTCGAGAACGAGCTTGACATGCTCAAGGCCGTTGAAGACGTGAAGGCTGCCGAGTGCAACGCTCTGGTTGTTTTCCTGGGCAACTTCGGCCCCGAGACCCCCGAGACCCTCATCGCCAAGAACTTCGACGGCCCCTGCATGTTCGTTGCCGCTGCTGAAGGCGATGGCGACATGATCAACGGCCGTGGCGACGCCTATTGCGGCATGCTGAACTGCTCCTACAACCTGGGCATGCGCCACCTGAAGGGCTACATCCCCGAGTATCCCGTTGGCACCGCTGATGAGATCGTTACCATGATCAAGGAATTCGTGCCGATCGCCCGCGCCATCATCGGTCTGAAGAACCTGAAGATCATCACCTTCGGCCCCCGTCCCCAGGACTTCTTCGCCTGCAACGCCCCCATCAAGGGCCTCTACGAGCTGGGCATCGAGATCGAAGAGAACTCCGAGCTGGACCTGCTGGTCAGCTATCGCGAGCATGCCAACGACCCCCGCATCCCCGCTCTGTGCGAAGAGATGGCCAAGGAAATGGGTGAAGGCAAGTACTACGCCGACCTGAACGCCCGCATGGCTCAGTTTGAGCTGACCCTGCTGGATTGGGCTGAGAAGCACAAGGGTGCCCGCAAGTATGTGGCTTTCGCCGATAAGTGCTGGCCCGCCTTCCCCTCCCAGTTTGGCTTCGAGCCCTGCTACGTCAACTCCCGTCTGGCCAGCCGCGGCATTCCGGTCGCCTGCGAAGTTGATATCTACGGCGCTGTGAGCGAGTACATCGGTGCTTGCGTTTCCGGCGATGCCGTTACCCTGCTGGACATCAACAACTCCGTGCCTCAGTACATCTACGATGAGGATATCAAGGGCAAGTACGACTACGCTCTCAACGATACCTTCATGGGCTTCCACTGCGG
>SVGN01000099.1 GCA_015056315.1 Clostridiales bacterium
AAACTCTTATGTTTAATTTCTGAATCGCTCTCGATGGTTTTCCGTCGAGTACGAATTTCACTCAAAATTCTTGACTGTCGTTCTTGCGTTTCTTTACTCTGTATCGTTTTCAAGGTTCGGTGCTCTCGAGCGAGCTTGACTATAATAACACCCCTTAGGAGGTTTGTCAACACCTTTTTTCAAGTTTTTTTGAAAGTTTTTGAATGTTGTTGCAAAACCCTTGATTTATAAGGGTTAGCGAACACAAGTTTTTTGAAAAACGATCCAAAAAAACCGGGTTTTGAGCCTATGAGGGGAGATTTTTTTTGCATTTCTTCTTCAATATGCGAAAGCTCCGCTTCCTCACACCCTTGCTTTGACGGCACTGCTGTCTTTCTATTATAATAGAGGCATCCCCCCACAACAACCACGCAAAGGATGATCCACTTATGAAGCGAATCATTGCCCTGCTTACTGTTCTGATGCTGTTCACCGCCCTGCCCGCCACGGCAGAAAAGCGCACAGACCGGCCCGACCTGTTCCGTGCCAAGGTAGAATTCACCGAGCGCAAGGAGGAGGACAACCGTTACTACATCAGCAAAGAGTACCTGATCACCGCAAACGAAGCGGTAAACGCCATACTGCGCAAGCAGACAGACGATTTCGATGCCGCCCTGCGGCCGCAGATGCAGCCCTGCCCCCGCAAGAACGCCAAGCGCAACAGCCGTCTGGACATCGAGACCACATACGCCTTTACCGGCGACAGCTGGCTGAGCACCATGATCATTGCCCGGCACACCTTCAACCGGGTGCAGCAGGATGCGCCCTTCGTTACCGGCGTGTACGATCTGGAGACCGGCAGGCAGATCCAACTGACGGATCTGTTCCCGGAGCAGAGCCCTGCCTGGGCGCTGCTTGCCGACCGCACCAAAGAGAAGCTGTCCTCCATGTTCCCCGGCGACCCCCGGGATCCGGAGGCCATCGCCCGGCTGACCGAGGGGGATGCCATCCGCAGCGCCGCCTTCACCCTGAGCGCCATGGAGCTGACCCTGCACTTTTCCGCCCGGCTGGTATACCCGGAGCGCACCGGGCTGATGCACGTTCGTTTCTTCTATGATGAGCTGTGGCCCATGATGACCGAGGAAGCCCGCATCCAGACCGACAACACCGACTGGAGGATGGTGGCCCTCACCTTTGACGACGGCCCCAACTACGACTATACCCCCTCCACGCTCACCCAGCTGCGCCGGGCGGGTGTGCGGGCCACTTTCTTTACCGTGGGCCGGGTCTGCGGCGAGAACCCGGAGATCCTGATGCGCACATACGACCAGAACCACATCATCGCCTGCCACAGCTTCACCCACCGCAACGGCCACTCCCTGGACCGGGAGACCCTGATCAGCGAGGTGCAGCAGCACACCGATCTGCTCAACAGCATCATCGGTGAGCCCGCAGCCCTGTTCCGTGCCCCCGGCGGCACCTATCCGCCGTGGATCGAGGCGGGTACGGGCATGCCCATCATCCAGTGGTCGGTGGATACCTACGATTACACCGGCAAGGAGGCCAAGCGGATCTTCTACTCCATCCGCAACAATGTGCAGGACGGGGATATCATCCTGATGCACGACACCCGCCCCAACACCCACAAGGCGGTGCCCATCTTTACCGAGTGGCTGTGGGATAACGGCTACATGATGGTGACCGTGGATGAGCTGGCCCGCCGCAACGGCGTTGCCATGCAGGCGGACAATGTGTATTACCGGGCGCTGGACGGGATGTACGATGTGCGGACGGACAGCAATCTGAACTGACGGAGAGCGGATCCCCTGCGCGGCTTTGGCTTGGATAAGCGGCGTGCGGGGGCCGAGCCTTCAGCCCCTAACGGGGCGGCTCCCTCCCCTGCGGGCAGGGAGCTTTTTTGTGCCCGTGGGAGGCAGCTTCCATCCCTGTGTAGGCAGAGAGCCTTTTGTACCTGCGGGAGACGAGTCTTACCCAAGTCTCCCCCATAAACAAAACCGCTGCGGACACAACGCTCCGCAGCGGCAGACTGTCGAAAAACCCATACATACCAACACGAGCCGCACATCTTGCACCTTCGGTGCTCACTGTGCTCACAAGAAAGCGCTGCGGCGCAAGGTTTGTGGGCTCTGCCCACACCCGGCAGGAAACTGAGTTTCCTGCACCTTCCCCTTTTTTGACAACCTGCCGCTGCGGACACAACGCTCCGCAGCGGTTCTCTTCATATAGTGTAATCTATACCCCTCACTCATTCCGCCCCAGCTTCTTCTGGGCAAACAGCTGGGCATGGTACAGGCTGTGGTGGCCGGACAGCATGAACGACACCGCCGCCGTGATGCCGAACAGGGGCAGGTATTCCGCGCCGAACAGCTCCACCGACAGCATCACGGAGGCAAGGGGCGCATTGGTAACGCCGCAGAAAACGCCCATCAGGCCCAGGGCTGCGCCCAGCGGGGCGGGCAGGCCCAGCAGCGGCGCTGCCACACAGCCCAGCGTGGAGCCTACGAAGAACGAGGGCACGATCTCGCCGCCTTTGAACCCGCAGGTCAGGGTGAGGGCGGTAAAGAGCAGCTTCATCAGGAAGGCCTCCGGGCGGGCATGGCCTGCCAGCGCCTCCACGATCACATGCGCGCCGCCGCCGTTGTAATCCCTGGTGCCGGAGAGCAGCGTCAGCACGATCAGGATCGCGCCGCCTGCCGCCGCACGGATGAAGTGATTGGGGAACACCTTGCGCACGCATTTGCGGGTAACATGCATGGTGGAGCAGAACAGGATGGCCGCCAGGGCAAAGATGGCACCGAGGCCCAGAGTCTTGAGCAGGGTAACGGCATCCGCCGCAGCCAGACCGGAGGCCAGCGGGAACACCTCCGCCGGTGCGCCGATGGCCTTGGCCACCAGCGAGGCCGTAAGCGCAGAGATGGTGCAGGGCAGCAGGCCGCGGGTGTTGAACCGGCCCACTTCGATGATCTCCAACACGAACAGGGTGGCCGTCAGCGGGGTGCCGAACAGCGCCGCAAACAGCGCCGCCATGCCGCACAGCTCGCAGATGCGCCGCACATCCCGGTTCAGATCCGGCTTCGTCAGGTCGCCTATGGCTGCGCCGATGCTGCCGCCCAGCTGCAGCGCAGCGCCCTCGCGCCCCGCCGAGCCGCCCAGCAGATGGGTCAGCGTGGTGGAGAGGAAAATGGCCGGGGCGATCAGGATGGGCACCCGCTTCTGGGAGCGCACCGTCTCGATGATCTCATCCGTGCCCAGGCCGTGGGGCAGCCGCAGCAGCCGGTACAGCCCCGCAATGGCAAGGCCGCCCAGCGGCAGCAGGTACAAAAGCCAATCGTTATGGGTGCGGGTATGGGTGGCCCACTCCACCGCCATGGCGAACAGACCGCCGATGATGCCGCACACCCCGCCGATGATCAGCCCGGCAAGGAGCCATTTCAAAAAGCGGCGGATGTACTGCAGATAGGTAACAGCGCGGGAGGCGAACCGGTTTTGGATGGATGGCATAAGGATGCATCTTCTTTCGTGTCTTTGGGGTGTGAAAAATTGCTTTCCTATTATATCACCGGGGATGGGAAATGCAATGGGGCTGTGGGGGGAAGATGCAGAAAAAAGGGAAGATGCAGAAATGGGCGGGGGTCGTAAGAAAGTAATATCGAATTTTTGCAGGAACGGCATGGCTTCGGTCATGCCGTTTCCTCTTTCATCAGTTCATTCAGCGGGATAAAGCCCACAAGGTCA
>SVGN01000040.1 GCA_015056315.1 Clostridiales bacterium
AAAGGGCAATCAAAGGGATTTGACCAAAGAGAGCGTGTCGCTGTTTTCTGGTTCCTCTTTTGCGTCAAAAGAGGAACCGCGGTGTGGGGCGCGGAGCCCCACCCTGTTCCTCGCAGCGGTACTGCGAAAAAGCTATGAGTGGCTTGGGTGGAACGACGCTTGCCGGGAGGGGTCTGCGGGTGGCACCCTCAGCCCCTTCGGGGCAGGCTACGCCCCGGTCGTTCAATCGTCGTACAGTCCACTGCCGTGGTCTGTACTCGTTTCACTCCCCACCTGCGGGTCGCTAACGCCTTCGGCGTTGTGCCCACTGGGCACGCGCTTCCCTCCGGTGCCCACTGAAGAGGGAGCCTTGGCGGGGGTGGGGGTCCGGGGTCTCCCCGGCGTGGGAAGAGGGTAAGGGCTCCTTCAGGGGCCAGGGAGACCGGTACGGGGTCTCCCTTCCCCTTAAGCCGCCTGAGGCATCCCTCGGCATGCTTACCAAAAGGGGCTGCTGCGCAATGCAGCAGCCCCGGAAAACCTATCGGGAAGCTTATTCAGCCACAGCCTGGGCAGCGGCGCTCTTGGCATCCACTTCAGCCTGGTAGTTGGCACAGTCGAAGGCATACAGCTCCTTGTAGCCGAAGCCGTCCATTTCCTCTACCATGGCATCCCACAGAACGTCGAACTCGTCCTCGGCGCAGAAGATGAGCTGCCAGGTGTACTGGCACAGCACCTTGTTCACATCCACACGGATGAGGCCGATCTCGTTGGTATCGGTCTTGAGGGCTACGCTCACGTTGGGGCTGGCCAGCAGGACGCCGTTCTTCTTCATGTAGTCAACAGAGTCGGCAGCCTGGAAGTGATCCATCCACTCCTGCTTCATCTGGGTCATGTTCTTGGCCTTGTAGGCAGACCAGAACTTCATGGCATAGCCTTCGCCGGTGTTGGGGTTGGTGTTGAGGGCGTTGGCGATCCACTGGTTGATGGCGTTGTTGCCGTCCTGATAGCCGCCGCCGCCGAACTCCTCGGGCACGGGCAGGTTATCCATGAGGGCGTTATCCTTGTAAGGCACGAACTTGCCGTTCTCATCCTTGGTGTAGTTCAGGCCTTCGATACCGGAGTGCTGGAACTCCAGAGCCTCGGGGCTGGCGTACCAGTCGAGGAACTTCATGATGCGGTCGTACTTCTCGCCTTCCACCTTGGAGCCAATGGCGAACACACGGGTGGTGCCGAAGAAGGCGTCGGCATCGGCGTAGTACTTCTGATCCTTCACGGGCACGAAGGTGAAGGCGGTGCCGTTATCCAGACGATCCTGGCTGTTCCAGAAGCCGGTGGACCAGCTGTACCACATCAGGTTGACCTGACCGTTGGACATCTTGGCGCAAACGGCGTTCCAATCCTGCTCGCCGGACTCGGGGTCTACCAGACCCATCTGGTTGGCCTTGTTGAGGAAGCGGGTCAGCTTGTAGTAGGTGGCGTTCTTGTCGTAGATCTCAACGAAGGTATTGTCGGGGCGCAGAATGGCAGAGCCCTTGATCTTTTCGCCGTACCAGGTGGTAAGCTGCACCACGTTGGCGATACCGATCATGTTGTCGTTGCCGTCCCAGTCGGCCCACAGGGAGAGGGGATAGGCGGGGTCGCCGTTCTCGTTGGTGGGGAACTTATCGTGGATCAGCTTGAGGGTATCCAGAAGGCCATCCAGATCGGCCATCTCGGGGCGGCCAACGGCGGTGTACTGGTCCCAGCGGAGCATGGGAGAGGAGTAGATCACGTCATCGGTCAGGGTGACGGGAGAGGTGTCGGTCATTTCGCTGGGGATGCCGTAGTACACGCCCTCGCCATAGCCCAGGCCCTGGTTGAGAGAATCCAGCTGGGTCTTGAAGGCCATGATGTTGGTGCACTCGGGCAGCTTATCGGAGATATCCTTGATGAGGCCGGCAGCCAGACAATCCTGGAAGCGGGTCTTGTCGAGGATGACGATATCGCCCAGATTGCCATCGGCAGCGCGGGTCTGGTAGACCGCATCACCGGCTACCTGGGGAGCGATGATGTTCAGCTCGATATTGAAGCGATCCTTGATGACCTTGGCAAACCAGCCGGTCTGCAGGCCGTGGTAGTTGGCAGCATCGTCGTACACATCCAGCACGAGCACTTCCTGCTCGGCGGAAGCCATGCCGATGCTCATGCTGAGCACCATGATCAGAGCCAGCAAGTAAGCGAGAAACCGTTTCATTGAAAAACCTCCTTTTATCTATGATGTAAGGCATTCACGCGCCTTCATCTGCCAATGGGGTAAAACTCAGCCCTTTACGGCACCGATCATGATGCCCTTGGTAAAGAACCGCTGGAAGAAGGGGTACACCAGAATGACTGGTACCACCACCACGATGGTCACCGTCATGCGGATGGAGGTGGCGGTGGTGGCGTGGGCCAGCGAGGCCGCCAGCTGGGTGGCAGAGGTGCTGTTGGATACCAGCGCCTTGAGGGAGCTGGCCTGGTTGATGTACTGGTAGAGCACATACTGCAGGGTGTAAAGCTTGGTATCGGTCACCAGCAGCAGCGTATCCTGGAAGGAGTTCCACTGGTTGACGGCGGCGAACACCGCAATGGTGGCCAGAATGGGCTTGATGACCGGCAGCATGATGCGGAAGAAGATGGTCAGCGTGCCTGCGCCGTCGATATCCGCCGCATCCTCCAGCTCTTTGGGGATGGATTCGCAGAACGTTTTACACAGAATGATGTAGAAGGGCTGGATCATCATGGGAAAGATGTAGCCCCAGAAGTTGTTGGTAAGGCCCATGGTCTTCATGGTAAGGTACCAGGGGATAACGCCGGCGTTGAAATACATGGTGGCGGCCACGAAGCGGTACCAGAACTTACGCTTCCACATGGTCTCGCGGGTAAACATGTAGCCAAGGAATGCGGCGATGACGACCGTGAAGAGCGTGCCCACCACCGTACGCAGCAGGGAGATCTTGGCCGCATCCAGCAGACCGGGGATCTTGAACACCGTGGCGTAGTTGTTCAGGTGCATCTCCAGCGGCACGAAAATGACCTTGCCGCGCTCGCTGAGGTTGTTGGCGCTGATGGAGTTGATAAAGATATAGTAAAACGGGTAAATGCACACAAAGGCAAAGATGGCATACACAACGTAGGTGACAACGCTGATGAGCCTGTCGCCGAAGGAGCGCTTCATGCCCTTGGGCCTGCGGAAGGTAACGGGAGCGGCCTGTGCCATGGTTTATCCCTCCTGACGGAATGATCGGTTGCTCATACGGGGCGGGGATCAGATGAAGCCCTCGCCGCGGATCAGCTTGGAGGCGGTGTTGGAGATCGCCAGCAGCGCTACGCTGACCACGCTCTTGAGGATGCTGATGGCGGTGGAGAGCGGGTACGCACCGGTAGAGCTCATGGCCATGTTGTAGACGTAGAGATCCAGCACCTCGATGTATTTGGTATTGAAGGCGTTCTGGAAAACGTAGTACTGCTCCATGCCGTTGGAGAGGAAGTTGGCCAGATTGAGCATGACGATAACGAAATACGTGGGCAGGATGCTGGGGATGGTGATGTGCCAGATGATCTTCATACGGGTGGCGCCATCCACGCGGGCGGCCTCCAGCATCTGCTCATCGATGCCGGTAATGGCAGCCAGATACATGATGGCCGCCCAGCCTGCGTTTTTCCAGGTGAGCCACAGCCACTGGGTAAACCAGACATGATCGCTGGATTTCATAAAGGCGATGGGGGCATCGATAAGGCCCAGCTCCTGCAGAACGGTGTTCACCGCACCGAAGGAGCCGAACAGGTTGAAGGCGATGGAGTACACCAGCACCCAGCTGATGAAGTTGGGCAGGGTGGTAACAGTCTGCACAAACTTCTTGTAGGGCTCGCACTTGATCTCATTGAGGAAGATGGCAAACACCATGGGGAACCAGGAGAAGGCCAGGGAGATACCGCTCATGGCAAAGGTGTTGCGCAGCACCCGCAGGATGTTCTTTGTGCGGGTGGGGTTGGAAATGATGGTCTCGAACCACTTCAGGCCCACAAAGGTATCCTCGGTGATGGGGAAGGGCGGGCGGTAATCGTGGAACGCATACACCCAGCCGTACAGCGGAAAATACGAGAAAATGGCAACAACAGCCAAAAAGGGAAGGATCATCAAAAATTCCTTGTACGAACGCAGTTTACGCCGGTTCAGCTGCATATCCGTGCCTCCTTGCGTGAACGATGGGGGTACCAGAAGCCTGTTCTTTTGTACAAAACGGAAACCTATCGACCATATTATTATATGGGTATGCACAGCGGTACAACAATGCAATTCGATAACAAGATACGGACAAAAGAATCCTTTTCGCAAATTTTCGGGACAAAACATATCTGTGGCTTTTTGCAGGACATGCGTTATTTGCAGCATTTCGCCGGTTGCGCAAACGTTTGCTTGTGCGTTCGCGTATCAAACAGGGACAAAAGTATCTTTGCACGATGTTGCATAGAATCATTCGGGCGAAGAACAGCCGCCGGGCATACAGAGCAGAAAAAGGCCCCCGCCCCCTGCGGAGGGCGAGAGCCTGTGACCCAAGAGTAGCCGAAACCGGGAAATGACGAGACGGCGCCAAGCGCTGCCCTGCCCCATCACTCACCGGTGATGACGACCTCCACCTCTGCCTGCCGGTATTCCTCCGGCAGATCCTGCTGGGCAGAGAGCTCAAAGTCCGGCCTGCCGTCAGCACGAAAATGCACCCGGCGGATGCCGTCGCAGCGCAGGTGCTCCCGCAGCCCGGTCTCGCCGTGGAAGGCGATCATCAGGTCGCCGTCATCGCTGCGGTAGAAGGAATTGTGGCCGGGGCCGTACTGCCCCTCCACGGAGTAGTAGGTGAGCACCGGGGCAATGCGCTTGTGCCAGGAGGCGATATCCAGCAGATCGGCCCGGGCATCGGCGGTGAGCAGGCCAAGGGCATAGGTGTAGGCGTTGGCAGAGCCGCCGGAATAGGTCAGGTAAACGGTACCATCCTTGAGGAAGCAATAGGGGCCTTCGTTGTTGATGGTGCCATCCACGTTCTCCCAGCCGTAGAGGGGGCGGGTGAGCAGCACCGGGTCGGAGGTGAGCCGCCAGGGCTCCCGCTCATCGATGGTGGCGATGTAGAGCATAGAGCCGCTGTCCATGGGGGTCATGATGTGTTCCCGGTACGACCAGACCACATAGGAGCCGCTTTCGGCAGGGATGAAGGTCATATCCAGGGTGATGGCATCTTCGGTGAGCGGGGTGCCGTCCTTCTTCAGCACCCGGACGGGATCCTCCCAGCTATCCTCCCGGATGAGGGAGCAGCCCTTTTTCAGCTTCATCATGTGGCACTGGGGGCCCCACTTTTCCGGGCCCACCGCAAAGAGGATGTACAGCTCCCCGCCGATCAGGTGGAACTCGGGGGCCCAGAAGGTCTGGATCAGGTGGCGGGCGGGGTCCAGCGGCAGGATGAGATGCTCCTCCACGCCCTCCCGGAACAGCTCCTCCACCGTATCGGCCTGACGGATGTAGAGACCCACATCATCCAGATTATCGTTGGTGGCGATGAAGTGCCACTTGCCCTCCCATTTCAGGAGCACCGGGTCGCCGTAGCCCTCGGCCAGAGGGAAGGGCAGGGGCTTCTCGCCCACCTGCGCCGTGAGCCGGTAGGTGCCGGGGCGAGAGAGATCCTGCCCGTTCTTTTGCCAGTGCAGCTTCTTTGGGGCCGTGGAGCCGTCGGAATAGCGAGCCGTGGCGCAGACGCCCTCCAGCTCTGCTTCGTTCCGCACCCGAAGGGTCTTGGGCAGCTCCGGGCACAGGGGCCGGAGGGGCAGCCAGTGGGTGATAGCCTTCCCGGCAAGGGCGTCATCCTCCACAGCCAACTCCGGTGCGGGCGCGTAGCGCTCCAGCGCCTCCGCCGCCACCGGCTCCATGCGCCGGAAGGTGATGAAGTCCTCCGTGCGCCACAGAAGCAGCTTGCCGGCATAGGCTTCATCCGGCTGGCCATCCTCCAGGGTACGCACGCCGCAGACACCGAAGGCGCCATCCTCCAGGCGCAGCAGGCGGGGCTCCTTCACGCCCCGGGGCAGGATGCGGTTATCGGCGCTGATATCGCCCTTCTCAAAGACGATGCCGTAGTTCTTATGGAGGGGCTCGTAGTTTTCCCCATCCAGGCTGTAGGCCAGGTGCACGCTGTGGGCCAGCCCGCCGGGGTAGACCTCCGGCTGGGCCTGGCGGTGGTAGGCTTTGAAAAATACGCTCATGGTCGTTCCCTTTCTCCCGCAAAGGGGCGGTGCTATTCTGCCATGTGGTGCACGTAGGGCATCTCGGGCAGGTTCTCAAAACGGTAGAAGGCCTGTGCGTTATCGTGGAAGAAACACTGCTTTTCTTCGGCGGTCAGCAGGGGCGACTTGGCCACGAAATCCCAGCTCATGCGGTAGGTGATGGCGGTCATGGTGCGGGGGTAATCGGAGCCCCACATCAGCTTGTGGATGCCGCAGATATCCCGCGCCTCCAGAATGGCCCGCACCGCTGAGGGGTAGGGGTAAAACTCGCTGTTGAACAGCCAGGTGATGCCGCCGCTCTCCACAAACACATTGGGGCTCTGAGCCAGCCGGATCTGCTCCTGCCAGCCGGGGGTGGTGACCATGCCGAAATGGCCGATAGCCATGCGCACCTCCGGGTACTGGGCGATCATCTCCCGGAGGGAGGCGGTCTGGGTATCCCCGTCCGCCAGATCCAGACCGATGAACAGATCCTTCTCCCGGGCCAGGGCGAATACATCGTCCAGCTTCGTCAGATCGGGGTCGGCCAGGCGGCCTGCGCAGATCTTGATGCCGTCGGCCCAGGAAACATCGCCAAGGGGCTTTTCCTCGTAGAGGGCGCACACCCTGAGGCGCACAGGGTTTTCCCGGCGCACCTGTTGCAGGTAGGCATCCTGGTTGCCGTCGATATACTCCTGGGTGACCACAGCACCCGCCACCTGGGCAAAATCCATGTTGGCCAGAAGCCGCTCTGCGCTGTTGACCCCATCGGTCATGCAGGGGGGCAGCATCTGCCGCACCTCTGCGCCGAACAGGCTCCTGCCGCCGCCCAGAGAGTACACCGGCAGGCCGTTCACCCGGCCCTGCTGCTTCTGCCACAAATGAAGATGCGCATCGATCATATGCCTGCCTCCTTATTCGAAGGGGTAGGGGTAGTCGGAAAGATACTCCTCCTCCAGCCCGCACTCGGCGATGAGCTTGAAGAGGGTGTAGCGGGTGCGGTAATCCTTGCCGCAATGCAGGGAGCGATTCAGCAGCTCCTCGGGGATGTGCTCCTCCTGAGGGGTCATCTCCGCATGGAGGGTGCGCATCACCTGTTTGATCTTCTCCAGCGGCGGCATGGCGGCGATCACCGCGCGGATGTCGTCCATATGCGCCTGTGCGGTGCGGATGCGCCGCTCCTGCTCCTGCCAGGTAAGGAAATCGCCGGGGTTTTCCCGCATGATGGCCCGGCCGCCCTCCTCGCCGTAGGCGTGGAGCATCCAGCGCTCCCGCTTCTCCCGGCTGATGCGCTCCGCCTTGATCTTCTCCAGATCCAGTTTGGACAGATCCTCCCGGGCAAAGCGCTCGAACAGGGGCCACACCAGCAGGGTGCTCACGCCCACCGATGCGCCGTGCATGGGCGGCTCCTTGCCCTGCTGTACCAGGATCATCTCCCAGTACTGGGCAATGTTGTGCTCGATAGAGGCCACGGCCCGGGTGTTATCGATGATCATGATGGTAACGCCCGCCAGCAGCAGCGCCTCGATGAGAATGCGCATGCCCTTCTCGGTCTTGCGGGCGATCTCCTCCACGTTCTCCACCAGCGCATCCACAGCGTTGGTGACCATCTCCACGCAGACCGGGCAGCAGGGCTCGCCGTTGATGATCTGCCCCAGCTGCCAATCCGCTTTGGCGATGTACTTGCCCAGCACATCGCCCACGCCGCTGGCGACCATGGCAAGGGGCGCAGTGGCCAGCACATCCAGATCGCAGACGATGATCTCCGGACACACCGCCGGGCGCTGGATCTTGAGGCCCCGGTGCAGCAGCGGCGCAACGGCAGAGGCGTAGCCATCCATGGAGGGGGCGGTGCCTACAGAGACGAAGGGCAGCCCGGTGCGCTCGGCGTTGATGCGGGTGGTATCGGTCACGGTGCCGCTGCCCACGGCGATGAGGAACTCCGTCTCCCGGGTGATGGAGAGCAGCACCTCGCCGCAGGAAAGGTCGTCGGGCAGCATATCGCCCTCCCGGTGGATGACGCAGGGCACCACGGTAAAGCCCGCCGCCAGCAGGGCTTTTTCCACCTCAGCGCCCGCCACCCGGTAGGTGTTGTCGTCGGCCACCAGCACGCAGTGGGTGCCCAGGCCGCGCCGGGCGATGTACTCCGGCACCCGGCGGATCAGATCCTTGCCGATGTAGATATCCTTATCGATGGCATGGTGCTCCGAGGGGCAGCTGCACTCTGTGCCGGAGATGACCATGCGGCAGTCCTTGTCGTAGGAAACGGTAACAGCCATGAAAAAAGCCCTCCTTGCTTATCTTTGGGGATCGATGAATGCGGCGTTCCAGATCACGGCGGTCTTCATGGGCGCATTCTTGCAGTAGATGCGGTCTTCGTATGCGCCGATGGGGTCGGCGGTGAAGGTATCCCGGTCGATGAGGCCAACGATCTCATCATAGCGGCTCTCTGCCAGCATGGTGATGGCTTTTTCCATATGATCCTGCCGGAAGTTGATGGAGCCGAAGATAAGGTGGTTCTCAAAGCCGAAGGGCATGGTATCGAAGGTGACCTTCGGGCCCAGGGAGAAGCTGTTGTAGATGCCGTTGCAGCCCAGCGCCTTATGCTCAAAGGCGATCCGGTGCTCCACATTGGTACCGCTGACGCCGATGAAGGTGGTGGCCCTGCCGCCCAACGCCGCCACGATGGCCGCCGCGCAATCGGCGGGCTCCTCATAGGTGTTGCGCACATAGACCGCCCCGGCCTGCTCCAGGGCGAAGCGCACCTTGGGGCTTTCCTCCGGGCTACGGCCCACAAAGACGATCTTTGCCTCCGGGTGAGCCCGGCGGATCACATCGCCGATGAACATGCCGGTGGTGCCGAGACCGAAGATCACCGTGCGGGCAAAGACCTCGTCCGCAGCGATGCGCCTTGCCTCCTCCAGCCCGCAGCCGTGGCGGCGGGCGGTCTGCCGGAACCAGTGGGCGCTGCCCAGATCCTCCATGCGCTCCAGCTGGAACAGCATGCATGCGAAGGGATCGGGGAATACCATCTTCTTGGCGAAGGAAAGCGCCAGCCTGCCCTCCTGTACATACCCCTCCGGGATGGGCAGCAGCATATCCGGGTTCACGTACATGCTGTCGCAGAACAGGCCGTCTGCCTGGTCGCAGCCGTATTCAAAATAGGTCTCATCCTCGGTGTAGCGGGTGGGGTCGATGCTGTCGCCGCCACGGATGAGCACGATGGCGAAACGGTTCTGGGAGGGCACCCACACAATGCCCTCATGGCCGTTGATGAGCCGGTGGGTACCCGCCGGAAATTTGGGGGTCAGCAGGCCCTTGCGGCCCATCTGCATCAGCTCGTAGTCGGTGCCGCAGAAGCCCACCATCACCGGGTGCACCAGCACGCCCGGCTTGGCGGGCTCGCCCCTGAGGCGCTGGCGGGGCGGGTCGATCAGCTCCACCTCGCCATAAACGAGGGGGCGCTCCGGGTCGTTCTGGAAATAGGTACCGTAGGCTTTCATGGTTTTTATCCTCCTTCGGGAACGGACGGAAGCATGACGGGGAAACGGGCAGGAGTGCCGCAGGGGAGCGTTGCTTCCTGTGGGATCTATGCGTTTTTCGGGGTGATGTGTGCGTTGCAGGGGGCAGGGCGGCTCGCTGCGCCCTCTTTGCCGTGGATTATAGCACACTTGGCAGCGGGCTGTCTATACGGGAGGGAGGGGCTGGAGCCGGGGACGGTGACGGGGTTGGATGTGCAGGAAAGGGATGGCGGGGGGTGGAGGCAGTGGTGGCGAGGCGTTTTGGCCGGGGATGCGCGGGCTGCCAGTGCGGGAAGGGATGGCGGCGGGCTTTAGGCCGGGGATGCGCGGGCTGCCAGTGCGGGAAGGGATGGCGGCGGGCTTGGGAGCGGAGATGCGGCGGGCTGCCCGGGGTGCAGCAGCGCATGGCAGATCCTGTCGAAACAACGGGAGATATGGCACATCCTGTCGAACGGGTGACGCTTGGTTTTTTCCTTTTCTGCAAAGGGTTTGCAGCATCTGTCACCCTTCGCAGCGTCAGCATTCGCCACAGGGCGGCAGCATCCCCCTTCTTTTGCCGGAAAAACACAACATATTGTGTCGGCATATGCACCTTCTACCATATTTGGCACTACTTTAGCCGAAACCCACACAGGAACTGTTTTTGGTGTTATCATTCAGAAAAAGCACGAACCGGCTGAACTTTGGCAGACCGGGACGGTACTGCATGAGGAGGAAGGCAACATGGAGGAACTTCGGGTATTGATGGTGGACAACCACGAATGCTTCCGCAAGGCGGCAGCGGATTTTCTGCGTAAGCAGGAGGGTGTGGGCAGCGTGCAGGAGGCTGCCAACGGCACCGAGGCGCTGGAGCTGCTGAGCCGGGAGATGTACGATGTACTGGTGACCGATCTGGTAATGCCCCAGATGGACGGCTACACCCTTTTGGAGAGCCTGGCCCGGCTGCGGCTGAGCCCCATGCCAAAGATCATTGTGGCATCGGCACTGGCCCGGGATGATTTTGTTCTGCGGGCAGTGGAGCGGGGCGCCAACTTTTTTCTGGTCAAGCCCTACGAGCCCCAGCACCTGCTGAGCCACATCCGTCAGGTGTGCGGCGCGCCCCAGCCCACCGGCAGCATGCTGGCCCCCGCCGCCGCCTCCGCCCGGGTGCAGACCCTGGACGAGCGTCTGGGCAGCCTGTTTTTGACCATCGGCATCCCGGCGCACATCAAGGGCTACAGCTATCTGCGCCAGGCTGTGAAGATGGTGGTGGAGCGCCCGGATCTGATGAGCCGCATCACCAAGGAGCTGTACCCGGGCATCGCCAAGCATTTCGGTACAAGCGCCTCCAAGGTGGAGCGGGCCATCCGGCACGCGATCGAAGTTGCGTGGAACCGTGGCAGGATCGAGACCTTGAATACCGCCTTTGGGTGCCGGGTTTGTACGCCGGAGGATAAGCCCACCAATGGGGAGTTTATTGCCATGCTGGCGGATAAGTTGTCGATGGAGAGGTCGGCGTGACCCTCCTTAACAACCGCATACCCCAGCCACCGGCTTCCATCCGCAAAGCCGGTGGCTGTTCTTTGTTCCCTCAACAGCTCCCCACCGGTTTCATTTGTAAAAACTTCTGTTCCGCCTTTCCCGCCCACCAATGACAGTGTATACTGTAGGTAACACCCGCCGCATGCCAAGGAGGAACCCTCATGAGCCTGAACGTACACAAGAAGCCGCACAGCCGACGGATCACCTGTTCCGTTCTGTTTCTTACAGCCTTGCTGCTGAACTGTCTGTTCCCGTTATTTCGACCGGCTGCCTCTGCGGCATGGGCCGAGGATGGCCAAACCATCGAAGAATACCCGCCTTACTATACCAGGATCGGCTGGTGGGATGATGTCTATCCATCCTGGAACGATGGTTTGACCCCCATCAAAAGCTACAACGAGTACGGCTTTGTCAACACCTGCGGCGAAGTGGTCATTCCGCCGGTATGGGAGGATGCAGGCAATTTTGGCAGCGGATTGGCCCCCGTGAAGAACGCCGAGGAAAAATGGGGCTACATCAATACAGAGGGCGAGCTGGTGATCCCCTGCCAGTGGGATGCCGCCGCGTCCTTTTTTGACGATCGGGCAGCAGTGGCCAAGGATGGCCTGTGGGGCTTCATCGATCCCACCGGTGAGCTGGTGATCCCCTGTCAATGGAACGATGTGGCTGATTTCAGCGAGGGCATGGCGGCGGTGCCGGATCCGTCCTTTGACGATTCGGAGCGGTTCTTCGATCCCCCCACAGGCTACATCAACACCCAAGGCGAGCTGGTGATCCCCTACCAATGGCATCATGCTTCCGATTTCCACAACGGGCTGGCCTGCGTCCGTACCGGTGTACCGGAGGGCGAGCAATACGGCTACATCAACCAGCTGGGCGAAGTGGCCATACCCTGTGAGTGGGAATATGCCGCTGAATTTTATGGTGGATATGCCTGCGTGGCGAACGAGCAAGGCGGCGGCTACCTCAATACGGCCGGGGATCTGGTGATCCCATGTCAATGGTACAGTCTTGGTTTCAGCATCGACGAGCTGATGCTGGTGGCGGATAAAAACAACCAATACGGCCTTCTCAATGCGGAGGGAGAGCAGATCATTCCCTGCCAATGGGACTTTTGCTGGTACCGGAACGGCCTTGTGGAAGTGCAGAAGGACGGCCAAACGGGCGTGATAACACTGGAAGGAGACGTGGTGCTTCCCGTTCAATGGAATGAAGTCTTTTCCCTGGGGGATGGCCTGATCGCGTTCACAGGCGATGGCTATGACTGGGGCTGCCGGAATGTGCAGGGCGAACTGATCCTGCCCTGCATCTACTCCCAGATGGATTATGTGGATGGGCATATCATTGCGCTGGATGACGGCAAGGTGTTCGCCTTTGATAAGCAGGGAAAGCCCTTGAAGGAACCTGCTTACGATGCCACGCTGTACGACGGCTTTGATACATCGCAGGATGAGATCCCCAAATGGGGCGATGGTCTGGCTGCCATGGAACAGAATGGCCTGTATGGCTTCATCAACACAGAAGGCGAGATGGTCATCCCGCCGGAATGGGAGCAGGTGGGCCGGTTCAGCGGCGGCATGGCCCCGGTGCGGAGAGGCGGCCTCTGGGGTGCCGTCAATACCGCCGGGGAGCTGGTGGTGCCCTGTCAGTGGGATGGCATGAAGGATTTCAGCGAAGGCCTGGCAGCCGTGCGGCACCATGACGCCCGCTACGGTTTCATCAATACCGCCGGGGAAGTGGTCACCCCTTGTATATGGCAGAAGGTGCGCCCCTTTTCGGAAGGACTGGCCATCGTCGACGACGAGAACCAAAACAGCGGTTTAATGGATCAGACCGGCAGGCTGGTGCTTCCCTGCGAATACGACAGCATTCTTTCCTTCAGCGAAGGCATGGCACAGATAATAAAGGATCGCAAGCATGGCTTTGTCAACACCGAGGGACAGGTGGTCATCCCGCTGGAATGGGACTGGGTGGACGATTTCTGCGGCGGGCTGGCTCCGGTGGAAAAGGATGGCGTATACGGTGCCATCAATACCGCCGGCGAGTTGGTGTTCACCTGTGAGCAGGAGATCTTGAGTCCCTTCCGGGATGGGCTGGCGCTGGTGAAGCAGAACGACCGCTACGGCTTCATCGATACCACCGGTCAGCTGGTGATCCCCTGCGTGTGGGAATATGCGTGGGAGTTTAACGATGGCATGGCGGTGGTGGAGGATGAGCAGGGCTATGGTCTCATTGACACCACAGGCGCGCCGGTGCTGCCCTGCGAATGGGAGTCTGTGAACTGGTTCGGCTCTTCGGACGGCGTCATTCAGGTGATGCGGGACTGCTGGACAGGCTTTGTGGACATCCACGGCGCAGAGGTGACTCCCTGCCGGTGGTACGAAGCCTGGCGGCTGGCGGATGGCCTCCTCTGGGTCTGTGGTGACGATTTCTGTCTGGGCTGCCTGAACACCCGCGGCGAAACCGTGCTGCCCTGCCTGTACGACCAGATCACCTATGAGAATGGTCACATCCTTACGATGCTGGATGGCCGGTTATTCGTCTTTGATCGGGAAGGAAATCCGATCCAATGACGAAAAGCATCTGTTCCGGCATACCATCGAAGTTGCGTGGAACCGTGGGCGGATCGAGACGCTGAACACCGCTTTCGGGTGCCGGGTGTGCACCCCGGAGGATAAGCCCACCAATGGGGAGTTTATTGCCATGCTGGCGGATAAGCTGTCGTTGGAGAGGTCGGCGTGACACCTCCTCCATCCGACCCATACCACCGCAAGAAGGCTTTTCCCACCGCCGGACGGCCGCTGATCTTCCCACACACATACAAAACCGACCCCCGCCCGTTGCGCTTTGTTATCACGCAACAGGCGAGGGTCGATCTCGTTTATGCACAGCCCGGGAGCCATCGCTCCGGCGGCGGAAGGCTTACACTTCGCCTTCGTGCTTCTGGGCATGCTTCTTTTCGGGAGTCAGGGCCACTTCGCCGTTCAGGTACATGGCCACCAGGCCCAGCAGCACCATGATCACCGCCAGATAGATAATGACGGGGATAACGGTCTTGTACAGGAACGTGCAGATGGCGGCAGCCGTGTCGCCGCCGATGATCAACGCAGCCACATAGCCAAAGAAGGTAAGGCCGCCCACGAACAGGGCGATCATGATGCCGTAGCCGAAAATGGTCTTGAGCACCTGAGAGAGCTTCTTGCAGAATTCTTTCATTTCTTTCATCCCTCCATTACAGGCCAAAGAGCGGCAGCCAACCCATCAGAACGGCGACCTGCATAATAAACTGGGCAGCCACCCACCACAGGTTGTTCTTGAAGGTCTTGCTGAAATCGGACTGGGCAATGGTCATACCGGCATACATACCCAGGCCCAGCGGCGGGGTGATGCCGCACATTACGCCGCAGATGCAGGGCAGCATGGCAGCAGCCACCAGGGGATTCACGCCCACGTTGGCCAGCAGGGTGATGAACACAGGCCCGAAGATGACCACCTGAGAAGAGCCGGGCACCACCATGCCCATGACGCAGGTGATAACGCAGATGGCCAGCACCATACCCAGCTTGCCGAAGTTCCAGGCAGAAATGACCGTGCCCAGAGACTCAGCCACGCCCAGATCGTCGAACATGGCGCCGATCATGTAGCCGAACACGCACACGCCGATGGCGGGAGAGATAGACTTGACACCGTCTGCAAACATCCGGGCGAGCTTGTTGGGGGTGATGGTGGACTTATCCTTCACGATCAGGCAGGCGTAGATGGAGGAGATACCACCCACGAACAGCAGCACGGACTTGGACAGGTACTTGGCACCCGTAGTGCCCAGGCGGGCCACAAAGAAGGTGTTGGCAAAGAGCGCATCCAGCACAAAGGGCAGCAGGATGATCACCGGCAGCAGCAGCGCCTGCCAGCCGGCCTTGAAGGTAGCCTTCAGGTCGGGCAGCTCCTCCTTGCTCATGGGCTGCACCTTGTAGTGCTTGCAGAAGGCCCACACCATGATCACGCGCTGGGCGACGAACCACAGGGCGATGGCCCACAGCACGATCCAGAACTGGCCCTGAGAAACATCGGCGATGCCCGCACCGGCAGCAAAGGTGGAGAAAGCCGCCATAGCTGCTACGATGTTGGAGGACGGGGGGATCATATTGCCCAGGTAGCTGGCATTGGACTCAATATTGGCAGCCAGCTCGGCGGGGAAACCGGAGCGCTTCATGGCAGGAATGGTCAGTGAACCGGTGGCCATAACATTACCGGGACCGGAGCCGGACAGTGCGCCCATAAACGCACTGGCAATGACCGCCGTGTAGCCTGCACCGCCGCGGATGCGGCCGATCAGGCTCAGAATGACCGCGATGCAGCTGTCTACGATCTTGGTCTTGGTAAGCAGGATGGACATGGCAACGAATGCCACCATGGAGTACAGCAGCGAGGTGGACAGGCCTTCGTTGATGTAGCCCAGCACATTGCCCCAGGTATTGGTAACGAACAGCAGCACTACGAATGCCAGCAGCACGGCCTCGTACACCGGGCGCTTGAAGGCCAGGAACCATACGCAGATGACTGCCAACATGATGCCTAAGTACAGCAAGGATTCCATGTTGATAACCCCTTTCACACGTAACAGGTTATAGTATCTATTCCAAACGTGGAATATATTATCATTGGTATTCCGTTTTGTCAATAGCCATAATAACTTATTGGTAAATTTCTGTTGCATTTTCTGCCGCAAAGGGATATCCTTAGGGGGCAGAAAAGCATATTCCCATCACAAAGGTGGTTTTTCCCCGATGAACGCAAAACAGCTCCAATACGCCATCGTGCTGTCGGAAACGCTGAATTTTTCACTGGCAGCAGAGCAGCTGGGCATTACCCAGCCTGCGCTGAGCAAGCAGATCCAGCACCTGGAGGCCGATCTGAACATCCGCCTGTTCGACCGCAGCAAGAGCCCCATGGCCCTCACCCCTGCCGGAGAATACTTCATACGCAGTGCCCGGGAGCTGCTCTACAAGGAGGAGCAGCTGCGCAAGAGCCTGAACCGGTTCGAAAGCGGTGAAAGCGGGCGGCTGGTCATCGGCGTTACCCCCTTCCGCAGCCTGTACCTGATGCCCGAACTGGTAGGCCGGCTCCGGGCCCGGTATCCGGGCGTGGCGGTCAGCCTGCAGGAGGTGAACAGCGCCCAGCTGCGCAAAGATGCAGCAGAAGGCAAGTTCGATCTGGCCATCGTCAACCTGCCGGTGGATACCACCCTTCTGGAGACCGTTCCCCTGGAGCCGGATGTGCTGGTGCTGGCCGTGCACCGCTCCATGGTGGGCAAGCTGCCCCCGGCAGAGGGCGGCCAATACCCCCAGGTGGATTTTGACCAGCTCAAGGAACTGCCCTTCGTGGTGCTCAGCCCCGGGCAGGAGCTTCGCCAGCTGTTCGATGGTCTCTGCACCGCCGCCGACTTCCAGCCTACCATTGCTGCCGAGGTGGTCGGCATCACCACCGCATGGGCCATGGCCCGGGCAGGCGTTGGCGTTGCGCTGCTGCCGCTGCAATTCGTGCACAGCCAGTATTTCGACGATAACCTGTCCCTCTATCGCATCAAGGGCAGCCACTACTCCCGCCAGCCCGTGGTGGTGACCCGGCGGGATCAGACCCTCACGCCCTATGCGGAGTATGCCATCCGTCTTTTGACGGGGCAGGAAGAATAAGGGGCAGACCGCAAACGAACAGGCCGCCGATGCACCCGCGCTGCCCTCTTCAAAGCCTAACAGGCCCGGAGCCGCTGCAACGCCTGTTTTGCGGCAGCCCAGGCCTGCTTTGTCCGGTCTGCAATCCCGGCAGGGCAACAACAGCAAAGACCGCTGCAAGTGTTTTGCAGCGGCCTTTTTCTTTTTGCTTATTTCGTTTTCTTCCCCGGCAGCAGGATGGCCGCCAGCGAGGTGACCAGCAGCAGCATCGGGTAATACAAGCAGGGCAGGATATCGAAAGCGGATATGGCGCAGCCCATCTCACCCGCGGCGGTGACCGCCACCAGGATCTGCGCGCCGTAAGGGATCGCGCCCTGCGCGATGCAGCTGAAGGTGTCCAGCAGGCAGGCCGCCCGCCGGGGCGTGATGCCGTAATCCCGGCTCATCTCCTTGGCGATGGGGTTGGCCATCACAATGGCAACGGTGTTGTTGGCGGTGGCCACGTCCATCGCCGCCACCATCAGGCCCATGCCCAGCTGGCCGCCCCGCTTGCCCCGGAACACCCGCTTGATGAAGCCCAGCAGCGCATCAAAGCCGCCGTTCTCCCGGATGAGGGCGCACAGCGCAGCCACCAGCACCGCCACCATGCAGGTCTCGAACATGCCTGCCATGTTGTTGCCCACATTGCTGAGCAGCTGGCTCAGCACCGTCTGCCCAGCCTCCGGCACGATGCCGCCGGAAAGCAGCGAGATCACCGTGCCGGACAGGATGCCCACCAGCAGCACCACGAACACGTTCAGCCCAGCAATGCCGCCGATGAGCACCAGCACATAGGGCAGCATCATCAGCAGGTCGTAGCTGTGGGTGAGCGCCACCGGCTGCATCTGCGCCGTGCGGAAGAACAGCAGCACCAGCGTGAGCAATGCGGCAGGCAGGGCAATGAAGAAATTGCCCCGGAACTTATCCTTCATGGCGCAGCCCTGACCGTTGCAGGCCGCAATGGTGGTATCGGAGATCACGGACAGGTTATCGCCGAACATGGCACCGCCCACCACCGTGGCAATGCACAGCCCCGGGTCGCACACCGCTACCGCCGCCACCTCCACCGCAATGGGGGTGAGCAGCGTGATGGTGCCCACCGAGGTGCCCATGGCTGTGGAAATGAAGCAGGCCACCACGAACAGCACCATTACCGCAAACCGGGCGGGGATCAGGCTCAGCATGAAATACGCCACGCTCTGGGCGCTGGAGCGGCCTACCACACCCACGAACGCTCCCGCCAGCAGAAAGATCAGCAGCATGGTGATGATGTTGGGGTCGCCGATACCACCGGCCATAGTGCCCAGCTTTTCATCCAGCGTGCGGCTGCGGTTTTGCAGGCAGGCCACCAGGATCGCCACCAGAAACGCCGCCACGATGGGCACGCAGTAGAACCCCATGTGGATCTTCATGCCATACTCGAACAAAAGCCCGAGGCCCAGATACAGTACCAGAAACACGCCGATGGGCAGCAGCGCGGCGGGATTGCCTTTCTTCATATGTGCCTCCTGCGGGTGATAAGGGGAACGGCGGGGGACGGCGGGGGGGACGGCGGGGCGCTGCCCCGCACCCCGGCAGGAGGCAGTGCCTCCTGCACCTCCGCACTGCCCCATTTCATGGGGCAGAGGGGTGTGTTTTTGCAACCGTACCAATGTATCATGGTGCGGGGTGGGAGTCAATGGGTATTTTGTTGGAGCGGGAGGGCAACCAATTGCACACGGGGCCCGCTTGAGAGAAAACTTTTTGGGGGGTGGTGTACTCACCGGGAGTTGGGCACCGCCCGGCACCCTCAGTCACCCTTCGGGTGACAGCTCCCTCTAAAGAGGAGAGCCTTTTGGGAGGTGGGTGTGCCCGCAGCGGGTCTGCGTTGCCCGGGTTGGCTGTGGCGCATTGCTGCGGGCGGCTGCCCTTCAGGGCAGATTGAGGGTGCCGAGGGGTGAACGCAGGGAGGGAGCTGTTTTCCCCGGCGTGACTGATGACAGTCTCCCCTCCACACAAAAAAGCCGCCGCAACATACATTGCGGCAGCTACAGCCAAACATTCCACAGCATCCATCCCTCTGCGCCCATTCCATGGGCGCAGCACCGGGATCCTTCAGGGGCATTGCCCCTTGAGCGGGGTGCAGGGGCAGCGCCCCTGCCGTCTCCCCCACTCCGTTCCCCATCACAGCAGCTGCTTTCTCAGCTCTGCGCCGTCCTTGGCGCTCAGGTAGGCCGGGGGCACATCGAAGATGGTCTTTGCACCAGTCTGGCCCTCCCGCTGCATGCGGCAGACCGCCCGGGCGCAGCACACCAGCACATTGGCGGTGAACTCGGGGTTGGAATCCAGCGTGAGGGAGAACTCCATCAGATGCTTGTTTTCGCCCTGTGCGCCGGTGGCACCGCTGCGCACCACCAGCCCGCCGTGGGGCATACGGCTGTGGTCGCGGGCCATCTCCTCCTCGGTGATGAAGGTGACGGTGGTATCGTAATCGGCAAAATAGTTGGGCATGGTCTTGATCTCGTTCTCGATACGGGCCAGATCCGCGCCCTCCTCGGCCACCACGAAGCACTCGCGGGTATGCTTCTGGCGGGCGGTCAGGGTGGGGTTCTCGCCGCTGCGCACCCGGGCCATGGCCTCGGGTACGGGGATGGTATACTGGCGGGCATCCTTCACGCCTGCCACCCGGCGGATGGCATCGCCGTGCCCCTGGCTGATGCCCTTGCCCCAGAAGGTATAATCGCTGCCATCGGGCAGGATGCACTGCCCCATCAGCCGCTGGAGGCTGAACAGGCCGGGATCCCAACCGGCGGAGATCAGCGTTACCCGGCCGCCCTCTTTGGCGGCGGCATCACAGTTCTCAAAATGCTCGGGGATGCGGGCATGGGTATCGAAGCTGTCCACCACATTGAAGAGGCGGGCGCAGGCAGGGGTCTGCACGGGCAGGTCGGTGGCGCTGCCGCCGCAGAGGATGAGCACATCCAGCTGATCCTTGTATTCCGGCAGGGTATCCATGTGGTACACGGGCACCTCGGGGGAGAGCGTTTTGAGGGTCTCCGGGGCGCGGCGGGTAAAAAAGGCCGCCAGCTCCATATCGGGATTTCTGCGCAGGGCCAGCTCCACGCCGCGGCCCAGATTGCCATAACCTACAATGCCGATTCTGATGCTCATTGCCATCAGTCCTTTCTGTACGGCCGCGGGTGAGTAGAGCGGTCCGAACGCCATTATTATATAGCACATTGCTGTATTTCAAAAGTATTTTTTCCGAAAAAACAGCCCTGCCCCAAAGCGGGCGCAGCGGTGCCGACAGTGCTTCCCCCGCCGCCCCGGCAACGGTCGAGCCGACGAAAACAGGGGACAAAAGGATCCTTCTTTTGTGATTTTGCCAACCGGTGATTGCAACCCGCAAAAGAGTGTGCTACCCTATGGTCAAACCCACGGGGATAGCGACTGCATCGCACTTTTCCGCTCTGCCCGGCCTGTGCCGGTGCGCCGGTACAGCCGATGGCCGTCCTCCCCCGCACAACCACCGGCAGAGGACAAAAGCATCCTTCCTGCCACACACCCACCATAAGGAGCTGACCGCCATGTTTACCGATCTCAACTACCTGAGCAGCCTGAAGCAGCCCACCCACAACAATCCCCTTTACACCCAGCGCTTTGGCGCAGACCCGGGCATGCTGGCCTGGAACGGGCGGCTCTACGTCTACACCACCAACGATGCCGTTACCACCGATGAAAACGGCAGGGTGCTGGAGAACACCTACGGCAACATCCGCACCATCAACTGCATCTCCTCTGCCGATCTGGTCAACTGGACCGACCACGGCCCCATCCCCGTGGCGGGCAAGGACGGTGCTGCCGTATGGGCCTCCAACAGCTGGGCCCCCTGCGCCGCCCACAAGCGCATAGGCGGCGAGGACAGATTCTTCCTCTACTTCTGTAACGGCGGCAACGGCGTTTCCGTGCTCACCGCCGATGATCCCGCCGGCCCCTGGCGGGATCCGCTGGGTCACGGCCTCATCACCCGGGATGTGCCCAACTGCGCCAATGTGCTCTGGCTGTTCGACCCCGCCGTTTTTGTGGATAACGACGGTACCGGCTACCTGTTCTTCGGCGGCGGCGTGCCCGAGGGCATGCAGGCCGACCCCGGCACCATCCGCTGCGTACAGCTGGGCGAGGATATGATCTCCCTGGTGGGCGAGCCCCAGGCCGTGCATGCGCCCTATGTGTTTGAGGACAGCGGCATCAACCGCATCGGCGATACCTACTACTACACCTATTGCTCCAACTTTACCACCCAGGGCAACGATATGGGCATCACCAACGGTGCCATCCAGTACATGACCGCCGACCATCCCATGGGCCCCTACACCTGGCGGGGCGAGTTCTTCCAAAATCCGGAGCGTTTCTTCGGTCTGGGCGGCAACAACCACCACAGCCTGATCACCTTCAAGGGCGAGCACTACCTGGCCTACCACGCCCGCACCTTGGAAACCCCCATGGGCATTACCGGCAACTACCGCAGCCCCCACCTGAACAAGCTGATCGTGGACCCGGACGGTACCCTCGGCATGGTGCAGGGCACCATGGAGGGCGTTGAGCAGGTGGAGCGCTTCGATCCCTTTGCCCGCATCCCCGCCGCCACCATGGCGCGGCAGGCAGGCGTGCAGGTCTCCGGGCACGATGACAGTGTGCGTATCCACACCGAGAGCGGCAGCTGGCTGCACCTGAAGGGTGTGGATCTTGGCAGCGGTGCTGCCCGCTTCACCCTGTGCGCAGCCTCTCAGGAGGGCGGCGCCGTACGCCTGATGGCGGATGGGCTGCAGGGCGATGTGCTGTGCACCCTGCAGGTGCCCGCCGGGCAGGAGCTGCGGGAGATCTCCGTGGAGATGGAGGCCGTGAGCGGCGTGCATGATCTGTATATTGCCTTTGCCGGGCAGGTAACGGCTGCCTGGTGGGAGATGGAGCGGTAAGGTTCGTGGGGGGGAGGCCCCCACGGGGCCCCCTATGGGGGCTGGTGCTGCTCTCCATCAGGCTCCCGCCCCCCACACAGGCTCCCGCCCTCACACAAGGCTCCCTCTTCAGAGGGGCTGCCCACCCCCCACAGGCTCCCTCTGAAGAGGGAGCTGCCCACCCCCACACAAGGCTCCCTCTTCAGAGGGAGCTGTCACCCGGAGGGTGACTGAGGGTGCCGCCCGCAGACCCCACCCGGCAGGAGCCGTTCCACCCAAGCCACTCATAGCTTTCTCGCAGTACCGCTGCGAGGAACAGGGTGGGGCTCCGCGCCCCACACCTGCGGTTCCTCTTTTGGCGCAAAAGAGGAACCAGAAAACAGCGACACGCTCTCTTTGGTCAAATCCCTTTGATTGCCCTTTTTCGGGGCGGCGGTCGCAATCAAGGTCACTCCGCAGCCACAAGCTAGCTTACTCGCTGCTTGTACAGCGCACTGCTCCCTTAACCCGCCCCGAAAAACGGCAGGGGGATTTGACGTCGTTCGCTACCGTCGCGTGCGGGGAGCCTCTTGGCTGTG
>SVGN01000041.1 GCA_015056315.1 Clostridiales bacterium
ATCTCAGGCAGTGGCTCATCGCGCATGGCAGAATACAGTTTAAGGGTATCGCTCACATTTTGTGCCATTGCGCCTGCGCTATCGAACGTCTTTGAAATCGGAATGATTCCTTCCTGTGAAAGAACACCGGCCGGAGGCTTTAACCCGCAGATTCCATTTCCCATAGCGCAGGCTGTAATCGAGTGGGATGTATCCGTTCCGACCGCCATCGGTACGATTCCGGCGGCAACTGCAACAGCCGAACCAGTTGATGAGCCAAGCGGATCAAGCCCGGACTTCACAGCATGTATCACCTGCCCACCACGTGAACTGTATCCCCCGGGCATCTTTGTCGATACATAATTCGCAAACTCTGTCATGTTGCTCTTGCCGATGATTACGGCGCCGTTACGGCGGAGATTCTGAATGATCGGCGCATCGTTCAATGCCATATTATCGGCCAAGGCCAAACTTCCAGCAGTCGTGTGGAATCCTTTGACATCGATATTGTCCTTCACAAGAATCGGCATACCCGACAAGGGCGGAAAATGTGCATTTTCTGAACATTTCCCCGATTCTACAGCAGCAGTCTCATCAAGCTCCGCTATACAGTTCAGTCCGTTTTTTCCACCGATCTCTTTTGCCAATCGGATTGCGTCCAAAGCCGTAATCATTTCGCAACCTCCATAGAACGTTATTCAATAATATATCACAGCAGTACACGAAACCGCAAGCCTTGGCGGGCTTGCGGTTTCGGCATTTTTGGGTGTAATGAGGAAGGATAACTCTTTCCTTTCCATCACCCTCACTGGGCGGCCTTTTTGTGTGCGTATTTTGTTGCACATTTCGCCCGATAACGCCGGGTTTTGCCACCCCGTAACGCTTGCTAACCATGTAAGCTGCATGGTATAATATAAGATGCGTTAAATTGACCGCATCCGGCTGCGCCGGAACACATCACCTGCAAAGGAGACTATGAGCCTTGGGTATGATGGATTTGATCAAGAAGCTCTTCGGCCAGAGCAACGAAGCCGAGGTAAAGAAACTGGAAAAGATCGCCGACAGCGTGCTGGCGCTGGAGGGCACCTATGCCGCCCTCAGCGATGAAGCCCTCCAGCAGAAGACCGGCGAATTCAAAGCCCGCTATCAGCAGGGCGAAACGCTGGATCAGCTTTTGCCGGATGCCTTTGCCGCCTTCCGCGAGGCCGTGAAGCGCGTGGATGGCAAGACCCTGTTCAAGACCCAGATCATGGGCGGTATCTGCCTGCATCAGGGCCGCATCGCCGAAATGAAGACCGGCGAGGGCAAGACCCACACCGCCACCCTGCCCGCCTATTTGAACGCCCTTACCGGCGAAGGCGTGCACATCGTTACCGTGAACGATTATCTGGCCCGCTATCAGGGCGAGTGGATGGGCAACATCTTCCGCTTTATGGGCATCTCCGTGGGCGTGATCCTGCACGACCTGAGCAACGAGGAGCGCCGGGCCGCTTACGCCGCCGATATCACCTACGGCACCAACAACGAGATGGGCTTCGACTACCTGCGCGATAACATGGTCATTCACGAGAAGGACATGGTGCAGCGGGGCCATGTGTTCGGCATCGTGGACGAGGTGGACTCCATCCTCATCGACGAAGCCCGTACCCCCCTTATCATTTCCGGCCAGGGCGATAAGTCCACCGATATGTACGAGAAGGCCGACCGCTTCGTCTGCCGCCTGCGCAATGAAGCCGATTACACCATCGCCGAGAAGGAAAAGGCCGTTTCCCTGACCGATGCGGGCATCACCAAGGCCCAGCAGCACTTTGGCGTGGAAAACATCGCCGACCCGGAAAACGGCGAATTGTACCATCATGTGCTGGCTGCCCTCAAGGCCCACGCCCTCATGAAGCGGGATGTGGACTATGTGGTGCAGAACGGCGAGGTGGTCATCGTAGATGAGTTCACCGGCCGCCTGATGGTGGGCCGCCGCTACTCCGACGGTCTGCACCAGGCCATCGAGGCCAAGGAGCACGTCAAGGTGGAGCGGGAAAGCAAGACCCTTGCCACCATCACCTTCCAGAACTACTTCCGCATGTACAAGAAGATCAGCGGTATGACCGGTACCGCCAAGACCGAGGAGGAGGAGTTCGAAGGCATCTATAACCTGGATGTTGTACAGATCCCCACCAACCGGCCCATGATCCGCAACGATATGAACGACGTGGTCTACAAGAACCGCCGCGCCAAGTTCAACGCCGTTGTGGAGGAGATCGTGGCCCGCCACCAGACCGGCCAGCCCATTCTGGTGGGTACCGTCAATGTGGAGACCAGCGAGATGCTCTCCCGCCTCATCAAGCTGCGGGGCATCGAGCATGAGGTGCTCAACGCCAAGAACCACCAGAAGGAAGCCGAGATCGTGGCGCAGGCCGGTCACCTGGGCGCGGTCACCATCGCCACCAACATGGCAGGCCGCGGTACCGATATCCTGCTGGGCGGCAACCCGGATTTCCTGGCCCGCCGCAAGATGCGCCAGGAGGGCTACGAGGAAGACATCATCATGGAGGCCATCGGCCACAATGAGGATGCCGCCCCCGAGGTGCTCAGCGCCCGGGAGGTCTACCGCAGCTACCTTGCCGAGTTCAAAAAGGTGACCGACGCAGAGCATGAGCGGGTCATGGCCGTGGGCGGCCTGCACATCATCGGCACAGAGCGGCACGAGAGCCGCCGCATCGATAACCAGCTGCGCGGCCGTGCGGGCCGTCAGGGCGACCCCGGCTCCACCCAGTTCTTCATCTCTCTGGAGGACGATGTGATGCGCCTCTTCGGCAGCGAGCGCATCGCCCCCATGATCGAGCGCATGGGTCTTGGCGAGGATGACCGGCTGGAGGCCGGTATGCTCACCAAGCAGATCGAGGGCGCGCAGAAGCGCATCGAGGGCCGCAACTACGGCATCCGTAAGAGCGTTCTGCAGTTCGACGACATCATGAACAAGCAGCGCGAGCTGATCTACGGCCAGCGCAAGGATATCCTGATGGGCGGCAACGTGCGGGATAACATCATCGGCATGGTCAATGCCCTGATCGATTCCACTGCCGAGCGCAACCTTGGCGGCGAGGGCAGCTTCGACTGGGATGTGGACAGCGCCAGGACCTACCTGGAGCGCCTGTGCCTGAAGCCCGGCACCTTTGACAAGTACGCCGACCGCATCAAGGAAATGGAAGAGGCGGAGGAGCTGGTGCCCCTGCTCAAGGAGGAGGCGGAGGCCTTCTACCGGGAGCGGGAGAACATGATCACCGAGCTGGGCATCGATATGCGCGAGTTTGAGCGCGTGGTGCTGCTCAACGCCATCGACCGCCACTGGATGGATCATATCGACGCTATGGACAGCCTCCGGGACGGCATCGGTCTTAGGGCCTACGGCCAGCGCGACCCGGTGCAGGAGTACCGCATGGAGAGCTACGACATGTTCAACGATATGGTGCACCTGATCCGCGAGGCCACGGTGCGCCCCCTCTACCAGAGCCGCATCGAGAAAGCCCCCGAGCGCCGCTCCACCATAAAGGCAGACAGCCTGAAGGCCGGCTTCCAGGGCGATAACCAGAACGGGCAGGCCAAGAAGGGCGGTGCCCCGGTAAGCAAGTCCACCCCCGGCGCAGCAGGGCGCAACCAGCCCTGCCCCTGCGGCAGCGGCAAGAAATACAAGCACTGCTGCGGTGCCAAGGGGTAGTGAGGCAGCCCCTGCCACCCATAGATGACCAATGATGCAACCCCCTTCTTTGTGAAAGGAGCAATAACCGATGATCGATATCGAAGCCACCCGTGTAGAGCTTGGCAAGCTGCGGGATAAGATCGAAAAAGCCGCCGATGCCCTGCACCTGCCCGTGCTGGAGGAGGAGCTGGCAGAGCTGAAGGAGGAAATGAACGCCCCCGAGTTCTGGAACGACCTGGAGCGCTCCACCTCCGTCAACCGCAAGGTGAGCCAGATCGAAAACAAGCTGAACCATGTGGCCAGCCTGCGCACCCGTGCCGATGACGTGGATGCCATGCTGATGCTGCTGGAGGAAGAACCCGACGACGATATGGGCGACGAGTGCGCCAACGAGGTGGAAGCCCTCAATACCGATGCGGAGGCGCTGGAGCTGGAGACCCTCATGCGGGGCGAGTTCGACGCCAACGATGCCATTCTGAGCCTGCACGCGGGCGCAGGCGGCACTGAGGCCCAGGACTGGACCCAGATGCTCTACCGCATGTATACCCGCTACTGCGAGCGCCACGGCTATAAGGTGACCGTCAACGACATCCTCGACGGCGACGAGGCCGGCCTCAAGAGCGTCACCTTCCAGGTGGAGGGCCCCAACGCCTACGGCTTCCTGCGCTCCGAGCGCGGCGTGCACCGCCTGGTGCGCATCTCTCCCTTCGACTCCAACGCCCGCCGCCACACCTCCTTCTCCTCGCTGGATGTAGCCCCCATCATGGATAATGATGCGGATTTCGAGATCAACATGGAAGAGGTGCGTGTGGATACCTACCGTGCAGGCGGCGCAGGCGGCCAGCACGTTAACCGTACCGACTCCGCCGTGCGTATGACCCACATCCCCACCGGCATCGTGGCCCAGTGCCAGAATGAGCGCAGCCAGATCCAGAACCGCGAGGTCTGTCTCCGCATCCTCAAGAGCCGCCTGCTGGAGCTGCGGGAGCGCGAGAAGGAAGCCCAGATGGCAGACATCAAGGGCGAAATGAAAAAGATCGAGTGGGGCAGCCAGATCCGTTCCTACGTGTTCCAGCCCTACACCATGGTCAAGGATCACCGCACCAACTTTGAAAGCGGCAACGTGGACGATGTGATGGACGGCAATCTGGACGGCTTCATCACCGCTTTCCTGAAGATGCAGTAAGGAGGTAGCTCCATGCAAAAGACAGTACGGGTACTCAAGAAGGCGCGCGGCGCATTTCTGACCTGCTTCATCCTGGGCCTGCTGCTGGTGCTGCTGGCGGCGGTCTATGCCCTCTACACCAACGCCACCAACGAAGAGGTCTTCAAGGCGGCACTGCTGAAGGCCGATGCAGGCGAGCTGCTGGATATCGTTTTGAGCGGCAGCGGCGCACCCGCCGGGCTGGGCGCGGGCCTGGCCCTGGGAGGCGACCAGATGGAAGCCACCGCAGAGCTGCTCAGCCGCTTTGCCAAGGATACCATCGATTACCTGGTGGATAACACCCAGGAATGGAAGCCTGTCATCACTGTGATGGGCGTGGAGATGGCCATTCCCATGTCGCAGGATTTCGCAGACCACATGGCCGAGGTAAAGAGCTTCGTTGCCATTGGCCAGAAGGCGTTCATCGCGCTGCTGGGCGTGGCGGGCGTGCTGCTGCTGCGGGTGTTCTTCTCCAGCCGCAGGGGCCGCAGCGGCTTCTCCGGTGCAGGCTACTACATCGGCGTGTTCCTTCCGGTGGCGCTGGTGCTGGGCATCGTTGGCTGGGCTTACTTCGACTTTGAAGGCTTCTGGAGCTTCCTGCACCGGTACTTTATTCCGGATGGCATCTTCGAAAGCGGCGAAGTGATCATGCAGGTCTTTACCACCGATATGTTCAAGGCCTTTATGCTGCCCATCGTAAAGACCTTCGGCATGCTGCTGGGCGGCATCGTGGTGCTGCCGGTGGTGGTGTCTCCGCTGTGCAATCTGGTCAAGGGCAGCCCAAAGAACTGATACGGGTGAGAGCAATGAATACCCAACTGGAAATGCAACAAAAACTGGAAGCCTTGCAGAGCAAGGCTTCCGTCCGTATACTGGCGATGGAATCCAGCTGCGATGAGACCGCTGCCGCCATTATCGAAAACGGCAGAAAAATCGTTTCCTCGGTCATCTTTTCGCAGGTGGATACCCATGCCCTCTACGGCGGCGTGGTGCCGGAGATCGCCAGCCGCGCCCATGTGGATGCCTGCGACCGGGTGATCGATCAGGCACTGAAGGAGGCCGGTATGGCCCTCAGCGATGTGGATGCGCTGGCCGTTACCTACGGCCCTGGTCTGGTGGGCGCACTGCTCACCGGCGTCAACTGCATGAAGGGGCTCAGCTACACCAGCCGCCTGCCCCTGATCCCCGTGCACCACATCGAGGGGCACGTCAGCGCCAACTGGCTCAGCCACCCGGATCTGGAACCGCCGTTCATCTGTCTGGTGGTCTCCGGCGGGCACAGCCACATCATTCGTGTAAACGATTATGCGGATTATACCCTGCTGGGCCAGACCGTGGATGATGCCGCAGGCGAGGCCTTCGACAAGGCCGCCCGCGTGCTGGGGCTCAACTACCCCGGCGGGCCGCTGCTGTCCAAGCTGGCGCTGGAGGGCAACGATACCTATCTTACCCTGCCCAGACCCCACCCGGATGGCCGGTACGACTTCAGCTTTTCCGGCCTGAAGACCGCCTTCCTCAACGCCTGCCACAAGATGACCCAGAAGGGTGAGGAGCTGCCCCGGGCCGACCTGGCTGCCTCCTTTGAGAAGGCTGTGGTGGATACCCTGTGCGAGAAAGCCATCCTGGCCCTTCGGGACAGCGGCCTTGATACCCTCTGCATCGCGGGCGGCGTAAGCGCCAACCGCCGCCTGAGGGATCAGCTGACCCGCCTGAGCCGGAAGCAGGGCTTCCGTATGTGCATGCCGGAGCTGTGGCTCTGCACCGATAACGCCGCCATGATCGGCTCTGCCGCCTACTACCGTATGCGCAAGGGCGAGCTGGCTGCGCTGGAACTGAACGCCGTACCCTCACTGCCCCTGTGCCGCTGACCATCGATGACCGGAGGTAGCCACCCATGAAACGCCTGCTTGCCCTGCTGACCGCCCTGCTGCTTTGCCTGCCCCTGTGCGCCTTTGCCGGGGAAAAATGCGTTATCGACCTGATCAGCGATCCGGAGGCCGAATACGCCTTCCGGGAGGGGGCGGAGCTGCTGGAGGTGGGGTTCCCGGCACTGGAGGGCTGCGACGGGTTCATCCTCCGGTGCGGCGGGGCCGCCATGCTGGTGGATTGCGGCACCAATGTGCAGGCCGCCAACGTGGCTGCCATGCTGGATGCGATGGGCATCGATACCGTGCAGCACGCCTTCAACTCCCACCCCCACAACGACCACATCACCGGCTTTGAGTTCCTGCCGGAGCACATCACGCTGGAAAGGTTCTACATCACCTTCCCGGATGACTGGAACTCCACCATGCGCTCTGCCATGCAGCACATCCGGCAGAAGAACATCCCCTGGGAGACGGTGGAGGATGGGTATGTGTTCACCCTGGGCGGGGCCACCGCCACGGTGATCCAGCGGCCCAAGAAGAGCTTTGCCACCAACGACCGCTCCGCCATGCTGATGGTGCGCTACGGGCAGCGCAGCCTGCTGCTCAGCGCCGATGTGGAGCTGGGCGCACAGAACGAGCTGCTGCGCAACCCGCCCGAGGGCGGCCTCAAAGCGGATATCCTCAAGTATCCCCATCACGGCGTTGCCAAGGCGGGCTGGAACTTCTTTGCCCAGATCGCTCCGGAGGTATGCATCGCCACCTCCAAGCTGAAGCAGATCTCCGATACGGTGAAGGATTGCAAGAAAAAGGGCGTACCGCTGTATTCCACCGCCCACACGCCGCTTCTGCTCCGCACCGATGGCGAGATCTGGGTGCTGGAGGAAATGCCCCTGCCCCAAAGCGGCGAATAAGGCTGCCGGTTTCTGGGCATCCTGTTCCCATTCCAACGGAAAGGAATGGGAGCTGAATGGAAAAAAGACATCAACAACACACATACAAAAGCACCGCTGCGCTCCTTGTGGGCGCAGCGGTGCTTTTGCTGCTGGTGGTGGGTACGGTGGTGCTGTCTCTGAGAGGGGATGACGAGGCACAGGTGCCGCTTTTGCAGGTGGGCGGTGCAGAGGTGGTTCGGGTGCAGGATGGCGCAGAACTGATGCAGACCCTTACCTACACCCGCTGCACCCATACCGTCACCCGGCGTGTGACCGCCCCTGTGGAGGTCTACGGCAAGACCCTGGAGGAGGTGCAGCCCCTCTACCCGGAGTGGCAGATCACCGGCTTTTCGGCAGAGGAGGTAGCCATGAGCCGCAGGCCGGATCTGTTCTGCCCCGACCATCTGGTGCTCATGACCGGGGATAACGGCAAGCTCTGTGTCTACCGCAACAAGTATGGCGATGCACTGGCGCTGGAAAAGCAGCTGGAGACCGATGCGGCCACCCTGCCCGCCGCCACCCGGGAGGAGCTGGCCGAAGGCATCGGCTTCAGCACCGAAGAGGCGCTGGCGGGCTGGCTGGAAAGCATGGAGTCGTAGCATGCTGACCATCCTGATCCGCAGCCTGATCCTGGTCAGCGTGGCGGTGCTCACCTTCCGGCTCATGGGCAAGCGGCAGGTGGGGCAGCTGCAGCCCTTTGAGCTGGTGATTGCCATCATGATCGCAGACCTGGCCGCCACGCCTATGGAGAGCCTGGATACGCCGCTCTGGCGGGGCGTTGCGCCCATGCTGGCGTTGATCCTTCTGCACCAGCTGATCACCCTTCTGTCGCTGAAGAGCCAGAGACTGCGGGCGTTTTTCAGCGGCAGGCCCACGGTGGTCATCCGGGATGGGCGTATCGACTACGAAGCCCTGCGCAAGCTGTGCTTCAACCTGAACGATCTGTTGGAGGAACTGCGCACCGGCGGCGTGCTGAGCCCCTCGGAGGTGGGCACCGCCATCATGGAGACCAGCGGGCGGCTCAGCGTGTTCCCAAACAGCGCCCACCGCCCGGTCTGCCCGGAGGATCTGGGGCTGGAGACCGGCTACGAGGGCGTGCCCCTGACGCTGGTGATGGACGGGCGTTTGGAAAAGCACAACCTGCAGCTCTGCGGCAAGGAGGCCGGGTGGCTGGAGAAGCATCTGCGCAGGTGCGGCTTTGAGGGCATGGAGAAGGTGCTGCTCTGCTATATGGATACCAACGGCTGGCTCAGCGCCTACGGCTACGGGAGCGAAGCCCCGGTGCGGGTAAAGGCTATGGACGGAAAAGAGGTGAGCTGGTAGGTGCGGCGGGCGGTGATCCTGATCCTTGTGATGCTGGTGCTGGGCACAGCCGCCGGGCTGTGGATGGAGCGGAGCCTTGATGGGATCTGCGCCTTCTATCTGGAGGAGACCGAAGCCCTGCGGCGGCTGGTGAAGGAAGGCAGCCTGCCGCAGGCATTGGAACGGCAGGTGAAGCTCTATGCCCGCTGGCAGGGGGAGGAACGGAAGCTGAAGGCCATGGTGAGCCACCACCACACAAGGGCAGCCGCAGAGGCGCTGCTGGCGCTGACCACCTCGCTGGAGGAGGGCTGGCGCATAGAGGCGCTGCTGCGGCTGGACGCGCTGGAGGATGCGCTGGTGGATCTGCGAAGCGATACCCGGCTCAAGTGGGAGAATGTGCTGTAGCGGCGTTGCGTGTTTGTTTTGTGCGTGTTACAATAATAGACAAATATAGGCAGGGTGCTGTAGGAGCACTCTGCGGGATGGTTCTGATCGTTTGTACAACAGATGCCTGCTGCCTGCGGGCGGCAGGGCTTGGAGGGTGAAATATGGGGAAGTGGGTCGAGTGGCTGAAGGAGAAGCGGCCGGTATGGGTACAAGAGAGAGCGGCACGGAAGAACTGGAAGAAGGTTGAAAAGGTTCGGGAGAAGAAGGAAAGAGAAGCGGCAAGGAAAGAGGACAAGGAGGAGTTGGAGAAGGCCGAGAAGGATTTGAAGTGGGCTGTGGAGAAGGCTGAGTTCGTTGCGGAGCATGCTCAGGAATTCATGTTTTCTGAGAAAATCTGGAATGACAGACAAAAGGAGATACAGGATGCCAAAGAGAGGGTCAAGGCAGCCAGAAAGAAGCTTGCGTTGGCCAAAGGGAAGCGAGTGAAGGAGGAGCAGAAACGTCCCCCAAAGATTTTTTCGCTGGCAGCCGGTGTGGATGATGCTCCCGCGGAATATGAAGTATACAGAAAATATCTGGATGCAGCCATGGAGGAGCCCAGCATTCGAAATATAGCGATCACCGGCGATTACGGTATTGGCAAGAGCAGCTTTTTGAAGTGGTTTGCGCAGGGGAAGCATTATCTGTTTGTTTCGCTCTGCGATTTCAACCGGGAGGAAAACAAAAAGAATGTAAAAGAGACTTGCTGCGATATTTACCGCCAACTGATGATCGGTTGCTCCCGGCCCAGAAAAAAGAAGGAGGAGAGAAAAAAACTGCTCTTCTATGGCGGCGCATGGGTGGTTGTGTCGCTGGCAGTGTTTTATCTGTTGTTGAACAATACTTTTGGCTGTATGGATTGGGTGATGGAGATCCATCGTGAGGCCGGGCTGAAACTGTACCGGCTGCTCCATTGGCATGCGACAGATGCGGAAATGGCACTACAGAAAGCGGCTGTTGAACAGAAATTTGTAGCAAACGATGTGATCGGCAATATGAAAAAATGGAAATTCGCAGCCGATGGCTTTGTTGGTATTGCCGGTTTTATTGTGACTGTAATGATCCTTGGAGGTTTGCGTACACTGCTCTCTTCCCTGAAGCTGAGCTTCAAAACAAAAATAGAGGAGACGGAAGTAGGGGCGGAGCTGGAACTGAAGAAGACCGACTATTCCCACTATGTGGATCAACTGAAGGTAAAGCTGATCGACCTTTTGAGGCGTGAAAAAAAGAACTACCAATCCGTCATTATCTTTGAGGATTTTGACCGGTTCCCCTATCCGGTTTGCCGGTATCTGCTGAACGATCTGCACGATATCAACCGGCTGCTGAATTATTCTATTGGTACCACCGAGAAAAACCCCATTCGCTTCATTTATGTTCTGAAGGATGACCTGTTTGCCGTGGATGCGTTGGAGAACGCTGCTCCAGCACCGGGAGCGGCGCAGTCCCGGCAGACCGGCGAAACACAAGAGGGAAAAGTGAGCGAACAGGGAAATGAACAGGCTAAAGCTTCTGCGCCCGTTTTGGCAACCACGCAGATGAAAAAGTCCGCCCGTTCGGCTGATAAGAACCTGCAATTGAAATTGTTCGATTATATCCTGCCCTTCGTGCCGGGCGCTTATCAAATGGCATCGGCAGGCTATATCGAAAACTGGCTCGCGGATGCCGGTGTATTTGAATTTATCAGACCAAAATTTATCGCCTTGGTAGGTGAATACCTTTTCGATTATCGCACAATGCGCAGTATTATCAATGAGTACCGGATCATTGAAGAAGTATATATAAAGAAAAGAGAAAAGCTGCTTGACAACGGTATTACTATTTTTGATAAAAAAAAGATACTCGCCCTTGCAGTATACAAGACCCTGATGCCGGAGGACTATGCCGGGGTCAGGAATGGAACATCCATTTTTCACTGTTTTCATGATGACATTCCTGATGATGCAGATATCGACCCATGTGTGCGGGCACTTTGGGATACTGAATGGCTGAATGCAGGCTGTTTGCGCTATGTTGGCCTGGACGCAGTAGCAATGAAACAGTACGCAACAAAGCTGGTGGAAGATGAAACGGAACAGATGGATGACTATCCTCGTTTGCGGAACTGGATCGAAAACACGTATCATTATTGGTATCAAGAATTCTATTCTGATCGCTCTTTGGCAGAAAAAATCATTAAGGCATGTCCGTATTCGATATTGTGTGAGGGTGTGAAACTTTCGGATAGGGTTTATCGCCACGTGGATGTAGTACCGTTTGACCGTGTTGAGGCCATATATGAAAACGGCAATGGGAATGAACAATGGAACAGTACATGGCAGAAAGAATGGCAAGTGCATCGAGAAAAACTGGAGCAGTTGATTCCGGAAAAATGCAAAGAGGGATTAGCACTGAATGTTGCCGTGTACATTTCGGCATTTCAGAATTGCGATATATTTGCTGAGAAGTTGCTTCAAACGGTTACACCCCAATGGCTGGTTGGAGTTGTGTCAACGGATACTTATTCACGCTGGCTAAATCTTAACGAAACAGGGATTTCAAAATACCGCTTTTACGCAAACGTAGCTGCAACATACGCAAACGCCATGGAAGAGACTGAGCAGAATCGGTTGGTCGGAATAATCGATCCTGACGCCGCCCGCGCCCTCCTCTCCCTGCCACAAAACCACTCCCTGCCAATCCCCACCAATCTTGAAACCAAAATAATCAAAAAATTCCCCGACCTTGCTCCCGTACCCACCGAATCGTCCACCTCCACATCCACCTCTACCTCCACCCCCCAAGCCCCCTCCGCCTAACCACAAAAAACCGGCTGCTGCTCAACCGCAACAGCCGGTTTCCTGTTTATTCAATTCCCAATAGCCTTACCACAAAAGCGTATTGGTCTCCTTCTTCTCCACAGACCCGGCCAGGTTGTCGGCGTGGTCGGCAATGCGCTCCAGGTTGTTCATCATATCCAGGTAGAGCATGCCGTTCTTGGGGGTGCACTTCTTGTTCTTGACGCGGTCCACATGGTGGGCGGCCAGCTGCTCGCTCAGGTCGTCCACGCGGGCCTCCAGCTCGATCACCTCGCCTACAACGCCCAGGTCGGAGATCTGAGCCTTTACGATGGAGATGCTCTTGGTCAGCATGGTCTGTACCATGTCGCTCAGCTGCTGGATCTCGGCCACGGCCTTGGCGGAGAACTCGGTCTTTTCCTTGGCCCGGTCCTTGGCGATGTCGATGATGTTTTCGCAATGGTCGCCGATGCGCTCCAGGTCGTTGACCACGTGGAACAGCGAACCGGCCAGATGGTTATCCTCCAGGCTCAGGTGCAGGCCCTTTACCTCGATCAGGTGCTGGGTGATCTCGGCATTCAGGAAGTCGATGACCTCCTCCTGGTGCTCAAAATCCTCCAGAGACTTGCCTTCGGGGTTGAAGAAGTAATCCATCGAGAAGCGGAAGTTGTCGTTTACGATATCCGCCATGCGGTGCACCTCGCGGAAAAGCTGCTGCACAGCAACGGGCGGGGTGGAGAACAGACGGGTGTCGAAGTGGCACAGGCGCATGGGCTCGGGCAGCTTCTCATCGTCGTGCACCAGCATGCAGGCCAGCTTCTCCAGCAGGGGAGCGCAGGGCAGCAGCAGGCAGGTCATCGTGGTGTTGAAGATGATGTGGATCAAGGCGATCTGGAAGCGCTGGTTCTCGCCTGCCAGGGTGATGATCCAATCCGCCAGGGGCAGCACCATGGTCAGAACAGTGAACACCACCGTGCCGATTACGTTGAACAGCAGGTGAACAACAGCAGCGCGCTTGGCAGTGCGGCTGGTGCCAACGCTGGCCATCAGCGCGGTAACGCAGGTACCGATGTTCTGGCCGAACAGTATGTACATGCTGGCCTGAAGGGAGATGGCGCCGGTAGCGGCCACCGCCTGCAGGATACCTACGCTGGCAGAGGAGGACTGCACTACAGCCGTTACCACCGCACCCACCAGCACACCCACGATGGGGTTGGTGGCGGCAGCCATCATCTGGCGGAAGCCTTCCCAGTCGCGCAGGGGAGTCATGGCAGCAGACATGGTATCCATGCCCACAAACAGCATGCCAAGGCCCAGCATGATCTGCCCCAGGTTCTTAACGCCGGGCCTGTTGCCGATCAGCAGACACACCGCACCGATGGCGCAGAAGATCATGCTGAAATCCAGCTCCACAGACAGCAGCAGCGAGGTGACCGTGGTACCGATGTTGGCACCCATGATCACGCCGATGGCCTGGGAAAGCTGCAAGAGACCGGCGTTTACAAAGCCGACCACCATGACCGTGGTGGCGGAAGAGGATTGGATCACTGCGGTAACGAGAATACCGGTCAGCATTCCCATAAAGCGGTTCTTGGTAAGAACCTCCAGCAGCTTCTTCATGCGGTTGCCCGCGGCCTGCTCCAGGCCGTCGCCCATGGCGTTGATGCCGTACAGGAACAGGCCAAGGCCGCCCATCAACTGCAGCACTGTCATAAAACTCATTCGGGTTCCTCCTTTGCTTCCGCCGCATCCTCTTGGCGGAAGGTTCGTTCTTTTTCTGTTTCTTTCTGTTTACGCCTGCAGTATAGCATGAAGCGAGCCGTGCTGTAAATGTACGAATTTGCTCATTACCGGCAGAAAAACGCAACGAAGTGTGTTACAGAGATAAAATAGTAACGGTTTTTTGAGGAAATACAACATTTATGCGTATTTTGCACTTGAATTTTATGCCAGTGAGTTTTATAATGTTTGCATTGCATCCGGGTCTGTGGTTGAAAGCCGATGCCAGACGCGGGCAAAGCGGTCCACGTAAGCCGGGCAAAGCCCCGGTGAGCATGGCGCGTTCTAGATGTAAGACCGGCCGCCTGCGGGCGAGAGAGGGCGAGTAGGGCGCCGAAGCGATGAGCAGACCCTCCGGCCGGCGAGTGTGGGGTCAAAGACCAGGTCAGCCGGATGCATAATCTAAATAATCGGAGGAACCCAACAATGTACGAAGACAAGACTCTGGTGTGCCGCGATTGCGGTGCCGAATTTGTATTCTCTGCCGGTGAGCAGGAGTTCTATGCCGAGAAGGGCTTCCAGAACGAGCCCACCCGCTGCAAGGACTGCCGCGCCGCCCGTAAGGCCAACCGCGCCAATGCGCCCCGTGAGTCCTTCGAAACCACTTGCGCGGCCTGCGGCGCTCCCACTACGGTGCCCTTCATTCCCAAGAGCGACCGTCCCATCTACTGCAGCGAGTGCTTTGCCAACCATCGCCAGGGCTAATGGCTGCTGCAAGCTCGAAAACACCCGGTTTTTACAGCCGGGTGTTTTTCTTTTCGAGGTTTTACGGTGGTTTTCCACCAATTGAAATTCAATTGGATGTTTTTTCAAAAAAACCTTGTGCAATCGTTTTTGATATGATAAAATACAATAGTTATATATCATAGAACATATCTGGAGGCGCGCACCGATGGAATCCCGTTACGAAGCTCTGAAACTCGACAAACAGCTTTGTTTCCCCCTGTATGCCTGCTCCCGCAGCGTTATTCGTGAGTACAAGCCCTTTCTGGATCAGCTCGATCTTACCTATACCCAGTACATCGCCATGCTGGTGCTGTGGGAAAAAGGCACCATGACGGTAAAGGAGCTGGGCGAGCAGCTGTACCTGGATTCCGGCACCCTCACCCCGCTGCTGAAGAAGCTGGAGCACAAGGGTCTCATTACCCGTAAGCGTTCCTCCGAGGATGAACGCAACCTGATCCTTACCCTTACCAAGGCAGGCATGAATATGCGCGAGGAGGCGCTCTCCATTCCCGAGCAGCTGGCAAAGACCGTACCTCTGGAGCACGATGAGGCAGAGACCCTTTACAAGCTGTTGTACAAGATCCTGGAAAAGCAGGGCTGATCAGGCTCTGCTCCCTGCATACAAAGAAGCCCCTTTACTCCCGGCACAGTTGGGAGCAAAGGGGCTTCTGCTATGGATTACTTCTTGCGCCCGAAGCGGCGGATCAGGTTGTAGATGTAGTTGGTCAGCTTGCTCTGATCCTTCTTGGAGCGGCTCTGCATGCGCTCCACCACATCCTGCAGCTTGTCCATGGCAACGAGCAGGTTGGCGTAGTTCTGGGAAACGTTCTCCTGCTTGCTCTGCTTGCGCTGCTTCTCCTGATGGCTGGGGGAGGAGTTGGCCTGCTGGGCATTGGCGGCGGCCACATCCCGGTCGGGCTTCTGGATGCGGGTCATGTTACCCTCACAGAGCTTCTTGAGGGTGACCAGATCCCAGCATTCGCCGTTGTAGGGGGCGGTGGTGTTGTGCTCGTGCTCCTCCCGCAGCAGCTTGGCGAAGGTATCGGTCACGCCGTCCTCGCCGTGCACCACGAAAACGTGCTGGGGCTTGGGGGAGAAGTTGTTCACCCAGTTGATGAGGCCGGTCTGGTCGGCGTGGCCGCTCTTGCCGGCAAGGGTGTCGATGCGGGCATTTACCTCGATGGGCTCACCGAACAGCTTTACCTGCTTGGCACCGTCCACCAGACTGCGGCCCAGGGTGCCGTTGCTCTGGTAGCCCACGAACAGCACAGTGCATTCGGGCCGCCACAGGTTGTGCTTCAGGTGGTGACGGATGCGGCCTGCATCGCACATACCGCTGGAGGAGATGATCACCTTGGGCTCCTTGTCGGTGTTGAGGGCCTTGCTGTCATCTGCGGTAATGGAGAGACGCAGGTCGGGGCAGGCGATGGGGTTGATGCCCTGCTTGAGCAGCTCCAGGGTCTCCTCGTCGGCGCACTCGTAGGTGTTCTCCTTGAAAACATTGGTGGCTTCCACGGCCAGGGGGCTGTCCACATATACGGGGAAGTGGTCGTGGCCCTTCACCATCCCGTTCTGCTTGATGTGGCGGATGAAGTACAGCAGCTCCTGGGTGCGGCCCACCGCAAAGCTGGGAATGACCACATTGCCGCCCTTGTCCAGCGTGGACTGGATGATCTCCGTCAGGTCGCCGATGTAGTCGGGGGTGGGGCCGTGGGTGCGGTCGCCGTAGGTGGATTCCATCACCACGATATCCGCCCGGTGCATGGGGATGGGATCCCGCAGCAGCGGCTGGCGGATGTTGCCGATATCGCCGGAGAAGACCAGCACCTTCTCGTCGTCGCCCTCGCGCACCGTTACCTCAATGGCGGCGGAGCCCAGCAGATGGCCCACGTCTACCATGCGGATGGTGATGCCCTCGAAGATATCCACGCTGTCGTTATAGCGGCAGGGCACGAACTGGCTGTGCACGCCAAGGGCATGCTCCTGGGTGTAGAGGGGCTCTACCAGAGGCTTGCCGCTGCGCTGATTCTTGCGGTTTTTGTACTCCGCATCGCTCTCCTGAATGTGGGCGGAGTCCAGCAGCATGATCCTGCACAGGTCGGTGGTGGGCTCGGTGGCGTATACATGGCCCCGGAAGCCGTTCTTGTAAAGCAGGGGCAGGTAGCCGCTGTGGTCGATGTGGGCATGGGTGAGCAGCACCGCATCGATGGAGCCTTCGGTAATGGGCAGGGGCGTGTTCTCGTACAGGTCGCTGCCCTGCTCCATACCATAGTCGATCATAACATTTTTGCCGCAGGCCTCCAGCAGGAAACGGCTGCCGGTCACCTCATGGGCAGCACCCAGAAAAGTAAGCTTCATGGTGTTTTTTCCTCCTCTATTGCAAAATAAAAATGGGAGCGGATCGGGAGCCCCGGTTGGGGCGCGGGGTCAGCTGTTCTTTTCGGCATCGGCTGTGAGCAGTGGGAGCAGCCCGGTCAGATGCTCATATAGCTCCCGGGCGCAGGCTTCGTATACGGCATCGGAGCCGCCGTAGGGGTCGGAAACGGCGGGGGAGAAACTGTAGACCGCAACCGGCAGGGCAAAGGCTCCGGCCAGCGCAGCGCCGTGGCGGGGGCTCATGCAGAAAATGTGGTCGCACCCGTTCAGCAGCGGCTGGGTAACGCTTTGGGCACGGTGGTCTGCGAGGCTCAGGCCCCGCTTGGCCATGGCATGCTGTGCGCCCGGGGAGGCGGGCTGCCCGTCAAAGGCAGCGACCCCCGCCGATACCGCACGGATATCCTCCCGGCCGGCTTTGGCCAGCAGATCGTTCATCATACAGGCGGCCATGGGGCTGCGGCAGGTGTTGCCGGTGCAGACAAAGAGCACGGTCTTCATGCGTTGGCCTCCTCATCCGCATCCAGCGTGCGGAAGCCCGCTGCCCGGCTCAGCCGGTTCATTACCGCAAGGCCCACGCCCTCCGGGGGCAGCACCTCGCTGTAGAGCACGTCGATGCCCTCCGCATCCGCCTGGCGCAGGGTGGCGAACAGGCTGTGGGCAACGGTCTCGGGCGCAGCCAGCGAGCCGATGCATTTGACGTTCAGCCCCTCGTAGCCGGAAAGATGTTCCTCAAAGGCCAGCACCTGCACGGTCTTGCCCATGTCGGCACTTTCGGCATACAGGCGGCGGATCAGCTTTTCTACATTGAACCGTTCGCCCTTGACCAGCGAGAGCATGCCCTTGGGGGCATAGTGCTTGTAGAGCATACCGGGGGAGAGGGCTTTTTCGCCCTTTTGCAGGGGGCGCAGCACGCTGTCGGCCACCTGCACCTCATCCAGCACAGCAAGCAGCATATCCGGGGTGATGCCGCCGGGCCGGAGCACGGTGGGCACCTCCCGGGTCATATCCAGTACGGTGCTCTCCAGACCCACCTGGCATTCGCCCCCATCCACGATGGAGTGCAGCTTGCCTGCCAGGTCGTCGTACACATGGCGGGCGGTGGTGGGGCTGGGCTTGCCGCTGGTGTTGGCACTGGGCGCGGCCACCGGCACGCCGGAAAGCTCCAGCAGCCTGCGGGCAATGGGGTGGGAGGGGATGCGGATGGCCACACTGGGCAGCCCCGCATTCACCACATCGGGCACGATGGGCTTTTTGGGCAGGAGCAGTGTAAGGGGGCCGGGGCAGAAATGCGCCATCACCCGGCGGCTGCGCTCGTCGATATAGCACAGGGGCTCGGCGGCCTCCACACTGGGCACGTGCACGATCAGCGGGTTATCGGCCGGGCGGCCCTTGGCGGCAAAAATGCTGCGCACCGCCGCTTCGTTGAGGGCATCGGCCCCAAGGCCGTAGACGGTTTCGGTAGGCATGCCCACCAGCTGCCCATCGGCAAGGGCCCGGGCAGCCAGCAGCAGGTTTTCTTCGGTGGGGGTAAGCAGCAGGGTCTCCATTTACATGTCATCTCCAAAGGCTTTCAGCTTTTCGGCCTGCTCAGCCATGCGCAGCGCCTCGATCACCTCGTCCAGGTCGCCGTCCAGGATCTCGTCGATCCGGTACAGGGTCAGGCCCAGGCGGTGGTCGGTAACACGCCCCTGGGGAAAATTGTAGGTGCGTATGCGCTCGCTGCGGTCGCCGGTGCCGATCTGGTCCCGGCGGTTCTCCGCGTACTGGCTGTCGGCTTCCTCGCGATATTTTTCGTACAGGCGGCTTTTGAGGATGCGCAGGCACATCTCCCGGTTCTGGATCTGGCTGCGCTCGTTCTGGCACTGTACCACGATGCCGGTGGGCAGGTGGGTCATGCGCACGGCGGAGTCGGTACGGTTAACGTGCTGGCCGCCTGCGCCGCCTGCACGGTAGGTATCGATGCGCAGGTCGCCGGGGTTGATCTCCACTTCTACATCCTCTGCCTCGGGCAGCACGGCCACCGTGCAGGTGCTGGTGTGGATGCGCCCGCCGGATTCGGTGGTGGGCACGCGCTGCACACGGTGCACGCCGCTTTCGTACTTCAGAAGGCTGAAGGCACCGTTTCCGCTGATGGTAAAGACGGCTTCCTTCACGCCGCCCAGCTCGGTCATATTGGCGCTGACCATCTCCACCCGGAAACGGTTGCGCTCGGCGTAGCGGGTGTACATGCGCAGCAGCAGCGCGCCGAAGAGGGCTGCTTCATCGCCGCCCGCTCCCTGACGGATCTCCACCACCACGTTCTTATCCGCATCCGGGTCCTTGGGCAGAAGCAGCAGCCGAAGCTCCTGCTCCATCTCGCACTTCTGCTTTTCCAGCCGGGGCAGCTCCTCCTGGGCCAGCTCGGCCATATCGGGCACGGAGAGCATCTCTCCGGCCTCCCGGATCTCGGTAAGGGTCTGTTGGTAGCGCTGCCAGGCCTTTACCTGCGGCTCCAGCGAGGCATGCTCCTTGAGCAGCTTTTGCCATTTGGCCTGGTCGGCAATGATCTCCGGCTGGCTGATGGCTTCGGTCAGCTCCTGATAGCGGCCTTCGATCCAATCGAATTTCTCAAACAGGGTCAGTCACTCCTTGTAGGCTTTTACGATGCGGTCCAGACCGTAGAGATCCTTTGCCACGCTCACCTGCCGGTAAGCGCCTGCGGCCTCCAGCAGCCCGGCCACCTGCGCGCCCTGACCGGAGCCGATCTCCATGGCCAAAAGACCGCCGGGCTTCAGGTGCAGAGGGGCTTCCCGGGCGATGCGGCGGTAAAAATCCAACCCGTCGGTGCCGCCGTCCAGCGCCATGAGCGGCTCCCGGCGCACCTCCTCCTGCAGGGTGGGGCACTCGCCGCTCTCGATGTAGGGGGGATTGGACAGGATCAGGTCGAAGCGGAGGCCCTTGAGCGGCGTAAACAGATCGCCCTCGTAAAAGGTGATGGGCGCATCGTGCCGCCGGGCGTTGCTGCGGGCTACTGCCAGCGCATCCGGGCTCAGATCGGCAGCGGATACCTCGGCATGGGGGCAATGGTGCCGGAGGGTAACGGCAATGGCGCCGCTGCCGGTGCACAGATCCAGCGCGGAGGGGGCGGGCAGGCGCTTCAGGTGGGCGATGCCCATCTCGCACAGGCTCTCGGTCTCCTGCCGGGGGATCAGCACCCGCTCATCCACAAAATAGGGCAGGCCGTAGAACCACTGTTCGCCCAGCAGGTATTGCAGCGGCTGGCGCTCCGCCCTACGGGAAGACAGCGCCCGATAGCGGGCGCTGTCTTCCGGGCTCAATTCCCTGGCCCCATCCAGCCGGAGGGAGAGCGGATCCCTGCCCAGAATATGGGCGAGCATCAGCAGGGCATCCTGCTCAGGGTCGGGAATCTGTGCCCTTTCAAGCAGCTGGGCGGTCTGCCGCAGCGCCTGATGGATGGTCATATCAGCGGGCATCGTCGGCCAGTTCTTCCTTGACGGCTTCCTTCGCCTCTTCGGCCTTCTCCTTGAGGGAGTCGGCCTCCTGTGCGGGGGCGTAGTTGGGGTCGGTTACGCGGTAATCGGTAATGATGGTGTAGCCCTCGGGGGTGGTCTCGCAGCCCTTGGGCAGGCCGTGGAGCGCCACGTTCATGGATACGATGGCCACCTCCAGCATCTCGGGGGTGGGCTCCTTGGTGGTCAGCCGCTGCATCTGCATACCGGGCCAGCGGAGCATCTCCACCACCTTGCCCTTGGCGTGGGCCAGCCCCTTGAGCACCTCATAGCTGATGCCCGCCACCAGCGGCAGCAGCAGCAGGCGGCTGCCCAGGCGCAGGAAGTAGTTGGTGCCCTGGTAGCCCACCAGCGTGAACAGCACGATGGAGATGACGAACACGATCAGCAGGAAGCTGGTGCCGCAGCGGGGGTGCAGGGTGGAGAAGGTCTGCGCGTTCTCGGGGGTGAGGGGCAGATCGTTCTCGTTGCAGTAGACGGTCTTGTGCTCGGCACCGTGGTACTGGAAGGTGCGGCGCACATCCGGTACGGCACAGCAGAAAAGGATGTAGCCGATCAGGATGAGGATGCGCACGATGCCGCTGAGCAGGTTCACCAGCCAGTTCTGGTTGGGAATGATGGCCTTGAGGCCACGGGCCACCAGCTCGGGGATAACGAAGAACAGCCCCAGCGACAGCAGGATGGCCAGCACCACCGCAACGCCCATCACGATCTTGTCGATGCCCTTGCCCAGCTTCTTGGCCAGCCATTTTTCGAACTTGGTGGGCTCCTCATCCAGGATGCCCAGCATATCGGTGCTCTGCTGCAGGGTGTTCATGCCCATGGTGAGCATATGCACAAAATTGACCACGCCGCGGATGATGGGCAGCCCCATCCACTTGTGCTTTTCGGTAATGGGGGTGTAGGGGGTAAGCTTGGTAACGATGGTATTGTCGGGGCGGCGTACCGAAACGGCAATGGCGCGGGGCGCCTTCATCATAACGCCTTCCATTACTGCCTGGCCGCCGATATCCACGCGGGGGCAGGAGGTATTCTGTGCTTTTTTCATGGTTTGTATGTTCCTTTCTGTGTGCAGGCATAAATACACACATACATAGCATTCGACATGCGGGCCCTGTTTCCCTGCTAATATAGGTAGCTTTACCTTCGCAAATGCTGGGAAAGAACATTTGCGGGCATGCAAAAAGAGCACCCCGCACGGGATGCTCTTTATGTATGGCTTACTCGATATTGAAACGCTTCTTAAAGCGATCCACGCGTCCGCCGCTGTCCACCAGCTTCTGCTTGCCGGTGTAGAAGGGGTGGCACTTGGAGCAAATTTCGACCTTCAGCTCGCCCTTGACGGAGCCGGTTTCGAACGTCTCACCGCACACGCAACGGACGGTAGACTTGCCATATTTGGGATGGATCTTCTCTTTCACGCTTTTTCACCTCTTTTTGCGTATGCCATGAGTAGCGCCCATAAAGCGCTTTGGTATTATAGCACACCCCCTTATGTTTTGCAACCATAAAAACAGAGAACGTGAAAAAAAGAATTTGAAAAAAACTTCGAAAAAGTTATTGACAAATCCGCCCGATGGAGGTATTATATACAGCGTCGCCGCAAGCGACATAATCGGGAGCATAGCTCAGCTGGGAGAGCATCTGCCTTACAAGCAGAGGGTCACAGGTTCGAGCCCTGTTGTTCCCACCAATTCTGGCCCGGTAGCTCAGTTGGTTAGAGCGCTAGCCTGTCACGCTAGAGGTCGAGGGTTCGAGCCCCTTCCGGGTCGCCATATGCCTTGGTAGCTCAGTCGGTAGAGCAGTAGACTGAAAATCTACGTGTCGGTGGTTCGATTCCGCCCCAAGGCACCAAGTGTGCGGTAGTAGCTCAGTGGTAGAGTGCCACCTTGCCAAGGTGG
>SVGN01000042.1 GCA_015056315.1 Clostridiales bacterium
TTCGAATCCTAGTTCCCCAGCCAGCATGGCTCCATGGTCAAGCGGTTAAGACGTCGCCCTCTCAAGGCGAAATCAGGGGTTCGATTCCCCTTGGAGCTGCCAGTTTCATCCCGCAAGTTCACTTGCGGGATGTTTTCGTTTTTTGCGTTTTTGCATTACAAAGGAGGCACCTGCCATGACCCACTCCCCCACCCCCGACCGGCTGCGCCACATGACTGCCGTTTATCTTTGCCAGAAGGGCCGTATTTTGCTTTTGTACCGGCAGGGCGGGCGTGTGGTCAACAATGTGTGGGTAGGCTCCGCAGGCGGCCATTTTGAGCCGGAGGAGCTGAACGACCCCAAAGCCTGCGTGCTCCGGGAGCTGAAGGAGGAGCTGGGGCTTACCGAAGACCGGCTTGAGGAGCTGCGGCTGCGGTACATCGTTCTGCGAAACACCAAAGGCGAGGTGCGGCAAAACTACTTCTTCTTTGCCCAGCTGCAGGAGGGTGCGGAGCAGGGCCTCACCTCCGACGAGGGTCAGCTGCGCTGGTTCAGCCCGGAGGAGCTGCCGCAGCTGCCCATGCCGCTTTCAGCCCGGCAGGCCATCGACCACTGGCTGGCGGTGGGGCGGCACGATACACTGCTCTACGGCGGCGTGACTCATGAGGACAAAGCCACCTTTGTTGCCATGACCGAAAAGGAATAAACCCCGTATCCCCCACCGGGATACGCTCAGCAAGGAAAAGGGGGTGCGCCCATGGCGAAGATCCTGATTGCAGACGACGAAAAAGAGATCGTCCGGCTTCTGCGGATGTACATCGAAGCGGGCGACAATACCGTATACGAGGCCAACGACGGGCTCGGGGCGCTGCAGATCCTCCGGGAGGAAAGCATCGACCTGGCCATCGTGGACATCATGATGCCCGGCAAGAACGGGTACGAGATCATCCGGGAGATCCGCAAGGGGCGGTACATCCCTATACTGGTCATCTCTGCCAAAGTGGCGCTCAGCGACCGGATCCTGGGCATGGATCTGGGCGCGGATGACTACATCACCAAGCCCTTTGAGCCGCTGGAGGTGGCCGCCAGGGTGCGGGCCCACCTGCGCCGTGCCGGAGCCCAGGCCGCTCAGCCCGAGGAACCCCGGCGCATCACCGTGGGGGCGCTGACCCTGAACTGCGACGAATGTACCCTCACCCGGGATGGGCAGACCCACCAGCTGACCAAGGCCGAGCTGCGGGTGCTGGAGCTGCTGATGCAGCACCCGGGAAGGGTCTACACCAAGGAACAGATCTACAGTTATGCCTGGGGCAACGAGCAGCCGGTGGACGACAACACCATCCGGGTCATCATCAGCCGCCTGAGAGACAAAGCTGGCGACGGTACCATCAAGACCATCCGTGGGCTGGGGTACAGATTGGAGAAGCATGAATAAGACCAAGAGAAGGTTCGTCCTGTATTTTCTGCTGTGCTTTGCGGTGTTCGTGATCGCCGAGGATCTGCTGACCGCCCCGCTTGCCCTGCTGGAGGCCCGGCAGGAAGCCGCCTCCGAAACCATGCAGCACCTGGTGGTGATCGGCTTTCTGGCGCTGACCCTGCTGAACATAGCGGGCTGCGCGTGGCTGTTTTCCCACCTGATCGGCAAGGCCTTCCAAAAAGAAGCCCGGCAGCGGATGGAAGAGCGAAATCTGCTGTATTCCTGCATCGCCCACGACCTGAAAACGCCCATGACCTCTGTGCAGGGCTTTGCCGCTGCTCTCAGGGAGGGTCGGGTAAAGCCGGAGGAGCAGCAGGAGATCTGCGGCATCATCTACAACAAAAGCTGCTATATGAACGAGCTGCTGGATACCATGTTCGCCTATTCCAACCTGAATACCGACAGCTATACGCTCACAACGGCAGATATGGATATCTGCGCCCTGATGCGCAGCCTGACAGCCCTGCACTACGACGAATTCGAAGAGCGAGAGATGGCGCTGACCATCGATATCCCCGATGACCCCATCCGCTGCCGGGCGGATGAGAAGGAGCTGAAGCGGGCCATCAGCAACCTGCTGGTAAATGCCTGCAAGCATAACCGGGCGGGCGCGGAGATCCTGATCCGGGTCTCCGGGCAGCAGGGCAAGGTATGCATCCTCATTGCCGATGACGGGCAGCCCATCGTCCGGGAGGCCGCCGAGACCCTGTTCGAACCCTTTGCCCGGGGCGATGCCTCCCGCAGCGGCGGCGGCACCGGGCTGGGGCTGGCCATCAGCAGGCTGATCGCCGAAAAGCACGGCGGCAGCCTGACCGTGGAGAAGGGCCCGGAGGGGTATACCAAGGGCTTCTTATTGTGCCTGAAGCAAAACTGAAAACAATACGAACGGCAGCCGTCCACGCTCATGCAGACGACTGCCGTTCGTTTTTCTCTTACAGCTTGATCCAGAACCGCTTGACCATACGACCGTCCACGGGCACCATGTTATCGTACACGCCGCCGTTCTTCAGGATGGTCTTTTCGCTGGCGATGTTGTCTTCGTTGCAGGTGACCAGCACCCGGGATATGCCCAGCCTGCGGGCGTTCTCCAGATCCATTTGCAGCATGCGGGTGGCATAGCCCTTGCGCCGCTCCTCCGGGTGCACGGAGTAGCCGATATGCCCGCCCCAGGTACCCAGCACCGGATGGTCGATGTGGTGGCGCAGATCGATCATGCCCACCAGCCGGTTATCGCCGGTGCGTACCGCCAGATAGCTGTCCGCAGGCACATAGCCCTCCGGGCAGGTAGCCGGGTCGGCCAAAGCCCGGGTATTGCGGAGCCATTCTTCGAAGGTATCGCATTCCAGCAGGCTGCCGCAGCCGCCGCTGTCCTCCCGGGTCTCCATAAAGCGGGCGCGGTAGGCCCAGATCTGCTCCCGGTAGCTTTCATCCGGCCTGAGCAAACGGATCTCATCCATGCTTTTGTTCCTCCTTTACAGGCAGTGTACAGGCTGCCCCGGTTGCGGCAGGCTTTTCCCCCTCCAGCACCAGCAGGCTGCCCAGGGCGGCCACCGCCATGATATCCCGGCTGTAGCAGACGGTGCCGAACAGCGCCGTTACCAGCACGCAGAGCCACATAACGCACAGCTGGGCTTTGCTCTCGCTCTGCCGGATGCCCCGCAGGGTGCCACGGCCCATGAGCCAGATCAGTACGCCCACCGCAGCCGCGCCCACCAGGCCTGCGCCGGAGAGCAGATCCAGCACATCGCTGTGCTGGCTGAACAGCGGCTGCCCCAGCGCCACAGAACCGATCAGGGGCGATGCGGTAAAGCCCTGCCAGGCCACCAGATAGTGGCTCAGGCGGGAGTTACCGTCGGTAGCGCCGCCCTGCAGAGCGATGGTGAGCTGTTCCAGCGAAAACGCCACATTATTGAGGCCGCTCTCCCGCAGAAGCCCGGTCAAAAGCCCTAAAAGCGGCATGCGGAAGAGCCACACCAGCACCAGCGGCACCAGCCCCAACAGCAGCGAAGCACCCATGCCCACCCGGCCCCCGGAGATGCGCCGCACCACGGCAGCCACTGCCTCCACCGCCAGCAGCACGGCGGCGTAGATCATGGCATAGGTGTACTGGGAAAGCAGGATCATGATCACCTGTGCACAGGCAAGGGCCGTATAGCCCAGACGGGCTCTGCCCCGGCTGCGCTGCATGCCAAGGAGGCTCAGGGGCAGCGCCGCCACCATAGCGTATACGAAGTCGTACCCGCCGATGTTTTTCAGCATCAGCTCCTTCAGATAGGCTTCGTTGCCGGGGGTGGCATTGCCCAGGGAGCGGGCATAGGCATACACCCGGTCGCCTCGGAAGAACATGCCCTCCACCAGCCAGAAGATGCTGGTGAGCAGCGTGACGACGGTGACCGCCACCAGCAGGGTCTTCAGCCCCCGCCACAGGCGGCTGTCGCCCCGGAGGCGGGCATACCCGGCAAACACCAGCGGGAACCAGAACATGCAGTGCTGCACGAAAAACGTGGGCAGCACACCGCCGCCCCGCCCGGCAAAGACAAACAGAATAACAGGCAGCAGCGCCGCGCAGACCGCCCTTGCCAGGGTGGCAAGCAGCGCTCCGGGGCGCTTCCACAGGGTACCGTCCAGCGCTGCGCCAAGGGCGAACAGCCCCACCGCCGCTGCGCCGCAGAGGGCCCGTCCGGTGGTCTGCACCATAGGCAGCAGCAACCAGAACACATACAGCAGGATGGAAAGGTTGCACAGCACCACCGAACAGCCGCCGTATTTCTTCAGCCCGGTCACGGCGCATCCTCCTTCGGGGCAGCGGGCCTGCGCAGCGAAAACAGCGCCGAACCGAGGCCTGTGCCCATTACGATCATCAAAATCAAGCTCATGGCGTGGGCTGCCAGCCGTGCGCCCTCCTGCATATCTCCCTGCCCCATAGCGCTCATGGAACGGTACAGACCGATGCCCGGCACCAGCGGCAGGATGGCAATGGTAACAAAAACCGTGGAGATCATATGCAGCCTGCGGGCAGCCAGCTGCCCCAGCGCCGCCGCCAGCAGCGCACCCACGAACATGGCGGGCAGCTCTGCGCCGGTCAGGTGGAAAATGAGCCAGTAGGAGGTGTAGCCGATCGCCCCGATGACAGACCCCCACAGGATGCCCTTACGGGGCGCATGCAGCAGTGCACCAAAGCCCGCTGCCCCCAGGAAACCGGATACGATAGCCCGAAGCAGACCTTCCAGCATCACAGCACACCCCCGATCCAGCCGAACACCTCAGCGCCCACCAGCGCACCGCCGGCCACCAGCGCAGCCGTCAACAGGGCGCGGGCGGCGTGAGCCGTGCCGGAGACCATATCCCCGCGCACCACGTCCAGCACCGCATTGGTCATGCTGAGGCCCGGCACCAGCGGCATCAGCGCACCGGCGACCATGGCATCCACCAGACCAAAGCCGGTCAGGTGGTGAAAAAGCATGGGCAGCAGCGTGGAAATGGCACTGCCCACCACATTCTTGGCCATGCTGCTGTGCTGCAGCGGCAGCAGCCAGGGGATCATCTGGGTAACGGCGGCGCACAGGGCGCTGATGAGCATCTCCCACAGGGAGCCGTTGAACATAAGGGCAAAGCCCACCGCCGTAAGGGCGGCGGTCAGGGGCATATGCCAGCGGGACGTCTCCGACGGGCTGCTGAGCAAGGTCAGCTGCCGGAGCAGCTCCTCCTCGGTGATCTGCCCTGCGGCAAGCCTGCGGCTGAGCTGATTGACCTGATCCACCCGGCCCAGGTCGGTATCCCGGCCCCGCATGCGGCACACGTTGGTGCGCCTTTCGCCGGTCTCATCCGTAAAGGAGATGAACAGGCCGCTGGGCACGCCGAAGGCATCCGGCTCCTCCAGCCCCATGCTCTGCGCCATGCGCACCACCGTATCCTCCGCCCGATAGGTCTCGCCGCCGTTTTCCAGAATGATGCGTCCGGCGAGGGTGAGCGCCTTGATTCGTCCTGCGGTATTCATTGGTCTGCCTCCCTGGGGAAGCGGCAGCCTCCCCGGTGTTGATGCGTACCTGCGGTCATTCCTGCGAAAGCCACTGCTTCCATGCTTCCTCATCTGCGCCTACAGTGGCCTTGGCACCGTTGCGCACGATAGGGCTGCGCAGCGCGGAGGGATCGTTCAAAAGCTCGGCAATGATCAGGCTGTCGGTGGTCATATGGGCCACAGGGCGCTCCAGGGCCTTCTTGCCCTCCCGATCCACCAGCGCACGGGCGCTGCCTGCGGCCCTGACGAATACCTCCAGCTCCTTCTTGCCCAGCTTGTGCTTTTTCAGATCCATCATCTGGTAGGGGATGCGGCGCTCCTTGAAGAACCGCTCTGCCTTGAGCACATCCGGGTTTTTCTTGTTTACATAGATCTGAATGTTCATGCTTTACCCCTCTTGAGCTTCTTGCGCACATCATCGCCCACGAAAAGCAGCTTGCGCCAACTGCTTTCATCCATCAGGCGGGAGGCCACGCGCTCGGTGTAGCGCTCCTTCAGTTCGTCCACCGTCAGGTTGGTGGAGATGACCGTATGGCGGCGCTTCAGCTGCCGCTCGTTGAGCAGGTTGAACAGTTGCTCGATGGTAATATTCTGCAGCATGGGCTCGGTGCCCAGATCGTCGATCAGCAGAACGGATGCGTTCATCATCTCGGCCAGCTTCTCGCTGTCGTTTTCGAAATACGCCCTGCGGGCCACCTCCAGCAGGTGGTAGGCGCTGGTGTACACCGGCATGATGCCCCGCTCCACCAGCCGGTGGGCGATGGCATGGAGCAGGTAGGTCTTGCCCAGCCCGCTCTTGCCGAACAGCAGCAGGTTGCGGGTAGCGGTCTCCGGGAAGGAATCCGCATAGGCAAGGCATACATTGCGGGCCAGCAGCGCATGCTGGCGCTGGCTGTAGCCGGTCTTGGCATCCACCTCCTCGCCAAAGAGGCTCTCGTCGAAGTTTTCGAAAGTGTTGCCCTCTGCGCCAAGGCCCAGCTCGCCCAGCATACGGCGGTTCAGCTCCTGCTGCATGCAGGCGCACATGCGCCGGGAGGGGTCGTATACATAGCCCTCATCCTTGCAGACGGCGCAGGTGTAGACCGGCTCCAGCGCATCCTTCGGCAGACCGCCCGCAGCCAGCAGCTCGGCGATGCGCTGATTCATCAGCGCCATGGCATTGGGCAGCTCAGCATTCTCGCCGGGCTTCTTGAAGCGGTTCATCAGGCTGGTGCGCACGCCCTGCAAAACGGCAGCGTGGCGGGCATCCAACACCTCCTCCAGCCCGGGGCACTTTTCGCAGGCCTCCCGGCGGCGGCGGTCGTAGATGCGCATATTCTCCTCGCGCCTTGCGGCATACTCCTGCTGCAAGGCCAGTACCAGTTGATCTCTCGTCACAGCTTGCTCATCTCCTCAAGGTCTTCTGCGCTCATCCGGTTCACTTCATCCGGGTCGTAATCACGCTGGTCGTACTGCTGGGCCAGCACCCGCTTGCCGCCGGGCCTGCCGGTGGCGGCTGCCTTGTCGGCAGGCTTCTGGGCGGCGGCTGCCACGAACCTTTCGTGCTCCGCTTCGGCCTCCGCCACGGTGGTGATATCCTTCTCCCGCCAGTCTGCCAGCAGCTTATCCACATAGGGCATGGGGTGCTCCACGTTCTTGGCATAGCTGGCCGCCAGCTGGATGAGCGCTTCGCTGACCCGCCAATCCTCCTGCCACTTGCGCAGCAGCTCCCGGTTGGCCTGGGAGCAGGAAAGGGTCTTTTCCTTGCCCATGAGCATAAACAGGGCACGAAGGGTCTTATCCTGCCGGGCCACGTTTTTCAGGTAGCCCTCCACATCGCTTTCGGTGCGCAGACCACGGTTGTTCCAGGCCTCCACCAGCTCGGCCACCTGATCCAGCGAGTGAGCGCCCTTGCGCTTGCCCACCTGCCGGGCCGCCAGCACCACCACCTCGTGGCTGGCGGTTTCCACCAGGGCACGGTACACAAGGCGCATGCCCTCATCCACCACAGGAGACTTGATGCCGTAGGCTGCCAGCATCTCCCGCACGCGGGCGGTCTCGTCCTTCTCGCCCTTGAGGAACCGTTCCACCTTCTCGGCAGTGGTGGCCTTGCCGCCGCTGCGCTGGTGGATGCCCTCCAGGATCTTATCCAGATATGCAAAGCTGGGGTCGCCCTTGGTGGTCTCCACGCAGGCAGCCTCCACCGCCTTGGGGGCAAAGCCCCATTGCACCGTCCACCGCAGGTAGAGGTCGATCTCGTCCTCGCTGGGGTTGCGGCGCTTGCCAAGGCGGCTGAGCACCTTCTTGGCGCCCTTCCAGGCGCTTTCGGAGCGGCTGAACATCATCTCCGCCGCCTCCAGCGTGGTGATCTTCTCGCTGCTCATCTCCCCGGCGATCTTCTGGGCCTCCTTGAAGCTGAAGTTGATGCCGCGGGTGGAGATCATATGCCGGATGAGCATCAGCACCACCTCGGGGCTGAGGCCCAGCTGCTCCACCCACTCGTAGGCCAGCACCGTTTCGCCGCCGTGGAGCTTGCGCTTATCGCCAAAGAGGGAATACAGCGCCTGGGCAAAGGCCTCGTACTGCTCATCCGGCTGGGTCTGGTGGTGCATGCGGCTGGCCTCCAGCACGCTCAGGTAGCGGTACTGGGGCGGGTTATCCCGGATGCGCTCCATCAGGCGGCAGCGTTCCCAGTACCGGAGCGCCTGCTCCACAGCCTCGGTGCTCATGCCAAGGGCAATGGCCAGATCCTCCACCATGCGTACGGTATCGCCAAGGCCCTCCCGGGCCGCCATAAGGCCGTAGAGATAGACCTTTACATACCCATCGGGCGCAGAGGGCATATATTCACAGAAAAATGCGTTGGGCACAGCCGTTGCGTTCCACAGAAAAGAGGCGGGATCCCCCACAAAAGCTGCCATGTAAGCGCACCTCCCCATCGTAATTATGTTACCTTAGTATAGCACATACCCGCAGATGAAGAAAAGCCTTTTCCGCAGGCGGCTGTTGTGGTATAATGCTATAGGTATCCTTATGCATTTTTCAGGCTTTGCCACACGGAGGAGGTTTGCCCATGTGGAATGCTGTAGATAAGCTTTTGCTCAGCGCTATGGAGACCGGGTGCTTTCCCGGCTGCGCCATTGCTGCCGGGCAGCGGGGAGAGGTGCTCTACCAAAAGACCTTCGGGCACCTGATGCCCCACGGCTCCGCCGCCGTAGCCCCCAACACCCGCTACGATGCGGGCTCCCTTACCCAGGTGCTGGCCACCATGCCCCTGGCCCTCAAGGCCATGGAAAGCGGCCTCATCTCGCCGGATGACCCCATCGCCCGCTTTCTGCCGCAGGTACCGCAGGATAAGCGGGAGATCACCCTGGAGCAGCTGCTGACCCACACCTCCGGCCTGCCCGCGTCTTTTTCGCTGGAGCATGAGGCCCACGGCGCAGGCGATGCGCTGCGCGCGCTGCTGGCCCACCCGCTGGAGAGCCAGCCCGGCACCAAGGTGCGCCAGTCTGCCATGGGTTACATCCTGCTGGGGTACCTGATGGAGAAGATCTTCGACCTGCCGCTGGATACCGCCGTAAAGCGCCTGGTCACCCAGCCCCTGGGCATGAGCGGCACCGGCTATCTGCCCTCCGGCGAGGGCATCGCCCCCAACCGCATCGCAGACGAAAGCGCCCAGCATGAGGCAGGCTATCCGCTGGATGGCAACGCCCGGTTCCTGCACGGCATTGCCGGGCATGCGGGCCTGTTTACCACCATTGCCGACCTGACCCGCTTCGTGAGCATGCTGGCAGCAGACGGCACCTGCGGGCAGGAGGTATTTCTGGCCCAGCGATCTGTACACCTGGCCGCCACCGACCGCACCCGCGGCATGAACGCTGCCTGGAGCTACAGCCTGCGCATCACCAAGCGCTCCCAGCCCTATCTGGGGCACCTGTGGCCCAGCGACGGCTACGGCCTGCAGGATCCCACCGGCGGCTCGCTGGTGGCGGTGAACCCCTCCGACGGCTTCTTCGTGGCGCTGCTCTGCAACGGGCACGAATCCCCCGCCTCCCGCGAAGAGAACGACCGCCTGCGCAAGGTGCTGCTCAACGCCGCCTATGCGGCCTTCCAGCACCAAAACAGCTGATGTTTTTCCAAAAAACTACGGTTTTTTCCCGTATCCCCACAAACACAAAAGGAGCGTAACGATATGTCTGATCTGAAGCAAAGGATCCTCGAACGCAAGGTGACTCTGGGCGTGGTAGGCCTCGGTTATGTTGGCCTGCCCCTGGCCGTGGAAAAAGCCAAGGCCGGTTTCAAGGTGATCGGCTTTGATGTGCAGCCCCAGAAGGTGCAGATGGTCAACGAAGGCCACAACTACATCGGCGACGTGGTGGACAGCGACCTGGAAGCCATCGTAAAGAGCGGCATGCTCCGCGCCACCACCGATTTTGCCTCCGTGGCCTCCTGCGATTGCGTATGCATCGCCGTGCCTACGCCCCTGGATGCCCACCAGCAGCCCGACATCAGCTATGTAAAGGCCTCCACCGAGAGCATCCTGCCGCATATGCACAAGGATATGCTGGTGGTGCTGGAATCCACCACCTACCCCGGCACCACCGAGGAGCTGCTCAAGCCCATTCTGGAATCCTCCGGGCTCAAGTGCGGCGTGGATTTCTACCTGGCCTTCTCCCCCGAGCGGGTGGATCCCGGCAACCTGATCTACAAGACCAAGAACACCCCCAAGGTGGTGGGCGGCATCACCCCCGAATGCACCGATATCGCCGCCACCCTGTACGAGGCCGTGCTGGAAGCCCCCGTGCACCGGGTCTCCAGCCCTGCCGTGGCCGAGATGGAAAAGATCCTGGAAAACACCTACCGCAATGTGAACATCGGTCTCATCAACGAGCTGGCCATGCTCTGCGATAAGATGGGCATCAACGTGTGGGAGGTGGTGGATGCTGCCAAGTCCAAGCCCTACGGCTTCCAGGCCTTCTACCCGGGCCCCGGTCTGGGCGGCCACTGCATTCCGCTGGACCCCTACTACCTGAGCTGGAAGGCCCGCGAGTACGGCTTCCACACCTCGATGATCGAAAGCAGCATGATGGTGAACGACCGCATGCCCGAATACTGCGTAGACCGCGCCATGGCTGCCCTCAACGACCACAAGAAGGCCATGAACGGTGCCAAGGTGCTGGTGCTGGGCGTTGCCTACAAGCAGGATATCGACGACTACCGCGAGTCCCCCGCCATCCGGGTCATCGAGCAGCTGAAGCTGCGGGGCGCTGAGGTTAGCTACTACGACCCCTACATTGCCGAGTACCGGGAGCATGGTGCTGTGGAAAAAGGCCTTACCGAGCTGACCGCCGAGACCGTAAAGGCCGCCGATCTGGTGATGGTCACCACGGCCCACACCACGGTGGATTATCAGATGGTAGCAGACAATGCCCGGCTGATCTTCGACACCAAGAACGCCATGAAGCATATCCAGAACCGCGAGAACCTGCGTGTGCTGTAAGCCGGAAGGAGTAATTTTTCCCATGAGCACTCCCCTTCGCTACGCCCTCATCGGCTGCGGGCGCATCGCCCCCAACCACATTGCAGCCTACCGCAACAACAAAGACGGCCTCACCCTTTGCGCCGTTTGCGACCCCGTGCCCGAGCGGATGGAGCAGGTGCTCTCTCCCCTGCCGGAGGCGGAGCGGGCGCAGGTGCGCCGCTACACCGACTACCGCGAGCTGCTGAAAAACGAGCAGCCCCAGCTGTGCGCCATCGCCACCGAAAGCGGCAGACACGCCGCCATCGGCATGGATGTGATCGCCGCCGGCAGCAACCTGATCATCGAAAAGCCCATCGCCCTCAGCATCGAAGATGCCCGGGCGCTGGTCGATGCGGCGAAGGAAAAGGGCGTCAAGCTCTGCGCCTGCCACCAGAACCGGTTCAACAAGTCCATCCGGAAGATCCGCTCGGCGGTGGAGGAAAACCGCTTTGGCCGGATGCTCCACGGTGCGGCCCACATCCGCTGGAACCGCGGCCCCGCCTACTACGAGCAGGCCCGGTGGCGCGGTACCTGGGCACAGGACGGCGGTGCGCTGATGAACCAGTGCATCCACAACATCGACCTGCTGCGCTGGATGATGGGCGATGAGGTGACCGAGGTAATGGCTTATACCGACAACCTCTGCCACGACTACATCGAAGCCGAGGATCTGGGCATGGCCATGGTGCGCTTTGCCAACGGCTCCTACGGCCTGATCGAAGGCACCACCAATATCTACCCCCACAACCTGGAGGAGACCCTCTACCTGTTCGGCACCGACGGTACGGTAAAGGCGGGCGGCAAGAGCGTCAACATCATCGAGGAGTGGGATTTCAAAGACGGCCGGGGCGACCCTGCCGCCATCAAGCAGCACTACGGCGAGAACCCGCCCAATGTATACGGCTTCGGCCACACCCCGCTCTACGCGGATGTGATCGCCGCCATCAACGAGGATCGTGCCCCCTATGTAGATGGAGAGGCCGGTCTGCGGGCGCTGGAGCTGGTGCTGGCCATCTACAAATCCGCTGCGGAGCACCGCCCCGTGCAGCTGCCTCTCAAAAGCTGCTCCACCATGGATTTTGTTGGGAGGTTTGACCGATGAGCGCCTATGTGCACCCCTCCGCCATCGTGGATGATGGCGCAGAGCTGGGCGATGGCACCAAGGTATGGCACTTTTGCCACGTGGAGGCCGGCAGCCGCATCGGCAAAGGCTGCTCCATCGGGCAGAATTGCTACATCGGCAAGCGCACCGTGATCGGGGATGGCTGCAAGCTCCAGAACAACGTGAGCATCTACGAGGGCGTTACGCTGGGCAACGGTGTTTTCTGCGGCCCTAGCTGCGTTTTTACCAACGACCTCACCCCCCGTGCCCTCTACCCCAAGGGGCACGAGAACTTCGTACCCACCCCCGTGGAGGATGGCGCTTCCATCGGTGCCAATGCCACCGTTGTGTGCGGGCACCGCATCGGCCGCTGCGCCATGATCGGCGCAGGCGCTGTGGTGACCACCGACGTACCGCCCCATGTGCTGATGCTGGGCGTACCCGCCCGCCCCTCGGGCCATGTATGCACCTGCGGGCAGCTGCTCAGGGGCAGCCTGCTCTGCCCGGTCTGCGGGCGGCGCTTTGAGCGGGACGGGGACGGACTAAAGGAGCTGTAAGCATGAATTTTCACGATCTCAACGCCCAGTACCAGGCGCTGAAGAGCCGGATCGATGCGGGCATCGCCTCTGTGCTGGAGAGCGGGCAGTTTATTCTGGGCAAGCAGGTAAGCGAGCTGGAGGAGAAGCTGGCTGCGGATGTAGGCCGCAAGCACTGCGTGTGCTGCGGCAACGGCACCGATGCGCTGATCCTCGCCCTCAAGATGTGGGGCATCAAGGCCGGAGACGCTGTTTTTGTGCCGGACTTCACCTACTTCGCCTCCGCAGGCTGTGCCGATGCGGTGGGCGCTACCGCCATCCCGGTGGATATCCGGCCGGATACCTTCAACCTCTGCACCGATGCGCTGGAGGCCATGATCCAAAAGGTGCTGGCCGAGGGTCAGCTCACACCCCGGGTGATCGTGGTGGTGGATCTGTTCGGCCAGCCCGCCGAGCATGATAAAGTGCGCGCCATTGCCGATCAATACGGCCTCAAGGTGCTGGAGGATGCTGCCCAGGGCTACGGCGGCAGCATCGAAGGCCGTGCCGCCTGCTCCTTTGGCGATGCCGCCACCACCAGCTTTTTCCCCGCCAAGCCCCTTGGCTGCTACGGCGACGGCGGCGCTGTGTTCGTAGACAGCGACGAGGACGCTGCCCTGCTGCGCTCCCTGCGCGCCAACGGCAGAAGCCCTGTGGATAAGTACGACAACGTTCGCTGCGGCCTCAACTCCCGCCTGGATACCCTGCAGGCCGCCATACTGCTGCCCAAGCTGGAGGCCCTCAGGGAATACGAGCTGGATGCGCTGGACAAGGCCGCCGACCATTACACCCGCCTGCTTTCGGATGTGGTGGTCACCCCCACGGTGCTGCCGGGCTACCGCAGCAGCTGGGCCCAGTATACCGTACTGCTCCGGGATCGGGCCATGCGGGATGCGGCTCAGGCTGCCCTCAAGGCCCAGGGCATACCCACCATGGTCTACTACCCCAAGGGCATGCACAGCCAGACCGCCTTTGCCCACATGCACTTCCCGGACAGCGACTACGCAGGCTCCCTTACCTCCTGCGACCGTGTTCTCTCCCTGCCCATGCACCCCTACCTGACGGAGGAAGAGATCGAGACCGTGGCCGCCGCCCTGCGCAGCTTTGTGGAGACCTGGTCATGCTGACCGTACGCCCCCTGACAGCCGGGGACGACTTTACCCGCGTGGCCTGTGTGTACGTTGAAAGCTGGCGGCATACCTACCGGGGGCTCATCTCCCAGCACTATCTGGACAAGCTGCGCCCCGAGAGTTGGATCGCCGTTATGAAGGCCGACCCCGCCTCCACGATGATCGCCCTGGAGGGCGAGCGCATCGTGGGCGCTGCCTACATCGCCTACGCCCGGGACGAGGAACGCACCGGCTACGGCGAGATCGTAAGCCTGTACCTGTTGCCCGATGCCACCGGCAAGGGCTACGGCAGGCAGCTGATGGAAGCCGCCCTCACCCACTGCCGCCAAAGCGGCATGAGCGCCGTATGCCTCTGGGTGCTGAGCGGGAACCACCCTGCCCGTGGCTTCTATGAGCGCATGGGCTTCCGCGCCTCCGGTCGCACCCGTACCGAAGCCATCGGCGGCGATCTGCTGCCGTTGACCGAATACATTCTTCCCCTGGAATGAACCCCAGTGATCTATTGCAAAGGAGCTGAACGCCCGTGACCGCCAACCGCTTCACCCGCCGCCTGATCGCCCTGATGCTTCTCGTCTGCCTGCTGGCAGGCCTGGTGCCCACCGCCCTGGCTGCCGCCAAGAGCACCAAGAAGACCGATCTGACCGTTTCCTTTACCGCACAGACCTACCAGAACCGTGCCCGTGAGGTGCTCAAGGAGCTCAACAAGCTCCGCAAGGAGGAGGATCTCCCTGCCCTGATCATGACCGACGATCTGGAGGATGCCGCCATCCAGCGTGCGGCGGAGCTGTTTGTGCTTTTCGACCACAACCGCCCCGACATGACCGAGTTCGATACCATCATCGATGAGTACGAGAGCCTGCTCACCTGCACCGCCGTGCAGGAGTGCATCGCCGCGGGCTTTACCAAGGCCGAGGAGACCTACCTGGAGTGGGCCGATACCTCCTATGACGACATCATGGATCCCGAGTACACCCATGCGGGTCTGGGCTGCGTATACATGAAGGGCAGCCAGAACGAATACTACTGGGTGCTGATCCTGACCACCTTCCCCGAGGAATTCGACGAGAAGGAAGCCGGTAAGGTGACCAAGGCCGGTGCCAACAAGACCATCAAGGTGGAGATCGGCAAGACCATGTACACCCATGCCGATAACAGCCACAAGGCCTTTGAGCTGCGCTGCAGCGATGTGAACCTGAAGACCAAGACCTCCGCCAAGCTGACCGTGAACCTCTACGACAAGTACGATGTGAAGATCGGCAAGTGCGAGCTGGAGGATCTCAAGTTCAAGAGCAGCAATACAAGCCTGTTCACCGTAAGCGCCGAGGGCGAGGTAAAGCGCAAGAAGAGCGGCACCGGTACCCTGACCATTACCGCCCCCGGTCTGGATGCTCTGAAGGTGAACGTGACCTGCGGCAGCGGCAGCTCCTCCTCCGGTTCTTCTTCCGGCACCAGCAACAGCAACTCCACCGCCGTTACCGCCGCCACCATCAAGGATCGTGAGCCCGAGCTGGCCGCCACCGAGTACAGCAAGTACACCAAGCTGTCTGTGTACGTGAAGGGTGCCAGCGGCTACGTGCTCTACCGCTCCACCAGCAAGACCGGCACCTATTCCAAGGTGGATGAACAGGCCACCACCAAGCGCTGGGATTACAAGGTGATGAACGAGGACGTTACCAAGACTTATTACTACAAGGTTCGCGCCTACAAGAACAGCAACGGCAAGCGCGTCTACAGCGAGTATTCCGACCCGGTGAAGATCGCACCGTAAGGGGATATGCGGCCAAAGGGCTCTGCCCTTTGGAAACCCGCCTAAGGGCCTCAGGCCCTTAGGGATCCCGCATTTGCGCCCGCTCTGCGGGCACAGGAAAATCGATCCAAATGGAACAAACGGGCATGAAGCCAGCCGATTGCCCGCTTGCCACACCGCAAACAAAAGGGTATCGGAGCGTGATCTTCTCCGGTACCCTTTGTTTATTCTTACGGATGGGTGCAGCGGCTTTGGTCGCTGCGCCCGTTTTGATACTTACCGGCTGAACCGGCTCATGAACCGCCAGGCATGCTCGCATGTATGCTCCCGGCACTCATGCCCCTGACCGCTGACACCGGCAAAGGCGGTGCGCACCACCCCATCCTCGCTCTCGAAATAGTGGATGGTCAGCACGCTGCCCCGGGAGGGATCATCGATCTTCTCCACCCGGTCGCCGGGGATGCCCCAGATGGGCTCGGGCCAGTTTTCCCGATCCTCCCAGGCAACGCTGTAGGGCGTTTTCAGCTTGTTTACCTCAAACACATACCGCATACGATCCCAGCACTTTTCCGCCTGAAAAGGCAGCTCGGGCAGGGGCGTTTCCTCACCGCCGGAATAGAACAGGGGTACGGGAACGCTGCGGTTGATCTCGCAGGGTGCAGGCTGGCCGTATACATTCAGCCCCACCTCGAAGGTGGCATCCATGGGCGCGAGGGCTGCGAACACCTGCGGGTACTCCTGGTACAGATCCCAGCTCTTGCAGCCGCCCATGGAGAAGCCGGTGGCGTAGATGCGCTTTTCGTCGATGGGGTATTTCTCCTTGAGGATGCTGAGCAGCTCCATCATCTCGGCAGCGGTGGAGTTGAGGTGGTTTTCCACAGCCACCAGCAGGAAATTGTGTCGGTTTGCCACCCGATACCAGCCGGAAACATGGGTCAGGTAGAAGGTGGAATCCCCGCCGCCGTGGAAGGCCAGCAGCAGCGGCACGGGGCCGTTGTCCAGCAGCCCCTTGTTGTAGTGCGCCACATAGCCGATGCGGTGGGTTTCGGTGTCCGCATCATCGCCCCGATTATCGGAGGAGGTGGTCACCGTTGCGCAGCCGTACTCCTGCACCATGCCGATCTCGTCCATCACATCTTCGGTTTCCAGCTTGCCGCACCAACGCTTGAAGCGGTACAGGAAGCTGCTCAGGTCGCCGGGCACATCGGCGGCAGCCTTTACCAGCAGATGGTCGCAGGCGGCCTTCAGCGCAGCATTGACCGCATCGCTGTTGCCTACCGACACCACAGGGATATCCCGCCGCTGGGGCGCAGGGATCACGCTGAGGCCCTCCAGCACCGCTGCCGTGGGCGTGATCTCCCCCGGGCCCCACAGGAACAGGCCGTTGATGGTCTTGAGCAGATGGGTGGCGATATAGTCTGCCGACGGGCCGCTGCCATACAGGAACGTGCGGAAGATGGCACCGCGAATGAAGCAATCGCCCCATTCCTTGGTGAACCGATCCCGGGTGGTGACGACGCCATCCCGGTAGTACTGGTGGATGCGGCTCTCAGCGATCAGATCGACGAACAGATTTTCGTCCGCCTCCGCCCAGCCTCCCGGCGCGGTGGGATACACGAACACCACGCCGGTGGAGTAGCGGGCCGCTGCCTCCAGAAAGCCCCTTTCCCGGGCAAACTGCACCGCTGCCTCCATGCTCATTTCCGTCTCTTCGAGCACCAGCAGATAGGGTGCCAGAAAGCCGAAGTTGATCAGGTCGGCAAGCTCGTGCCCGTCTGGCACGACTGCCTTTACACGGAAGCGCTCAAAGCTGTGCGCCCAGCACACAACGCCATCCGGCAGCTTGGTGAGTGCAGGGAACTGCTTCATACCCATCAGGCATCCTCCTTTACAAAACGGAACAGGTTCCAGGACAGGGGCTTCAGCTCTGCGCAGACCTGACCGGCGGTGCAGGCGGTATCCCCCACGATGACCGGCACGATGGTATCCGGCTGGTCGTAGTCGTTATAAGCTTCGGGATCCTCGCTGTACAGGGCGGTATGTTCAACGAACTTCCAGCCCTCAAAGGCGGCGGCATCCAGCGTGAAGGCGTGGCTCTCCTCCCAGTCGGCGTTGACCACGAAGACAGACAGACTGCCGGCTTCCTCATCCAGCGCAGCGGCGGCCTGCACATAGGGCACGCCGGTGAAGTCGCCGTACTGGTTCATATCATCGATGGCGTAGCCTGCCACATCGAAGGTCTCGCTTTCCACCACCGGCTTGAGGGAAACGCCCTTGGCATAGTTGATCAGCTGGGTGTAGGGATAATAGGCCGCACTCTTCCACACATGCTCCCTGTCGGTGGCGCAGAGCAGGCTGAGACCGCTGGTGGCGCAGCCGATGGCGATACGGTCGGCATGGCGCAGCATGGTAAGGGCCACAGAGGCGGTTGCCAGCGTGCGGGGCATCTCCCCAGCCTTGGGGAAGCTGCGGCGGGTGGACCAATCGTCGGGATCATGGCGCACGTACTTCCGATCCGGGCTCAGGCCCAGGAAGCCCATGGCAGGCTGCCGCCCACCAAGCCCCAGCCGTGCCCCGTTCGCCGGGCGGTAGGAGCAGGCGTACTCATCCAGTGAGAGCTTCATGGTCTTGTCCGAGCGAAGGCTGGTCTTGATGTAATCACACAGGGCGATCTCGGTATCGATGTACTTCTCGAAGGCCTGAGAGCCTGCCATCAGCGCAGGGATGTTGCCGGGAGGAGCGGAGTGGTAGTGGTGCAGAGAGATGTAATCCACCACCTCGTAGCACTCCCGGATGGCTTGCAGATCCCAATCCGGGTAATGGTTCAAAAAGGGCGAGGAGGAGGCGCAGGCAACGGTCTCGATGGTGGGGTCGATCCACTTGATGGCCTTGGAGACCTCATGGGCCAGAACGCCGTAGCCCCGGGGATCCTTCTGGTAGGAACCGATCTGCCAGGGGCCGTCCATCTCGTTGCCCAGATACCAGACCTTTACGCCGTATGGCTTTTCGTGGCCGTTGGCCCGGCGCTGCTCCGACCAGTCGCTGCCTGCTTCAAAGTTGGTGTACTCCACCAGATCCATGGCATCCTGCAGGGTGCCGGTGCCCAGATTGATGGTATACATGGCCTCGGTGCCACATTTCTCCGCCCATTGCAGGTACTCATCGTGCCCCACATCGTTGGGGATGAACTGGAACCAGGCGGTATCCAGCCGGGTCTTTCGCTTATCCTTGGGGCCGATGGAATCCTTCCAGTTCCAGCCGGAAACAAAGTTGCCGCCGGGCAGACGCACGCAGGGCAGTTGAGCCGCCTTCAGACCGTCGATAAAGTCCTGACGGAAGCCCTGTTCATCGGCTGTGGGGTGCTTGGGGTTGTACATGCTGCCGTTGACCATGGAGCCGATGGGCTCCAGAAATGCGCCGAACAGCCGCCGGTCGATCCGGCCGATGCGGTAGGCGGGGTGCAGGGTCAGTTTCGCTTTCTTCATTGGACGTTTTCATCCTTTCACCGGTATAGGGCGCTTCCCCTGCGCCTGCCACAGCCGCGGCAAAGCGCAGGGGAAGCCCTGTGCTTATTCAAAAATGAAAGATTTGAGCATTACGCTGCCGCCGCCCTCGTAGGTGATATACAGCGGGCTCTTGCCTTTGGGCAGGGCAATGGGAGCGGAGAAGGCCGTCCACACATTGGTGTTCTTCAGCTCCATGGTGGCAAGGGCGGGGCCTTCGGGCTCGGTCTTTACGATCAGCTTGCCGCCCCAGCCGTAGCCGCGCACCATCAGCGTGATGGACTTGACATCGTCAAAATCGAAATACTTGTAGCCGATCATGGTGCCATCATGGATGTTGGCCACATGGGCGGGGATCTCGTCGCCATCCTTGCCATCCTGGGTGATGTAGGCAGCGCCGGGCGCACCGGTGATCATACGGCGTTCCTTGTCGTACAGGTGGCAGGCGATGTAGGCGGGGTACTCGCCCTTGCCGGGCAGGGGGCCGCCGTTGGGGGCGCAGGAGGTCATCTCCACCTGCGGGATGCTGCCGTCGGGCAGGATCTCGATGGGCTCCAGGCAGCCCTGACGGCTGTACCAGGTGTTGTTGGTCTGGCGGTGGTAGAAGATGTACCACTTGCCCGCGATCTCCACGATGCTGCCGTGGTTGTTGCCGCCGTAGGCCTTGGGCAGCTCCGGCTCGTTGCCGATGTGCAGGTCGCAATTGCTGACGATGACGCCGCCATAGGTGAAGCCCTGCCGGGGATCCTTGCTGGTGGCATAGCACAGCTCGTGCATGGGCGTGGAGGAATAGACGAAGTAGTAAGTGTCCCCATGCTTGCGGATGGAGGGCGCTTCAAAGAAGGCATGGTCCTCGTAGCCGGTGCCCTCGGCATACTCCACGCCGGGCACCACGATGCGCATATCGCTCTTGATGGTGAGCATATCCGCCTCCAGCTCCACCATCATGGCACCATGGCGGCTCTTGTCGCCCCGACCGCAGAAGCCGGTGTACAGGTAGGTGGTATCGCCCTCGGTGAGCACGCCGGGGTCGAACTGGGGCTCGTCCCCCGCCTTGCGGCCGTAGAGGGTGCCATCCGGGTAGTGCACATTGCCGTAGAACCGATAGCGGCCCGCAGGGGTATCGCACACGGCAACGGCTACGATATCCAGATGATCCAGCACATAGTACAGGTAGTAGCGGCCATCCGGGCCCACGGTCACATCCGGGGCGTAGAGGCACATGGAGCCATCCTTGTTCATGGGGTCTTCGTTGCGGGGGTAGATCACGCCCTCGCAGCGCCAATCGGCCAGATCGTTCACCGGGGCAGACCAGCACACATAATCGCCCATGCAGAACACATAGCCGTTAAAGAAATCGTGGGAGCCGTACACATAGACCCGGTCGCCGAACACATAGGGCTCGCCGTCGGGGATATATTCCCAGGAGGGCAGATAGGGGTTGAAACCGAGCTTTTTCATGCTGACCATTCCTTTCGTACACCACGCCCGCCGTGTGCGTGGAACTCTCATTTCTTCTGCTATCATTGTACGGAAAACCGGGCTTGTATGCAAGTGCGCAGGGCCTTTCGGAATGTATACTCTTCACGAAAAGATGGGACAAAACGATCCTTCCTCAACAAAAGCGATATTGTCCATATCCTGTGCCTGCCCGGTGAGGGGTTTTATGCTATAATGTTTCCATCAACCACACCCGCCTTACAGGAGGTACGCATGAATATCATCGAACGCTATGTAGACAGGATGATGAACGAATCCACCCCCGAAAAGCCCCTGTGGAACATCGAGAAGATCAACGAGGGCAAGATCAACGGCTGGAACTACATCGACGGCTGTATGATGATCGCCCTTCTGAACCTGCACCGCATTACCGGCGAAAGCCGTTATTACGAGTTTGCGGAGCGCTTCCTCGACCATTATGTGTTTGAGGATGGTACCCTGCGGGGCTACAAGGAAGCGGACTACAATCTGGACAACATCTGCGAAGGGCGGGTGCTGTTCGATGTATATGCCAAGAGCGGCAAGGAAAAGTACCGCAAGGCCATCGATACCCTCTACGGGCAGCTGCTGCGCCAGCCCCGCACCCACGAGGGCAATTTCTGGCACAAGCAGATCTACCCCAACCAGGTCTGGCTGGACGGGCTGTACATGGCCCAGGTGTTCTACGCCCGCTACACCACCGAAATGGAAGCCTGCAAGGGGTATGAGGACATTCGCAGCCAGTTCCGCACCGTGCGGGAGCGGATGTACGACCAGAACACCGGCCTCTACCGCCACGGCTACGATGCCAGCAAGACCGCCTTCTGGGCCGACCCGGACACCGGCTGCTCCAAGAACCCGTGGCTGCGCAGCCTTGGCTGGTTCAGCGCCGCCCTGATCGACGTGACCGCCGAGATCGCCCCCGGGCATGAGGATTTCCGCAGCGATATGGTCGCCATTGCCCGGGAGCTGGCCAAGAACCTGCTCCCCTACATCGACCCGGAGACCGATATGCTCTGGCAGGTGCCCCACCGCATCGGTCAGGAGGGCAACTACCCGGAGACCTCCGGCTCTGCCATGGTGGCGTATTTCTACCTGAAGGGCGCACGCCTTGGCCTGTTGGATGCCTCCTACGCCGATGTGGGCGCAAGGATCTTCCTTGCCATCTGCAAGCGGTACCTTTCCCAGCGGGAGGGCAAGCTGAACCTGGGCGGCATCTGCCTGGTGGCAGGCCTTGGCCCGGAAAACAACCGCCGCCGGGACGGCACCTACGAGTACTACATCTCCGAGCCCGTGGTGGAGAACGATGCCAAGGGCCTTGCGCCGTTCCTGATGTGCTATACCGAGCTGCTCATGGCCGGGCGGGGCGGAGAGATCGAAGGGTAACGGCAGGGGCGCTGCCCCTTGAGACGCACATGGGGATAGATAATCAAAAAAAGCCGGAGCAGTGAGCGATATGAAAAGGACAAAGTCGCCTTCACTGCCAGCCCGCAAATCGCGAAACCGCAAGCCTTGGTTGAACTGCACCCCATTTGTTAGACAGTATGATATACTGAATAACAAGTGGGGTGTTTAATATGCCAAAAGGAATGCCAAACAAGAGGTATACACCGGAATTTAAGGAACAAGTAATAAGGACAATGT
>SVGN01000043.1 GCA_015056315.1 Clostridiales bacterium
AAACTCTTATGTTTAATTTCTGAATCGCTCTCGATGGTTTTCCGTCGAGTACGAATTTCACTCAAAATTCTTGACTGTCGTTCTTGCGTTTCTTTACTCTGTATCGTTTTCAAGGTTCGGTGCTCTCAAGCGAGCTTGTTTATAATACCACTGACCTCCCCGAATGTCAACACCTTTTTTCGATTTTTTTCAAAAGTTTTTTGAGGTTCTTCAAAACCCTTATTTTACAAGGGTTACAGATACCCAAGAAAATGGATTTCCCCTGCGAAGCAGCCTTCGCAGGGGAGAAATTCTTCGTTTCCTTTAGTCTGACAATCTGTTTTTGTAGACCTTCACATCCGCTTCCTTCACCCAGCTTTCCACCTGGGTACGGAACACCTCATTCTTCTTCTCTTGCAGCGCCTCTCCGGTAAGCACCTCACGGACGCTCTCCAGCTCTACCGCGCCGGAGGGGGCATCTGCAGCATAGCGAATGATATGGATACCATATTCGCTGCGCACAGGCGCGGACACATCCCCCACCTGCTCCAGTGCCATGGCGGCCTCCCGGAAGGCATCCACGTAGCTCTCGCTGCTTGCGCCGATCAGGTAGCCTTCCCCGGTGTGAGCAGCCATATCCGTATCGCTGCCATATGCTGCCGCCAGCGCATCGAAATCCTCTCCTGCATCAAGCGCGGCCAGAACAGCATCCACCTGGGGCTGCAATACAGTATAGGCTTCCTCTTCCTTGGCAGCGACAGCAGCTTCTGCCGCCGAAAGAGCCGCCTCCGCCGCTTCATGCTCCTTGAGCAGCCCTTCATCCGTCTCAGCCTCGGCGAACTTATCCTGAAGAGCAGACAGTTCCTCAATGCAGTTTTCTACCTCAACATTCAAGTCCGCCAGCGCCTGCCGATCCTCATCGGAAAGCGGGATCAGGATCTGCTTCACATAACGGTAGCCCTCGGGCCGATAGTAGATGGTAGTGCCATCGCTCACATCCATATCATAATAAGAGGGATCGTATTCATAATCCGCCTGTGCCATCTCGACCCGTTCCTGAAACGCCTGCTGCAGCTCTTCTTCGGTAAGGGTCACGCTGCCGGTCACCTGCTCGATGAGCTTGTTATCGGCAATCGTCTGCAGCTCGGACTCCAGAATAGCATCCTTGGTGGGGTAGCCCAGCTCCGCCATCATGCCCTCTGCGGCAGACAGCTTCTCCTCCTCCGACAGCTCCGGGTCTGCCAGTTCGAAGGAGAGGATCTCCTCCAGATAGGAGGCATAGCGTTCATCCGCATTGGCCTGCGCGGTGGCAAGCTCCTCTTCGGTGGGCACATCAAAGCCCGCTGCGGCCAGCTTCTCGTCCACAACAGCCTCCTCCACCAGGATCTCCAGCACGGAGTCCTCCACAAAAGAGACCACCTCCGGGTCGTTGGGGTCCAGCATCTGGCCGTACTGATAGGCATAGAGCTGCACCTGATAATCCAGCTCCGCATCGATCTGCTCACGCACCTCGCCCTTGAGGAACTGCCTCCCGTTCACCTCCAGCACCACGGTCTGCTTATCCACCTCAGGATCCTTGTAGATGAGAGAGCAGCCGGATGCACAGCACAGCACCAGCAAAAGCAGCAGTGCCTGCTTCATCCACTTCTTCATATACCATCAACTCCTGTTCTCATGTTCCGTGGCTCACTTGCCAAGCTCGTAGCGCAGAAGCGCTTCACCGGTGATGAGATGCTTCACGGTGAACACGCCATCCTCATAGATCATATAGGAAGGCGCCTGGCCCTCCTTGGGCAGGGCAGCGGAGCCGGGGTTGATGTAGACATAATCCTCCTGCGGGATGGCACAATGCACATGGGTGTGCCCGTGAACGAGCACATCACCCGGCTGATGGGGCGGCGGGTTACCGATGTTGAACAGGTGGCCGTGGGTCACAAAGGCGGTTCGGCCGCCATCCAGCGGCAGCAGGGCATAATCCGCCATGATGGGGAACTCCAGCACCATCTGATCCACCTCGGCATCGCAGTTGCCGCGCACACACAGGGGCGTCATGGCGCAGCTGTTGAGCATGGCGAACACCTCCTTGGGCGCATAGCGATCGGGCAGGTCGTTGCGGGGGCCGTGGTAGAGCAGGTCGCCCAGGAGAACAAAGCGATCCGCCTTCTCCTCCTCCAGCTTGGCCAGAATCCGCTCCATAGCGGCAGCGGATCCGTGAATATCCGATGCAAACAAGATCTTCATCGATTTATGCCTCCAATCCTTCCAGTTCCAAAACCACCGGGCAATGGTCGCTGCCCAGGATCTGATCGTGAATATCCGCCAGGGTGATGTTCTGCGCAATGCGGCTGCTGACCAGGAAATAGTCGATACGCCAGCCGATGTTCCGCTCGCGGCTCTTCATCATATAGCTCCACCAGCTGTAGCGATCCTTCTCATCGGGATGCAGGAAGCGGAAACTGTCGGTAAAGCCGCTCTCCAGAAGGCCGGTCATCTTGTCCCGCTCCTCCTGGGTAAAGCCTGCGTTGCGGGTGTTGGTCTTGGGGTTCTTCAGGTCGATCTCCTTGTGGGCCACGTTCATATCGCCGCAAACGATGACCGGCTTCTTCTCATCCAGCGCGAGCAGATAGGCGCGGAAGGCATCCTCCCAGGTCATGCGGTAGTTAAGGCGGGTCAGCTCCCGCTGGCTGTTGGGGGTGTAGACGGTGACCAAATAGAAATCCTTGTATTCCAGGGTGATGACCCGGCCCTCATGGTCGTGCTCCTCGATGCCGATGCCGTAGCTTACGCTGAGGGGCTCATGCTTTGCCATGACAGCCGTGCCGGAATAGCCCTTCTTCTCGGCGCTGTTCCAGTACTGCAGATAGCCCTCCGGCTCAAACTCCGCCTGGCCCTTTTGCATCTTGGTCTCCTGCAGGCAGAAAAAATCTGCCCCGGAGGCGCTGAAATACTCCATAAAGCCCTTGCCCAGACAGGCGCGCAGGCCGTTTACGTTCCAGGAGATCAGCTTCATTTCTCTTTTTTCTCCTTTTTTACAGAGATGGCGGCCCTTCTCCGCCGGGATACAGGCCGGAATGATTGTACCATATTGCCCGCCCCGGCTGCAAGTTGACACAAAACCGGGCAGAATGGTATACTCTCAACGTTATTTGCGATCATTCCCCCCATTTTGAAATACAGGCAAGGAGTGAGTTTCCCGATGTTCGAATCCCGTTGCGGTCTCAAATGCAGCGAGTGCAAGTACAAGGACATTATGAAATGCACCGGCTGCACCAACATCAAGAAGCCTTACTGGGCCAAGAGCTGCCCCATCAAAAACTGCGTGGAGGGCAAGAAGCTGGATCACTGCGGTAAATGCGACAAGTTTCCCTGCAAGCAGCTGCACGAGTTCGCCTACGACCCCGCCACCGGCAGCGAGGGCACCCGCATCGAAAACCTGACCGATTGGGCAGGCGATCTGTAACAAGGCTGCACTGCCAACGAACAAACAAAAAAACGCACGGTACCGCCCGTTTGGCGGCCGTGCGTTTTTGTATCTTTCCCCAAGGAGATCGTCAGCGGTCATTCCGGGCACGTCAGCTGTAACAAGCATGCAGGCGGATGAATGCACGTAAGCCCACATCGTTCACTTTCCGGAAGCCGGCCTTTTCGTAGAAACCGATCGTCGCCTCTGTATCATCCGTCAGCAGCACCGTCTGGTTCACATCAGGAAAGGCCGCGAGCATCTGCTCCAGCAGCTTCGAGCCGATCCCTCTGCGCTGATATTCGGGCAGCACCAGCAGATCCTGAATATACAGAACAGAGACCCCGTCCCCGACTCCGCGGATGATCCCGCAGAGCCGTTCCCCCTGATAGGCGGCCAGCGTCATAAGAGAGGCTGCATAGGCCTCCCTGAGCAGCTCCTCACGGCGCAGATAGCTCGTCCAGCCGACGCTTCTGTAAAGCCCCTCGATCTCTGCATCGTTGTAATGAATGTAGGGTTCGATCCTGATATCCATCGGCATGCCCTCCTGCCCGCAACGGTATTTCATCTTCCGTAAAATACTGCCCGCAGCCATTGATCAGGCTGCGGGCTGTTTGATCGCTGTTTGGCCCGCTCAGTAATCCCGGCGGGGCAGCTGGATGCCAAGCGCCTCGGCAGCCTCCTCCAGCACGTTCAGCGCCCGGACGATCTGCTCGGGCTGATGCTCGCTGATCACGCAGAAGCGGAGCCTTGCCTTGTTCTTGGGTACGGCGGGGTACACAGCCGGAGGCACGAACACGCCGCGGCGGCGCATCTCGTTGCTCAGGGCGAAGGCATCCTCATCCTTGCCGATGAGCACAGGGATGATGGCCGTCTCGCCCGCCAGGCAGATATCCATCCGGTGGCGGCGGGCTTCATCGGCGAAGCACTTGATGTTGCGGCGCATGCCCTCCATGATCTGGGGCTCCCGGCGCAGCAGGCGCACTGCCGCCAGTGTGCCCGCTGCCAGTGCGGGAGACAGGCCCACGCTGAACACGAAGCCGGGCAGGTTGTAGCGCAGGTACTCGATCAGGCACTTGCGACCCGCCAGATAGCCGCCGCAGGTGCCCAGACCCTTGGACAGGGTACCCATCTTGATATCCACATCGTCGGGCGCGAGGCCGAAGTACTCGTCCACGCCGCCGCCGGTCTGGCCGATCACGCAGGCGCTGTGGGCTTCATCCACCATCAGGAAGCAGCCGTACTCCTTCTTGAGGCGCACGAAGGCGGGCACATCGGCGATATCGCCATCCATGCTGTAGGCACCCTCGATGATGATGAGCACCTTCTCGTAGAACTTGCGCTGGGTGCGCAGGATGCTCTCCAGCGCAGCGGTATCGTTGTGAGGGAAGGGCTTTACCGTGGCAGGCGACAGGCGGCAGCCCTGCTCGATGGAGTTATGGGCCAGTGCATCGTACACGATCAGGTCGTTGGGGCCGCAGAAATTGCCTACGATGGTCACATTGGTGGAGTGGCCGCCCACGCAGACCAGCGCAGCCTCGGCATGCTTCCAATCGGCGATCTCCCGCTCCAATTCGCCGTGCAGGCTCTTTTCGCCAGCCAGCAGACGGCTTCCGCTGGCGCTGGTGCCGTAGGCATCGATGGCAGCCTTGGCCGCCTCGTTTACTTCCTTGCGGCCGCTCATGCCCACATAGTTGTAGCTGCCGAAGTTGAGCACCTCCTCGCCCGCCATGATGCTCTTATCCAGCAGGGGCGAATCGTGGCAGACGAAATAGGGGTTATCGCTGCCGGAGGCCATCAGCGCCTGTTGACGGGCATAGAAGGCCTGGAACTCGGCAGAATCTTCAAACTTAGTAATGGGCCGGCGCTCCACCCGCTCTTTGGGCTGCTCGGCAGCACCGCCGTTCAGCTTGCGGCAGATGAGGCGGGTAAGGCTGTTGACGGTGGCGCAATCGCCGTACTCGCCGGTCTCGATGGTAACGCCGAACAGCTCCTCCGCCTTCAGCGTGATGGACAGCACCTGCAGGCTGTCGCCGCCCAGATCGTCGATAAAATGGGCATCATCACCAAAGGTGCCCACATCCTGCTCCAGCGCTTCGGCAAAGCAGGCACGCACCTTGGTCTGGATCTCCGCCCGCTGGCGGGCGTTCTCCTGAGCGGCCTTCTCCCCCTCCCGGGCAGCGGCATCCTGCTGCACAGCCACGGGGCGCTCGGTAAGGCGGGCGGCGGCAGCGGACAGATCCAGCTCCTTCATGGGCATGCCGCCCTCCAGGATGCGCTTCTTCAGCTCCAGACGCTTTACCTTGATGCCGTTGACCAGCGGCAGCTTATCATCGGTCAGGTAGCAGCGGCTGAGCCGCTTGAGGGAGGGCAGGGCGCTGTTGCGGTTGCGGATCTCGCTTGCCAGCTCGGAGAGGGCGGCATCATCCAGCGCAGCCACATCCATGCTCAATACCAGCGTGATATCCTCATACATGCCGCCATCGGGCTTGGGCACGCCCAGCACCGCAGCCTGCTCCACCCGGGGCAGGGCGGAGAACACATCCTCCAGCTCGTCCGGGTAGACGTTCTCGCCGGATTCGTTGATGATCACGTCCTTACAGCGGCCCTGGATGAACACGCGGCCATCCTTGCGCAGACGGACGATATCACCGGTGGGGTACCAGCCGTCGCTGGTATCGGGGGGCAGCAGCCTGCCGCCGGACATGCGCCCGGAGTGGATGCTGGCACCGCGGATACGCATCTCGCCCTCGCTGTTCTGCCCTTCCACCACATATTCCACATTGGTGAGGGGCTTGCCCACGCTGCCGGTGAGGCGCTTTTTCAGGCTCATGGAGGTCTCGACGCTGGTAACGGCGGTCTCGGTCATGCCGAAGCCGCATACGGTGTAGTAGCCAAGGGCATTGAGCATGCGCAGATGCTCCACCGGGGTGTGGCTGCCGCCCAGGATGACGCACAGCACATCGGTGCCCAGCGCTTTTTTCAGCAGGCCCTTGAAGAGCATCTTCTGGGCAAAATGCAGACCCACGGAGGGCGCGATGCGCTGGGCGTTCAGGCTCATGCCGGTCATGGCGGAGAAGGCAGCCCGCTTCACAGCGGATTCCTTATCCAGCTTCTTTTTGATGGTGGTGCACAGGTTGTTGGCCAGCAGCGGCACCGCCACGATCAGATGAGGGCGGCAGCGCTGGGCGGTGGTCAGGATGGTCTTGGGGGCCCGATCCTTCAGGTAGATGTTGGCATAGCCAAGGAAGCCGCACCACATCAGGTTGACCACGAAGCCCAGCACATGGTGGAAGGGCAAAAAGGCCAGCGCGCGGCGGTTCTCGTTGGCTACGATGCGCTTGTTTTCGTTATAGAGCAGCAGCGAGCTGAGCACCTGCTCGGCCATGGCCTCGCCGTTGTAGACGAAGATACGGCTGGTGCCGGTGGTGCCGCTGGTGCACAGGGCAACGGAATCGCCGCAGGCAACGGCGGGGCGGGCCGCATCGGGAGCGGCGAACAGATCTGCTGTGCAGATCTGGCAGATCTCCCCGGGCAGCTGACGCTCCCGGGCGGTGATGATGGCCTTGCAGCCTGCTTCGTTCATCAGGTGCAGGGCAAGCTCATCGTTCATGGAAGCATCCAGCAAAAGTGCGTTATGCCCGCTGAGGATGAGGCCCCAGAAGGTGGGGAACCATTCCTTGCAGGTATCCATAGAGATGGCAACGAAGCCCCCCTCCGGCAGATGGCGGGTAAGCCATGCCGCATAGGAGCAGGCCTTTTCGCCCGCCTGGGCAAAGGTCCAGTGCTTCTCGGCATCGCCCTCCAGCCAGATGGCTGCCAGAGCATCGCCGTGGGCGCAGGTGATCGCAAACAGGTTTTCCAGTGTTTTGTTTTGGGAAAGCAGAGCGCTGTCGCGCGCGATATCGTGCATCTTTCTTCCTCTCTTTCCGGCATGGGAGGGGAAAGCTCCTTTCCTGCAAAACGCAAAAAAGGAACAACGAACAAAGGCTCCGCCTTTGCCGCCTCCGGCTGTGCCGTATCCGGTTGTGTTACAGGTGTCGCTTATTGGGCCCTTACGGGCTTTTCTTCCCTGTTGGCAGTTCTCTCCTTTCCGGGTATAAAGTAGGGGAAGCGGCACACGATCTCTGCGACAGAACAATAGCGAATAAAATGACAGAAAAAATCAAATCGCATCATCACGAACCGCCCAGCACAGTATATCCAATCCCGCCCAATTGTGCAAGTACCCCCCTTGCGGAGCGTGTAAAAATATATAGGAAGGGGGTTTATTCGCTCCGGGTTATGATGTATAATAGAACATGACATATTATTGGTTCTCATAGCCAAAGGAGGGGGTATACCATGCAGGAATTTCTGACCAGAGCAGAATCCATCCTTTGGAGCATTTTCAACCGTCCCACGATTGCAGACGTTGTCGACATCATCATCGTTGCATTTTTGCTGTACAAGTTGCTGATGCTCACCAAAGAGACCCGCGCCAGCGCCGTTTTGAAGGGCCTGGTGGTTTTGTTCCTGGCCACATGGATCAGCGATCTCTTCGGCCTTACCGCCATGAGCTGGATCCTGACCAATGTGCTCAGCAACGGCGCACTGGTGCTGGTGATCCTCTTCCAGCCGGAGCTGCGCAAGGCCCTGGAGCAGATCGGCCGCGGCACCATCCGCGATTCGCTCTCCAAAAGCAAGGGAGACAGCTCCGACCGGGTGATCAACGAGATCGCCAACTGCATGATGAACCTGAGCCGCCGCCGGGTCGGTGCGCTGATCGTGCTGGAGCAGAAGATCGGCCTGAAGGATGTTGTAGAAACAGGCACCATGCTCAATGCAGAGATCTCCGCCGCATTGCTGGAGAACATCTTTGAGCCCAACACCCCCCTGCACGACGGTGCTGTGCTGATCCGCGGCGACAAGGTAATGGCCGCCGGGTGCATCCTCAGCCTGAGCGACGGTAAGGGCATCAGCCATGAGCTGGGCACCCGCCACCGTGCCGCGCTGGGTATTTCCGAGACCACCGATGCCATCTCCCTCATCGTAAGCGAAGAAACGGGCATCATCTCCTTTGCCCGGGAGGGCCGCCTGACCCGTCACCTGGACCGCACCGCTCTGGAAGAGGTGCTGGCCTCTGTCTACACCCAGAAGGAGCCGGGCCTGCTGGCCACCCTTCTGGAGAAGCGCAAGCAGCGAAAGGAGGGCTGAGGAGCATGAACACCGAACCCAAAAAAGCCTCCCCCATCCTCGACCCGGAGCTGAGCCAGGCGCTGAAGCAGACTCCCCGCCGTTTCTGGAAGCGCATCTCCCATAACTGGGGCTGGAAGCTGCTGAGCGCGCTGCTGGCCGTCTGCCTCTGGGCAGGACTGATCACCCAGGACCCCAACCTGACACGCGAGCGGCGCTTCACCAACGTGCCCATCAGCATCAACGGGCAGGAGACGCTGCTCAACAACGGCCTCATCGTGCTTTCCGGCCTGGAGGAAGAAAACCTGATGATGGACTCCTTCCGTGCCCAGGTGCCCCAGCGCTCCTACGATGTGGTGAACGCCTCCAACTTCAACCCCCGCATCGATCTGAGCCGCATTACCCAGACCGGCGAGCAGACCGTGCGCGTGCTGTTTACCACCTCCTCCACCTACGGCACGGTAGAGGGTGCAAGCCCTGCCGAGCTGACCATCATGGTGGATGAATACGTGACCAACTACCGTGTGCCCGTTACGCTGAACACAAGCGGCGAGTACCCGGAGGGCTTCCATGCGGCCGCCCCCATCATCGAGCCCAGCACCATCGCGGTCAGCGGCCCCAAGAGCCTGGTAGACCGGGTGGTGGCCGTGCAGGCCGATTACGACCTGAGCAGCCTCAGCGCCCGTGCGGGCACTACCCGTCTGGCCCTGCCGCTGAAGTTTATCGATGTGGACGGCAATGTGCTGGAAAGCTCCCTGCTCACCGCCGCCAGCGCCAACACGGTGCTGCGCACCATCGGCGTAGAGCAGCGGCTCTACACCAGCAAGCAGCTGGATGTTACCTACTACGCCATGCTCACCGGCCAGCCCGCCAAGGGCTACGAGGTAAAGGAAGTGACCGCCGTTCCCTCCCGGCTGACGGCTGCCGGAGACCCGGCCATTCTTGCCACCATCGATGCCATCTTTACCGATGCGCCTGTCAGCGTGGAGGGGGCAAAGGAATCCTTTGCGACTGATGTGCGCCTGCGCAAGCCCGGCGAGCTCACCTACCTGAGCGCCAACACCGTGACCGTGTATGTGGAGATCGGCCCGGTGATCACCGGCAAGGATTTCTCCAACCTGCGCATCACCCTGCGAAACGTACCCGAAAATCTCCGCGCCTCTCTCGACCGCAACGTGACCGGCCTTACCATCACCGGCCCCCAGCTTGTACTGGAGAGCCTGCGCTCCAAGAACATCGCCCTTTCGGTAAACGCCGAAGGGCTCACCGCCGGGGAGCACACCGTGCCCGTTGAGGTGACCGTAGACAACGAGCATGCGGAGGAATTCCAGTACAGCTTTACCAACAGTACCGTGGTCCTCACCCTTAGCGAAAAATAACATGCATGAAAGGAGTGCCGTATGAACGGACTGGCCAATGCCATTCTGACGCTGCTGCTCAGCTGGTTGCGCATCATCATCAATCGTTTCTGGGCTTTGATCAGCAGCGAATCCGGCACCAGTTTTTACACTTTTCTGGCCGACCACTGGCTCAGCGTGCTGCTGGTGCTGCTGGTTGGCGGGTATCTACTGGACCGTATCATTTACCTCATCCGCTGGCGGCCTTTCCGGGTATGGATGCGCCGCAGGGGCATCGGCAGAAAGGCTCAGCAGGAGCCTGATGTACCGATGCAGCGCTACGAGCCCGCAGCCCCCGCCGGGGTGCTTTACCCGGAGGAGCCGGTGCCTCAAGCCCAGGAAACCGTCTGGCCCGCAGAAGAGACCAACATCTATCACCCACAGCCCGTGCAGCAGCCCTCCCCCACGGCGGTCTACCCCCGCCAGCAGGTGGACAGGGCCGCCTATATGCCGCCGATCGACAACGTAGAGCCGGTGTTCGACGAGGAGGAGACCGCCTGGGCACAGGCCGATCAGCTGGTGGTGGATCCCCAGCCCACCCGCTCCCAGCCTGCGGTCTCCGATCGGTATATGCAGGATGTGCAGGCAGGCTTTGCCCGCCCCGTGGCCCCGGAGCAGCTCTACCCCTCCTTCCACCATGAGGAGCAGAACACCTACACCCCCGACCCTCAGGAGCTCCCTGCTCAGGATGGTCAGCCCGTGCACCCGGGGCTGGATACGGCTGCGCTGCGCCTCAACATGGGCCTTGCCCACAGCGAAGCGCCTGAGGACAGCTACCCGGCCTACGAGGAATACGACGAATACGCTGAACCCAAGCCCGCACAGGCGCCCTACGCCAGCGGCTTTACCCCCTTTACCCAGAAGGCCGGTCGCGAGACCCCCAAAAAGAGCCGCAATCCCTTCCTGAACCTGATGCGGCTGGTGGGCGAGGATTCCGCCAAGCCCAGCATCCACGATCTGCAAAGCACGGTGGATGTGCGCACGGCTTTCCATGAGCCGGTATTCCCCAACCAAAACCACCCTGAGGAGGACGAATAAATGGCCCTGCCCGAGAGCAGATATACCATTCTGGTGGGCAACTACGGCAGCGGCAAGACCGAGCTGAGCCTTGCCCTTGCGCTGGAGATGCGCCGCCTTGCACCGGAGAGCCGCATCGCGCTGGTGGATCTGGATATCGTAAACCCCTATTTCCGCAGTGCCGAGCAGGGCGACAGGCTCCGGGAGGCAGGCATTGAGGTGTTCATGCCCTCCTTTGCCATGAGCACGGTGGATATCCCCGCCCTGCCCGCCAGCATCATGGCGGTATTCGAGCAGGATTTCGACCGGGTGATCATCGACGTGGGCGGCGACGATACCGGCGCCACCGCTCTGGGCCGCTACGCTCCCCAGCTGAGCGCCCGCCGGGAGGAGATCACCATGCTGTATGTGGTCAACCCCTTCCGCCCCCTCAGCGGCACGGAGGAGGATATCGCCGAGCTGTTCGGGCTCATCGGGCAAAAAGCCCGCCTGACCCCCGATGCGCTGGTGAACAACGCCAACCTGCAGGAGCACACCACCGCACAGGATGTGCTGGAGGGCCAGGCGCTGCTGGAGCGGGTCTCCAAGCGGCTGGAGGTGCCCATCGCCTTTACCGCAGGTCTGCCGCATTTGCAGCAGGAGCTGCCCGCCCATGTGCAGGAAAGCTACTTTGCCTTTACCCCCATTATGAAACCCGATTGGCTGGTGGATGCCGATGAATGAAGCCTATCCCCTGCCGAACGCCTTTGTCCGCCGCATGCAGGAGCAGCTTGGCCCTGATGCGGCGGCCTATTTTGCTTCTCTGGAGGAGCCCTGGCACCGGGGCCTCAGGCTGAACCCGCAAAAGCCCCTGCCGGATACCCACCCCCTCCGCAGCGACCTTCTGGAGCCGGTGCCCTGGCACAGGGGCGGCTGGTACCTGAACAACGAAAGCCTGCTGGGGGCGCACCCGCTCCATGAGGCGGGCGCTTACTACATTCAGGAGCCCAGCGCCATGACCGCCGTTTCGGTGCTTACGCCCCGGCCCGGTGAGCGGGTGCTGGATCTCTGCGCCGCGCCCGGCGGCAAAAGCACCCAGATCGCCGGGCTGATGCAGGGCCAGGGGCTGCTGGTATGCAACGAGCCGGTGCCCGGCAGGGCCAGGATCCTGAGCCGGAACATCGAGCGGATGGGCGTTGCCCATGCACTGGTGGTCTCTGCCGACCCGGATCAGCTCTGCCGGCAGTGGCATGGCTGCTTCGATGCCATTTTGGTGGATGCCCCCTGCAGCGGCGAGGGCATGTTCCGCCGCCACCCGGAGACCCGTCTGGAATGGAACGAGGATTCCCCTGCCGGTTGCGCCGCAAGGCAGCGCCGCATCCTGCAAGCCGCCGTTGAGATGCTCCGGCCCGGCGGGCGGCTGGTCTACAGCACCTGCACCCTCAACCATGAGGAAAACGAGGATACCGTCCATTGGCTGCTCAAGGAGCACCCGGAGCTTTGCTGCGTGCCCTTCTCCCTGCCCATCGGCGAGGGCAGCAGCATGGAGGCCCCGGAGGGCATGCTGCACCTGTACCCCCACCAATTCAAGGGCGAAGGGCATTTCGTAGCACAGCTGCATAAAAGCGATGCAGCCGGAGACAACTCTGCCGACCGCGTGTCCGCAGACAGCGAGACCGCCTTCCTGCCCGCCGCCCAGCAGCTGGCCCAGCCCGAAAAAGCCATGGGGGCTGCCTACGCTGCCTTCCGCAAGGGCTTTGGCGGCCGGCTGCCCGAGTGCAACGCCCAGTTCGGCGATATGCTCATCGCTGCGCCGGAGCTGCCGCCCCTCAAGGGGCTCAAGGTGCTGCGGGCCGGTCTACAGCTGGGCAGCATGAAGGGCAAGGTATTCATACCTGACCATGCGCTGGCTATGGCACTGCCCACCGGCGGCACCTACCCCACCGTAGCCGTGGATGAAGCACAGGCCGCCGCCTATCAGCGGGGCGAGACCCTGCCCGCCCCGGAGGGGGTAAGCGGCTTCTGCCTGGTAACGCTGGACGGGCTGCCCCTGGGCTTTGGCAAGGCCAGCGACGGTCAGGTGAAAAATCACTACCCCAAGGGACTCCGCAGAGGGTGAGCCTCCCGACATACGCAGCGAACCCCCGGCCCATACAGGCCGGGGGTTCCAGACTGTTGACAAACCCCAAGAGGTATCGGAGGGCCGCAGCCCTCCGATTGCCAAACCGAAACCAGCGACATGTGCGGTGGTTTCGGAACCCTTGCGTAGCAAGGGGCTCCTATCGCCGTTTGCCGCCCGGGGAGCCGTAGGCTCCTAGGCAAACGGTGCATTCCTCGTTGAAAAAGTCGCCAAAGGCGAGTTTTTCAACGATCTAGAACCCCCGGCCCATACAGGCCGGGGGTTCGTTTCATAATACAGTTTTTCTTTACAGATACAGGTTGAGCAGCACGGCATCGTAATCTACGCCGTCTACCCGCAGGAAGCGCTTAAAGGTACCGATGGTCTCAAAGCCCCACTTGTTGCACAGGGCAATGGCAGCGGTGTGATCCGTGCGGATCTGCACCTCCAGCACCTCGATGCCGTTCTGCTTGGCATGGTCGATCAGCTTGCCCAGCATCTGGGTGCCGATGCCGCGGTGCCAGTACTTTTTCTTGACCGACAGCGACAGAGCGGCTCTGTGCTGCAAACGCTCCTTGGCGGGCACCTTCATGGCGGCAAGGGTGGCGATCTCCTCGCCCATCATGCCCACCAGCATAACGCTCTTTTCGCCGATGTTCTGGATGTACTCCTGCTCGTTCTCCACAGACATGGTCTCGAAGGCATCCGCACCGAAGGTCAGGTTGTCGCTTTCACCGCCGATCTGGTTCAGGTAGGTGAGCAGGGCCTCCGCATCGTCGGTGGTGGCGTGACGCACCTGCAGCTTTTCGGCGCTGCCCTTGGAGTCGTCCGTGCGGATCAGCTTGCGCTGGATCTTACCGGAGATGGTCTTGGGCAGTTCATCCACAAACTCCACGATGCGGGGATACTTGTAGGGAGCCGTTACCTGCTTAACGTGCTTCTGCAGTTCCTTCTTCAGCTCTTCGCTGGGCAGGTAGCCCTTCATGAGCACGATCGTGGCCTTGACCACCTGGCCGCGATCCGGATGGGGCACGGCGGTGATGGCGCACTCCAGCACAGCAGGGTGGGTCAGCAGGGCGCTTTCCACCTCGAAGGGCCCGATGCGGTAGCCGCTGGACTTGATCACGTCATCGCTGCGGCCAATAAAGTTGTAGTAGCCGTCCACATCGCGCCAGGCCATATCGCCGGTGTGGTAGAAGCCGCCGTAGAACACCGCATCAGTCTGCTCCTGATTGCGGTGATAGCCCAGGAACAAGCCCGCGGGGTGGCCCTTATCCAGCCGGATAACGATCTCGCCCTCTACACCATCCTCCACCTCGTTGCCATCCGCATCCACCAAAGCGATGTCGTACGCCGGGGAGGGGCGGCCGGTAGAGCCGGTCTTGGGCTCCATCCACTTGCTGGTCATCAGCAGCGGGGTGGTCTCACTCTGGCCGAAGCCCTCGTGGATCTTGATGCCCGTGGCCTCCAGGAAGCGGTCGTACACCTCCGGGTTCAGGGGCTCACCGGCGCAGTTGGCCCAACGCAGGTTGCTCAGGTCGTAGGCGGAAAGATCCTCCTTGATCATGAAGCGGTATACGGTAGGCGGCGCGCAGAAGGCGGTCACCTTGTATTTTGCCAGCATGGCGAGCATATCGGCAGCCACAAAGCGGTCGAAATCGTACACAAACAGCGTAGCACCGCAGATCCACTGACCGTAGATCTTGCCCCAGCCTGCCTTGGCCCAGCCGGTATCCGCCACGGCGATGTGGATATCGCCATCGCTCACGTTATGCCAGTAGTAGGCGGTAACGGTCTGTGCAATGGGGTAGGTCCAGCTATGGGCCGCCATCTTGGGCATGCCAGTGGTGCCGCTGGTAAAGTACATGAGCATGATGTCGTCATTTTCAGGCAGCACGGCGGGCTTTTCCCATACGGCGGGGGCAGCCTCCAGCTCGGCATCAAAATCCCGGAAGCCTTCGCAGCTGCCCAGCGTCCACAGGGTCTCGAGGGTGTCGCACTCGGCCTTGGAGGCCAGCACATGGCTGCGCACCTCATCCTCCTCCACGCAGATGATGGCTTTGGCGCTGGAGGCCTGTACACGGTAGACGATATCCTTCTTCTGCAGCTGTGCCGTGGCGGGGATCAGCACACAGCCCACCTTCAGCAGACCCACGGCGGCGATCCAGTACTGCCAGCGGCGCTTCAGCATCAGAATGACCGGGTCGCCCTTCTTGAGGCCGCGGGCTGCAAACACGTTGGCGGCCTTATCGCTCAAAGCAGAGATCTGGCCAAAGTTGAAGCGGCGCTCGTTGCCCTTCAGGTCGGCCCAGATGAGGGCGGGCTTTTCGGGGGAGATACGGGCGTATTCATCCACGATGTCGTAAGCAAAATGAAAATGCTCCGGCACCTTCAGGGTAAAGTTCTTTTCAAAATCCTCCTGGGAACACAGATCCGTCCGGATATAGCGGTCTGCAAGCATCGGTTACCAAACTCCTTTAGTGCGGCTGATGGATCTCCCCTCATCAGGGAATAACGATGGCAAGGAACTGCACCGGCTCCTCTCCCACCGCCTGCATGGCATGCGGGTAGCGGGAGTCGTAATAGACGCTGTCGCCGGGAGAGAGCACGATATCGTGCTTGCCGATGACCAGCCGCAGAGAGCCGGAGAGAATGTAATCAAACTCCTGGCCATCGTGGCTGTTGGGCTCCAGCTTCTTGTTCACATCCGGCGGCACGGTAACGTACATGGGCTCGATCTTGCGGTTCATAAAGTTATAGGCAAGATTCTTGTACACATACTGGTCGTGGCAGTTCACCTCGCGGCCCTTGCTGGCGCGGGTAACGCTGAGCACGTTGAGGCGCGGGGTCTCGCCGGTGAGCAGCTCGGTCATATCCACATGGAAGACCTCGCCCAGCTTCACCAGAAAGCTGATGGGCATATCCTCTTCGCCGCTTTCGTATTTGCGGTATTCTTCTACGGGTACCTCCAGAGCTTCTGCCATTTCCTCGACGGTGTAGTCCGAGATCTCTCGAAGATCCAGAATTCGCATGGCTACCTGCTTCACAGTATCGGACACAGCGGACGCGCCTCCTTTTGGCTCAAACAGAGCGGTTCTTTGATGGTTTTTTGAATGCCCGGGGCTTTACCGTGCCCCGGCGAACGGTATAAACAGGTGCATCATACCAAAAAGCTGCGGTTAGGGCAAGTTTTTATTTGGTATCGCCCCTGAGGATCTGCTCCAGCTTCAGCAGTGCATTCTCTGCGCAGGCCTCCTGGGGCAGCACACCGGCCTTGATGCCCTGCTCGTAGCCCAGCAGCATATCGTAGGCCTCCCGGAGGCGCTCCTTGCTGAAGCGCCTGGCCTGCTGCTGTGTGCGGCCCACCGCAAAGGGCGGTATGCCCAGCAGCTGTGCCTGGGATTGCTGGGGCGTGTGCTCGTCCAGCATGCAGCGCATGTGGTAGAGGATGCGGTACTGCCTGAGCAGCATGGCCAGCACCATGATGCGGTCCTCACCCGCCCGGAGCACATCCCGCAGGAGGGCAAAGGCCTGCCGGTTATCGCCCGCCACCTGGGCATCCACCATCTGGAACACCGTATACTCGGAGGAGCGGGTGCATACCGCATCGATATCCTCCGGGGCCACCGTATCCCGGTCGTTCAGGTAGGCAGCCAGCTTTTCCATCTCCTGCTTGAGCAGAGCCGCATCCCGGCCCACGGTAAAGACCAGTTTCTCCGCGCACTCCCGGGAGAGGGCCTTGCCCAGCCGCTGCATGGTCTTGGCCGCCCAGCCAGCGCACTCCGCATCGCTCATGGGCGAGAAATCCACGATGGCATTCTTCTTTTTGAGCAGGGTGTAGAGCTTCTTGCGCCCGTCCGCCTTGCCCTTCATATAAAAAATGAGGCAGGTGGAGGGCGAGATATGCGCCACATACTCGGTGATGGCGGCGGCCTTGTTCTCATCCGCAGCCTTTTTGCTTGCGGATAGCAGGCTGCACTCCCGCACCACCACCAGCCGCTTCTCCCCCATAAAGGGCAGGGTCTCGGCGGCGGCGATGAGGGCATCCGCATCCGGGTCGGTCAGCTCGGTCAGGTTCATTTCCTCAAGCCCGGCGGGCAGCAGCTTTTCCTTGAGCCGCTCCAGCGCCTGCTGCTTGATGTATTCCTCCGTGCCCTCCATCAGGTAGGCATCGCCCAGGGTGCCTTTCTTCAGCAGGTCAAAAAACGCGGTATGGTTCATGGTACCTCCTTGTAGGGTACAGCTGCCAGCTGACCGTTTTTCAGGTACAGGGTAATATCGCCTGCCTCATCGGTGCGCAGGTAATCGATGCCCCGCTCGTCCAGCCGCCCGAGCAGTTCCTCGCCGGGCATATAGCTTTTGCCACCGGTACAGCTGATAAGCACCAGCTCCGGCGCAGCGGTCTCCAGAAACGCTTCACCGGTGCTTTCACTGCTGCCGTGGTGGGCAGCCTTGAGCACATCGCAGGGCACGGCGGCATAGTTTTCGTAGCTGCCTGTCAGGTCGGAGGCGGAAAGGATGGTGTAATCGCCCAGACAGATGGCCAGCACCATGGGCAGGTCGTTGGCATCCTGCCGGGTACGCAGGGTCTCCGTTCTGGGCCAGAGCACCCTGAACGACGTGGTGGGATAGGTATGTACATCCCCGGCAGTTACCCAGCCGATGGGGATGTTCTCCTGCCGGATGCGCTCCAGCACCCGCAGGGAGCTTTGATCCAGCCGCTGCTGATCGGCCCCCACAGGCAGGTATACCTGCCCGATGCGGATGCCGCTGTCCAGCAGATAGGGCACGCCGCCCGCGTGGTCGATGTGCAGATGGGTCAGGTACAGGGCGTCGATATCCCGCCCCTCATCTTCCAAATACGCAAGGGTCGCTTCGCCATCCACGCCCACATCGATGGCGATGGTGGTGTCGCCGTCAAACAGCAGAGCCGCATCCGCCTGCCCCACCGAGAGCTGTATATAACGGGTGGCAGGCGGGGTGGAGACCAGAATGCCTCCGACAGCCACAACAGCGGCGGCAGCTACTGCCGCAAGGCGCCTCCAGGCCCGGGCCCGCACCGCACCGGAGACCGCCAGCACCGCGACCAGTGCCACGCAAAACCAGAGCACATCGGTCTTGCCTACCTTTACAGCCGCCATGGGCAGCTGCTTGAGCAGCTCTACGGCCCAAAGCAGCCCATCGCCCATCAGGGCAGCCACCCAGCCGGCTGCCTGCCCCACTGCAGGCAGAGGCGAAAGCACCAGCGCGATCAGCTGCATGGGCACCAGCAGACCCACATAGGGCACGATGGCCATGTTGATGAACACACCGTACAACGGCAGCTGCCGGAAATAGCAGGCCGTCGGCACGAGCACGCCCAGCTGCGCCGAAAGACTGAAAAGAAAGCCATCCTTCAGTCTGACGGCCAAACGCCTGATCCGCCGCCCGAGCCGTTTGCCCTGCGGTGCGGCGGAGGGCTCCTCCTGTGAAAGCCGGGGCAGCAGCCTTTCGGACAGGGCGGGCTTGAGCAGATAGATGCCCAGCACTGCCGAGACCGCCAGCACCAGCCCTGCGGAAAATGCATGCATGGGCTGTATGAGCAGGATGAGCAAAACAGCCATACCGAGAGAATGGATCTGAGAGCGGGGCCTGTGCCGGAGGCCGGCCGCATACCCCAGCGGCAGCATGATGGCCGCCCGCATGGAAGCGGCAGAAAACCCGGTAAGCATACAATACGCACCCAGCAGCACGGCCAGCAACAGCCAACGGCCCCTGCCAAGACGGAGTTTTTCCAACAGCTGCAGCATCAGCCCCGCCACAATGCCCACATGCAGCCCGGAGACCGACATAACATGCGCGATGCCCAGCCGGTTGAAGGCCTCCCTCTCCTCCTCCCGGATGCCGGACTTATCGCTGAAAAGCAGCGCCATGGCCAGGTCTGCCCCATCGCCCATGGTACGCTCCAGCGATGAACGGAACACATTCCTGAGCCGGTAGGCCAGATCCTTTACCGGGGCTGCGCCGGGCGTATTGGTAATGTGCATTTCTCCGGAGGCAGAGATGCCGAAGCTCATGCCGCCCCGGAGCATCCATTCCCGGAAATCGAAGCGCGGCGCCCCTTCTTTACCGCTTGGGCGGTACAGATAGCCCTGCATGGATACCTTTGCGCCATCGAACAGCACCGGCGGCTCCCCTTCGTAGCGGAAGCTGCAATAGGCCCGCCCGGAGACCGCTTCCCCATCCAGAGAGATCTCCGTAAGGGTAAAGGTGACGCGCTCATCGGAGCGCAGGGTAGGCTCGCCATACACGTAGCCGGAGATCTGCTCATAGCTGCCCGGTCTGGGCGTGGCAGGCCGCAGGGCAGGCTCTGCCCGCATCACTCCCAGCGCACAGAAGATCACCGTTACCGCCAGCAACAGGCTGCGCTTGCTCAGAATCGAAAGTGCCCCGATCGCAAGCCCGATGCCCAGCAGCCCGTAAAGCCACGGGCCGCCGCTCAGCCATACGGCCAAACGGCAGCCGGTGAAAAACGCAACGCCCGCGGCCAGCACCAGCCAGCGGCGCTGGGGCATATTCCTCCACATGGCGGCTCCTTTCGCCCGCAGGCGCTTGAGTATCTTTTGCATCAAAGGGTCTCGATCAGGCAGACCGCATGAGCGGACATTCCTTTCTCCTTACCCTCAAAGCCCATATGCTCGGTGGTGGTGGCCTTTACATTGACCAGCTCCACCTCCAGCTCCATGGCCTCTGCCAGGCGCGCGCGCATCGCATCGATGTACGGGCGCAGCTTGGGCTTCTGGGCCACGATGGTCACATCCGCATTCACGGGGCGGTAGCCCTTCTCTTTTAGGCGCCGCATCACCACCCGCAGCAGGCCGATGGAATCCGCACCCTTGTACTGGATATCCGTATCGGGGAACAGCTTACCGATGTCGCCCAGGGCGGCAGCGCCCAGAAGGGCATCCATCAGGGCATGGGTGGCTACATCCGCATCGCTGTGGCCCAGCAGGCCAAGGGTATGAGGCACCTCCACCCCACAGAGGATGAGCTTGCGCCCCTCCACCAGCCGGTGTACATCCATTCCGTGTCCGATCCTCAGCATCCTTGCAGAGCCTCCTTTTCTTCCCGATGGCGAAGGATGGCTTCGGCAAAAGCCAGATCCACCGGGGTGGTCAGCTTCAGGTTCTCCCGGCTGCCCTCGGTCAAGAACACAGGCTTGCCCCAGTATTCCACCAGAGCAGCATCGTCGGTAGCCAGATAGTTTTCCCGGGCAGCCTTTTCGTGGGCGGCAAACAGCTCTGCCGCCAAAAAGCCCTGGGGAGTCTGCATGGCATAGAGCTCGGAGCGGTTCAGGGTCTCCAGCACCCGCCCGTCCGGCTGTGCCCGCTTGATGGTATCGGTCACCTGTACGGCGGCTACGGCGCTGCCGTTTTCCACGATGCCGGAAAGCACCCGGCCGATCACCTCTTCGGTGACCAGACAGCGCGCACCGTCGTGCACAAGAATGGCCTCCGCATCGGCGGGCAAGGCATCCATGCCGTTCTTGACGGAGGCCTGACGGGTCCCCCCGCCAGGCACCACCGCCAGCACGAAGCGGCTGAGGCCGTAGCGGGCGATCAGGGTCTGCATATGCTCCACCTCTTCGGCCCGGGCCACCACCACAGCACCCCTGCACAGTGCCGAAAAGGGTGCGATGGAGCGCACGATGGCCGGCACGCCCCGCAGGGGCAGGAACACCTTGTTCACCTCTGCCCCCATGCGCTGACCGCTGCCGCCGCCCAAAACAATAGCGTAGCTGATCATTCCTCTGCGCCCCGTTCTGCCTTGGTGGCGGCATCCTCCTCCAGCACCTCGTACATATCGGCCGCTCCTTCCTTGCGCACCACTTCCTTCACCTCGGCGATGCGGTAACGGCCCACACGGTTGCCAAAGCGGATCTCCAGAATATCGTTCACCTTTACCTCGGCACCGGGCTTGGCCACCTTGCCGTTCAGGCTCACGCGGCCGCCGGAGCAGGCCTCGTTGGCAACGGTACGCCGCTTGATGATGCGGGAAACCTTCAAAAATTTATCCAGACGCATATGCTTGCACTCCCTTTCCTGTTTGGCTGCGGCAAAAGACCGCATACGCTTCTATTGTACTGGATTGGGTGAAGGATGGCAAGAGGGGGAGCCAGCCTCAGAGCCGGAGCAATGTAGCGCTACAATACATCTTGGACAGTAAGAGAAAAGAAAAGAAGGATTGGCTCATGTGGTATAGTTGAGTTGCGACACAAAACTGTACGAAAGGAGCCAAACCCTTCATGAAGAGCATAAC
>SVGN01000100.1 GCA_015056315.1 Clostridiales bacterium
GACTTTGGTGGGCAGCTCGCTGCCCACCAAAGTCGTTCCAACAACCGTCCGTCTCGTCCTCTCAACTGGCTTTCTCCTCGTGAGTTCCTTGCTTCTTTCACTGTACAAGATGTTTGACAAACCTACATCATCCAATTTGTTCATTTCTTTTACACCGTATGGCCAAAACCTGCCGCAAAACGACCAAAATCGCATTCCTGCTTGCCATCCGGCGGGAAAGAACGTATGATAAAGGATAGCCGCTTTTGCAAAACGCGGCGGGAAATACACAAGGAGATGCTGCCGGGGCTGCCCGTGCAGCTTGAAAAAAACGAGTTATGGTAAAGCAGATCATCGAAAATGAGACCATGGATCAGGAGCGCGCCCTGTACCACACCACCGGTGCGCTGGTGCGCAACTGCACCTTTGCCGGGGAGGCGGACGGCGAATCCGCCCTCAAGGAATGCCGGGATGTGGATGTGGAGAACTGCCGCTTTCTTTTGCGTTACCCCCTGTGGCACACCATCGGCTTCTCCCTCAAAAACTGCCGGAGCACCGAGACCGCCCGCGCCGCCCTTTGGTATGCGGAGAACGGCCACATTGCAGATTGCGAGCTGGGCGGCGTAAAGGCCCTCCGGGAGTGCAGCAGCATCCGGCTGGAAAACTGCCGCATCAGGTCTACCGAGTTTGGCTGGAACTGTAAAAGCATCACGGTTCTCGGCGGCGAGCTGGAGAGCGAGTACGTGTTCATGGGCAGCCGGGATGTGACCATCCGGGATCTGCACTTCAAGGGCAAGTATTCCTTCCAGTACGTGGAGAACATGACCATTGAGGATTCCGTTCTTGACACCAAGGATGCCTTCTGGCACTGCCGCAATGTAACGGTACGCAACTGCCTGGTCAAGGGCGAGTACCTGGCCTGGTACAGCAAGGATCTGACCCTGGAGAACTGCCGCATCATCGGCACCCAGCCCTTCTGCTACTGCCAGGGGCTGCGGCTCATCTACTGCACCATGGAGGATGCGGATCTGGCCTTTGAATGCTCCGCTGTGGAGGCGGATGTGCACGGGCGCATCCTGTCGGTGAAGAACCCCATGTCCGGCACCATCGTGGCGGATGAGATCGATGAGATCATCATCGAAAATCCGGTTCGCCCCACCGAGTGCCGGGTGATGACCCGCACCGCCCGGGAGGCCTGACCCCCACTCCAAACAGACCACAGAGGTGAAGAAGAACATGCACGAGCTGATCGTGATCGGCGCAGGCCACGCAGGCTGCGAGGCTGCCCTGGCTGCCGCCCGGATGGGCGTTTCCACCCTGCTGATGACGCTGGATATCGGTTCCGTGGCGCTGATGCCCTGCAACCCTGCCATCGGCGGCACGGGCAAGGGGCATCTGGTGCGCGAGGTGGATGCGCTGGGCGGCCAGATGGGCATAGCCATCGACCGCACCTTTTTGCAGAGCCGTATGCTCAACCGGGGCAAGGGCCCTGCCGTGCACAGCCTGCGCGCCCAGGCGGACAAGCGCCGCTACCATGAGGATATGCTGAACACCCTTTTCGCCACCCCCAACCTGACCGTGCGCCAGGGCGAGGTGACGGAGCTGCTCACCGAGGGCGGGCGCATCAGCGGTGTGCGGCTCATGACCGGCGAGACCCTTGCCTGCCGCGGGGTGATCATCTGCGGCGGTGTGTACCTGAAGAGCCGCATCATCATCGGCGATTACAGCCGCAACACCGGCCCCCAGGGCCTGTGCCGTGCGGAAGGGCTTTCCGGCTCGCTGGAGGCGCTGGGCTTTCAGCTGCGCCGCTTCAAGACCGGCACCCCCGCCCGTGTGGATGTGCGCAGCATCGATTTTGACAAAATGGAGCCGCAGCCCGGCGATGACCCCATCACGCCGTTCTCCTTCCTTACGGTGGCGCAGCAGCCGGATATCGGCGTGCGCTACCCGCTGGAGAACCGCTGCATGTGCTACCTTACCTACACCAACCCGGAGACCCACCGCATCATACAGGAGAACATGCACCTGAGCCCCATGTTCCGGGGCGATATCAAGGGCACCGGTGCCCGCTACTGCCCCAGCATCGAGGACAAGGTGCGCCGCTTTGCCGATAAGGACCGCCACCAGCTCTTTCTGGAGCCCGAGGGGCTGGACAGCCCCGAGTGGTATGTGCAGGGCATGTCCTCCTCGCTGCCCGAAAGCGTGCAGTGGCAGATGTACCGCACCGTGCCCGGGCTGGAGCGGGCCATCCTCACCCGGCTGGCCTACGCCATCGAGTACGATTGCATCGATGCCACCGAGCTGGATCTGACCCTTGCCTCCAAGCGCATCCCCGGCCTGTATTTTGCCGGGCAGGTCAACGGCACCTCCGGCTACGAGGAGGCCGCCGCCCAGGGCATCCTGGCGGGCATCAACGCCGCCTGTTGGCTCCGGGAGAAGGAACCCCTCGTCATCACCCGGGATATGGGCTACATCGGCGTGATGGTGGATGACCTGGTCACCAAGGGCACCGACGAGCCCTACCGCATGATGACCAGCCGCTCCGAATACCGCCTCCTGCTCCGGCAGGATAATGCCGACCTGCGGCTTACCGCCCTCAGCCACGCCCGTGGTCTGGCGGATGACCGGCGCATGGCTGTTTTGGAAAAGAAGCGCACCCAGACCGAAGAACTGCTCAAGAAGCTGCACACCGTCAAGCTGCCTGCCACGCCGGAGCGCAGCGAATGGCTCGCTGCCAACGGCCAGCCGGAGACCACCGCCACCCTGACCGCCGAAGAGCTGCTCCGCCGCCCGGAGGTCACCCTGGAGAACCTTACCGCCCTGTGCCCGGAGCTTTCCGGCTTCCAGCCGGATGCCTGCGTGCAGGCCGAGCTGCACGTGAAGTACGAGGGCTACCTGAAAAAGCAGCAGGCCCAGGTGCAGCGCGCCCGGGCTATGGAGGATTGGCTCCTGCCCGAGGATATCGATTACGACAGCATCGAGAGCCTGCGCATCGAAGCCCGGCAGAAGCTGAAGCAGCATAAGCCCCGCAGCCTGAGCCAGGCCGGGCGCATCCCCGGTGTGAACCCGGCGGAGATCGCCGTGCTGATGGTGTGGCTCAAGCGCAGGCAGCAGGGGGAGTGAGGTTCTCCCCCCCCGCCCCCTCCTCCGGGTGGAGGTGGCTGCCCCCTCCATACCGGCTCCCTCTTCAGAGGGAGCTGCCCGCCCCCCACAAGGCTCCCTCTTCAGAGGGGCTGCCCACCTCCCACAAGGCTACCTCTTCAGAGGGGCTGCCCACCCCCCACAAGGCTCCCTCTTTAGAGGGGCTGCCCACCCCCCACAAGGCTCCCTCTTTAGAGGGAGCTGCCCACCCCCCACATGGCTCCCTCTTTAGAGGGAGCTGTCGGCGCAGCCGACTGAGGGTGCCGCCCGCAGACCCCTCCCGGCAGGAGCCATTCCACCCAAGCCGCTCATAGCTTTTTTCCTCGCAGTACCGCTGCGAGCAACAGGGTGGGGCTCCGCGCCCCACACCTGCGGTTCCTCTTTTGACGCAAAAGAGGAACCAGAA
>SVGN01000006.1 GCA_015056315.1 Clostridiales bacterium
CAGCGGCGTGTACGGTGGTTTCGGAACCCTTGCGTAGCAAGGGATTCCTATCACCGTTTGCCGCCCGGGGAGCCGTAGGCTCCTAGGCAAACGGTGCAAAAGTCGTCAAAAAAGTCGCCGTAGGCGAATTTTTTGACGAGCTGGGCCCGCCCCGGCATTATGCCGGAGCGGGCAGACCGTATCTTACAGCTTGTTGCGCTGGATCTTGCCGGAGATGGTCTTGGGCAGCTCATCCCGGAATTCCACGATGCGGGGGTACTTATAGGGTGCAGTGTGCTGCTTTACATAGTTCTGGATATCCTTCTTCAGCTCGTCGGTGCCTTCGGTGCCCTTGGTGAGCACGATGCAGGCCTTGACCACCTGGCCGCGCACCTCGTCGGGCGCGCCGGTAACGCCGCACTCCAGTACATAGGGCAGCTCCATGATGACGCTCTCGATCTCGAAGGGCCCGATGCGGTAGCCGGAGGACTTGATCACGTCATCCACACGGCTCACGTACCAGAAGTAGCCCTGCTCATCCTTCCAGGCCACATCGCCGGTGTGGTACCAGCCATCATGCAGCACGGCAGCGGTCTTTTCCTCGTCCCGGTAATAGCCCAGGAACAGACCGCAAGGGACCTTTTCGCTGGTCTTGATGCAGATCTCGCCGCTCTGGCCGGGGGCCACCGGGTTGCCGTCAGGATCCAGCAGCTGGATGTCGTACAGGGGGCTGGCCTTGCCCATGGAGCCCACCTTGTGGGCATGACCCACCAGATTGCAGATGGAGAGCGTAGTCTCGGTCTGGCCGAAGCCCTCGATCAGCTGCAGGCCGGTGAGCTTTTCAAACTGATAGTACACCTCGGGGTTCAGCGCCTCACCGGCGGTGGTGGCGCGCACAACGGAGGAAAAGTCGTACTTGGTCAGGTCTTCCTTGATCATCATGCGGTACATGGTGGGCGGTGCGCAGAAGGTGGTGATCCTGTGCTTGCCGAACATGGGCAGGATGTCGGCGGCATCGAAGCGGTCGAAGTCGTAGGTGAACACGCCGCCCTCGCACAGCCACTGGCCGTAGTACTTGCCCCAGAGCGCCTTGCCCCAGCCGGTATCGGAGATGGTGAAGTGCAGGCCGTTACGATGCACGCAGTGCCAGTACTTGGCGGTGATGTAGTGGCCCAGCGGGTACTTGAAGCTGTGGGTAGCGATCTTGGGGTAGCCGGTGGTGCCGGAGGTGAAGAACATGAGCATGGGCTCGTCGCCGCAGGGGGTATCCTCGGTGCGCAGGTAGCGGCGGCTGAACAGGCCGAACTCGTTGTCGTAATCGCGCCAGCCCTCGCGGCTGCCGCCTACGAGCACCTTGGTCTTCAGCGTGGGAGAGGTCTCGGCGGCCAGATCCACCTGGCGGGCCACATCGCCGTCGGCGGTGCAGAGGATGGCGCTTATGCCTGCCGCCTGGAAGCGGTACTCAAAATCGTGGGCCAGCAGCTGGTTGGTGGCAGGGATGGCGATGGCGCCCAGCTTGCAAAGGGCGGTCATGGCGGGCCAGAACTGCCAGTGGCGCTTCAAAACCAGCATCACGCGGTCGCCCTTCTTCACGCCCAGAGAAGTAAGGTAGTTGGCGGTCTGGTTGGAGAGATCCTTCATATCCTTGAAGGTGAAGCGGCGCTCCTCCTTCCGGCGGGAAACATGGAGCATGGCCAGCTTATCGGGATCCTTGCGGGCAACGGCATCCACGATGTCGAAACCGAAGTTGAACTGATCCTCGTTGGTAAAATCGATGGAAACCAGGGAGCCGTTCTCATCCTCAACGGTGTTGATGAACTTCTTGCAGCACAGCTCCTCGTCGGTATCGGAGATGGGCACATGCTTCTCCTGCACCTCGGGGGCCACGTTGCTCTTACCGTGGAGCACCATGGCAAGGAACAGGCACTCTTCGCCATCCACAGCGATCATGCCGTGAGGGGTGGCGGAATCGTAGTAGATGCTGTCACCCTCGTGGAGCACTTCCACCTGCTCGCCGATCTGCACCTTCAGGGAGCCCTTCAGGATCAGGTCGAATTCCTGACCGGCGTGGGTGGCCAGCTGGATGGGCTTATCCTGCTGCTCGGGCAGGTAGTCGTAGCGTACCCAGTAGGGCTCGCCGATCTTCTGGCGGAACATGGGGGCCAGGTTCTGGATGCGGATGCCCCGCTCCTTGGCGGTGGTGATGCCGTTATCCTTGCGGGTAACGGTGTAGTTGCTCAGGTGGGCGCTGGAGCCCTCCAAAAGGTCGGTCAGACCGATGCCGAAGGCAAGAGCGCATTTATGGATGAAGGAAAAAGGAAGGTCTACTTGGCCGTTTTCGTATTCCACATAGGTGCTCTCGCTCACCTGCGTGCGCAGGGCCATCTCCTCGGTGGAATAGCCCATAATGTTCCGCATCTCACGAATACGAAGGGCGATCTCCTGAATTTGCTGTCCGGACTGGTTCATTGGGCATACCTCCTTGCTTGAATGGTAAAGAAAAACCCGTCCCAAAGTTTTGCTTTGAGACGGGTGTTATTACACTCGCGGTACCACTCAAATTGCAGCTGTTGCTGCCACTCAACGGGTTCTGGCAAACCCTGTGCATTTACGCAGCCTCACGGAAAGCCTTACTGGGAGAATGATTCGGGCTTTCGACTCGGAAGGGATAAGCACTTGAAACCTCTGCTGCCGGTTCGCACCAACCACCGGCTCTCTGGAAGCGTCCGTTTCGGCCGTCTTCGTCATCGTCTTTGGGATGGGTATTCAATTACAATACGGATGATAGCACAGTACGGGAAAGGTTGTCAATGGCACTTTTGAAAAAACATTGGGAGAACAAACCGATCAACCCTCCCCCATCGCCCAGCGTAACCCCTGGGCAATGCCCCCTTCGGTGTTGGCAACGGTCACATACCCGGCAGCAGCCTTCACCTGGGCTGCACCGTTGCCCATAGCCACGCTCATGGGGTAATGGGCGATCATTTCCAGATCGTTCAGGTCGTCGCCGAAAACAGCGATCTCCTCCCTGGCCAGCCCCAGCCGCTTACGGATCTGCTCCACCGCCCGCAGCTTGCCCGCCTCCAGCGGCACCAGCTGGATGGTGCGCCCCTGATCGGTCACCAGCACATGGGCCAGCCCTTCGCAATCCGCCGCGATGCGCTCCCCCAGCCAGGCGGGCAGGGGCGGGCGCTCCTCCTTCAGGTCGCTGCGAAAGATGAGCGCCTTCAGCGTGCGGGAGATGGCATTCTCATCCAGCGGCAGCACGTTCTCCGGCTTCAGCTGCCAGCGGGCCAGCCGCTGCTCATCCATAGCAAAGGTAAAGGCGTGGCCATCCTCCGGCATATGCAGAGACATCTCCGCGCCCTGACAGCTGCGCACCTGCTTCAGGGCACGGCGTACCGCCTCCGGGTGCAGGCAGCAGTGGTGCAGCCCATCCTCCAGACGGAGGGTGGCACCGTTGGAGTGGATGGCCCCATCGAAGAGGGCGAACTCCTCCTCGCTCCAGCCCAGGGTGATGTGGAGCCTTGGGGAGCGGGCGGTAACGATATAGGTGCGCAGACCCTGCGCCCGCCAGTGACGGAGCGCCTCCCGGGCAGAAGTGGGGATGCGCTTATCCTCATCCAGCAGGGTGCCGTCCAGATCGAAAAAAGCAGCTTTGACCACAGTTTCGCCTCCCGGTTGCAGCCCTACGGGCTGTTTACCGCCCCATGATAGCACGGCGGCAAAGCGGGGGTCAAGCCTGCGCTGCCAGGGGACAGAGAAAACCAAAACAGAACAAAAGGCGTACCAACGGCATATTGTGGGAACGGGTGTAACTTGCTATAATGTGCAGGGTGCCCGGGCATACCGGCCCTTTACCTATGCGAAAACAGAGAGGGAATGAAGCATGAAGCCTTATATCGAAATGACGGCATCCGAGCTGGCGGGCGAGCTGGCGGAGCTGAAGGTACAATACAAGAAGGTGCAGTCTCTGGGCATGCAGCTGGATATGAGCCGCGGCAAGCCCTGCCAGGAGCAGCTGGATCTTTCCATGGGCATGATGGATGTGCTGGATTCCGCCTCCGACCTGACCTGTGAGGACGGCACCGACTGCCGCAACTACGGCCAGCTGACCGGCATCCAGGAGGCCCGGGAGCTGCTGGGCGATATGATGGAGAACAACCCCAAGGACATCATCATCTACGGCAACTCCTCCCTGAACGTGATGTTCGACACCATCAGCCGGGTATGGACCCACGGCGTGATGGGCAACACCCCCTGGTGCAAGCTGCCGGAGGTCAAGTTCCTCTGCCCCGTGCCCGGCTACGACCGGCATTTCGGCATCACCGAATACTTCGGCATCAAGAACATTCCCGTGCCCATGACCCCCGAAGGCCCGGATATGGATCTGGTGGAGAAGCTGGTCAGCGAGGATGCGACCATCAAGGGCATCTGGTGTGTGCCCAAGTATTCCAACCCCCAGGGCATCTCCTATTCGGATGAGACCGTGCGCCGCTTTGCCCGTCTGGAGCCCGCCGCGCCGGACTTCCGCATTTTCTGGGATAATGCCTACGGCATGCACCACCTCTACGACCACCATCAGGATCACCTGATCGAGATCCTGGCCGAGTGCAAGCGCGCCGGTAACCCGGATCTGGTCTACAAGTTTGCCTCCACCTCCAAGATCACCTTCCCGGGCAGCGGCATTGCCGCCATCGCCACCAGCCCTAACAATATGGAGGATTTCCTCACCTATCTGCGCCACCAGACCATCGGCCACGACAAGGTGAACCAGCTGCGCCACGTGCGCTTCTTCAAGGACATCCACGGTATGGTGGAGCACATGCGCAAGCATGCGGACATCATCCGCCCCAAGTTCGAGGCCGTGGAGGCGATCCTGGAGAAGGATCTGGAGGGGCTGGGCATTGGCAGCTGGACCAAGCCGCTGGGCGGTTACTTCATCCTGTTCGACAGCCTGCCCGGCTGCGCCAGGGATATCGTAGCCCGGGCCAAGAAGGCCGGTGTGACCATGACCGGCGCAGGTGCCACCTGGCCCTACGGCAACGACCCGCAGGACAGCAACATCCGCATTGCGCCCACCTACCCCTGCCTGGCCGATCTGGAGACCGCCATGAAGATCTTCACCCTGTGCGTGCGCATCTCCAGCGCCAAGAAGCTGCTGACGGAGAAGCACGGTATGCAGGCTGAGGGTTGATGGCGGAAGCCTACAGGTAAGAAAGCAGAATAAGCATTGCGCCCCCGGCCGTTTTGCCGGGGGCTTTTGTGTGGGGCGTGGGAGATGCTGCTTGCATTTTGGTACGGCGTACAATCCTTCCGGCTGCCCGCAGGGCAGACTGAGGGTGCCGAGGGAGACCCTCAGCACAACGCAAAAGGGCTGCCGCAGAGAAACCGGGAACCGGCTCCCTCTTCAGAGGGAGCTGGCTGCCCGCAGGGCAGACTGAGGGTGCCGAAGGAGACCCTCAGCACAACGCAAAAGGGCTGCCGCAGAGAAACCGGGAACCGGCTCCCTCTTCAGAGGGAGCTGGCTGCCCGCAGGGCAGACTGAGGGTGCCGAAGGAGACCCCCAGCACAACGCAAAAGGGCTGCCGCGGAAAAAACCGGGGACCGGCTCCCTCTTCAGAGGGAGCTGGCTGCCCGCAGGGCAGACTGAGGGTGCCGAAGGAGACCCCCAGCACAACGCAAAAGGGCTGCCGCAGCCTGCGGCAGCCCTTTCGGCTATACACAGCCCCCGACAGGGAGCCTTTTGTTACCAGGGATAGAACAGCCAGCCTACGCCGTTGCAGTTCCAGCACTTACCGTTGCCCAGACAGCTGGGGCAATAGATCAGGGCGCGCTGCAGAGCGCCGTACACAACACCGGTGCCATCGCAGGTGGTGCAGATGGTATTGGAATGGCACTGGCCGCAGATCATCGGGGTGGGGGTGGGAGTGGGGGTAGGCGTGGGAGTGGGCGTGGGGGTAGGGGTGGGAGTCGGAGTGGGGGTAGGCGTAGGGGTGGGGGTAGGCGTAGGAGTAGGCGTGGGGATGGGGGTAGGCGTTGCGATGGGGGTGGGAGTGGGGGTGATCTGGATCAGATTACCGTTCTCGTCGTACACGCCGAGGATCTCCACCTCGCTGCGGTTGGCGGCAACGAAGCCGATGGAGCCATCGTTCAGCTGGATGGCGTACCAGCCGTTATCGGGGCCTACATAGGTATACACATCGTTGGGGTTGGCAATGGCCAGCACACCGAACTCCTTGCTGGGGCCCTTGCGGATGTTCAGCGTGGCGGTGTGGGTGATGCGCACGATGCCCTCAGCCTTGGGGCCGTCGCTGTAATCATCCTGCACGAAGCCCATTTCCACAACGGACTTGTTGCCGGATACATAGCCGATCTGGCCCTGAGTGTAGATGATGGCATTCCAGCCGTTTTCGGTGCCCACATAGGGGTAGATGTAATCGGGCTTGGCGGTGCCGATCTTGTTGTGATCGGTGCCGGGGCCGCTGCGCACATTGAGGGAGCCGGGGCTGGTGATGCGCACCACATTGCCCTGCTTCAGCGCCATGCCCTGCAGCGGCAGCATGCAGATGAGCACCAGCAGGCAAACAACAGCAAGCAGTTTCCGTTTCATAGCGATTCTCCTTTGCAAATTCGGTCATGATCTGCCGGATGGATGGCGATGCCACCATGGCGGTTTTATCTGCACGGGCTGCGAGGATGCCGTGCGCTCCGCCCCCTTCCGGCGATGCAGAGAAGATGGCGGTTTGGATCACACCTGTATTATACCATGCTTTACCACAAGTGAAAATGCTTTTTTGTAAATAACACAAGAAATGACCATCCTCGCAGAGCGGGAGCTGGGCGTGGTTCGGTTGTCCACACGGCGGGCGGGCTGCGTGGACGGAGCGGGCTGCGTGGACGGAGCGGGCTGCCCATTCCCCCGGTGCGGGGCATGGTGCCTTTCGGACGGGAGCGATGACCGTCGGGCGCTTCCACGGGGCGGGCGTGGGCAGGCACAGGCGGGAACGGACGGTTGCGGGCGGTCTGCCGGGCCCCGGCGGGGCGTGGTATCTTTCGGATGAGGGGCGGGGAGGCTTGCGAGCCGAACGCGAGAAGGCGCTGGGCACAGGCGGGAGCGGTGACCGGCGGGCGCTTCCACGGCGGGCGGGCGCGGACAAGCACTGGCGGGAACGGACGGTTGCGGGTGGGCTGCCGGGCCCCGGCGGGGCGTGATCAGCCATCAGGAGCCGATCACGGGCAGGCGGATGAACAGCCCCCCGCGGCACACGACCGGGCAAACACGGTTGCCAAAGGGGGCGGCCATCCTGTATGATAGGAGCCGGAGGGTGATCAACAATGACCGAACGGCTTTACTACGACAATGCTTACCTGACGGCCTTTGATGCCGTTGTGCTCGAGGTGCGCCCCAACGGCGGCCTGTTTGATGTGCTGCTGGATCGCAGTGCCTTCTACCCCACCTCCGGCGGCCAGCCCTATGATACCGGCCTGCTGGGCGGTGCAGCCGTGACCGATGTGAACGTGGAGGACGGGCTGGTGTGGCACACCGTATCCGCCCCGTTGACCGTGGGCGAGCGGGTGCACGGCAGCATCGACTGGGCGCGGCGGTTCGACCATATGCAGCAGCACGCGGGCGACCACATGATCGCCGGGGCGCTGCACCGGCTGATGGGCGGCGTGACCATCGGCCTGCACATCAGCGACGATGTATCCACCATCGATGTAGCCATGCCCGGCGGCATCACCCGCCTCAGCGGGGAGGAGCTGCGCCGTATCGAGCAGGACGTGAACGAGCACATCCAGCGGGATGTGCCCATCCGCTGCTGGTTCCCGGAGGCGGATGAGCTGGCCGGGCTGCCGCTGCGCAAAGCGCCCACCGTGAGCGAGCATGTGCGCATCGTTGCCATTGGCGATGATGAGATGGTGGCCTGCGGCGGCACCCATCCCGCCACCGCGGGGCAGATCGGGCTTGTGAAGATCCTTTCGGCGACCCCCGCCCGGGGCAAGATGCGCGTGGCCTTTGTGGCCGGGCAGCGGGCGATGGAGGACTACCGGCGCTGCCACGATGCGGCGCACGGGGCCTCCGCCTTGCTCTCCACCACCCCGGAGGGGCTGCCCGGCAGCGTGACCGCCCTGCAGGAGCGGCTGCGCACCGCCGAGTATGAACTGAACCGGCTGCGGCAGGAGATGCTGCTTGGCCGCATCCCGGCGCTTTTGGAGGCTGCCGAAGCACTGCCCGGCGGCATCCGTCTGGTCTCCGGCTTTGTGGAAGCGGATGCCGCCGCCCTCAAGGAGCTGGTCTCCCGGCTCATCGCCGGGCCCGGGGTGATCGCCCTGATGGGCGCAAAGGTCGGCAGCGCAGCGGTGTACGTGTTTGGCCGCTCCGCCGATGTGGAGGCGGATATGGGCAAGCTGCTCCGGGAGAGCGCGCAGCCCCTGGGCGGCAAAGGCGGCGGCAGGCCGGACTTTGCCCAGGGCGGCGGGTGTGTGGAGGTGCTGGAGGTGGCGGTGGAGAGAATGAAGGGGATGTGAGGGAGTCCCATGCGGCGCACTTCAGATTATTCGCTTACGCATCCTTAGAAGACAGGTACCATTTATCAAGATAGCAAAACTGGGACGGTTGATGCCGTCCCAGTTTTTGTTTTGAAAGCTGAAAGTCTCTGCCTTTGCGGGGAGAGACCTTCAAGGCTTTCCCGCAAAGGTCGAGCCAGTTATTTCAACCACCGCCTCGCGGGGAGAGACCTTGTGCAGAATGCCTATCAGGGCTTTGCGAAGCAATTTCAACCCACTCCCCCTCGCGGGGAGAGACCGACATACAGACCATCGGTGCCGTTGTTGCCGATATTTCAACCCACTCCCCCTCGCGGGGAGAGACGAGCGGCACCGTTGGCGACCACGCAAGGATGGACATTTCAACCCACTCCCCCTCGCGGGGAGAGACGCGGCGATGCTGTCGCCGGTGACGATCTCCTCGTAATTTCAACCCACTCCCCCTCGCGGGGAGAGACGCCAAAGCAATACAACGTGCTCAAAGAAGCGACATTTCAACCCACTCCCCCTCGCGGGGAGAGACGGGTTGCTGCGGGAAGCACCCCAACTGTCATCCTCATTTCAACCCACTCCCCCTCGCGGGGAGAGACAGCAATGCTAAACAAAAATCAGTTGTTGCACTCAACCAATTTCAACAACTTCACCTGTAAACGGAACATTCAAGTTCCAATACACCTGTTTCAATCAGCGATATTGCAACAAAACAGATGCTTTTTTCGGTGCGAACCTCCTGCGTTTTCCATGTTCGCTGAAGGTTCGCACCGCAAAGCAGCTTTGCCCATAATAAACGCTTCACCGGGGGCAAAGCGCCGTTACAGCATCCTCGTACAGGTAACGCCCTCCGGAAGCTGTTCTGCATCAACCGTTACAACATAGTCATTGTAGCTGCGTGCAGGCTGCACGCCTTCCTTCCGTTCAACGCGCACTTTTTCAAACAGTTTCCACGCAGGTGCATTGCCCAATTCGCTATCGTGCTTGAAAACGATCAATTCCCGCACAGCCATTTTGCCGCGTGCAGCAGACCGGTCGTTTTCGAACATATTGATAATGGCATTCCACAAAAGAGCAAGATCCTCTTCGGTAAAGCCGGTGGTTTTTCTGGCCAGATTCGCAGAAACGAACCCCTCTGCCCGATACAAGCCATAGGGAACGACGAATTTCCGCCCCATTTCCGTCTCCTTTTTGGCAGCATCGCTTTCGGTCGTGATCGCCACACGGGTGATCGTCACCTCTTGCGGCACAACAGGATCAACGCTGCGCGCAAAGCCGAGCTGCACAGGCCCACGCACCTGCCCGCAGTTCAAAGCTGCCTTTACAAAGGTCGTCATAACAGCACCAAAGGTACGTACATCGTAAAAATGCTTGCACATATAATCCCGCAGTTTTTCATCGATGAGCGGGTCTTTGCTCCTCATTTTCGCCCCTGTCTTTTTAGCCTCCTCCTTGGAAGCACCGGCAAGGGAAGCAAGTTCTTCCTTCACATTCAGTTTCTCACCGGCTTCCACATCGCTTCGGTTCAGCGGTACACCCTCCTTGATATAGATGGCATACCCTTCTTCATCCTCTTTCAAGGTTTCTACGTAGTTGCGAATCTTACGTTTCAGGCATACATCCGTTACGATGCCACAGTTGGTCTCGGGGTCGATGCGGGGCATATTGCCTGCATCGGGATCGCCGTTCGGGTTACCGTTTTCAACATCAAACAGGATAACGAAATCATAGCGGTTACGGATCACTTCAGACATTTTCTTTCTCCTCCTTTTTGGTAAAGCGACTCTGTGTTTGATGATAATAACCAAGTTGGAATACGCCCTGATCATGTAGCGACAGCCGCGACGGATAACTCTCGGTAATCTTCTCCATAACCTTTCTAATCTGCCGATCAAAGTATGCTTTATCTTTAGCAGGCAGTTTCTTCAAATGCGCCTGAGCCAATCGGATCAAGGTAGGAAAAACGATAGCCGGGGTTGCAGTGGCAGAACTGAAATACCGGTCTCTGATGGTGGCATTAATGCCTGGGTTAGCTTTTTCCTGCAAGTTTTCCAGTATCGAGAACAAACGTCCCAGCAGATAGGGTTGGTAATTGGTCTCTTCATTCAGTTGCACCGTCAAAACCTCCTTATGCAAAAAGCTCTTTTTTCGCCACAGATAAGCCTTGATAATGGCGGCTCTGCCCCGGCTGATCCTTCGTTCTGCCCGAATACGCAGCTGAACCTGGCTGAACAATGTAGCCGGGTACGGAACCGTTTCGCCTTGCAATATTGCCCGCATCAGGTCTCCCGCCATCTGCGGATGCGGCTGCTTATCCCGTGAATTCTGGTTTACTGTCTCATTCAGCAACCACCATACGGACAATTCGTTCCAGTTGTCATAAACCGGTTTTACGATGTTCAATGCCGCTTGATGCGCTTGGATGTTCCGCATCAATTCGCCAAAGGTATTACACAGGAAAAAGCGAACAGACAGACGGGCAGCATTGGGGGCAATCCCTAAAATATAGAACCGGTTGGAGGCCTCCAAAGGCAAGTTGTTCCAAACGACATTCTTGCCATCGGCAATAGCATTCAGCGTGTCGAGGAGTGTCCCCTCGTCCATAGCGTTGCTTCCCATCATATCGTACAAACACTCCGCGTACGCTTCCTGCCCGTCCTCTGCCCAAAACACGGCAGTGGTATCACCTATGCGAAGGTGGTGTTTTTCGCTGCTTATCAGGTAGTTGAGGGCAGCACCATATGCAAACGCAGCATAAGTGCTTACTGGAGCATTAAGCCCCTGCGATTCATCGCATCCATACGATTCTGCAGACGGTGCATTAAAGGACACAAGCGATGCGCCGGAAGACTGAGCACCCTGTATGCCTTTTATGCTGGGATGGAGGATCTGCACAGGAGCCGTTTTTCCCGTTACCAAGCACTGCCGGTATACTGCGTTTTCCTCGTCTGAATATGCAGCCTGCCAGATACTTCTTATTTCGGGTATATCATGTACGAATACACCCTCGTACACAAACACCAGATTGCCACCTTTTACGATTTCATTAGCATGATCTCTTAACACAGGATGCTGCAATGCCATAACTGGCTCCCAGTTATCCAGAAACCTCAACAGCGCTGCGGCAGCGGGGTGGCTGCTTCCATCAAGCAATCTGTGTTGTTTATCTTTGAATGCCTCAAAGCACCGCAATGCACGTTCGGGTTTTTCCTTGGCATCTACGCCCAGTACATATGACGAATTATCACAAAGGAAATTGGCTTCAATACCAACCGTACGCTTGACCGGAGTCGGCACCTTCATTTCTCTGGCAACAGTTACCGTTTTCTTTTTTCTGACAATCTCCCGTTGCAATGGTAAGCAATAGAGCAGTTTTCCCGTCTCATCCAGTTCCAGCCCCCATGCCACCTTGGCAGACGACCAACCGGGCTGTTCTAAAACACCCTTGGCGGCAAGAGCTTCGTAAAGCTCTACCAACGCCTGAAGGATCATCTTACCACCTCGCAATTCCGGCAATCGATCACGCCATTGACCATCTGCGCCCTATAGAACATTGGCACGATATTCTGTGGGTCGCTGTAATCCATGTCGTACAGGCACCACCCGAGATCGCGGGTCTCTTGTATGGTTGGGATCTCATCCTTCTCCCAAAGGGCAAAATGTGCCGTACATTCCCTGCACCCCAAATACGGCTGGCTGTAGCATTGCCCCCGCCGCAAGCGGCGTTTGATAATATCCTGAAATTTACCCGGGTTATCGGATGGGGTCGCTTTATCCGTCATCTCAAAGTGTGCTTCAATAACATAATGCACATCTCGCAGCATCAATGAGGCACGTTGCTGAATATCGTTCGCAGTAACAAGATAAAGGTTTTTGTTTGTGCCATTGGCTGCGCTTAGCACATTCATGCGCGAGACCTTAGACTTCACCTCATTGCGGCGTAAATTCGCATAACGAATGGGCGACAGTACATAGATACGATCTATGTACCATCTCAATCCCGGGTGAAAATATACTGCTTCTACTATTCCCCGTGCTGCGCTGGGGGTTATCGTATCGTAGCTGACCCTCTCAATCTTCATCTCCGGTCTGCTAAAACACGCCTCTTCTCCCCAGACTTCCATCCTGATCGACAACCATTTCACCTCCATTAGTTTGTTGCGTTTTCCGATACCGTTTCGTGCCATTCGGTATTGTTTGAACCATATACATTGAGCAAGACAACCATATCACATGCTCTTCGTAAATTCAATATTTTTTTCAGTAAAATTGTATGTTGATTGACTTTGTCTTGCTGATATGGTACTATTTTTTTGTCTGGCGCACGCCAGTTGGTTGAAACAGTAACTTTGTTTGTTGCAACACGCGGAGAATGTATGGCATTCTCCGCGTATTGCTTTTTCATTACGGAAACCACTTCATCTCCGTTGCCGGTTCCAACAGCAGCCCGCATTCCTTGTCATACCGATCTGCAACCTGCAAAATTCCAAAATGCTCATCCTTGGGGCAGTACATATATTCACGCAGTAACTCGAAATGCTTGGCATAAACATTGACCACATCTCTACCAAGTTTTCGCAAATCTTTGCGAGATATCGTCCGGTCGCGAAGTGCTTGGAGCAATAGTGCGTTTCTTTCGTTGGGTATATATACAGGTATCGTTTCATCGTCAATCATACGGAAACTCTCCTTAACATCTTTGAAAGCAAGCCTTGTACTCTTTTCAACAATCCCGTTCGTATCCAAGGCATCCTCCCCGACCATAAACAGCAATTGCCTGAAATAATACGCGATTGCCTCCGGAGTAGCAATGTCTTCGAACTTATCCAGCACCTTATTCAGCGCAATAATATTCTGAGCAAACATCACCGGCGGTCTTTCACCAAAACGAAAAACATGCACAAGGCTTTCTTCCAACGGGCGTTTTCCCTCCCTGTTACAGCGACCGGCTGCCTGTAGTACAGAATCCAACCCAGCCTCCTCGCGCCATACAGAAGGAAAGTCCAAATCCACGCCCGCCTCTATCAGGCTTGTAGATATTACCCTGCACACCGATCCGTTCTTCAGCCGTTCCTTAATCTTCTCAACCGTTCTACTCCTATGTTCCGGTGTCATATGCGTAGAAAGATGGAAACATCCTTCCCGCTCAAGCATCCAGTACAGTTTGTTTGCTGCTCTGCGGGAATTAACAATGCACAGCACCTGTTGGGAACGATGCAGATTTTCGATTAACATCTCTTCGCTTAATACACCTTCACAGCAAAACTGCGTACGCCGGAAAAACGCATATAGTTCACCTGTGTTTTCCGTAATCTCCTTGCAGCTCAGTTCGGGTGCATAATTGGCGATCAAACCATCAAGGGCTGGCTGTGTGGCAGTACACAATATTGATGTTGAACCATAATGCTCCACCAATTCGGCAATCATATTCACACAAGGCCTCAGGTATGGTACAGGCAGCATTTGCGCTTCGTCGAAAACAATGACCGAATTTGTCACATTATGCAATTTACGACAGCGGGAAGTCTGATTGGAATACATCGATTCAAAGAACTGGACAGCCGTAGTTACAACAATAGGTGCATCCCAGTTTTCCGTCGCCAGTCTCATCGACTTGCCATCGGCATCATCAAAATCATGGTTGGAATGGTGCTCCAACACCGATTCTTCTCCCACGATCTCCCGAAAGCGCTGTGCATTCTGCTCAATAATGCTTGTATAGGGTACTACATAAATAATTCGGGACATACCATGCCTAATCGCATGAGACAACGCAAACGCCAACGAAGATACGGTTTTCCCTCCGCCGGTTGGGATCGTCATCGTATACAGCCCCTTAGGCATTTCATCGCCTTTCAGGCATCTTTGCAGAAGCTCGTTTCTTTTTTGATTCAAAGCAGACGATGCAGCACAATGCCATGGCTGAACATATTGTTGCAGCCGTTCCATTAAGACAGGAAGCGGAAACGAGGCCGCTCGTTCTGTTTTCCCACCAGCCATAAAGGCTTCTGTATCCAAATAATCCGCATCTACCAAACAAGAAAACAGCATTCTTATGTAGACAGACAGTGAATACATAATTCTGTCCTTCGGGAGTGAACGCAACCATGATGGCATTTGTATCTGTTGTGGTGGAAAAACCTCCGTTGTCCATGCTGAGGGGTCAAGTTGACCATCCAGCTTTTTTTGGAGACGTCCCATCAGAGTGCCCTCTTCGCAGGCTCTGCTACCGCAGTTCAGCAAACCGCCATGGTGGCCGGCAATAGCAGCTGCTGCACCGGGATCGCGATAACGCTTATGCGCAACCTGTGCACCCGCTGTTGCGTGATCAACCGGAGAAGTGTGTTCCGGATCCTTCTGCCGTTGTTGGGCTGCCTGGCTGTATTTTCCCACATCATGTAGCAGCCCGGTGCAGTAAGCATGTTCGCCAGCCCCAAAAGGTGCAGCGAACTCTTCTGCCAGTTTTGCCACCCCCAGCAAATGATCCAATAGCTTTTGATATTCACCATTTTCTCTTTTATGAGTTACATATGGCGTAAGAACACCTCCAATCAACTCTGTATCCTTCTTGTAGATCCATCATCATCGAATGATACATATTCGCCACATGATCGTTATTCTTTTGGTTTACCCATATTATACCACACCTCCCAAACCCAGTCTACGCCTCAAATTTGGCTGTCCGAATATCCGTACACACAAAAACAGGAGAAGCGGAAACGCTTCTCCTGTCTGCGTTTGCAAAATATGCAAATCTTGCACGAGACGGTATATTTACTTCTCCACCACCATCGCAAACCCGCCGTTCACGCTCATGGGCACGGTCAGCACATCCCCCTTGCGCACGGTCAGCTCCTGAATGCGCATGGCGTGCATATCGTGCTGGTGATGGGCCGGGCGCTGGCTCATGGCCTCCAGGGCCGCCACCATGGCTGCGTCCGGGGCGGGCAGGGAACCCTCCGCCACATCAAAGGGCCGCTCGTCGCTCAGGTCGTCGGCGTAGAGGGTCAGCTTGTAGTCCACACCATCCTCCAGGAAGTCGAAGACCACCTTGGCGTTGCGGGGGCGGCGGGCGCAGATGCCGCCCACGTACCACTCCTCGCCCTTGCGGCGGGCCATGGTAACAAAGTTGGCGGGGTACGCCTCCAGCACCCGGCTCTCATCCCACGCGGCGGGCACACGGCTCAGGAAGGGGCGGGCAGGATGCGCCAGGACCACCTCCGCACCCTCGCCGATGTGCAGGATGTAGCTGGTAAAGATCACCGTCAGGGCGGTCTGGTGCGCATCGGTGGTGCCGGTCAGGTAGGTGTTGTAGCACACGGGCGTGTAATCCATGGGGCCCATGGCGTTGCGGGTAAAGGGCAGGGTGCAGTTGTGGGCCGCATCCGGGCCGCCGGGCAGGAAGGTGGAGAAATTCTGCAGGTATTCGCCGCCCATCACGCCCTCGCGGGTCATTACATGAGGCCAGGTGCGGCTCTCGCCCGCAGGCTTCATGCAGCCGTGGAAGTTGACCATCAGCTTGTGCTTGGCGGCGATCTCCGCCAGATAATCGTACTGCTCCACCCGGTGCGCACCGTCGGACTCGAAGAAGTCGATCTTCACGCCCACAACGCCCCAGGAGGCCCACAGGCTCAGCTTTTCCTCCGCGATCTCCCGGGAGCGGATGGCCGCGCTGTGCTCCCAGATCCAGATCTTTACGCCCTTCTGCTCCGCATAGCGCACCAGCTCGGGGATATCCACCGTGCCGGGCCAGCCGCCATCCGCCAGGTAATAGTCAAAGCCCATGGCGGCGGCATAATCCACATACTCCCGGCAGCGCTTTGGATCCTTGGTGGAATCGTTCTCGGTCATCCAGCTCCAGGCAGAGGTGCCCGGACGGATGAAGGAGGGATCCTCCACGATGGAGGGCGGGTTCAGGTTCTCCAGCGTGTTGGAGGTGGCAATGGCGTTCAGGTCGCCGCAGAGCACCACGCGCCAGGGGGTGGCGAGGGGCAGCCGGGCCTTGGTGCCGCCCAGCTGATCCGGAGCCTGACGCACCAGCAGGGTGGCGGGCTCCGCCTCGGCAGCGCAGAGGGTGCTGCCGCCGTAATCGCCAAAGACAGCCGCCTCCGCATACAGCGCCCATACGCCCCTGCCGCAATCGGTCAGTACGGGGAAAACAAGGTTGTTCTGCGCCATGTCGCACAGGGGGATGGGGTGGTAATGATCCTCGTAGGAGAAGGTGTACTTCATGCCGTAGACCTGCCCGGCGGTATCCGGGATGGCAAAGCCGGTGGTCTCGCCCAGCACGCAGCACTCGTCCTCGCCGCTCAGCTTCATGCGCAGGGCTGCGCCATCGTCGTAGGCGCGGGCCTCCACGGTCAGCTGCCCGGCGGCGTTCTCAAGGAGCAGGGTGAGGGTGTTGGCATGGTCGCGGCACACCGCTTTCTTGAAGGCGGCAATGGTGTAGGTATCATCGATCTGCCCACGCTCCTCCCGGATCAGCGAAAAGCCGCCGGTCAGGTCGCAGCCCTCCAGACGGATGCCCAGCGGGGAGGCCGCCGTAAGGGCTACATCATCCTTCCGGGTCTGCCAGAAAAGGGTTCCGTTTGCAAGGGTGATGCTAAGACTCACCCGTCCGTCGGGGGAATGCACAGTAAAACAGGCCATGGTTTCTTCCTGCCTCTCTCTTGTTTTTGGGGTAAAGCACCTTCACACAGCGTAACACAAAAGCAGGGACAATTCAATCCCGTTCGGGGACGGTTTTCGCTTTGCCCGGCAGCCCTTAGCCCCGGAGGGGATCGGCTTTTGCAGGCAGCAAAGCGCCCCGGGGCCAGGCTGCCCCGGGGCGGTCGTATGCGGCGCTCAGGCCGCTTGATCTTCTGTTTTCTCTTTCTTCTTCAGCCGCTGCACCCAGCCCACGATCTGCCCGGAGAGCACCACCGTAAGCAGGCTGTAGGCGATCTTTTGCAGCGGGATGTAGCTCAGCGACAGCGCCAGCACCAACAGGTCGCTGACCAGATACACCGTCTCCACGCCCCAGCCGAAATGCTTGTTCAGGCTCATGGCCAGCGCATCATCGCCGCCGGGCGCACCTCCGCCCAGCATGCTGATGCCTGCGCCCATGCCCACGAACACCGCCCCCAGCAGGGCACAGGCCAACGGTGAGGCGGTCAGGGCGGGCCACAGGGGCGCAAAAGGCTCCAGCAGTGCATAGGTAAGGGCGTAGCAGCCCACCGCAATGCCGGAGTAGGCCAGAAAGCTGCCGCCCAGCACCCGCCAGCCGATGGCATAGCAGATGCCGTTGAGCACGATGCTGGAGATGGCGGGCGAAAGCCCCAGCCAGTGGAACAGAAGCAGCTCCAGCCCCAGCGTGCCGCCCTCGGTAACGCCGGAGTAGGCATGGATGTTGCACACCCCCACCGCCTGGATCATGCTGCCCAGCACCACCAGCAGGATGCATTTGGGCTTGAGGGAGCGCAGCAGGGTGTACAGAACGTTCAGCGGTTTCTTCAATGCGGGATCAGTCCTTGCGGGTAGATTGGGCTGCCGGTGCATGCGGCAGCGGCTCCTATTATACATGGTCGGCGGGCAGGTGGCAAATGGGTGGGCGGTGCTGCAAAGTGCCCGGGTACCGGCAGGGCGTGCCTTGCGCCCACTGCACAGTCAACGTTCCCCACAAACCCAGCGGCACAGAACAGGTAAAAAATAACAAATTTTCTAAAATGCATATGATCCTATTGAAAAAATAACATTAGTCATATACAATAATTGGTAAGTGTGGTAAATTTCCACATACCAAAAGAAAGGATGAGCGCCCCATGAAAAAACGCACCCTTCTTCTGGTCTCCTGTCTTGTGATCGCGCTTGTTACCACCCTGAGCGGGACTCTGGCCTACCTGGCCGATTCCGATGCAGACGTGAACGTAATGACGCTGGGCAAGGTGGAGATCACCCAGAACGAGCAGGAGTGGAATGCCGATGAGACCAAGCTCCAGCCCTTCTCTCAGGAAAAGCCCCTGCTGCCCGTCGTCGGCGACCCTGCCTGGGAAAACACCGAGGAAGATGACGGTGCTTACCGCCGCCTGACCATGAACAACGTGGTGGATAAGTACGTTACCGTAACCAACACCGGCAAGAGCGATGCCTACGTCCGTACGCTGATCGCTCTGGAAATGGGCTCTGTGGATTACGCCCGCCTGGCCCAGATCCTGCACCTGAGCGTCAACGCAGAAAAGGGCGCCGAGTTCAACTTCCCCGGCGCCTGGATCTGGCCCACCGATGAGGTATTCACCATCGATGGCAAGCAGTACAACGTGATGGAGGCCGTACACGTGGATCCCCTGGCTCCCGGCGAGACCACCATCCCCAGCCTGCTGCAGGTGTACCTGAAGAGCATCGCCACCAACGAGGATGTGGCCAACCTGGATGGCAACGGCAACGGCATGTACGACATCCTGGTGCTCTCTCAGGCCATCCAGGCCGAGGGCTTTGCCGCTACCGACGACCTGACCGCCGCACAGGTGGCTCTCAACGAGGGCTTTGGCCCCGTGGATCAGGAGCATGTGCAGGAGTGGTTCACCGGCGGCGAGAACTGGGATGACGAAGTGGGCTCCCCCGGCGACAAGTGGCCCAACAACAATCCTCCCTCCGATGATATCACCGTCGTTACCAACCTGGATGAGCTGAAGGCCGCCATGGCCGAAGGCGGCAACATCATGCTGGGCAACGATATCGTTGTCGAGGACACCATCTACCTCGAGAACGGCAGCAATGTGGTGCTGGACCTGAACGGCAAGACCATCACCTTCGATCGTAACAGCAACTACGAGCCCGGCAACCCCATCTTCTACACCCAGGTCGGCAGTGAGCTTACCATCACCGGTAACGGCACCATCGATCTGGGCGACAACATCGACACCGGCCTGCTGATCCCCAAAGGCAAGGTGGTCATTGAGAACGGTAACTTCATCAGGAACCGCATTCCCGAGGGCACCAGCCCCGACGATGTGCAGGGCCTGTTCGTAGGCATCAAGGGCGCCGGCTCCAGCGTGGTCATCAACGGCGGCTACTTCGACAGCGGCTACTACGACAGCAACGTGGAAAATGCCTTCGTCGAGACCGATGCAGACGTTGCCAACCGCGGCAAGGCTGCCGATAAGAATGCCTACAGAAACGCCCTCAAGCAGAATGTGATGAAGATGCTCAACCTGTCCTGGAGCAGCGCCGTTGGCACGCAGGATTTCCGCATCTACGGCGGTACCTTCGTGGGTGCCAACCCTGCCTGGGGCGATGAGGGCTGCGCAATGCCCACCACCCCCGATTACCTGCGCCCCTGGTCCTACTACCAGGGCACCTTCCTGGAGGGCCAGCAGCTGCACAACGACCAGATCGTGCTCCCCGATGGTTACAGCATCACCGAGGGCAGCCACAGCGACGGCCGCCCCACCTACACAGTCAATTACAGCAAGTAATCGATCGGTACTCCGGCCTCCCGTCCCTTGGGGCGGGAGGCTTTTGCTATGCCCTGCGGCGTGGCGTACACATCTGGCTGTATCCTGGTGCCCGCTTTTTCGAGCGGCCTTTCTACGCCCTGCGGCTGCAGCATACACAAGCCCGTACAGGCTGCGTACCGCTCACCGCTATCCGGCATGCGCCTGCCCGCTTCCGTTCGCCGAGCGCCGCAATGCCTGCATCCCCTTGTTTTTTCCAATCCGACTGTGATAAAATATTCGCAACGCAACGGCACAGGCCACAGGCGGGGCTCGCCCCGGCTCCGGCAAGCACCGGCAGCCACACAGGCCCCGGCATCCGCCGCCCCACCCGCCACGGGAGCGGGGGCACCCCGCTGCTCCAATGCACCGTTTATACTCCCCCACTTTGGGCTACGGAAGGATGATACACCATGAAGCTTCTGCTGAAGAATGCCCGCATCTACGACGGTACCGGTGCTGCCGCCCAGCCCGGTGATGTGCTCATCGAGGGCGACCGCATTGCCCGTGTGGACGCAGACCTTGCCTGCGACGGGGCGGATCGGGTGATCGACCTTGAGGGGCTGTCTCTGGCTCCGGGCTTTATCGATGCCCACTCCCACAACGACTGGTTCGCCCTGCGCAGCGATCCGCTGCCCTGGTTCGAGCCCTTCATCCGGCAGGGCATCACCACCTTTGTAACGGGCAACTGCGGCATCTCCACCGTAGGCTTCAACAAGGACTGCCCCCACGCGGATATCATCGGCGCGGGGCTGTTCGGCTTTGGCGATGCCAGAGAGCGCAGCGGCTCCCTGAAGGCGTATTTCGAAGCCGCCGACGGGGCTATGCCCTGCAATCTGGCGGTGCTGGCAGGCCACTGCACCTCCCGTGCGGCGGTCTCCGGCAGCGTGAACCGCCCCCTGACCCCCGAAGAGGAGGCGCGTATGCTGGCCCTGATGGAGGAAGCGCTGCAGCAGGGTGCGGCAGGCATCTCCCTGGGCCTGATGTACGACCCCGGCCTCTATGCCCAAAAGGAGGAACTGAAGAAGGTGGCCGCCCTGTGCGCCAAATACGACCGTCCCTTGACGGTACACCCCCGCGCCAACTCTGCGGTATCGATGTCCTACCCGGAGCTGCTGGGCCGCTCCCATCTGCTGCGTGCGGTGGATGAGCTGAAGGAGATCGCTCTGGAGACAGGGTGCAAGCTGCACTATTCCCATGCCATCTTCGTTGGCCGCCGCTCCTTCAAGGATAAGGACGAGTTCCTGCAGATCATGAACGGTCTCCGGGCTGCGGGCGTGGATGCCATGTTCGACATCTACAACGAGCTGCTGGGCGTATCGGTCATCACGGTCATTCTGCCCGCATGGTACCAGGCCATGAGCATTGAGGAACGCCGCAAGCCCCTGAACCGACTGAAGCTGACCGTGCTGGTGTACGCCTCCAGCCTGCTGCTGGGCTTCGGCTTCAAGGATATCCAGGTGGCCTACATCGGCAAGGGCTATGAGAAGTACGAGGGCAAGTCTGTACACGACATTGCCAAAGAAGAGGGCATGAGCGACCTGAACGCCTACTTGATGCTCTGCGAAAAGAGCGATTTCAAGGGCCGGGTCAACATGGGGCCCTACACCACACCGGAGATCATTGCCGATTTTGAGCACAACGAAAACTGCCTGTACATGACCGATGCATGGGTGGAGGAGTTCGGTGTGCAGAACCCGGCCATCTACGATTGCTTCCCCAAGTTCCTGCGGGATTCCCTCACCGGCACCGGCGATACCATGGAGAACACCATCCGCCGCATGACCGGCGCTACGGCAGACCGGTTCGGCCTCAGCGACCGCGGCTACATCCGCCCCGGCTGCTTTGCCGACCTGACCGTATTCGACGAAGCGGAGCTCAAAGCCGCCCAGCCCGACCGGGAAAAGCCCTTCGGCATCCGGCAGGTGTTCATCAACGGCAGGCAGGTGCTCTGCGGTGATGCGCTGGACAAGGAAGCCCTGAAGGGCTCCGGGCGTGCCATCCGGGTCGGGTAAGGAAGCACACAAACCATCCACCGGGAGGCGAGCGTTGATACGTTGGCTTTCGGCGTTTGATTTGCCCAGCCGGATACCATCTGAAAACATTAGATACAGTTATGGGAGGTATTACCGATGAATGTCGTTGAAAAAAAGAAGACATTCCATTACTACAGTACCTATACACTCTGCTTTTTGATCCTCTCCTTCTTTTGCTTCAGCTGGTATATATTCTCGGGCCGTTCTCTGATTTGGCAAACAGACGGATGGGAACAGCATTTCCGCGCCTTGCTTTACTATTCCGAATACCTTAGAGATATTATCGGAAATCTGATCACAGAACACCGTTTGGTTATTCCGGACTGGAATTTCTATATCAGCGAAGGAAACGGTATCATCAGCACTTTGAATTACTATGTGATCGGCGACCCGATCGCTTTGCTTTCTGTATTTGTTCCTGCGCAGTACATGCATTATTTCTATTCATTTTCTTGCATACTGCGTCTTTATCTTGCCGGTATTGCGTTTTCTGTATTGGCCTTTGGCACAGGAGCGAAGAATCAATACGGCGTTCTTGCCGGTGCTCTGTCGTATAGCTTTTGTGAGTGGATGTTCTACAATGCAGCACGCCACCCTTATTTCATGAACCCGATGATCTATTTTCCCTTGCTTCTTCTGGGCATCGAGAAGATCATCAAAAAAGAACGCCCCTATCTGTTTATTGTTATGGTTGCCATTTCTGCCGCCAGTAACTTTTACTTCTTCTACATGATCGTTCTTCTGACGGTCGTTTATGTGGTGGTTCGCTTGGGCTTCCACAATCGTAAAGACTGGGGCAAATCGCTGCTGACGATCGGCAAAATTACACTGATGGCGGTTCTTGGTCTCTGTATTGCAGGCATCCTGTTCCTGCCTGTACTGCTCACCTTCTTCCAAGATGCACGCCTTTCCGCCGCTCAGCCATTCCATCTGTTTTATCCGCTTTCCTACTACAGCATGCTTCCTTCGATTGCGGTATCCGACGCATCTTCTTATTGGCTAACGATGGGCTACGGAGCCCCGATTTGGATCTCCTGCTTCTATCTTTTCCTTACCAAGAAGAAGAATGCCTTTTTCAAAGTATTGTTTCTCATTTTCGCTGTGATCGCCATTTTCCCCATTGCGGGCAGAGTGCTCAACGGCATGTCCTACATAACAAACCGCTGGGTATGGGCTCTCGCGTTGCTGTGCTCCTATATTCTTGCGCAGCAATGGGATGCACTTCTTTCGCTGGAAGACAAGGAATGGAGAAAACTGTTCATCTGCTGCGCTGTATTCTATGCCGCCTGTTTGATGCTCGACAAGTCCAGAGAAAGCACCGGCACGCTCGCCGCTATTCCCATCTTCTTTATTACCCTGATGGCAATGAAAGAAGGGCTGCTGTTCCATAAGCACGTTCTCAGGCAGGCAGCTGTGATCGTGCTGATTGGGATCAGTGCCATCAACGTATCTTTCTGGCTGAATGCCCCGACCGCAGGTGATTATGCGGCAGAAAGCTTAGAGAACCGCTCCATCCAGACAATGCTTGAGGATAACGAAGCTCTCATTATCAAGCAGCTTGCGCAGGGCGAAGAATATCCCCGCTATTCCGGTCGTTCCATATCTGATAATGTCAGCTTGACAAACGAGGTCTCGTCCACGCAATATTACTGGTCCCTCAGTAATCCCGCCATGTGCCAGTTCAGAGCAAGTATGGAAATGCGGGAAGACCGCACCTTCCTCTATCAGGGTTACGATGACCGCACAACCCTGCTGGCGCTGGCCTCCGTTCAATACTACTCAACCAAGAGCGGCGACAGCAAGGGCCTCCCCTACGGTTATGAAATGCTCGGCACATACAATACGCAAGAAGCCACTCAGAAACAAGCCCTGGAAGATTTGAAACTCGAGCTGGGCACAGAGGAATTGAGCTCCGCACAGCAAGCCAAAATCGCAGACAGCACCACCAACGAGTATACCATCTACAAGAACCAATACGCGCTGCCCTTGGGCTATTGTTATGACAGCTTCATCACCAAGGAAACCTGGGAACGTTTGAATCCCATCCAGAAGCAGGAGGTACAACTGGAGGCCGTCTATCTGAATACCCCTGCAGCTCCGCTGAAGGAATACTCGGAAGAAATGTCCGATTATCTGATTCCGTATACGGTGGAGTGCGCAAGCGACGAAATAACGATGGCAGACAATCGTCTTATTGCAACGGCCAACAAGACCAAAGTTGTTTTCAACTTCACGGGCGCAAAAAACGCCGAAACCTATCTCCGTATTGCCGGTCTGGATTTTGAACGCGTCCCCGATCTTGACCTGTACTCAACAGATACCGAAGTGGACCCGCTTGATCTTTACAACAAAACAAATTGGGCGCTGCTGAAGCATCAGGATCAGCTTTCCATTCGCACTGCCAAACGCTATTGGAATGACATCTCCAATATTTCGCTCAAACTCTCTTCCTCCGCAAAGGTATCCAAGAGCTTTATATACAGACCGGCAGACAGTTCTTTCTCAAGCGGTCGTCAGGATTTCCTCATCAATTTCGGCTATACCAAAAAGCCCGTTACCTCCATAACGGTCACGCTGCCATACAAAGGCATCTATACCTTTGATGCGCTGGAAGTATACAGTGTTCCGATGAAGCAATTCCCCGAAAAGATCCAAGCACTTCAGGCCAACACCCTTGAGGATCTCGAATTGGATACCGATACAGTCAGGGGTACGCTCACGCTCGATTCTCCCAAGTTCCTCTGCATGGCCATTCCTTATTCGGACGGTTGGAAGGCCTTGATCGATGGTAAAGAAGCTGAGGTACTGGTCGCTAACGAACGCTATCTGGGCGTAGTTGTTCCCGAAGGCGAGCACAATATTGTTTTCATGTACAGTACGCCCGGCAAGCGTGCCGGTGCAATCGTTTCGCTGATTGGTATAACGGCTTTCCTGGCTCTGCTGGCAATGACCGAAACAAGCAGAACGAAGAAGCGCTTGCAGCAGACAGAACAGTAACGTTTATTTACACTTACCCTTCAAGAAAATGCCTGCAACCTCACCCTAAGGTTGCAGGCATTTTTGTTGTATATCGAAAACCGTCAAGATCCTTACGGCTTCGCTTCAGTTCTTTGATGAGCAAAAGCCCGAAGGCTGCAAAATGCCTTCGGGCTTTTGTCTGTTCAATAAACCTCGGAGATTTCGGAGGGCCGAAGCCCCCCCTGATCGCCGGTCCGTAACCGGCACCCTGCGCAGGCCATTCCCGCAGAGCTTTTTTCGACACGCCCACAGGCATTCTCTGCACCGGGCATCAGAAAAACGCTTCCTCTCCCGTATTAGCCAGCAATTCCATCACATTCGAGATCGTTTCTTCATCCGCATAGAAGATCAGGTAACCCTGGAGCTCGTATGTGCCCACTACACAGAGCTGTTTGGAACAGTTCTCTTTGCGCAGCACCTGCTCCATAAAGTCGATCGCTGCTTCGTTGAACCAATCGCCCCGGCTGTCCAGCTCACAGGTATAGGGAGTACCGTTACACAAGAACGAAAACGAGCGTTTCCCATCCGTCGGGGGCATTTGGGAAAAATCCATATCCTCCGTCATCCCGCTCAGATCCTCCCGGATCTCTGTGATCTCCACCTCCGGCACGATCGACCCGATGCCCGTCAGAAAATCGGTATACATATGATCGATATCAAAGCATTCAGCCTCCAAAGCGTATACCATACGGGTGGCCGGAGCAGGCTCCGCCCCGTCGGGCTCGTGCATGCCCAGCGCGACCAGCACATCCATTACGGTACAGGGTCTATCCGGCATCGTATCAGCAAACGACTCATCCACATTGAGGCCCGCCTCCCGCAAGGCCTTGACTGCTTCCTGTGGCGACATGGTACTCATCCCTCCATATTGCGTTTCTTCCAAACCTTCACCAAACAAAAACCCAAACAGTTCCTCCAACCCTCCGGCCCGTGCCATAAGCGGCACGAACAAGAGCAGCAGACAAGCGACCAGGGAGAACAGCTTTTTCACAACAGTATCTCCTTTCGCAATGATCGTGACAGATATTGATTTCGACATCTTGCAGAAAAACCCTGCCGTTGGATGGCGATCAGCCAGCAAGCATCAGCGGGAACAGCGTGTCTGTAAACAAAGCAGAAGAAGCGAGGCGTCCCTTCCCTCGCTTCCTCTGCTATATCACGCCGCATTGCCGGTGACCAAAATCGCATCGATGGGCACGGAAAAGATCACCGAGAGCGCCACCAGGTTATCCACCGTCGGCAGGGACTCGCCATGCTGCCACTTGTAGATGGCCTGCGGGGTGGCAAAGCCCATCATGCGCTGGAGTTGCTTAACAGAGATGCCGCGCTGCTCCCGGAGCATGGTGATGTTCCGGCCGGTCTGCTTCATGTTGACGACGGGAAAAAGCATATTCGTCTCCTTTCCGGCATCCGGCCGGCGTTCACTCAGTCGGATGCCTTGAAATTATAGATGGGCTTCATGATATCGATCACATCAACGGAATCGCGGATCACGCCGATGATATCCTCCAGAGACTTGTAGGCCATCGGGGCCTCATCAATGGTGGAGGCATTGACGGAGGTGGTATAGATGCCCTTCATGGCCTGGGTGTATGCATCCAGATCCAGCGTCTCTCTGGCGGCACTGCGGGACATCAGCCGCCCTGCGCCGTGGGGTGCAGACCAGTTCCACTCCGGGTTGCCACGGCCCACCGCCAGCACGGAGCCATCCCGCATATTGATCGGGATGAGCACCTTCTCGCCCTTGTGTGCCGCGATGGCTCCCTTGCGCAGGATCATCTCCCGGGTATCGATATAGTTATGGATGGTGTGGAAGCTCTCGCCGCCGGTCAGGCCAGAGCGGGCCAGCAGCACCTCTGCGATCAGCTCGCGGTTGCGGCGGGCAAACCGCTGGCAGATCTCCACATCGTGCAGATAATCCTCCAGGTACTCGCCGTAGACGTAGCACAGATCCTCCGGCACGGTCAGAGGCTTGTTCTCCCATTGCAGCGCCTTCAGCGCCGCCTGGATCTCCTTGCGCCTGCCTGCGGCCTTGTACTCGGCGATCAGCGCATCCCGCCTCCGGAAGTACTCCTCCCGGCCCTGGTTCAGCTCCACCGCCAGGCGCTGGTAGTGCTCGGCCACCTGCTTGCCAAGGTTACGGCTGCCGCTGTGGATGATCAGGTACAGGGTACCATCCCCCGCGCGGTCGATCTCGATAAAGTGGTTACCTCCGCCCAGCGTACCCAGCGAGCGCTGGAGCCTGCGGCTATCCTTCAGCGTGCGGAAGCACCGGAGCGTCTCCAGATCGAAGGGCTCCCTGCGCCCCTCCCACACATTCATGCCCGAGGGCACATAGTGGGCAGCCTCGTCGAAGCGGGCAAAGTCCACCTGGCGTTCATTAAGCCGTACCGTATACATACCGCAGCCGATATCCACCCCCACCACATTGGGAACGGCCTTATCCCTGATGGTCATGGTGGTGCCGATGGTGCAGCCCTTACCCGCATGCACATCCGGCATGATACGGATGGTGCTGCCCTCGGTAAACGCATAGTCGCACATGCGACGGATCTGGTCGATGGCCTCCTGCTCGATGACCTTTGCATATGCAATGGCCGTAGCGACCTTTCCTTGAATGATCATTTTCTCTACCTCCCGGAATCGATGAATCAAAAAAACCACCCGCCATGCATCGACGGGTGGTTTGAGGGTGCCGTTGCGCCCGGCCTATGTTAGCAGAGTGCTCGTGGGGCCGGTGCTTCCAGCTTCGTCGAATGCAGGCATGACAAAGGCTGATACTGCGTTTCAGGCAGTACCAGGCTGATCTCTTTGCGCAGACTCAAAAGCATGGAAACAGCGAACATCACGAAAACTCCTTTCTTTCTTGGTTTACGGAAGTAGTATAGCACAAAGGGCGGGGTTTGTCATTCTACCGGTGGTATAAAAAAAGGGGGAGGATGGGACAGAAATGAAGCCAAGTGCGTTTTTATCAGTTAACAGGGGTCTGATTATGGAAAGCAAAGAAACCTTAAAGCGCTGACTACGATGTGCTCATTTTCTTTGCATTCTTCAGAATTTCGTCACCGAGTGGTGACAATGTGAAAGTTGTTTGTATAGAAACTTCCAAACCCTTGTGCTATAATTTATCTACATACACAAACGAAGAGCGAGGGGGCATTTCAAATGTCTAGCCACAAGCGAAAAACGAAGTATATTTCAAAACAGTATTCTATGACTGACTGGAGGAACCATTATGGCCCTAAAGGATATGATGAGAACCTTGATTGGCAAGAAGGAGATGTCCGTCCAAACACAGCCGCAGGACAAGGCCTTACTGACAGCGAATGATTTTCCGATCTTTCGCGCTGCCGATGTTGATCTGACCAAGTATCAGAAGGTGCCATTGATGGGACTTGCTGCTTTGGGGACTGCGTTCTCGACGCTGCCAGAAGCTGCCAGAACTATTACCGAGACGGTAACAACACGTATTGCCACCGGAACCCCTGTATTTGCCGGTTTCTGGCCTGAAGGCGTCTTTGGCAGAATGCTTGATAAGGGTCAAGGCTTCTCCGGTAATATTACGGGTATCGATGGCAGCAGCGGCATCGTTGGACGTATGCGTTACAAGTTGCTCGATGGTGGCATTCCGGTGACAACCACCACCAACACAGTAATTCCCTTTGACCCAATGACCATGGTTGTTGCAGCAGCTCTGATCAGCATTGACAAGAGGCTGGATACCCTACAGGAAAAGGCAGAGGAGATTCTGCAGTTCCTGAAGCTTGAAAAGCAGTCCAAACAACGCGGAAATCTGAATATGCTCGCAGAGATCATGGAAGAATACAAACGGGACTGCAATAATGAAAAAACTTGTGCGCTTCGCGTTGTAGCTGTTCAGGACATAAAACGTGAAGCTCATCAGGATATTCTGTTCTACCAGGAGCAGATTGCCCGCAAACTTCAAGAGCAAAAAGCAATTCATGGTATGCAGAAGGCTAAGAATCTGATGGACTCTGTGATGAATGAGTTCTACGAATACCAGCTTGCAAGCTATCTGTACGCGTACGCGTCCTTCATGGAAGTCATGCTGCAGAAGAATTTTGAAGCGGCTCCCGCAGTCGCAGAGAAGATGGCGGCTCATGCAAAGAAGTACACAGACCTTTATACTGAATGCAGGTCACAAATTGCTAGCTACCAGCGTTCAGCCATCGAAGCACAGCTGCTCGGAGGATTGGGCAACGTTGCAAAGACAGTCGGACAGAAAATAGCTTCTGTACCTGTACTGAGCAAAGGCCCTGTCGATGAGGCTCTGATCAGCGCGGGCGAATCTATCGGCAAGTTCAATAAGGATGCTGTTGCAAAGAAGCTGGAGGTTTTTGCTCCGCTGGAGGATTCACGTATGCTGACGTTCATAGAAAACGTACGTCGCCTTGATCTGTTGTATAATCGTGCTGATGGCATGATTACCGACGGAGAAAACCTCTATATCATGGAAACTGCATAAGTAACCAGGCACCGCGGGCAACTACGGTGCCTTTCATACCCTTAACTTTCAGCGTATTCGAACCATCCTTCAATCGGGGGGATTTCCATATACAAACAGCCGGAAACCTTGCGGCTTCCGGCTGTCCTAAAAGCGCCTTGCTCATCCGTTGGCGATCAGCGTGGTCAGGGCTCTCCTCTGCCCCTCGGTGGGCTCCTTCAGCTTGCCGTTCTTCAGCAGCGCTGTGATGCAGTGCAGCAGGAACCACCCGTCGGCGTGGAATACAAACTGCAGCTCATACTCCTTTACCCTTTTGAGATGTGCGGGCACCGAGCGCAGCACAGCCTCGGCATAAGGGGCCTTCAGCGCCTCAAATTCGGCCCGGTGCTTTGCCTTGATCCGCTCGCCGATGGCAAGGAGCTTATCCCGGATCTCATCGCTTGCCAAAACCACGATCTGCCACGCGGAGCAGAAGTGCTCATCGGCATGGCCGTTGGTCTTGATGTACCCGCGCTGGGCGAGCCATGCATACTCATCCTTCGAGAGGCGCTCCTCCGCCGCTCTTTGATAGAGGCTGAGCACGCGTCGGGCATCCTCGGCATACTGGAAGCCGTGATGCTCGCCGCGGTCGGACCATTTGCTGTCGATCTGCCAGAGGATGCGCTGGCCGTTGCCATTCCACATAGGGCCGCACCAGCGATCCATATGCACATAGCCATCGGGAAGCGCCAATGCATCCGGTGCTACGGATGCCTGATAGATATTATGTGCGCCATCCGGACGGAGCGTGGCGACCTCATCAAAAGAGATGCGGTTCTCCCGCTCTTTCTCGCCGGCCCAGGCGGCGATATAGGGGATCAGCGTCCACAGGATGAAATTTTGATCCGCTTTGGGAGGCTCGCTCAGGGAGAGGGGCCGGTCGGTCTGGGCGCAGCGGATGGCCGGATCATCCAGAATGCCGGAGGAGGTCAGCTCATCGTACAGATCGTTGGCAAACAGCTCCGCCGCGCGCCTGTACATATCGTTCTGCATGGTGAGCAGCTCTGCCGTCGGCTCGCTGATGATGAAGTTGACGATGTACCGATCCTTTTGCAGCTGCAGGAAGCCGTATTCCTCCAGGAATTCAGCCTCCGTTTCCACATACACGGGGGAAACGCCAAGGGCGTCGGCGATCTCGTTAACGGTCTTTGCCTCATTGCGCACGCAGTAGCAGATATTCTGAGCCAGCGTGGAACGGAGGAACTCATCGGGAGACTTCTTGCCCGAGGAACCATTGATACCCCAGGAGCTGAACCTGATCGGGGCAAACTGAAGGCTGCTTGCTTTTCTCATCGTGTCCATACCTCGTTTCAATTCCTTTTTGGCTTCAAACAAGTGCCATTTGACAGTTCCGAGCGGAATGCCCAGTTCTCCGGCGATCTCTGCCTGCTTGCGATTCTCGAAGTAATACGCGATCACGATCCTTCTTTGCAGCTTGGAAAGGTATGCGATCTCCATCCGGAGGCGGTGGAGGGCTTCTGTATCGTCATCATTCCCCGGATCGGCGCAGGGCGCTGCCAGCAGCTCTGCCACCTCATCAACGGAAACGCCGACCATCCTTTTCGCGTTGTCTCGATAGTAGTTGCTGAGGGTGTTATGGGCGACCGTCCAAATGAACTTGCCCATGTCCGCAACATCATCCCTGACAAGGAGCGCACGGAACGCCCTTATCGCGATCTCCTGCGACAGATCCTCCGCATCCTGGAGGCTCCTGCACCTTTTCAAAGCAAAGCCGAATACAGGCTTCAGATATTCGGTCACGGTCTTTTCCACATCATGTCTGTTCACTTGCTTGTACCTCGTTGAAAGCTTTCACCTGTATAGACACGCGGATCGGAAAAAGGTTGGGGTTTTGGGGGATTTTTTTCGGGAATTCTTTTGGGGGTTCTTGGCTAAAGACACTTTTGATTATATCATAACGGCTTTGTTTCTTTTTTCGGGGGGTAGGGGGCGGCAGCGGGCTATGTGCGAAACGTAGTAAGCATTACCCACTGTACTTCCGGATCGGCAAAGCGAAAAAGCCGGTACAGTTCTTTGCGGTCATCTGCGCCCGGAGAGATCAGGGCAATGCGCTTAGCAGTATGGAGATATAAAGGAACCGCCTTGCCGGGGTTCGGCAGGGCGGTTTCTCGTGGACACACGGTATTCTCATCCATGTATCCAAACCTGTATTCAATCATTCTTGCAAGCAGCTCTACCGCTTACCAAACAGCAGGCCCCGGCAGCGTTATGCTCCTTTATCCGTTAGCAGTCCACCGGCGCAGCGCATGCGCCCGAGGCCGGTGGAGCGTTCATCCTTTACCCGGTCTGTCGGCCGGGCTCACCGCTTGATGTCGTAATTCATATTCATCAGGTTCCGGATCGTCTCCACATCATCGGTGATGTTCGCATCACCGTGGATGGTGTGTTTGATGACGCTGGAAGCAACGGCAAAGTTGACCATATCCATCGGGCGATAATCATTCATCATGGCGTAGATCAGGCCGCTGGCAAAGGCATCGCCGCCTCCCACGCGGTCGAGGATGTTGAAGGTGAACAGCTTGCTTTCGAAGGTGTGGCCCTGATACCACATAAAGGCCTTCAGGCTGTTCTCGCTGCCGCTGTGGGCATAGCGCACATGGCGGGCAATGCACTTGATGTTGGGGTAACGCTCCACAAAACGCTGGAACACCTCATCCTGCTGCTCATAGCTGGGCTGCAGGGGAACGCCGTCCTTCCAGTCGCCCTTGGTATGGTCGTTGTCATCCTTCCACAGATGATACGGCTCGATACCGAACAGCACCGTGATGTATGGCAGACATTCGGTGCAGAAATCGCGGGCTGCCTCCCACGTCCACAGGCGGCTGCGGAAGTTACCGTCAAAGCTGATGGTCATGTTTTTGGCATGCGCCGTTTTGAGCAGATCCATGATCAGCCGGGGGCAGTTGCCGCCCACCGCAGGCGTGATGCCGCTGAGGTGCAGCCAATCGAAGCCATCCAGCAGCGCATCCAGATCCACCTTCGAAAAATCATATTCGGTGATGGCGCTGTGCTTGCGGTCGTAGGTGACCTTGCTGGCGCGGATGCCGTAGCCGGTCTCCAGATAATAGGTGCCCAAACGGTGGGTAGGGGTCTCTGCGTGGCTGGAGAGGATCACGGGGGTGCAGTGCACATCGTTGGAGCGCAGCCAGCGCACAGCGCTCTTGCCGAGGCTGTTGTTGGGCACAACGGTGAAAAACGTGCTGTCGATGCCCAGATTGGCAAGCGCCAGTGCGATATTGGCTTCGCTGCCGCCGTAGCTGGCATCGAAATTATTTGCCATGCGTATCTTGTCGTAGTTGGGCGGCGTAAGGCGCAGCATGATCTCGCCCACGGTAATGAATTTCTGCGGGCTTTTCTGGTTTCGGAGCAAAGGATTGTTGTGTTCCATAATGAGCCTCCTTTGTGTCTGCGGATCAACGATGGCGGATGTGGCTTTGTACGCTTGTATTTATCTGTATTATATGACATAACAGCCATCTATTTCAAGGCATAAGTTCATGCCAGGTGCAAAGGGATGCAGAAGCGATGAGCGCCGATTTGGTATGATGAAAAAAGCCGGTATGGGTCTTTGCGCTTGCAAGTATGGGGAGGTAAAGGAACCGCCTTGCCGTGGGGGGCGGCAGGGCGGTTTGTCATGGGCACACGGTATAGATACTCTCAATTCTCGGTATATGCTCGTACCAACAACAGTTTTACTTTTTCCAAATCATCAGGTGCCTGAATAACCGCCTGCAGATCTCCGGTACCATAATGGCCGATTCCACGCATATCCCGCGTGAAACCCTCTTCAAGGGTTACGCTGTCGGGACAAAACCCCAAACTTTTGTGTTTCAGCATATGCCGATATCGAGAAACAATACTGTTAAGCGAAATTTCTTATTAATGATGTTTTCTTTTGGCATTTGATGAAACAACGAAAGAAGAAAGAAATGGTGGCGGAATTATGCAGTAACAATGCCCAGTCACACTAGGCATTATTGCTGTTATTGCTTCATCTATTTACGAGAGGCATCAAACACTCCAAATCTAAAAATCGTCACATCATTATGATTTTTACAACTTCTTCCAATAGAGGCCACGCTTGTTCCGCTATCAATGTTTTATCAGAGATCAAAGTGGCAATCAAGTTGAAAACTGCATTTCCGTAATTGTAACTGTCATTCTTTATAAAGTCGTATGAATTATACGGAGATTTCAGAGCACCATGTAACAGAGTCAAAGCCATTGTATTTGTTTTGCTTTTGGCGTACCCCTCCAATTTGCACAGATGACAAAGAATGAGAGCCATCGTGTATTCAACATGTGCTATAGAAATCGGTATTTTGTCATTTTTGCTTTCTTCAAAACGCTGTTTAAAGGAACTGCACGCGACCGAAGCATCACGATATGCCTTTTCAAGGAATCTGATCTTTTCGTCTTGTAGCTTTTCCTGTTTAGCTGACTTAATATAGCATTTTGCTCTTTGATGCATATAATTTGGATCATTCGATAGCAGGTCGTTGAGATTATCATATATACTCCGAGCCAGCGGCAGACCTTGCGACCTGAATATCTTATTTATGTTATCAAACAAGATATAAGGCTTATATTGCGAATATTTCTCACCATACATTAAGTTGGGTTTGCCATGAATCAGAACTATCCGCGATATAATGTGGCGAAAAGCAGAGATAATTACATCATGGTTCTGATGTCTTTTTGCAAATGTATCAAGTTGATTGTTTAGCCAGTACTCGGCGTTAATTACATACTTGAATGCAGAATTATTGGAGGCGCTCGTTTCAAATTCCCAAGTATTTTCTTGTTCGATTAACGGTTCTGTTGCATGCTGTTGGCTATAGAGTTCATTTGCGATATCATAATCGATCATCCGAGATGAATAAACTTTTTGCTCAATCGCCAATGCCACGAGAGACGCAAGCATACGTACATTACTATAATGCGGCACGATATTGCTAAATCTGTTTTTTTCTAGCAATTTCGCACTTGCTTCAATAATGTTATCAATAATCGTTTTGTCTGGAGAGAATACACCTAAAGTTGCTTCGACCAAAAGTGGGTTGAGATGTTCTATCTCAGCATTTGAAAAACGGTTGTTTATCTGCGTTTCCGGAAAATAGTTTGGTGAAACAACATTCTTCATCTCCATCAAACGTATAAGGCCAGAGATATCCCTATTATTTTTGTTCGACATAACAATTACATGAACATGTTTGGACAACAATCGAGCATCTGCCTTAATCAAATATTCTATCTGGTTTATAGTCAAAGAACCATTATCAGCGACTAATAAGCAGTTACCTCTGTCGATAAGCATCTCGAGTGCTGTATCGCTTAAGCTGTCTTTTGATTCAAAAACAAAAACATCCCTATCACGTGTACGAAGAACTATATCAATAGCAATATATGTTTTGCCACTACAGCCACTGCCCCAAACAAACTGCATAGCATGGCTATTAATATTAGCCAGGATGCTTGCTGTAACATCACGCGATATAAAGAAATACGGAACTGAAATAGTTCGATCCCTGTTAATCATGCTCTTTCCGTAAAAAAGGTATGCTTTGTTGTAATCAAATTCGGAATCTATTCTCTTGAAAGAAAAACTCTTGTAACGTTCTATGTCTGAGAGGCCAATTTGTCCTGCTTCATTTGCCGCATCACAAACACACTCATATATATCTTCGTATGAGTCGAATACAATGCAATGCGTTATTCCGTATTTTTTCAATTTCATTTGTTCAAAATACGACGGTGAGCTTGCGGTGCAAAAATACCTTGCCGTACCTACAGAATAAGTTGTATTTGACGCAAACAATATGTCTATCTCGTCACTTAGGCTACAGCCAACATAGAGTAGATTCTGATATTGATAATCATGTGTCAGTCGACTAAGTAGGGATGCATTGGTTTGCAAACTTACAACATACTGTTTCTGATCAAAAACTTCACTTACAGCATCGTCATATGTGAGTATTTCACCGATATCGCCATGAAGTTTTATGACACACTTATTCTCATCAAAAATACCGCTTTGAACACTACGATTGGAATAAACAACCGTATTAAAAGCACTATTACGTTCTATACCATCGTCGATGTTTAATGTGTATATATAAGGCCAATCAAGGGAGAGAAATTTAGTTTTATATTCTTCAAGGGTTACATGAGTGAAATTATCCCTTAAGTAATTCAAGCGTGTTTGCCGTGGTACTATCTCACGGTACGCACTAGATACACCCGAAAAAGGCTCTGAGTTTAGATATTCCTTATCTTCGGTAGTCATACACTGATGTTTTTCTATTGAACTTATCATATATGCCCTATAGTCCTCGCCGGAAGGAACCATTCCACGCAAGCTTGCACAACCACGGGTGAAGCCAGATCCTATAATGGGAATTAGCATGCGACGCTTGAGACTGTTAATGATATCGGTCCTAACAGAAGAAAAATGCACAACATTCATCAATAACCTTGCTCCTTTCCATTATTGTACAGTATATCTATATATGCAACAATTATACAAAAAAACTATGGCGATTTCAATAGCAATACACCATGTCTTCGTGTGCTCTCTGTTCCCGCACGGCACAAAGGGACGCAGAACCGCTGATCGCCATGAGAATACCCAGCCACGCGGACGACCGTGCCACGGCGGAACTCTACGCAGATCGCCATTCCGGTATGATGAAAAAAGCCGGTACAGTTCTTTACGGTCTTCTGCGACTGGAGTGATCGGATCGGGGCGATTAGCTGCATGAAGATATTAAGGAACCGCCTTGCCGGGGGGCGGCAGGGCGGTTCCTTGGGGATGCACAGTATCCTCATTCATTTGTCCAAACCAATATTCACATATTCTTGCAAGCAGCTCTTCCGTCAGTTCAACAGCCAACTCCGGCAGAACCGCATCCATGCCGCAATAAGGGCGCAGGGCTTGCGTGCATTTGCATCATCCACCCATTCGGTTACCGTGCTGCCATCGAATATTCTTTTGCAATAAAAGCAGCCGCATTCTTTACTTGTGCAAACAGCCCTCTCGTTTTCATAGGCCATTGCATGGATCTGTTTCAGCTGCTCCATCTGTCTCACACTTCACAAACCTCCGGCGGTTCGTCGTAAAAACAAAAGCCTTGAAACAAATGTTTCAAAGATTTTTCTGGTCGAGGTGACAGGATTTGAACCTGCGACCTGTTGGTCCCGAACGCTGGAATCAATCGTTCAAAAACGTAGTATTTGTCCGGGTTTCTGATGGGGTTGGGTGGTGTATCTTGCCAGAGAAAGGATATTCGGGAAGTATATTTCCGCGCAGCCACGATCCCGTACCATTGCTGTAAATGTTTTCTCAGTCTTATATCTATAATGCTATCAAACAATTCCATAAACATTGAACCAGGGCCATTGACATACCGATGCAATTTCTATACAATATTAATGTTCTATTTTGAACACTTCTATTTAGAACACAAGGAGAAGGGCGTATGGAGAGTGTATTTAGGCACTATGCCGCAAACGAAAGCCTGTATACGGCAACTGTTAGTCCGGTGTGTGAAAAGTACGGTCTTACCTACATGGAATTTACGGTGCTAATGTTCTTGGCAAACAATCCGCAGTTCGATACTGCCTCCGATATTGTCAAGTACAGACATTTAACGAAATCTCATGTTTCAATGTCTGTTCGCAGCTTGGAAGACAAAGGGCTGCTTACAGGCGAGCATCACAAACCAAACAGAAGAACCATTCATCTGACGGTGCTGGATGCTGCCGATGCGATTGTAGCAGCTGGCAGAAAAGCACAACAAGCATTCGGAAAGATCCTCTTTTCCGGTTTTTCTGATTCTGAGTATGAGCAGTTCACTGCTTTTATGAAGCGAATCGATCAAAATATTGCAGATCATATCGACCTGACACAGAAGAAATAGGAGAACGAATATGGAAACAAACAAGGAATTTTTGGGCACGGAGCCGATTGGCAAATTGCTTTTCAAGCTGTCTGTTCCAACGGTAGTGGCACAGCTGATCAATATGCTGTATAACATTATTGACCGTATCTACATCGGTCACATGCCCGGCGACGGCAGCTTGGCCCTTACGGGTGTTGGCGTATGTATGCCGCTGATTTTGTTGGTTGCCGCCTTTGCGGCGCTGGTCAGCGCGGGTGGCGCGCCGAGGGCTTCCATTTTTATGGGCAAGAAGGATCTCGAATCTGCCGAGAAAACACTTGGCAACTGCTTCAGCCTTCAAGTTGTCGTATCCATGATTCTGACAGCCGTGCTTCTGATCTGGAATGAAGAATTGCTGCTTGCCTTTGGCGCAAGTGAAAACACCATCGGGTATGCCACGGACTATATGAGCATTTATGCCATCGGCACCCTGTTTGTGCAGATGACGCTGGGCATGAATACCTTTATTACAGCGCAGGGCTTCACCACGATCTCCATGATCGCCGTCATGATCGGCGCGGTGTGCAATATTGCCCTTGATCCTTTGTTTATCTTTGCGTTGGATATGGGCGTCAAGGGCGCAGCTTTGGCGACAATACTTTCGCAGGCCATTTCCTGCGTATGGGTCATTGCCTTTCTTTGCAGCAGGAAAAGCAGACTTCGCATCCGTAAAAAGAATATGCGTTTGCAGGGCAAAATCATTTTGCCTTGTATTGCGCTTGGCACTGCGGCGTTTATTATGCAGGCCAGCGAGAGCGCCATCTCGATCTGCTTTAATTCCTCTTTGCTCAAGTACGGTGGAGATATTGCGGTCGGAGCAATGACGATCATGGTCAGCGTGATGCAGTTTGCGATGCTTCCGCTGCAGGGAATCGCCCAGGGTGCACAACCGATTACCAGCTATAACTATGGTGCCAAAAATGCAGAGCGTGTAAAAAAGACCTTCCGCCTGCTCCTGATCACCTGTATGACCTATTCCGTGACACTTTGGGCAGCGGTTATGCTTTTCCCAAAGGTATTTGTAGGAATCTTCACACCGGATAAGGCACTGATTGAGTTCGCCGCTCCAATGCTGCAGATCTACCTCGGTGGCCTGTGCCTATTCGGCGTTCAGATTGCATGTCAGATGACCTTCACTTCTCTCGGGAAGGCTGCCAATTCCATCATTGTTGCGGTAGTGAGAAAATTCGTTCTGCTGCTCCCGCTGATCTACATTATGCCGCGTATGATTGCTGATCAAACAAAAGGAGTTTATATGGCAGAGCCCGTCGCAGACGTAATAGCCGTCACTTTCACGGCTATTCTGTTCTCAGTCCAGTTCAAAAAGGCAATGAAGGAAATGGAATTGCCTGACAGCTACAAGTGAGAATGAACATGAACGAAAAAGATAAAGCAACAGTCAGGCAATGACCACGGACGCTTTTATCAACATTGTACGCAAATACACGCACGCAAAAAAGCTCACGCCGAGTATGCTCAACGAGCTGATCCAACGTATCGAAGTGCATCAGGCAGAGAAGCTGGATGGCGTTCAGGTGCGGCGACTCACAATTCATTACAACTGCGTTGGGTCACTGGATATTCCCGATGAGCCTACACTGGAAACACCAAAAGTAGTGATGCAGACCCGCAAAGGTATGCGTGTCGCTTACGAACCTGCTGGCACAGCCATCTGAAAATCCCTCATTATTCTCCGCATAAAAAAGAAACCGCCTTGCCGGGTCTCGGCAAGGCGGTTTATCATGGAACGCATTTCACATAGCCCGCTCTGATCACATTGTTATGCTATCATGTAATTATACATATATTTCTCTTTTATCAGGTTTTTGAAATTGCGCCTTAAAATATCGCAAAAGCGGATAATGAAATGTCAATGGCAACATCGGATCAATATCCTTATCCCCCTTGAAAGCGAAACGCTTTACTTCGCCATAATTGCCTATCACACCAATATCGTACAGATCCCGCAGAATGTGCGCAGGCTTTCTGTTTCCATTTTTTAGGTTCTCAACCTCCTCAAAAGTTTCAGCCTTGCCATCAATCTGCGCCGCAAACTCCCTCGATGTAAAAGGAACTTGCAAGCCGGTTAAAGCTTGTCGAATTCCGGAAACCTCTACATCCGAATACTTCACAGTGAGTATTTCTTCAAACTCAGCCCAAGATTCTTCTGAATAACGCTGTCTTACAATATCAAGCGTCTCCTGATCAATGAAATCCTTTTCATTGGCGACTTCCTGAATAATCGAAAAAAAGCGAATAATATCTCTAGGGCGCAACCAAGTTTGATCCAAGATATAATTACGAATCGGTATGTTTCCTCTGCCAACCGATTTAACAAAATACTCTTCAAACACATCTTCAGTTATTTCAAGTCCCATCTGTTCCTCACTGTATTGAAAGCGCCGTTCCAGCATTCTCAATAATGGTTGTGTTCTTATGTCACCACCCTTTTGTTGCCAACTAATCTGTACGCCAAAATCATGAATCGGCTTGTTGATTTCAAGTCCTTTCGATTTCACTTCGCGGTACACTTCATTGCGAATAGCAGTCATTATGTATACATTATACCCGCGCTTTTTTGCAATCTCATTCATATATTGAATTGCAAAAATCAAATCCCTGATCAGCGTAATATCTCTTTCATAATTCTTAGTTTTTTTCAACGACAATTCCAACTCATCAACAAACACATACATATCGCACTCATCAGGACTTAGATTTGAATACAATTCAACAATCTTCTTTCCCAAAGAAGCGAAAGAAACGGTACGAGACTTATCACTATCCCATTCAAACTCCACCCCAATCTTGGCGAGCTTGCCTATATCAATCTCAATATTCCCGCGCTTTAGTTTGGGAATAATCCTCTTTACTGCATCACTGGTGTCCGATTCTTTATATACAAGACTAATCAGCTTTTGCAACTTACCCCATGGTTCTGTTTCCCGATCGAACACCCCTCCTTCTGTGAATTTCTCCAACCGACATATAATCACTTTAATTAGATAGACTTGCCAAGCCAATGTACAATCAATGCTCTTATCGCTTGGTATATCCCTATCCAAAATTTCTTCAAACGGTGCTTGTGGTACACCCGCACGTTTCATTTGATTTCTTTCGTCTTCATCGAAATCTCTTCTAAATCGAATAAACTCTGAAAATTTTCTATCAGGCTCACCAGCAACAAGTGACTCAATGTATTTCAACAACATAGTCTTACCTGTCCCTTTGTCACCGCAAATATAGTATCTCCGGCCCGAAAGGAAATCGTTCACATCTAAACAGGACAACTGAAAGAACAAATCCTTACATTTGTCTTGCCCATATTCAAGGAATTCATTATAGCCATCAGTCTTCCCAATATATAGATTGGAGAGTTTCAGTCGTCCCATAAACATGCCTCCTGCTTTTCTGTTGTGTTTACTATAATTATTGTAACAATATCACATTGTGTAGAAAAACGTCAAGCTTGTTTCTTGAGTTTCCCATTTCTTTCGCAAGGTCATCCAATAGGGGCGCGTAGCATCCCTGTTGGCACACGACTTTGCATGCAAAGTGTAGTGTGTTATACCTTTTGTGGGCGCTGGCGCTGGAAAGGTGCTGGGCTGGCCAGGGCCTTTCCAGCGGCATGAGGGCAGACGGGTTTTGTGGACAAGTGCCACGAAAACACCGGGCTTTGCAGGAGCAAAAGCCGCCTGACCGGGAAGAGTTGGGGCAGGAATGCCTGCAGCCATGCGGAAGGCTTCCTGCCTCAACGTCCCGCAAAAGGGATACTCACCCCGCCGCAGCGGATCACTCCCACGGGTCGAGGGCGAGCAGGGTTTCCTTCGGCAGTTTGTCGTTATCACAGCCAAGAAGATACACAATGGCTTTCCCGGCAAACATGTTGGTGCGTATGGTATCCCCGTCAGCAAGCCGGATGATCCGTGCGGTTCCGTTCTCAAAATCGAATACGATCTCGCCCCATTCGCCGTCGCAGTCTGCCTGATACAGGTAGGTAGCGGCGGCGATTCTGAACCAAACGGATCAGGATCGCCCCGGGCGGCAGGCTCTCACCTGTATAAAACGCAACAAAAAACGACCAGATCTCACATGAAATCGGCCGTTTTGCTGGTCGAGGTGACAGGATTTGAACCTGCGACCTTTTGGTCCCGAACCAAACGCGCTACCAAACTGCGCTACACCTCGCTATGGACTGGAGCCAATGAGGGGACTCGAACCCCTGGCCTGCTGATTACGAATCAGCTGCTCTACCGACTGAGCTACATTGGCACATCAGCACTGCTCATTATAGCAAACGCGCCAGCCTTTGTCCAGTACTTTTTTGAAAACACAAAAGGTTTTGCCTTGCCAACAGCCCGAATGCATGGTATACTGTTTTGGTCTGCGGTGCAACATACAAACGGCACCCAAGACCCATAGGGAGACGTATCGAAGTGGTCATAACGGGGCTGACTCGAAATCCTCCTTGTCCACTGGAGATGTCCCCGATGTAATCCCTTGATTTTCCTACGGTTGCGGGAACCATAAGAGCTGGAAAATCACCTACATCTCTCCAACATATCTCTTCAGTTTCCAAGGTGTGTTTGAGAGGAATCATTCATGGAGACGTATCGAAGCGGTCATAACGGGGCTGACTCGAAATCAGTTTGCCGGGTTTCCGGCACGTGGGTTCGAATCCCACCGTCTCCGCCACACCTCAAAGCCTTGTGAAATAACACTTTCCAAGGCTTTTTCTTATGCCCAAAACCACCCTTTACCACAATATCTACCACAACCAGCAAAAAACCCGGCATTTCTGCCGGGTCACTTGACCGAATCCATATAGTTTTGCATCCTGCTTGCGCTGTCCCTGCGCATCTTCTCCGTAACATGGATGTATATGTTGGCGGTGGTGGATATGTTGGAATGCCCCAGAGCTTCGGAAACCACCTTCAGATCGTCGCCGTTCTGGAGGGAGATCGTCGCATAAGTGTGCCGGAGATCGTGAACACGGGCGGAGGGTATGCCGGATGCCCTCACAATGCGCTTGAAGCTGCCGTAAACCGAATCAACAGTAAGGTGCTTGCCATCCTCATGGGTGAATACCAAGTCAAGCGAATTCGCCCATTCTGAGCCGAAAAACAACCGTTGCTGTGCCTGTGTCCTGCGTTGCTCTCTCAGTATATCCACGATACCGGGGGCAAGCGTTACCGTCCTGACACCACCCGTTTTGGTCTCTGCCAGCCGGTATTGACCGCCCCCGCCGGGGAGCCTTTCTTTTTGTAACTGACGATCAATGCGGATGGTTCCATTGTCGAAGTCCACGCAGCACCAGCGAAGCCCCAGAGCTTCACCCATTCGCATTCCGGAGAACAAAATAACCGTGAACAGGTTTTGATACTTGTGACCTTGCACAGCTTGGAGAAACGTTCTCACTTCCGCATCCGTAAGGGGCTTTATTTCGTGTTTCTCTGCCCTTGGCAGCTCACAGGCATCACAGGGGTTGACCTTGATGTAATCAATCTTTACAGCTTGTTGCAGGGCTTTATGGAGTATCCCATGCAGGTTCTTTATGCTTTTGTTGCTGAGACCGCCGGAGCCGTTCCCCCTCTCCCGCTGCTTTTTGTTATACAGGCTTTGGATCATGGGGGCGGTGAGCTGGGACAACTTCACAGCACCGATACCGGGCTTTATATGCTGCTCTATGTATGTCCTGTACTGGCTGCGGGTGGAGGCTTTCACGCTGCCAAGGTATTCCCCGTGCCAGATGTCCATCCATTGTGCAACGGTGAGCCGGGACGGCTCAGTAAACACGCCTTGGTCAACCTCCGCCGTGTATGCGGTGATCTTCTTCCGAACCTCCGCCTGTGTTTTGCCGTAGAAGGACTTTTGCAGCAGCTTCCCGGAGCCGGGATCCCTGCCGATGGAGATACGCCCTTCCCAGCTTCCGTCCTTCCGCTGGCGGATCATGCCTTGCCCATTAGCTGCTTTGTGTTTCGCCATTTATACGATCCTCCAATATCTGCATAACTTCTTCGACGGTTGGGACTTCCTCATCCGGGCGGATTACAATCTGCGTTTCTGTTTCTGACAACGGCGGAGGGGAACCCCGTTTGAAAGTGACCTTAAAATTCTTGTTCGCTTCTGCTATGAGCCTTTGCAAATCTATTTCATGTTTCAGCCGTTCCAGATCCACGGGGGCGGATGCCTTTTCTGTGGAATATTTCAAAATCAGAGATTTCACCCAATCTGTAAGAATATCCCTCATTTCGTATTCGCATTCACGGGAAACCCTGCTGAACTCCAACAGTAAGCGACCAATGCCGACCCCATCCGGCTGCTGAAACTCATCGATTAGTGTATCCATATCCTTGCTTTCGATATAATCCGCCCATGCTTTGTGCTGCAGCAGCATATTGGCGTGGCTGGCAAGTGAGAAAACCCGTTCGAGATTCCCGGCGAAATCATCAACGATCCAAAGGGCTTGTGGTTCATGTTCCTTCAGAAACGAAAGCTGTTCCGCCGTGGCCTGTGATATACCCAGCAGGGCGCAAGCGTTTTGCATATCCTGCTCTATGCTCTTGCATTCCGTCCTTCCAAGCAGATAGTCGGTAGATACACCGTAATGATCAGCGATCATAACAAGGGTATCAAACCCCGGTTCTCTTCGCTCCCCTTCGTACATGGAATAAGCCGAAGCCTTTAGCCCTATGGCTTGCGCTGCCTCCGCCTGTGTTCGTTCCCCTCTTAATTCCCTTAGTCTTTGCCCGAAACCATTCATAACGGTATCGCCTCCCGCTAAATAGTACCACACAGCACCACAGAACGCAAGTTTTTTATGTTGCGCATTGCGAACTGTGTTGCATTATCACTTTACATAGTGTATAATAGATTTGTGGTAATCCACAATCTGTAAACAAAGGAGCATACGAGAATGAACGAAAACCGTATCACCATCACCCCGAAGGAAGCAGCCGGAATGCTGGGTCTGTCCATGACAACCATGTATGAGCTGGTACACAGCGAGGGCTTCCCCTCTATCCGGGTAGGCAAGAAGATTCTCATCAACGTGGAGGGCTTGAAACACTGGGTCAACGAGCGCAGCGGGATGGTGGTGTGATGCGTTGGAAAACGGATACATCAAGCTGTGGCGATCCATTGACAGCTGGGGCTGGAGGACGAACCCGAACACTTTGAGCGTGTTTCTGTACTGCCTCACCCATGCCCGCCACACTCCGGGAGAGTATCATGGTGTGCAGCTCCAGCCGGGGCAGCTGATCACCGGCAGGGATGCTATCAGCCGGGGAACAGGGGTAACCACCCAATCCGTGCGTACAGCCCTCAACAATCTAAAAAAAGGCGGAGAATTAACCATCAAATCAACCAACAAATTCTCTGTTATAACCGTTGTGAATTGGGCAAAATTCCAATCCGCAACCGCCACACCTAACCAGCAACCTAACCAACAACTAACCAACAACCAACCAGCAACTAACCAACAACTAACCACAAACAAGAATGATAAGAATGAAATAATGGAAGATGTTGTTGGGGGCAGCATCAGCACCATTCTCGACGATGTTATCAAGAGGGGATGGGGTAAACCACCAACGCCGTACATCGCCGGAGAAATAGCACGGCTTGCCAACGAATACGGGGCTACTTTTGTTTCGGCTGCTGTAGATACCGCTCTGGCTCACGATACAAAGGGCGGAATATCCATAGCGTATGTCGAAAAGATTCTTTCCAATATGCCACGCCGAACAGCGGTTCCAAAAGTCAAGTTTGAGAAGCGCATAGACGAACATGGAAACCCGTATGTTGTTGTGATCCGTACCCCGGAGCCGGACGATCCATATTAACCCACCGCTTTTGAAATCATCCGCTTGCAAATGCTTGCAGATGAATGCACCCCTGTAAGAAAGTACCCCGGTTAGTACCTTGGTTAGTACCCCACTTTGTACCCCAGTAAGGAGGAACGATGAGCAGAGCAAGCGATTATAGCAACCTTGAAGATACCCCCGCCCGGAAGCGGAAGTGGTACAGGAACAACCCCGACAAGGTTCTGGCAGAACGGCAGAGGGCAGCCCTCCGCCTGCTGGAGCGAACCGGCTGCATCGTTGCCGGTATCGTTGTCAATGATCCCCGGAAACTTTGATTTTTTCGCCCCCGTAAGGGGGCTATTTTTATTCCGTCGGGATGGTGAATGAATAAAGACAATGAGAAAATGAAAGGGAAAGGAGGGGGATAACCATTGAACTCTAAACGTAAAGGGAACGCCGGGGAGCGGGAACTGCTCTCCATCTTGGCGGAGGCTGGAAAGGCTGAAAGGAACGATCAGCGGTATATCGGCGGGAAGGACAACCCCGATATATCCTTCCAGCACAACGGCAAGAAGTACCATGTAGAGTGCAAGCGTTGTGAAAAGCTGAGTCTGTACGAAGCAATGGAACAGGCTATCCGGGATGCAAACGGTCATGCTACCCCAGTTGTGATGCACCGCAGAAACAAGAAACCGTGGTTGGTTATCCTCCGCCTTTCGGATTTTTTGAACGAAAAGGAGTGAGCAGTATTCTTTTTTCGGATCTCTCACAGGTTATCTATAACCTGTGGTCTGGATTCCATCTGAACGGAATTCCAATTCCGGCATATAAAAGCGGTCACGTCCCCGACCATGCGAAACCGCCTTTTATTACCTTTTCCGTTAGCATGGGCAATCTTGGAGATGTTACCAATCAAACCGCCTTTTTGTGGCTCCGGCACACCCCCGGCAGCAACGTAAACCGGGATCGTGCAGCCGTTGCGGATCAGATCGCCTCTGCCATCCCCACCAGAGGAAAAGCGATTGCAGCAGCCAACGGCGGAGGGGTTTGGATCTCCAGAAGCGGATTGTTCCTTTCGGATAATGACCCGGAAGCAACCGACCCCAAGCCGGACGAAGAACCCATTATCGGCTTGCGTGTATCCTATTCGACAAAAACGTATTGAGAGGTGAAGCAAAATCAAACGGATATTGCTTCCGAAACAAGTCAACCCGACCACTTTCAAGAACAGCAAGCCCCTGCACCCGCTTTTGCTGTCGGTGAGCTTCGACCAGATTCCATGCTCTATGGCGAGAATGGTTCTGCCGGAGGGGGAAAGTCTTTCGGTTCGTGAGCTGGTGCGCCTGTACACTTCCGAAGGTGATGCCGGTATTTTTCGGGTAACAGCCACCACCCCAGTATATCCGGGGAACATGGAAGTTACCCTCGCCCACGGCATATGCATTCTGAATGATACCAGAATCAAAGGGAGTGGGTACATCGAGGGCACCTTCGGATCTGTGATCGCCGATATCATCAGCCATCAAGAAGGAAACACTTTTGCGGTTGGATACTTTGCAGACGGTGAAACCGTCCGCATTAAGTATGACAACGATACTCTTCTGGATCTTCTCAAACAGGCTTGTCAAAAGGCAAAGAAACAACGTCTAACCGTTGATCAATCCTCCGCCACTTGGATTCTTGGCTCTGAATCCATCCCCGACCATCCGACCGCAGAGGGCAGGTTTGCCAGAAATCTGGGCACGGTTTCTATGAACGTGGATGACGATAATCTTTGCACCCGGCTGGTTGTCGAACACACGAACTGGGAAACCGGCGAAAAAACATATACCTACTATGATGCGGATACCATCAGCGAATATGGAGTTGTTGAGAAGCCGTGGTCTGTTCCATACGGAGCAACCGAAGAAGATATAACAGCATACGCTAACGAATTTCTGGAAATGTGGAAAGAACCGAGCGTAAGCATTGATATTGATGCCTCCGATCTTTACGACCTCACCGGGCAAAGCATCGACCGTCTTAAAATCGGTGATATGCTCCGCTGCTGTATGCCCGATTATAAAACAACCGTGAACTGCCGCATGAGAACCGTAACGCACCCGGATGTGTACGGCAATCCTCTTAAGCGAAGGATCACATACAGCAACAGCCCCATTGATACCTCCGGACTTTTAGTTGAACTGAAGAGGCAGAACGAAAGCAACGGGCGGAGGATCGGCGGGGCAGCATCTTCGGCGGAGGCTGCCCGATGGGGTATCAATCTCACCCATGAACGGCTTGAAGAGCTTGATCAGTATACGAAAGCAACCTTTAACGCCGTTGGTATTGAGCTGAACGCACAGAAGGCAACAGTCGGGATTCACGCAACGAACATAACCACACTTTTCGAAGATGTTGAGCGTGTAGCACAGATAACCGGCGATGTTTCCGTTCAGCTTGATGCCCAGAACAGGACGATCAACCTCAAAGCCGACCAGAAAGCCGTTGATGATCTGACAAACGAGGTAACCACACTTGGAACAGATGTTTCTGTCGGGGTTGATGGTCTGCGAGCCACCATCCAGCAGAACGATAAAACGCTTTCCGAACTGAATGCTACTATCGCCGGTCTGGAGCATTGGGTAACCGACGGAGCAGATAACGTTTCCGAACTGGTCAATACTGTTCGTGGTTTGGAGAGCATCGTCTCTGCTGCCGGAGGGCAGATCAGCACGCTCACCAACACCGCCGATGGCCTCACAAGCATTGTAAACGGGCAGGGCGAACAGCTTGCCACGTTCAAGACCCGCATTGATGAAATCACCAGTGAAGTCAAGGGGGCGAACGGCAGCATAACCAGCCTTTCGGTTTATGTTGATGAGATCTCCGGGGTTGTCAAAGCTGCGGGCGGGAAGATTGGTTCCTTGGTTGTATCTGCCGATGAGATTTCCGGCAAAATCACCGACCAAACGAAAGCTTTTTCGCAGCTCCTTGCAAAGATTGATGAGATCTCTGCAAACGTACAAGCTGCGAATGGTGATATCGGCAAGATTACCGTGCAAAGCAACGAGATTGCGCAGACCATTGTGAGCGCCGATAAGCGCATCACTTCGCAGCTCAAATTGATTGCCGGTGTTATAGAGTTGCAAACCAAGGCTGATGGAACCGCTGTATCCCTCCGCCTTAATGCTCTTGACAATATGATCACAGCACAAGCTGGAACGATTGCCAATATCAGCGGTGATACCAAGAGCATAGGCGAAACCCTTTCGACGATTACAGGCTCCACGATCTGGCAGAACAGAGAAAGCATCACCGGCGTTGTAGGGAATATGTCGGTTGGCGCAGACGGGAAGATCTATATCAAGGATGGCAGCGGTCTGATGATCACCAAGGGCAGCGCAAGCTATGGTGTGTACGATTCCAACAGCCTTACAGCGGGTATCATCGTCAACAAGATCAACGGCGGTACGGCTACCATCAAAGCCGAGCGCATCAACCTTGAAGGTTATGTTACTGCCGATAAGCTCTCCACAGAGATAGCCAACATCATGACTCAGTTTAGCGGGAAACTCAGCACAGGAGAGTTGGAAGTAACCAAAGGCCCGTTCTCTTTCCAGGGGTATAACATCGTTCGCCGGAGTAAAGCGGTGATGACAAGTTTGCCAACATTCACGACCGCAACCGTAACCCTTGCCAATGGCAACCAAATCAAAGTTGTAACTGGTTGGGCTGATGCCCCAAGCAACCACAGATCCACCCTGTTTTATCTGGGTGATGAATAAGGAGGAACATACCATGATCAAGATTCTTGACACCATCATTGCAGCTCTGAACAAAGTCGAGGTGCGGGGGCTGGATAATGTGAAAATCCTGAGTGATTGCATTATTACCCTTCGGGATTTTCGCAACATGATCGCCGAAGAGCTGGAGAAGTCTGCGACCGAGACGGAGGTGGTATCCGATGACTGAAGCAGCCAAGGAAGCCCGCCGAGCCTATCAGCGTAAGTGGCGGAGGGAGAACCCCGAAAAGGTGCGGGCTACTCAGGATCGCTACTGGGAAAAGAAATCCATCGAAGCCAAAAAGGAGCTGAAAGCATGAGAACCCTTGATGAACTTTTGACCGCAGCGAAAGAAGCCAAGAACGGCTATTCCGCCAATGTACAGAGAGCCGAGCAGGAACGGCAGCTGCTGCAGAAAGCCCTTTCCGCAGCCCGTACAGCGCAGGAAGCTGCTGCTGCCTCTGGTGACCGTGCAGCATATGACAAGGCTCACAGCGACGAAAAGTACGCCTCCGCCCGTCTGGCTGCTATCGCCCAGCCGAAGCCGTTCTTCACCAGAGAAGAAAACAATGCCTTTGCTGCCGAAGTGCGCAGGGCATACGTTGAAGCTGTAAAACCCCACTACAAGCACCTGCAGGAGCTGCGCCATCAATGGCAAGCTGTCCTTGACCAGATCAACGAGGAAGCCCAGAAGGTGCGTATCATCGGCAATAAGATGAATGCAGCACACCCCCAAAACAGAGATTATTCCATTCGCTATGACAAGCCATACGAGTGTCTTTCCCCCCGTCTGGATACCTTCAAGGATGGCGAAGCCGTGCATGCTATCGACACTTTTCTGAGAATCTACGATAAGGAGTAAACCGCCATGAAAGAATGTATTTCCATCGCCCGTAACTTTTTGGATGTGGTTTCCGCAGCAAAAGCGGAGCTTCGCACCATCGGCGAAACCTACAAGGGCGAAGCCCTCCGCAGCAAGTCGGCGGAGGTGCTGAAGGGGCTGCAAGCCGAGTACCTTACCACCGGGCAGCTCATCCAGAAGCGTATCGATGAAGCCGAAAAGCGTGCTGCCGAGGAACAGAAGAACCTTTTCAACGTCCCTCCCTCCGCTGATTTCCAGTATCTTACCCTACCAATTGTGCTGGATCAGGATCAGCTTTCTATTCTTCATGAGCGCAACAGCGCAGACCCTATTTTTTGCAAGGCTCTGAACGAATACGTTCAGAAGAACCACCCCGACAGCGGTGCATATTTCTCCTGTACTGCTCCCGGCGCAAAGGCAGAATGCAACAGCATGAAGGTGGTTTTCAATGATCTGTTGCGTTCCTCTGCCCCCGCTGATATGCCCAGCTTTGACCAGATCGCCGACGATCTGTACTGGGGTATGGAAACCAACTGATAAGGAGTGACCCGCCATGATGCCCGAACCCCGGAAGAATCAAGATGTCCGATTGTGGCTAAAGGGCTACCGCAGCAATATGCGAAACCTTGATAACCACATCAAGGTATATGAGCGTTACCGGGCAAAGGTTGACAGGTATGAAGCTGCTTTCAGCAGGGCTACCAGCGCAACCCAGAAATGGGGAACGGGCATCAAGGGGAACCAGCGCAATTTCTCAGACAAAACCGCCGATGCGGTTCTGGAGATGATAGAAGCCTCCGCCACCGCCAGCCGGGGAGATTATGACGGTCTTTTCGATTGGCTGGTGGAGGATCTCTCCGCTCTGGCTTCCTCCGGCCGTAAAGTGCTGGCAGCTATCAACAACCTATCCCATGCAGACCACAAAGATGCGCTTTTCCGGCGGTATATCGTTGGTGATACATGGGAGAAGATCGCCCTTGATATGGGCGTTTCTGTTGAATCCGTGTATAAGTGGCACGGGCATGCGCTGGATGAACTGAAAGAAAAGGGCGTACTTCCGCCCGAAAAGGAGTGATCCACCATATTCATCAAATACACATACCAAGACTGGGAGAGTACCCCGGCAGCGCAGCGCACCGAGCTGCTGGAGAAGATCATCAAGGATTACAAGAACAGCCCCGATTTTCGGCAAGCAGCCGTTGCCAATTCCTACTGGATGAACGAGGGAAAGAAGATCGACGAAAAGTATATCCTCTCCCCGAAAGCCATCAATCACGGCGACCCCAAAACCGGCACAGTAACTAAGCATGTGCATCTTACTCCCGTAGTGGGCAACCGCATTTCCTGCGATTTCTACCAGCGTTTTGTAACCCACCGGGCGCAGTACAGCCTTTCTCATGGTGTTCTGATCGACGGCAAGCCCAGCGCACAGAGCATGGGTGTAGGCTTCGATAACGCCGTGGCTACCGCTGCCCAATATGCACAGGTTCACGGTGTGTGCTGGGGCTACTGGAACCACGACCATCTGGAGCTGTTCCCCGCCTATGAGGATGCTCTTTCCGGCTTCGTTGCCCTGCTGGATGAGCGCAACAGCCAGCCGATGGTCGGCATTCGCTTCTGGCAGATCGACAAAGACCGCCCCATGTGGGTGCAGCTCTATGAGCCGGACGGCATGACCGAGTACCGCAAGCCCAAAGATGCACAGCATCTGATCCCGTACAAGGCAAAACAGGCATATTACAGCAAGGGCTACAAAGATGCAGCCGGGTCTGTGATCACCGAAACCGGCAATTATTCTGCCCTGCCGGTTGTTCCCCTGTTCGCCAACAAGCAGCATCGATCCACCCTGACCACCGCCATCAAGTGCAAGATTGATGCATACGATGTGATTACCTCCGATTTTGCCGATAATCTGGAAAAGACCAACGAAATTTATTGGGTGCTGAATAACTTCGGCGGGTCTACTTCGGAGATCGTCAATATGATGGAAACCATCAACGAGCTGAAAGTGGTAGCCAACATCAGCGACGGCACAGGCAGCAGCAGCGCAGAGCCGAAGTCCTTTGAAGTCCCCTATGCTGCCCGGAGCCAAGCCGTTGCCCTGCTGACCGAAACCCTGCACGACGATGCTATGGTGGTCAATCTGAAGGAGATCACCGGCGGGAGCCTGACCAACGTTGCTATCGAAGTAGCATTCACCCGCATGGATTTGGGAGCCGACGAGCTGGAATGGGAGGTTTTTACCTTCGTGCAGCATCTTCTTGCGCTGGCGGGAATCCAGACCGAAAACATCACGTTCAAGCGCAGCCGTCTGTTCAATACGGCGGAAACCATCCAAGAGATTTACACCATGCGCAACGATATCTCCCAGAGGAAAGCCCTTGCGCTGAATCCTCTTATCACCAATGATGAGATTGATCAAATCATGCAGGAATCCGCACAGGAAGCAGCAGCCCGCCGGGAGATGGAAGCCATTGCTGCAGCCGTGGATGAGACCATGACCGAGGAAGATTCTTTCGGGCAGCGATGAATCAGCGAGGAAAGAATCGGTTTCCCGAATCAAAAAGGGGAGGGCTTGCGCTCTCCCCTTTGGTGTGGTATAATATCTGTGCTGTTCCCTTTAGTTAAGGGGCTGTCCTTCGTCGGTCTGCTCACCGGCGGAGGCTTTTTCTTTTTCGGCCTGTACGGCTTCCCAGATGCGGTAGATCGTGTCAGCGTCCGGGACTTCGTTCTTCGGGAACCGGATGGTAATGTTGCCGTTGTCAATGTAAATCGTAACCGCCATGTGCTTTTCCTCCCTTACGCAATGGTCAACCGGTGGCTGGTGGTGGTCTTGGTGAACTGGGCTGCAACCTCTGGCATGGCTTTCTTCAGGGCGGTGGTGTCCACCCGGCTGCTGCTGACCGCCTTGTAGGTGATCTTGAACGCCCCTGCAATGATCTGTTCCTGATCCCCCATAGCTGCCTTGATAGCGTCCTTCAGGCTATCAATTTCGGCTTCCAGTTCGTCCTGCATCCGCTGAAGCTCTTTCAGCTCCATAACCTTGGCTTCCATTTCCTTGATACTCATTCGGTAAAACCCCTTTCAACGGTGATTCAGCGGGGAAAGATCCCCGGCTGATGGATATAGTATAACAGACTAACGTTAGTACATCAATAGAAAGGTATAACGTTAGTCTTACGATATTGTTACGAATGTACTAACAGTAGACAAACAAGCAGACTTGTGTTAGAATATAGAAAAGGGGGTGAAAGCATGGCGGTAAACCAAAAGAGAACCGACCAAAAGAGAGCTTTCAACGAAAAGGCATATGATCGCTTGGCAATTACCATTCCAAAGGGGCAGAAAGCTGCCGTCGAAGATCACGCAGCCGGGCGGGGCTTCTCCATCAATGGGCTGGTAAACTATCTTCTCCGTGTTGATATGGGCATTCCGGCGGAGGAATGGAAAGCCAAAGAATAGCACCCACACAAAGCCTCTCATAAACGCCTCTGAGGGGCTTTCTTTTGCCCTTGCTTCCCTGCCGGGTGTAATCCTCCGCCCAGCCAGCAGAAACGAAAATAAAGGGCATTCTGGGCTGTTAACATATGTTAATGTTTTCGCCTATATAGGGAACCTTACAAAACCTTACTATATGCCCGTGGAGCCTTTCGGGAGGCACGGCGAATCAGCGGGGAAAAATACTCAAAAATACTGAATTTTGACCACCACAATTTATACCACAACCGATACCACAATGGCGGTTTTTTTCGGTGGTATTGGATGATATCTGGAGAGCAGGAAAACGGGCTTTTCCGTGCTGCTGCTTGGATTACAGATCACACCATAACGCACCGTGATTTTGAACAAGGAAAATTCGAATCCCACCGTCTCCGCCACACGCCTTGCAGCATAACGGCTGCAAGGCTTTTTTGTTGCAAAAAAGTTTGCGCCGCACCGAATGATCGGCTCCCCATGCCCAGACCCGCGGGCATGGCTTGCTGCCTGCTTGTTTTGGCGTGCTCATCTCCGCTCGTTTTCTCCGCACATCTATTATAGCGCAAAACCCGCCCCATGAACAGTCTTGTCATTCACCTGCGATACTGTACAATATCGGTAGCAAAGGCTTCAAACTGCACGGCATCAAGGAGGTATGCAGCCATGAACAAAGCAGATATGATCTACGACCTTTCCTCCCTGTGGGCGGTAACAAAAGAGATCTTCCCCTACTTCGACCGCCTGCAGCTCGATTGGGATGAGCAGTACCGAATCTGCCTTGAGAAGCTTCTCGTGGTAGATGACGAGGGCGATTTCCATCGGCTCTTAACGGCATTCATGGAAAGCCTGCAGGATGGTCACAGCAAATACTACCCTCCGGCTGCGTACCGAAAACCGAAGGCCTATGTTCCTCCCGAGCCGCCCTCCTTCACCGTCGCTGATGGCGTTTTGACCATCAGGCTCAACGAATTCATGAAGGATCACACGCCCTATGTAAAGCACCTGCTGGAAACGACCTCCGGGCTATCGTTGGTGCGCCTGGATATACGCAGCAACATCGGCGGCAATACCTACTATGCCGCAAAGGTGGCTGAGCTGTTCATCTCCGGAACATTTGAAAGCTGCCAGAAGTGGACGCAGGCGCAAACCGCCATCGCCACCGCCGGTGCAAGCCAGCTGGTCTGTTACAGCGAAGAGGAGATCGCCCGGTGTATCCGGGATGGGATGTTTACCCAAGAGGCGATCGCCGATGCCAAAAGCACCATGAACCGCACCAAATACGAAACCTATACCTCCACCCACGGCGCAGAAGGGCAGCGCGCGCTCTATGAGGGGCCTTTGCAGCTCCTGATCTCCCGCAGCACCATGTCCGCCGCGGAAGACTTTACCGCTATGTTCAAAAACACCCGGCGGGCCACTTTGATCGGCCAGCCGACCTACGGCTCCACCGGCACCCCGTGCATGATCCCGCTTCGCTGCGGCGGTCGGGCGCAGGTGGTTTCGGTCGGCTACCGTTTGCCGGATGGGACCGAGTTCATCGGTAAGGGCATCCTGCCCGATATCGAAACGGATGCAGCTTCTGTATAGCCTGCAAAACAAGCGTACTTCCACGTGCGTCAGCAAGCCGCAAAGCTGCGCTCTCCGCTGCTGCGAGCCGCATCCCTTCTCCCCTGCCCCGCTGTTTACACCCCGAACATCCGCCGCAGGTACTCCACCCGCTCCCGGATCATCCGCTGGGTGGTGGGTGCTTTGAAGACCGTATCAAAGCCATGCATGGCCCCGGGCACTTCTTCAAGCACGGCCTCGATGCCCTCCTTCTCCAGCAGGGCGGCGTAGAGCACGCCGTCGTCGTGCAGGCAATCGAACTCCGCCACCTCGATGTAGGCAGACGGCAGCCCCGCATGGCTCTCCGCCTCCACGGGGCTGCGGTAGGCAAGGGGCATATCGGCAGGGCCCGGGTCGATCAGCGGCCCCACCTTTTTGGAGAGGGTGGAATTCCACATGGGCGTATCGGTAAAGCGGCGGCAGGATTCGCTGTTGCCCCGGCCATCCAGCCAGGGGTATACCAGCAACTGGAACAGAGGCCCCACCGCTGCACCCCGATCCCTCGCCATCAGGCAGCAGGTGACCGCCAGAGTGCCGCCTGCGCTGTCGCCGGTGATGCCGATCCTATCCCGCCGGATGCCCAACGCATCCGCATGATCGTACACCCAGCAAAGCGCCGCATAGCAATCCTCCTGCGGCACCGGGAAGGGATGCGCCGGGGCCAGCCGGTAGCGAACATAGATCACCTTGCAGCAGGCTTCCTTTGCATAGGTCATGGCCAGGCGGAAGTGGCTGTTGGAGCCCTCGAACACAAAGCCGCCGCCGTGGATGTAGAAAAGGCAGGGCGCAGGCTCCTTCAGCCCCGCCGGAGTAAGGATGTACAGCCCGATCTCTCCGCCCTGATATCCGGGGATGGTTTTCTCCTCCACCGCCAGTTCGGGATCCCGAAACAGAAAGCCCGGGGTCTTCATATGCCGCTGCGCCAGCTGCACAAAGCGGCGGCCGATGGGCGGCGCAAACAAATTGAACGGAAAGAATTCCTTGCTGATGGGGTATTTGCCCATGGTTTTTCCCTCCTGCCCGTGCAGCAGGCGCTGCACAGCATCTGTTGCATACATTATAATAGCGCATCGGCGTATGGTCAATGCGGAGGGGCCGCTGCGCCCCGCACCATTCTCTATGCATTCCGTTTCCCACAGCGGCGCAAGTATGGTATAATGGAAAAACCAACCGGGAGAACTCATCTGTATGGAGGCTGCAAGATGTACGATTATCTCATCGTGGGTGCGGGGCTGTACGGCGCGGTATGCGCCCGGGAGCTGACCGACCGGGGCAAGCGCTGCCTGGTCATAGACCGGCGCAGCCACATTGCCGGGAATACCTATACCGAGCAGGTATCCGGCATCCATGTGCACAAATACGGTGCGCATATCTTCCATACCAAAGACGAAGAGGTGTGGCAGTATGTGAACCGCTTTGCCACCTTCAACCACTACATCAACAGCCCTGTGGCCGTCTATGGGGATGAGCTGTACAACCTGCCCTTCAACATGAACACCTTCTCCAAAATGTGGGGCATCCGCACCCCTGCGGAGGCAAAGGCAAAGATCGCACAACAGGTGGCAGAGCTGGGCATCACCCAGCCCCAAAACCTGGAGGAGCAGGCGCTGAGCCTGGTGGGCCGGGATGTATACACCAAGCTGGTAAAGAGCTACACCGAAAAACAGTGGGGCCGGGATTGCCGGGAGCTGCCCGCTTTCATCATCAAGCGGCTGCCCTGCCGCTTCACCTACGATAATAATTACTTCAACGACCCCCATCAGGGCATCCCCACGGAGGGCTACACCGCTATGGCGGCCAATCTGCTGGCGGGCGTGGAGGTACGCCTGGGTGTGGATTTTCACCGGCTCATCCGCTCGGAGCCGCAGATCGCCCGCAGGATCATCTACACCGGCTGCATCGACGAATACTTCGGCTACCGGCTGGGGGCGCTGCGCTACCGCTCCCTGCGCTTCGAGACCCAGGAGCTGCCGGAGGAGAACCATCAGGGCAATGCGGTGGTCAACTATACCGGGCCGGAGGTGCCCTACACCCGCGTCATCGAACACAAGCACTTCGCCTTCGGTACCCAGCCCACCACCGTCATCACCCGGGAGTACCCCTGCGAGTGGCAGCCCGGGCAGGAGCCCTATTACCCCATCAACGACGAGGAAAACAACGCCCTCTATGCTGCCTACCGGCAGCTGGCCGAGGCTGAGGGGAATGTGCATTTCGGCGGTCGGCTGGGCCAGTACCGCTACTACGATATGGATCAGGTGATCCGCACAGCGCTGGATGATGTACAGACGCTGTAAAACGCATTCCCCATGCAGGGCCTGCCCCATCGGGCAGGCCCTCAGGCTGTTGATAAACCCATACTTTTCGATCAAAGCCGCACATCTTGCACCTTCGGTGCTCGCTGTGCTTGCGGGAAAACGCTGCGGCGCAAGGTTTGTGGGCTCTGCCCACACCCGGCAGGGGGATGATCCCCCTGCACCCCACACTTTGTCGACAACCTGAGGGCCTGCCTCATCGGGCAGGCCCTGCTTTCCTTCTGCATGCCTATGCACCGCCCCAAAGCAGCCGCCGCCCGGCTTGACAAAGCAGAACCGGGCTTTGTATAATATCCGCTGGATATTTCAGTATACATATCGAGGTGAATGGTATGGACCTCCGTCAGGAATCCCTGAAGAAGCATTACGAGTGGGGCGGCAAGCTGGAGATCGCCGTCCGGGCCACGGTGCAGGATAAGGAATCCCTCTCTCTGGCCTACACGCCCGGCGTTGCCGAGCCCTGCATGGTTATTCATGAGGATGTGGAAAAATCCTACGAGCTTACCCGCCGCCACAATCTGGTGGCCGTCATCACCGACGGTACCGCCGTGCTGGGGCTGGGCGATATCGGCCCCGAGGCCGGTATGCCGGTCATGGAGGGCAAGTGTGTGCTGTTCAAGGAGTTTGCCGGGGTGGATGCCATTCCCCTGTGCCTCAAGAGCACCGATGTGGATGAGCTGGTACGCACCATCTACCTGCTCTCCGGCAGCTTTGGCGGCATCAATCTGGAGGATATCGCCGCCCCCCGCTGCTTCGAGATCGAGCGCAGGCTCAAGGAGATCTGCGACATTCCCGTTTTCCACGACGACCAGCATGGCACCGCCGTGGTGGTGGCCGCTGCGCTGTACAACGCCGCCCGGCTGACGGGCAGGCAGCTTTCCGAAATGACCTGCGTCATCAACGGCGCAGGCGCTGCGGGCTGCGCCATTGCCAACCTGCTGCTGAATTTCGGCATCGGTGAGCTGATCCTGGTGGATAAGCAGGGCATCCTCTACGAGGGCTGCGAGGGCATGAACCCCGCCCAGCAGGCGCTGTGCCAAAGATGCAACCGCAGCCTGTGCAAGGGAACCCTGGCCGATGCCATGCGCGGCGCGGATGTATTCGTGGGTGTCAGCAGGCCCGGCCTGGTGACCGAGGACATGGTACGCTTCATGGCCAAGGATCCCATCGTGCTGGCTATGGCCAACCCGGTGCCGGAGATCATGCCCGAGGCGGCCATCAACGCAGGGGCCAAGGTGGTGGGCACCGGCCGCAGCGATTACGGCAACCAGATCAACAACGTGCTGGCCTTCCCCGGCATTTTCCGGGGCGCGCTGGATGTACGTGCCCGGGATATCACCGAGGAGATGAAGGTAGCCGCAGCCTATGCCATCGCCGGTCTGGTCAGCGACGAGGAGCTGGCTCCCGGCTACATACTGCCCCAGGCCTTCGACCCCCGGGTGGGCAAGACCGTTGCCCGGGCCGTGGCCAAAGCCGCAGTGGAATGCGGCGTAGCCCGGCTGCCGCTCAGGGAGGAATAAAAACGCATATGCCGCGAGGGCAGAAGCAAAGCTTCCCGCCCTCGTGTTTTTTGTCCCATCTTTCTGCCAAGCGGGCATTGCTTCACGCCCGCCGCCTGCCCTATACTATAGCCATACCCCACACCGCGAAGGAGGCCGTCATATGTCCCGTTTCCTTAGTTTTGTCCTGTTGCTTTCCCTGTGCATCACCCCTGCGCTGGCGCAGGAGGATCCCTATACGCCCCCGGCTGGGTTCGATGGCTACCAAAAGGGGGCCTTGTACGCCATCCCGGAGACGGTGAGCTACTACTCCACCACCTGCGAGAAGGAGCGCAAGTTCAATCTATACCTGCCTGTGCAGTACGATGAGAGCAAGGCCTATCCCCTGCTGATCCTGCTGCACGGCATCGGCGGCGACCACAACGAGTGGAACGGCGGCAAGCCCGGCATCATCATCGGCAATCTGGTGCTGAACGGCGAAGCGCCGGAGATGATCGTTGTCACGCCGGATGTGAAGGCCTTCCACAAGGATGCGGCTCCTGCGGGCATCTACACCCCGGAGAACTTTGCCGCCTTCGATAACTTCATCAACGACCTGCGGGACGATCTGCTGCCCTTCCTTAGGGAGAACTACAGCATTGCAGAGGGCCGCGAGAACACCGCCATCGCCGGGCTTTCCATGGGCGGGCGCGAATCGCTGTATATCGGCCTGAGCATGCCGGAGACCTTCGGCTATGTGGGTGCCTTTGCCCCCGCCCCCGGCGTGCTGCCCTACAACGTGGAAAAAGGCCTCTTTGCCAAAGAGGAGCTGAAGGCCGCCGAGGGCTACGATACCCTGATCATGATCGTGCACGGCCTGCAGGATAACGTGGTGGCCCCCTGGCCCAAGACCTACTCCGACACCCTTACCGCCAACGGCACCGAGCATGTGTACTACGAGACCCCCGGCGCCCACGATTTCTTTGTGTGGAAGAACGGGCTGTACAATTTCGTGAAGCAGATCTTCCCCGGCAAGTAAACGATCGTCAAAATGCCCCCGGTGCGCAGTTCAGTTCAATGCACCGGGGGCATTCTGTACCCTTTACATTCCGCTAATTTTCTGTATAATAAGCCTCAGAAAACAGCGTGCGGGGCGTGCCCGCCACCAAAACCGCATACCCCGCACCAACAGAAAGAAGGCGTTTTTCTATGGCAGGTCCCCTTGGTACCCTCCGTGTAGCCCAGATCGGCTTTATCGTGCGCGATATCGAGACCACCAAACAGAAGTTTGCCGAGTTTCTCGGTACCCCGGTACCTCCCACGGTGGGCGGCGGCGAATTCGAGACCACCCAGACCACGGTGAACGGGCAGCCCGCCCCCGATGCCAACTGCAAAATGGCATTCTTCGATCTGGAAAACATCCAGCTGGAGCTGATCGAGCCCAACGGCCACAAGAGCACCTGGCAGGATCATCTGGATGCCCACGGCGAGGGCATCCATCACATTGCCTTTGGCGTAAAAGGCACCGATGAGAAGCTCATCGCCTGCGAGGCCATGGGGCTCAAGTGCACCCAGCGGGGCAAGTACGGTGACGGCGGCGGCGAATACGCCTATCTGGATGCCACCGAGACCCTCAAATGCTTCATGGAAACCCTGGAAAGCTACTGACGAAGGGAGGCATTTACCATGCAGATCAAACCCGTTAAAACTGCCGTGGTGGGCTGCGGCATCATCTCGCAGGTCTACCTGCGCAATATGACCCGGCTGTTCAGCATCCTGGATGTGGTGGCGGTGTGCGACCTGGTGCCCGAGCTGGCTCAGGAGGCTGCCCGCAAGTACGGCGTGCCCCGGGTGATGACGCTGGAGGAGATCACCGCCGATCCGGAGATCGAGCTGGTCATCAACCTGACGGCTGCCTCCGCCCATTATGGGGTCATCCGTCAGCTGCTGCTGGCGGGCAAGCATGTGTACACCGAAAAGACCATGACCGCCCGGCTGGAGCAGGCCCGGGAGCTGGTGGATATCGCCAACGCAAAGGGCCTGTACCTGGCCGTTGCGCCGGATACCGCACTGGGTGCCGCCATACAGACCGCGCGCTGGGCGGTGGATCACGGCCTCATCGGCGAGGTGACCTCCTGCGTGGTCTCCATCAACCGGGACCAGAACCTGAATGCGGAGCGTTTCCGCTTCCTGCGCAGCGAGGGCGGCTGCCTGCCCTACGATGTGGGCATCTACTACATTCAGGCACTGCTGTGCATCCTTGGCCCGGTGGCCGAGGTGACCGGCTTCGGTGCCCCTGCCAGGCCCAGGCAGCGGCAGTTCCTCTACAACAAGGAGGATGCGGAGAGCTGGCAGATCCCCGGCAACAATCTGGTGGCAGGCTCCCTGAAATTCCGGCGGGGCACGCTGGGCATGCTGCATTTTGACGGCAACACCATCGGCGCAGAGTGCTCCACCTTCCGCATCTATGGCACGGAGGGCATCTTGGAGCTGGGCGACCCCAACCGCTTCGGCGACCCGGTCACCCTCATCAAGCCGGAAAGCCCGCCCTGTCAGCTGCCCATGACCCACGGCTACGACGGCACCTGTGTGCTGGAGGATGCCACCGATTTCGAGAAGGGCTACGGCAACCGGGGCATCGGCGTGGCAGAGCTGGCGTGGGCCATCCGCAAGGGCCGCCCCAACCGGCTCAATAAGGAGATGGGCCTGCACGGGCTGGAGGTGCTCTGCGGCCTGGATGAGACCGCCCGCACCGGCGGCGTGTACCATATGACCTCCACCTTTACCTCGGAGCCGGTGAAGCCGGGCATTTATTCCACCATGTGGGGCGGCGGCGCCCGGGCGGATGCCGAACTCTCTCTGGTGGATTAATGAGCAGGGTGCAGGGGGATCATCCCCCTGCCGGGGCTTGGGGCAGCGCCCCAAAACCTGCGCCGCAGCGCGCAACCCCAAGCACAGCGAGCGCCAAAGGCCCAAGATGTGCGCCGGTAACGCCCAAGCCGGGGGAATACCGAAAGAAGCAGGGTGCAGGGGGATCATCCCCCTGCCGGGGCTTGGGGCAGCGCCCCAAAACCCTGCGCCGCAGCGCGTAACCCCAAGCACAGCGAGCGCCAAAGGCGCAGGATGTGCGCCGGTAACGCCCAAGCCGGAAAAAGCACCCAAACCGTCCTGTACCGTGCACTCCTCCCCCGCCATTCTCCCTCCCCCAAAAGCAGCAAAACACCTTCCGGATGCACCACGCACCCGGAAGGTGTTCTTTGTTACTGAAACGATCTGTACAGGAAGAAGGCTCCTTACGCCTTTACGCCTTCCTTGCCCTTGCCCTTCTTCTTGGCCCGGTGGGAGAGCACCACGCTCTGCAGCAGAATGAAGAAGCAAAGCATGGCACCGGTGGTGATGGACTGCCACCAGGGATCCCGCAGGCCGGAGGTGGTAACGATGGCCTTGATGGTGGTCAGGGTCAGCACGCCGAAGAAGGTGCCGATCACGTTGCCTACGCCGCCACTGAGCAGCGTGCCGCCGATGATGGCAGAGGCAATGGCGTTCATCTCCGCACCGGCGGCGTTGGTGGCATTGCCTGCGCCGGTGTGCATCATGAACACAAAGCCCGCGATGCCGGAGAGCAGACCGCTGATCAGGTAGGACCAGAAACGGGTGCGCTTTACATTCACGCCCAGCATCAAAGCGCTCTGGCTGTTGCCGCCGATGGCGTAGAAGTTGCGGCCCATACGGGTCTTCTTCAGCACCACGAACACCACCAGCAGAATGACCAGCGCCACCACCACGCCCAGCTCCATGCGGGCGGGGATCAGGTTGCCCTTCTTGGCAATGTAGCCCAGCCAGGGGATCTCGATCTTGGTCTTCATGAGCGCCTTGAAGCCCTCATGGGCGATCTTCTGGGGCTCCAGAGAAACGATGGTGGTCATGCCGCGGGCAAAGAACATGCCCGCCAGCGTGATGATGAAGGGCTGGATCTCCAGATAGGAGATCAGGTACCCCTGCACCAGACCGAAGCACAGGCCGATGCCGATGGCCAGCAGCGCAGCGGTAAAGATGCTGCCGCCGTTGTTCATGTGCACGATGCAGCTCATTACCACCAGGGCCGTTACGCCGCCGACGGAGATATCGATGCCGCCGCCGATCATCACGATGGTAAGACCGCAGGCCACGATAATCAGGGCCGCGTTGTTGTTGAGCATGTCGAACACCTGCTGGAACCGCAGGAAGCCGCCGCCCCAGATGAGCATGGCCAGCCCGTACATGGCAAAGAAGATGCAGATGGTAATGGTCAGAAGCAGCTGGGTATCGGTCAGCGGCTCCCGGCGTTTCAGTTGGTTACTGCGCTTCATTGTGTGCCGCCTCCTTTGCTTTTCTGCCGCCGGAGAGCTTCTTCCACAGGCGGCTCAGCTGTGCCTTGACCACCGGCGAGCCGATGACCACGATCAGGATGATAACGATGGCCTTGTACGCCTTAACGGCGGTGGAGGGCACCTTCATGGCGTAGAGGGTGATGGTGAGGGCCTGGATGGCATAGGCACCCAGCACGGAGCTGGATACCTTGAACTTGCCGCCGCCCAGCGCATTGCCGCCGATGGCAACCGCCAGGATGGCATCCATCTCGATCTCCAGCAGCAGGGTCTCGTGGTTGATGAGGCCCAGACGGCTCACGCCGATGCAGCCGGCCACGGCGCAGCACACACCAAGGATCATAAAGCTGAGCAGTTTGATCAGCGTGGTGTTGATGCCGTTGAGGCGGGCAGCCCGCTGGTTGATGCCCACGGTCTGGGTATACAGCCCCAGGGTGGTGAACTTGAACAGCAGCGCAAACAGGATGCCCACAACGGCCACGATAATGATGGGCGTGGGGATCGGCACACCGGGAATAAAGCTGCCGATGGCATTGATCAGCGGGCTTTCCACGGTGGGGGTGGCACCGCCGTTGATCCAGTACGCAATGGAGCGGCCGCAGGTGAACAGCACCAGCGTGGCGATCATGGGCTGGATCTTGAAAACGGAGACCAGTGTACCGTTAAAGGCACCGAACACCACCGCCACAGCGCAGCAGCACAGGAACGCCAGCACGATCGTGCCCGCGGTGATCTCGCCCGAGCGCAGCACCTTGACGAACACACTGCCCGCAATGGCAGCCAGGGCACCAACGGAGATATCCTGACCGCCGCAGGCAGCGGTAACCAGGGTCATGCCCATGGCCAGCACCGCCAGCTCGGAAGCACCGTTGAGGATGCTGATCAGGTTACCGGTGAGCACGGTGTTGCCCACATTGTTCTTGGCGATCTCAATGGAGAAAAAGCTGGGATCCCGCAGAAGGTTGAAAACCACGATCAGCAAAATGGAGACCAGCGGCAGCATCAGCTGGGAGTGCCTGCTCCAGTTAAACTTGCTCTTCTGTGCCATCTCAGTCCACACCTCCCGCAATGGTACGCATCACGTTGCTCTGGGTAAGCTCCTGCCCGCGCAGCTGACCAACGATGCGGCGGTCGCGCATTACGATGAGGCGGGAGCAGGTACGCAGCATCTCTTCGATCTCGGAAGAAATAAAGGTAACGCTCATGCCCTCCTCCGCCAGCTTGCGCACCAGACGCTGGATCTCGGTCTTGGTACCCACGTCGATGCCGCGGGTGGGCTCGTCCAAAATCAGGTACTTGGGGTGGGTGAGCAGCCAGCGGGCCAGGATCACCTTCTGCTGGTTGCCGCCGGAGAGGCTCTTGATGGGCGTTTCGCTGGAGGCGGTCTTGATCTCCAGCGCCTTGATGTATTCATCGGCAAAGGCCTCAGCCTCCGCCTGGGAGAAGGGCCGGAAGAAGCCCTTCATTACCTGCAAAGCCAGAATGATGTTATCCCGCACGGAAAGATCGGCAATGATGCCGTCATCCTTGCGGTCTTCGGGCAGATAACCGATGCCCTGCTTCATGGCATGGATGGGCTTCTGGATCTTTACCGCCTTGCCATCCATCCGCACGGTGCCGCCGGTCACCCGGTCGGCTGCAAAAATGGCGCGCACGCTCTCGCTGCGCCCGGAGCCCAGAAGGCCCGTAAAGCCGTTTACCTCGCCCTTGCGGATGGCAAAGGCAAAGGGATTGGTGCACGCTGCGCTGGAAAGCCCATCCGCCTCGTACACGGGGGTGGAGGTATCCACCGTGGTGGTCTCCTCCCGCTTCAGTTCGCCCAGTTCCTCCAGCTCCTTGCCCATCATTTTGGCAACCAGCTCTACCTGGGGCAGATTTTCGATCTCGTATTCGCCCACCAGCTCGCCGTTGCGCAAAACGGTGATGCGGTCGCTCACCTCGTAGACCTGCTCCAGGAAATGGGTAACGAAAATAATGCCCACTCCGCGGCTGCGCAGGTCGCGCATCAGGCCGAAGAGCATCTCCACTTCCTTATCATCCAGAGAGGAGGTGGGCTCGTCCAGAATGAGCACCTTGCAATCCATATCCACAGCGCGCGCAATGGCTACCATCTGCTGCACGGCCAGAGAGCAGCTGCCCAGCTGCTGCTTGGCCCGGGCCGGAATGCCCAGATTGGTGAGGATCTCATCCGCTTTTTTCTCCATGCCCTTCCAATCCACGGTAACATAGTTGCCGCGGCCGATGAACATGTTCTCCGCCACCGTCAGGTTCGGGCACAGTGTGATCTCCTGGTACACCGTGCTGATGCCCGCCTTCTGTGCATCCTGCGGCGAGCGGATGCTTACCTCGCCCTCAACACCGTCGATGAAGATCTGCCCGGCATCCTTGGCATAAACGCCGGTCAGCACCTTGATCAGCGTGGATTTTCCAGCACCGTTCTCGCCCATCAGCGCATGGATCTCGCCCTTGCGCAGGGTAAAATCCACATTCGAGAGCGCCTTTACGCCCGGAAACGTCTTGCCGATCCCGCGCATAGACAAAACGACATCGTTTTGCATATACGTCTCCTCCTTCCCTGTAAAAGAACAGGTCTTAAGCTTGCGAAAGCGCGGTGCGGTCTGCGGATCAACTCCACATGGCCGCACCGCGCAGGGGTCAATTAGTCAGCCGAAGTTTTCTTTGACCGGGGAGAAATTACTCGCCCAGGCCGTAAGCGTCGATGTCTTCCTGAGTGATGGTGGCAGCGTCGAAGCCCTTCTCTTCAGAGATGACCTTCTTGTCTTCGGGCAGCTCCAGGGTCTCGCCGGCTTCCAGCTTCTGGATCATATCGCTGATGACCTGAGCCTGGAAGGGAGAGCACTGACCGTCGTAGTTCCAGTTGCCGGCGAGCACTTCGCGAAGAGCCCAGCGGTTGCAGTCAAAGCCGATAACGATAACGTCGCCGTCCTTGCCGTGGGTGATGCCAGCCTCGTCCAGAGCGGCAACAGCGCCCTTGGCCATGCCGTCGTTCTCGGCGTAGATGACGTTGAAGGCTTCCTTGGAGTTGATCACAGACTCGGTGATCTTCTTGGCTTCAGCCTCGTCCCAGGTAGCGGTCTGCTGGGTAACAAGCTTCCAATTTTCGTTGGCAGCGACCTGAGCGTCCAGAGCGCCGGTACGGCCCAGCTGAGCATCGGAGCCCATAGCACCCTGAATGTGGATGATGTTGTAGGCTTCCAGGTTCTGAGCGATCAGCCATTCAACAGCCAGCTTGCCCTGGTTGGCCATGTCGGAAACGATGGCGGCATTGTAGAGAGCGGGGTCGCAATCGATCATACGGTCGAAGAGGAACACGCCGATGCCGTTCTCCTGAGCAGCAGTCAGAACCTCGTCCCAGCCGGTGGTCTCAGCAGCGGAGATGAGCAGGTAGTCCACGCCGTCGGTGATGAACTGCTGAGCGGCAGCCAGCTGTTCGTCGTTCTTCAGGCTGTAGAAGGCCTTGGCTTCGTAGCCGTTCTCAGCGGTGAAAACGGTCTCGAAATCCTTCACGTTGGCCTCGCGGTAGCCGGACTCGGAGGGGGGATTGTTCACGATACCTACGGTGATCACATCGGCTTCAGCCATGGCCACACAAGCGGTGAGAACCATGAGCGCAGCCAGCAGCAGAGCAACAAACTTCTTCATGATGGTGCCTCCTAAACGTTATTTGTCCAATCTGGTGGACTTGTTGCTATTATTGTATATGAAACCACCCCCGGTAACATTCAAATTCTTTTTTTCTTTTTAGCAAGTTTTTTGGAAGATATTCTCCCGGAAGAGAAAAAATGAAAAATCCTTTCGATTGCTGATACTTTTTTTCGCAGGCAAAGAAAACACAGCAAATTCATGCTATAATAGCAGAAACAAGAGGGAGCGTTTCCTTACATAAACAGACCGGGAAGGGAGGGCTTTACTGTTGAAGCCCGCAAAAAACCGCACCATAGAGCAGCAGATCAAGCGCCTGCTGGTGACCATTCTGCCGGTGATGTGCGCCGTCATCGTTGTTCTGATGGTGATGCTGGTAACGGTAAACCGCCGGTACACCAGCGTCTTGCAAAGCGCCAACACTGCCGCCGATTTCAACAAGGAATTCAAGACCATGCTGGATTCCGGCATGTACAACCACGTTATACTGCCAAGGAGCGGGGCCTCGGTGGAGCAGCTGCCCATGGATGTGCTCACCGATGCGGAGGCGGTGCTGCGCCGCCTGGAGACCACCACCGGCCTGAGGGATAACCGCTGGCGTGTGCAGAGCATGCTGGATATGTGCGAGAACCTGCGCAGCTATATGCTGGAGATCGCGCTGGAGGAATCCTACGATCTGCGCATGGAGCTGCTGGAGCGCAACATACGCGGCGAAACGGGCCTTACCAAGCTGATAGAGACCTACATGCACGATTTTATCGATGATGAGGTGCGGGAGATGGCCCGCCTGCAGGGCCGGCTGACCGCCCAGGTGCTGGCGGTGATCCTGACGGTGGGCGCGGGCATCGTGCTGCTCACCATGGGCATGGTCTGGTACTCGGTGCGGGTCACCCGGCGCATCACCGGGCCCATCGGGGCGCTGAGCCGCAAGGTGCAGCGCTTTGGCGAGGGGCATTTCGATACTGCCCCGGTGGAGACCCACATCACCGAGCTGCAGACCCTGGACAGCGGCTTTGACGAGATGGCCCGCCGTGTGGATGCGCTCATGGCCAAGCAGATCGAGGATCAGCGCTCGCTGCACAGGGCAGAGCTGGAGCTGCTGCAGGCCCAGATCAACCCCCACTTTCTCTACAACACGCTGGATTCCATCGCCATTCTGGCCGAAAGCGACCGGGGCGAGGATGTGGTGGATATGGTCACCAGCCTTTCCACCTTCTTCCGCAATTCGCTGAACAAGGGCGAGGACATCATCTCCCTGGCGGCGGAGCGCACCCAGGTGACCAGCTACCTCCAGATCCAACAGATCCGCTACAGCGACATCCTCCGCTACCGCATCGATATTCCCGAAGAGCTGCTGGATTGCCGGGTGCCCAAGCTGATCCTGCAGCCGCTGGTGGAGAATGCGCTCTACCACGGCATCAAGAACCGGCGGGGCATGGGCACCATCACCGTTACCGGCGAAAGCGACGGCGGCGACCTGCTGCTGCGGGTAGCCGACAACGGCGCCGGCATGGATGCGGAGCAGGTAAAGGGCCTGCAGGCGGGCATCTACGAAGACCGGCACACCGGTCTGGGGCTTGTGAACGTACACAAGCGCATACGGCTCTACTGCGGCGAGCCCTACGGGCTGTTTTTCGAAAGCGAGGTGGGCAAGGGCTCGGTGGTCACCATCCGGCTGCCCCAGACCCGCCCTGCCAAAGAGGAGGAAACCGTTCATGAAGCATAATATCGTACGCTGCCTGTGCCTTCTTTTGCCGGTGCTCTGGCTGCTCACCGGCTGCGCCCCTGCCCCCGCCCCCACCGCCGAAAGCTACGACGACTTCGTGGTGGTGGGCTTCTCTCAGGTGGGTGCAGAGAGCGATTGGCGTAACGCCAACACCCTGAGCATGCAGCAGGCCTTCTCCGAAAGCAACGGCTACCGGCTCATCTTTGATGATGCCCAGCAGAAGCAGGAAAAGCAGATCACCGCCATACGCAACTTCATCCACCAGGGGGTGGATTACATCGTTCTGGCCCCCACCACCGAGAAGGGCTGGGATACGGTGCTGGCAGAGGCCAAGTCGGCGGGCATACCGGTGATCATCGTAGACAGGATGATCGAGGTGGAGGACGATAGCCTCTACACCTGCTGGATCGGCTCCGATTTTCTCGGCGAAGGCCGCAATGCGGTGCGCTGGATGGACCAGCACCTGGGCGATGAGCCCCTGCGCATTGTGCATCTGCAGGGCAACCTGGGCTCCAGCGCCCAGCTGGGCCGCACCGCCGGGCTCAACGAGGGCCTCTCCACCCACCCGGAGTGGCAGCTGGTGTACCGGGAAAGCGGCGATTTTACGCAGGCAAAAGGCCAGGAGCTTGTGGAAGCGATCCTGGCCGATGGGCTGGATTTTGATGTGATCTTTTCGGAAAACGACAACATGACCTACGGGGCCATCGATGCGCTGAAGAACGCGGGCCTCACCCCCGGCAAGGATGTGACCATCATCTCCTTCGATGCCAGCAGGCATGCACTGGAGCTGGTGATGCAGGGGCAGATCAGCTACGATGTGGAATGCAACCCGCTGCACGGGCCCCGGGTGGAGAGCATCATCCAGAAGCTGCGCAACGGTCTTTCCTCGCCCAAGCTGACCTATGTGCAGGAGAGCGCCTTCGATGCGGAAAACGTTACCCAGAGCCTTCTGGAGGAACGGGGCTACTGATCGCCCTGCTGCATACGGTTGCGGTACTCCTTGGGGGTTATGCCCTCCAGCTTGCGGAATACATGGCTGAAATAGTTAGGCTCGTTGTAGCCGATCTCCATAGCGATGTTGGAAAGCTTCATACTTGTGGTGGCCAGCAACTCCTTGGCGCGCTCGATGCGCATGGCGGTAAGATAGTTGATGAAAGACCGCCCCAGCGTCTGGGAGAACACGGTGCTGAAGTGCGCCGAGCTGAGCCCCACATACTTGGCCACGCTGATGAGCGAGATGTTGGGGTCGCAGAAATTTTCTGCCACATACTTCTCTGCCTTGCTGATCACGTGGCTGTATTTGACCCCAGCCATATGGTCGGGCTTCATGCTCACGGCCTGCCGGAGCAGCTCCACCGCCGTCTGGCGGAAGGTATCCCGGCGGCCGGAGGCGGCAAAGATATCGTGCTGCTCGCTGAGGCGGGCGGCGATATCCTTGGCATCCATGCCGGGGGTGGCCCGGCTCAGCTGCTCCACGGTCATTTTGAGCAGGTCGATCAGGGCATAGTAGCGCATCAGGGTGCTGCCGAAGCGGTTGCCCTCCGGGCTTTCCAGCACCTCGTCCACCAGGGCGGGCACATCGGCGGCGGTGGCCTGCAGCAGCTTCTGGCGGAAGCTCTCGCCAAAGGGGTTGCCCAGCTCCAGCATTTCGGCTGCGATCTGGGCGGTATCGTTGGCATCCACCACCTGTCCGGCAGAGACCGCCGCCACGCGCTTGAGCAGATCCAGCGCATTCTTGTAGGCCCGGCACACGGCACTGAGGCGCTTGACCACCGTGCCCACCACGGTGGTAACGGCGGTGCAGTACTCCTTTAGTTCGTGGCGCAGAATGGTAATGAAGCGGTACACCCGCTCGTTGAGGGCATCGGTATCCTGCCCCAGAGAGAGCACGGCCAGCTGGTTGGCATCCACAAAATAGAACAGCTCCATGCCCTGCTGCTGCAAAACGCTGCGGGCGGCGATGCGTACCGCGTGCAGTGCCTGCTCCTCCGCCCCGAAGTGGAACAGAACGATCTGGTAGCAGGGGCTTACGATATCCATCTTCAGCGAGCGGGCACGCTCCAGAAGGGTGGCAGTATCCAGCCCGCCATAGAGCAGCTGCTGCATATAGTGCTGCAAAAGCGCATGCTGCACCTCATCCCGGTCGTAGCCGCTGGGCAGGGCGGCCTTGCTCTCCTCGATCTGGCGGGCTACGCCCTCGATCACCCTGGTCAGCTCCTGCGGGCGGATGGGCTTGAGCAGGTACTGATCCACCCCCAGCGAGATGGCCCGCTGGGCCGATTCAAAATCACCGTAGCCGCTGATGATGATCACCTTCAGCCAGGGCATGATGGCCTTGGCGTGGCGGATCAGCTCAAAGCCATCCAGAAAGGGCATGCGGATATCCGTCAGCACGATGTCGGGCATCAGGTCCTGCATCATGGAAAGGGCCATTTCGCCATCGGAGGCCTCGCCGCAAAAGGCATAGGGGCCGGACATATTCTCGATCACATTCCGGATGCTCTGACGAATGAGCAGCTCATCCTCCACCACAAAAATTTGATACACGGGCGGTGTGCCTCCTTTCCCGCATCGGTTGTAAAGCTATGAAACGCATACGATCCATTTCATTATAACCGTTTCCCTGCGAACTGGCAAGCGCGGGGCGGTATATTGCTCCAAAGAGCCGTCTGCGGTATAATAGAGGCAACATTCCGTGCCGGGGCGCTGCCGGCAGAACAAAAGAAAGAAGGGTCAATTCGTGTTGAAACGGATCTTTTCCATGATGCTGAGCCTGTTGCTGTGTGCCTCTGCCATGCCCATAGCCCGCGGAGAGGAGGCCGCTCTGCCCCAGCCCAAAGAGCTGCCGCCCATTGCCGGGCTGCCGGAGCTGATGCGCCTCTCGGACGGTACCCCCGTTACCACGCCCGAACAGTGGGCCCAGCGGCGCAAGGAGCTGCTGAGCCTCTACAGCTTCTATATGTACGGCTATATGCCCGACAAAGCGGGCGAGACCCTTTCCTACGCCATTGAAGACTACGAAGCCACCGGCGGCAAGCTGCTGACCATCACCATTGCAAACAGTGAGGGCAGCGCCTCCTTCTCGGTACTCGTTACTTTGCCGGAGACCCCCGCCCCCGAAAAGGGCTACCCCTACTACATCGAATACACGCCCTACCACTACAGGAGCTGGTTTACCGGCCAGTGGGTGAACGAGGCCTCCCAGAACTGCGTCTATGCCGCCCGGCGGGGCTATGCGGGCATCAACTACGATTGCTCCCAGGTGGCTCCCGATAACAAGAGCTTTACCGGTGCCTTCTACACCCTGTACCCCTACAAGCTGCTGGACCAGAACAGCCGCAACGGCACCCTGCTGGCCTGGGCCTGGGGCGTGAGCAAGATCATCGATGCCATGGAGCAGGGCGCAGGCGCAGAGCTGAACATCGACCCGGCGCTTTCGCTGGTGGGCGGCGTTTCCCGCTACGGCAAGAGCGCGGCAGTGGCCGGTGCCTACGAGCAGCGCATCAAGGTGGTCATTCCCTCCTGCTCCGGCGCAGGCGGCATTGCCACCTACCGCACCAACAACTCCGGTAAGAGCTACGACCTTACCAGCCTGGGCGGCCCCGCTGCCTGGGTGAACGAATCCGCCAACGAGCCCCTGAGCAACCTGCAGGGCGGCGAGGGGTACTGGTTCTGCGGCCGCTTTGCGGTCATCCCCTCGGTGGAGCAGATCCCGGTGGATCAGCACATGCTGGCGGCACTGGTGGCCAGCCCGGAGCGGCATATGATCATTGTTACGGGCATCACCTCCGAGGGCTGGAACAACACCGAGGGCCAGTGCCTGGCCTATGCAGCCTCCCAGCCCGCGTGGGATCTGCTTGGCTGCCCCGACCAGAACAACATGATCATCCATCTGGATGGGCACGCCATTCTGCCCTCCGATATGCAGATGATCCTGGATTACTGCGATGTGCATCTCTTCGGCAAGGCCCCCGACGCGGTGGAGACCGACCTGAGCCAAATGAAGGGCAACCTGTTCCTGGAGCATAACCGGGAGGGGCTCTACCCGGAATTTGCCCCCTATCTGGAGAACTAAGCCGCCGGCAGGCCCGGCCCCCATTCTGACCATTGGAGGAAGCACCATGCTTGAGTTTACCATGAAGAATTTTGCCGCCACCGCCCGCGCCGCCGCAGCCGAGGGCTGTGTGCTCCTGCGCAACGAAGCAGCCGCCCTGCCGCTGGAAAACGGCTGCCGGGTGGCGGTCTTTGGACGTACCCAGCTGAACGACTACAAAAGCGGCCTTGGTTCCGGCGGTCTGGTCAACGCCCGGTATGTGATCGGCGTGTACCAGGCCCTCCGGGAATGCGGCACCGTTGTGCCCGATGCCGCCCTGCGCAGCACCTACGAGGCCTGGGGCGAGGAGCATCCCTTCGAAGCGGGCGACGGCTGGGGCAGCCACCCCTGGTACCAGGAGGAGATGCCCATCAGCGATGCACTAGCCGCCGAATGCGCCGGGCGCAACGATGCGGCGGTGATCATCCTTGGCCGCACCGCCGGTGAGGACAGGGATAACGCCGAAGCCCCCGGCAGCTGGCTGCTGACCGAGGGCGAGGAAGAGCTGCTCAGTGTGGTACACCGCCACTTCCGGCGTACGGTGGTGGTGCTGAACGTTGGCAATATCATCGATATGAACTGGGTGGAGCGCTACAGCCCCGCCGCCGTGCTGTATGCATGGCAGGGCGGCCAGGAGCACGGCAATGCGGTAGCGGATGTGCTCACCGGCAGGGTGGCTCCCTGCGGCCGCCTGACCGATACCATTGCCTGCAGCATCGGCGATTACCCCTCCAACGAAGATTTCGGCGACCCGGATCGCCTCCTTTACACAGAGGATGTATACGTGGGCTACCGCTACTTTGAGACCTTTGCCAAGGATCGGGTGCTCTACCCCTTCGGCAGCGGCCTCAGCTACACCACCTTTGCCCATGAGCCCCTTTCCCTGCGCTGGGATGGGGAGACCGCCCTCCTGCGCCACCAGGTGACCAACACCGGCAGCCACGCCGCCAAGGAAGTGGTGCAGGTCTATGTGCGCATCCCCAACGGGCTGCTGGGCCAGCCGAAAATGCGCCTGTGCGGCTTTGCCAAAACCGGCGTACTGGCCCCCGGCGCAGCGGAGGCGGTGGAGATCGCCATCCCGGCGGATCGCCTTGCCTCCTACGACGACAGCGGCATCACCGGCCACCGCTCCTGCATGCTGATGGAAGCGGGCGAATATGCATTCTTCGCCGGGCATGATGTGCGAGAGAACGAGCCCGCAGGCAGCTTTACGCTGGATGCGCTCCGGGTGCTCCGGCAGCTGGAGGAAGCCTGCGCCCCGGTGACGCCCTTTGAGCGGCTGCACCGCAGCGCAGACGGCACTCCCTGCCGGGAGGCTGCCCCCACCCGTACCATCGACCCGGCGGAGCGCCGCCTTCAGCGGCTGCCTGCACGGCTGCCCAACACCTGCGCCGACCCCCTCACCCTGGGCGATGTATACGAGGGCCGCTGCACTGCAGAGGCGCTGGTGGCCCAGATGGAGGAGGAGGATCTGTGCTGCATCGTGCGCGGCGAGGGCATGGGCTCGCCCCGTGTTACCCCCGGCACCGCCGGTGCCATCGGCGGCGTTTCCAGCCGTTTGACCGACCGTTTCGGCCTGCCTGCCGCCTGCTGCTCCGACGGCCCCAGCGGCATCCGTATGGATTGCGGCAACAAGGCCTTCTCCATGCCCAACGGGGCCAGCCTTGCCAGCAGCTGGAACGAAGCCCTCATTACCGAGCTGTACCGGATGGAGGGCATGGAAATGCGCAAGTATCAGGTGGATACGCTGCTGGGCCCGGGCATGAACATCCACCGCCACCCGCTGAACGGGCGCAATTTCGAATACTTCTCCGAAGACCCGCTGGTGACCGGGCGCATCGCCGTGGCCCAGCTGAAGGGTCTCCACTCGGTGGGCGTTACCGGCACCATCAAGCATTTTGCCTGCAACAACCAGGAATACCGCCGCAACTGGGTGGATCCCGTGGTCTCCGAGCGTGCCCTGCGGGAGATCTACTTAAGGGGCTTCGAGATCGCTGTGCGGGAGGGCGGGGCCTACTCGGTAATGACCACCTACTGCCCCCTCAACGGCTGCTGGACCGCCAGCCACTACGACCTGAACACCACCATCCTGCGGGGCGAGTGGGGCTTTGAGGGCATCGTGATGAGCGACTGGTGGGCCAAAGGCTCCGAAGAGGGCAGCGAGCCCTCCATCAAGCTGATGGGCTCCATGGTGCGGGCCCAGAACGACCTGTTCATGGTCTCCAACAACTCCGAGAGCAACTCCAACGATGACGATTCCGCCGAGAGCCTTCGCCTTGGCAAGGTGACCCTTGCCGAGTACCAGCGCTGCGCCGTGAACATCTGCAAATACCTGCTGCGCATGCCCGCCCTCCGGCGCAAGCTGGGCTACCGGGACGAGCTGGATGCCTATCTGGAACAGCTGCGGGACGAGGATGGCGACGTGATCCTCTCTGTGCCGGAGATCCCGGTGGATGAGCAGGCAGTGATCCCCGGCAGGGAGATCATCACCAAGCCCGGGCACACCAGCCTGTTCCAGCTGGTGATGACAAAGCCCGGCCAGTACCGCATCGATGTGGTGTGCAGGGCCCTGCCCGGCATGCCGGATGTTGCCCAGCTGCCCATTGCGGTATCGCTGGATCAGTTCGTGCTGGGCACCCAGGTGCTCACCGGGGCCGATACGGAGTGGCGCACCTTCAGCTTCTCCACCCGGGAGAGCACCCGCAGGCTGCTTTCCTACCTGCGCATCTTCTGCGCCGTAGGCGGCCTGGAGGTGCGTGAGGTGACCATCGTGCGCACCGCTCTGGCCCAATGAGCCGCGCAGAAAGGAAAGGATCGGGCATGATCAGTCAGGAGATCCGCAAGGTGGCCCCGGAGCAGGATCCGCTGCGCATGGGCATGGGCTGGACGGCAGCCGATCTTGCCAAGCCCCAGATCATGGTGGAAAGCACCTTTGGCGACAGCCACCCGGGCAGCGCCCATCTGCTTTCGCTGGCAGAGGAAGCCGCAGCCGCCGTAGCCGAAAGCGGCGGCAAAGCTGCCCGCTACTTTACCACCGACATCTGCGACGGCATGGCCCAGGGGCACGACGGCATGAACTACTCCCTGGCCAGCCGGGACATGATCGCCGGAATGATCGAGATCCATGCCGGGGCCACGCCCTTTGACGGGGGCGTGTTCATCTCCAGCTGCGACAAGGCCGTGCCCGCCCACCTGATGGGCATCGGCCGGGTGAACATGCCCTCTGTTCTTGTAACCGGCGGCGTGATGGATGCAGGCCCCGGGCTGCTCACACTGGAGCAGATCGGCAGCTATGCGGCCCAATGCGCCCGGGGCGAGATCACCGAAGATAAGCTGGAATGGTACAAGCAGCACGCTTGCCCGGGCTGCGGGGCCTGCTCCTTTATGGGCACTGCCTCCACCATGCAGGTGATGGGCGAAGCCCTGGGCCTGATGCTGCCCGGCACCGCTCTGCTGCCCGCCTCCGACCCGCTTTTGCAAACAGCCGCCCGGGATGCGGGGCGGCAGGTGATGGCGCTGGCAAAACAGCACCTTCGCCCCCGGGCCATCGTTACCCGGGAAAGCTTCGAAAACGCCGTGATGGTGCATGCCGCCATCTCCGGCTCCACCAACAGCCTGCTGCATATTCCCGCCATTGCCAAGGAGTTCGGCATCGACTTTGACGCCGAAATGTTCGACCGGCTGCACCGGGGCGCACATTACCTGCTGGACATCCGCCCGGCGGGGCGCTGGCCTGCCCAGTACTTCAGCTATGCAGGCGGTGTGCCCCGGGTGATGGAGCAGCTGCGCTCCGTTCTGCACCTGGATGCCATGACCGTTACCGGCAAGACCCTTGGCGAAAACCTGGAGGAGCTGAAGCAGAGCGGCTACTACGACCGTTCCGAAGAAGCCTGCGCCAGGGTGGGACTGCGCTGGCAGGACATCATCCGGCCCTATGGGGAGGCCATCGGCAGGGATGGGGCCATCGCCATCCTGAAGGGCAATCTGGCCCCGGACGGAGCGGTGATCAAGCACACCGCCTGCCCCAGGGAGATGTTCCGTGCCACCCTGCGGGCCCGCCCCTTCGACCGGGAGGAGGATGCCCTGGCCGCCGTGCTTGCCCACACCGTACAGCCGGGGGATGCGGTGATCATCCGCTACGAAGGCCCCAAGGGTTCCGGCATGCCGGAGATGTTCTACACCTCCGAGGCCATCTCCTCGGATGGGGAGCTGGGCCGCAGCATTGCGCTGATCACCGACGGGCGTTTCTCCGGCGCTTCCACCGGCCCCTCTATCGGGCATGTGAGCCCGGAGGCAGCCGAGGGCGGCCCCATCGCACTGGTGCAGGAAAACGACCTGATCCTGCTGGATGTACCCGCCAGAAGGCTGGAGATCGTAGGCATTGCGGACAAGCCCCTGCCGCCGGAGGAGGTGGCTGCGGTGCTGGAAGCCCGGAAAGCCGCCTGGGTGAAGCCGGTGAGCCGGTACACCCGGGGCGTGATGAAGCTGTTTACCGAAAACGCTGCCTCCCCCATGCAGGGCGGCGGGATCGAGTGAGGATCGAACGAAATAAAAGCTACTATCCAAGGTAATTTGATTTTGAGTAAGAATTATGCAAACTGCTTAATATGAAGGAGGGAAAAAGATGAAGCACTATGTATGTCGCTTTATGTTTTGTTTGGTATGTATTCTACTGCTTTCTGTATGTGCGTATGCAGAGGTTGTTGATTTTTCTACCATGAGTATCGAGGAACTTGTATCAATGCGAAATAGAATTGATAATGAGATATATTCTCGAGTTATATCAGATAATATTCAAATAGGGCCGGAGACACCTCTTATTTATGAAGGAACCTATTTTGTCGGAAAAGACATAAAGCCCGGAAGCTATACAATTTCATATTTGTGCCCTGAAGGAAGCATGCTTATCGGAGTTTTTTCGTCGTATGAAGATTATGAACAGTTCAAAAAATTCCTTCCGGTGGAAGGTTGATGGAGTTATCAGATTTTAGTACAGAATTAGCACCTGCGCAGCAGAGTCTGTTACATTTGAATGAGGGTGATATACTACGCATTAATATGGGAACGGCTAGTTTTGTTTTGACTCAGCCTAGTTTTGTCCCATAAACTCACAACGAAGCAGAGGAAACAAACGATGCCCTCATCAGACAAACATCAAAACACCAGACCACAAAAGCGGTCTGGTGTTTTGTTATATACGAATACGCCCCCCTGCGCCATGAAATGGCGCAGTATGTGGGATTCCAAAGGGCCTCAGGCCCTTTGGCGGGGTGCAGGGGCAGCGCCCCTGCCTCACCGTTCTTACCGGTTCAGGATCAGCTTGGTCAGCTCCACGGGCTCCACGATGGTATCGCCCTTGTAGACACGCATGTTGCCGGAAGCGATCTCGTCGATGAGGATCACTTCGCCGTTGTTGTAGCCGAACTCGAACTTGATATCCCACAGATCCAGACCGATGGTCTTGAGATCGTCGGCCACGATCTTGGTGATGGCCAGAGTCTGCTTCTTCATGCTCTCGAACAGCTCGGGGCTCATAACGCCCAGAGCGGCCAGGCCTTCGCCGGTGACCAGGGGATCGCCCTTGGCATCGTTCTTGAAGGTGCATTCCACATAGCCGCCCTCCAGGGGAGTGCCATCGGCGATGTACTCGCCGTAGCGGCGGATGAAGCTGCCGGTGGCGACCAGACGGCAGATGACCTCCAGGCCGTGACCGAACACGGTGGCGGGCAGCACTTCCATGGTGGCATCGTCCACATTGGCGCTTACATAATGGGTCTTGATGCCGGCCTGCTTGAGCATCTCGAAATAGTATACAGAGGTCTGCAGGTTGGCCTTACCGATGCCTTCGATGGTGAGACCCACGGTGTTTTCGCCGGGATCGAATACGCCATCCTTGCCGGTGCAGTCATCCTTGAACTTGAGCAGCACATTGCCGTTTTCAAGTTCGAATACGTCCTTGGTCTTGCCTTCGTACAGCTTCTTCATCGTAACCAGCACTCCTTCATTCTAAGCGAAGTATCAGTCTGGCGCATCCCCGGGCGCTGCGCCCGGCGCACCTGCCGTTCTGACCAAAAAAACCGTGCTTATCATATCACAACGGCATAAAAAAAATCAATGCGGATGGAGACGCATTTTTTCATTTTCTGTCTTTTTTCTGTGCGGTAGCCCCGATCATTTTCTGCGGGAGAGGATGGCCGCATACACCGCCGCTGCCGCAACGCTCACCGCCAGCGAAACAAAATGGATGCTGCGGGAGCCGGGGGCTGCCACAAAGGTCTTGAGCGGATCGATATCGGCAGCATAGCCCAGCAGATTGAGGGCTGCAAACACCACAAGGAAACACACGACCAGCTTTTTCTCGGTTTTTTCCACAAAGATCATCTCCTTTATGCAGGGGGGCTCCCCTGCTGCTGCGCCGGTTACAGCCCCAAAAGAGCGGCGGCGTTATCGTGGGTGATGCGCTGTAGCTCCTCCCGGCTCAGGCCCAGGCGTTCAAGCCCCTCCAGCGTGTGGGCAGGGCTCTCCCAGGGGCTGTCGCTGCCAAAGAGGATGCGCTCTGCCCCGTGGCTGCGAATCATGCGCAGGTACTGCTCCGGGGGCAGGTGATCCGTCACGAAGGCGGTATCCAGCCACAGCTCCTCCCTGCCCACCAGGCAGGCTTCCGCCTCTGTCCACATGCGCCAGCCGCCCATGTGGGCCGCTACGATGCGGCAGCCGGGGGCCGCATCCATGGCGCGGGCCAGTTTCCGGGGCGTGCAGTGCACCGGCGGCGGCATGCCGATATCCTGCCCCGCATGGAGCACCACCAACAGCCCCAGCTCCGCCGCTTTCTTCAGAATGGTCAGCATCTCCGGGCTGTCCACATCCGCGTACTGGAATTCCGGATGCAGTTTGATACCCTTACCACCTGCCCGGGCGATCTCCTCCAGCACGCTTTCCCTGTCCTCCTGCATGGGGTGCAGGCTGTAGAAGGAGTGAACGGAGGCGCTCTGCACCCCCTGGGCAAAGCGGTTGATGGAGGGGGTCTGGCTGGGCTTGGTGGCAATGGGCAGCACAACGCTCACATCCACATGGTTCTCCTCCATAGAAGAAACGAGCCCGGCAAGGGTACCATCCGTACAGGGGGCCAGGGTTGCACCCTCCACCCGCAGGGCACCGGCCATCAGGCTCTCCAGTGCTTTGGGAGCCACCGCATCGGGAAAGATATGCGTATGAAAATCGATCATGGGAAGCACCTTCTCCACAAAAATTCGGAACATTATTGATTGTAACGCCGTTCGGAGGCATTCGTCAATAATGACAAATGCGCCCTTTTGGGGTATAATGTGGGGCGTAGAGACCCGCAGTGCCCCAACGGGGGCATTGCCGTTCCATTTGGAAGGAGTTGTTCTCATGTATACGATCCATCAGCTTTACGACCTGGAGCATACCGCAGCCGCCGATTACCTGCGCGGCTTTACCCACCCCTGGGAAGCCCTCAGCGGCATCAAGGCGATGATCACCGCCCTGGGCGAGACCCTCAGCAGCGAGGAATACGACCAGCCCCAGCCCGGCGTATGGGTGCACAAGACCGCCACCGTTGCCCCCACCGCCTATCTGGGCGCGCCCTGCATCATCGGGGCCAATACCGAGGTGCGGCACTGTGCCTTCATCCGCGGTTCGGCGCTGGTGGGCGAGGGCTGCGTGGTGGGCAACTCCACCGAGCTGAAGAACGTGATCCTCTTCGACAAGGTGCAGGTGCCCCACTACAACTATGTGGGCGACAGCATTCTGGGCTACCGCTCCCACATGGGCGCAGGCTCCATCACCTCCAACGTGAAGAGCGATAAGCAGCTGGTGCGCATCCGCACCGGCAACGGCTACATCGACACCGGCCTCAAAAAGATGGGTGCCATGCTGGGCGATAATGTGGAGGTCGGCTGCAACAGCGTGCTGAACCCGGGCACCGTGATCGGCCGGGAGACCAATGTGTACCCCCTCTCCAGCGTGCGCGGCGTGGTGCCGGAGCGCTGCATCCACAAGAACAACGGCGAGATCGTTGCCAAGTGGTAAGAAAGGCCCGTAAGGCGGGGCGGTCGGAATGACCGTCCCGCCTTCTTCTTTACTCCCCCGCCTCCTCCACCATGCCGATCAGCTGGCTCAGGCGCAGCCCCAGCGCCGCCGCGATGCGCCGGAGGGTCTCCACGTTGGGGCTTTTTCTGCCGCATTCGATCATGCCCAGATGGCTGCGGGCAATGCCTGCCAGCCCGGAGAGCACCTCCTGGGTCATGCCTTTTTCCTCCCGCAGGCGGCCGATCACCAGCCCCGTGGTTCTTCGATACTCCTTCATTTGGTTTGCTCCTTTCCGTTGCGGCTCATGCCGTCTCTGAAAAGGAACTGTAGATTTCGCGAGGACGCAGACTGTCGCCCATCGCAGACAAAAAAGCACCTCCACCGGGGTATACTCTACCCATCGGAAGGAGGCGTACTGTAATGAAGAAATGGATGCTGTTTGTTTTGGTGCTTTGTCTTACCCTGCCCACCGCCGCTTGGGGTGAAGCAGCGCCCGGGGCAGCCGCCACAGGTACGGAGCCGTCTGCTGCCGTAGAAAACGCTGAGCCGGTCATCGATCTGGCCCCGCTGACGGATGAGGAGCTTCGCCTGCTGCTTGCCCAGGTGGAGAGCGAGTTGGTGGCCCGTGGGCTGGCAGGCACCGCATTGCTGCCCGGCGGCACCTATGTGGGCGGGCGGGATCTGCCTGTGGGCGCTTATGTGATCAGCAACGACGGTTCCTGGCCGGATATGCAGGGCGGCCCACTGGTGCTCAAGCCCGTCGCAGAGGTGGAAGCAGAACTCCAGCTGAACACCTACGTCACCTCCGACGATGTTTACAGCTACTACATCCGCATCTGCGAAGGCGATGTGCTGGTGCTGCCCTACCCCCACACAGTGAGCATCTACACCGGGCTTACGTTTCAGTAAAGGCTGCGGTGAAGAGAATACGCCCCATCGGCTCCGGTCTTTCCGGGCCGATGGGGCGTGTTCATGATGTTTTGTACAGCAAGAGCCGCACCCGGGCAGGGGCGGTTCTTGCTGTTATCGTCTCAGAAATCATCCAGATACCGCTCCACAGAGCGGGTCATCTCCCGGGAGAAATCCGAGTTATACTTGCGCTGGCAGAAAGCCTGCATCCACGCCTCAAAGCCCTTCTCGCCGCAGCGGGGCAGGAACATCTCCCGGAGCTCCTCAGCCTCCATGGTGCGGTAGGCGTTTTCGTGCACGATATGCTTCATGGCTGCCCGGCGGGGCTTCTCCCGCTCCTGCTGCTGGGCTGTAGGGTAGCCGAACACCAGCATGGCCGCCGGGAACACATAGGCGGGCAGCTCCAGCATGCGGCGGTGGGTCTCGCAGTTCTCCATCACATCGCCAATGTAGCAGGATCCGATGCCCAGGCTCTCCGCTGCGGTGACCGCATTCTGGGCGGCGATGTTGGCATCGGAGACCGCCAGCAGAAGGTCGCCCGCGCCCGGATCCCGGGGCGTGCAGCCAGCGGCAGTAAAGGCATCGTACCACTTGCGGCAGTCCGCCAGAAAGATGAGCACCATCTGCGCCGTGGCAATAAAGGGCTGGTGGTCGCAGCTTTCGGAGAGGCGGCTCTTCAGCTCTGGGTCGGTGATATCCAGTATGGTGTAGAGCTGCTGGTTGCCTGCCGTGGGGGCATTGACCGCCGCCTGCAGGATGGCCTCCTTCGCCTCCGGGGGAATGGGCCGATCCTCAAATACCCGCACCGACTTGCGGGCGATCAGCTGCCGGATGGTCTCGTTCATCGGTCTCACACCTTTCAGGTCGCATTCCAGATAGTACAGCTCCGATTCGAACAGGTCGTGGTGGTTGACCACCTTGCGCCCGCTGATGCGGAAGCCCAGCTTTTGGTACAGCCGCTGGGCGGGCAGGTTGCCCACATAGGTATCGATGCGGATGACCGTGCAGCCCCGGCGCACCGCCTCCTCCATGGCAAAACGCACCATGCGGGTACCGTAGCCCCGCCCGGCCATCTCCGGCGGCATGGAGAGGGTATGGATCACCAGCACCTCCTCCGGCGGAGCCGGGTACTGCCAGGGGATCTCCCGGTACGCCTCTGCCTGGTGCTGGTTAAGGATCATTCCTGCGCAGATCTCCCCCGCCTCCTCCAGCACGTAGAGGGTGCCATTCTCGGCAGCGGTCTGTGCATCCTGCCGCACCGGGTAGATGCCGGGCTTCCAGTTGGTGTAGCTGTGGGTGGCTGCCTCATGGCTCAGCAGGCGCTCGTAGCCTGCAGCCACCGCATCCACATCCCGCAGGGTGGCTTGACGGATCATGGTGCTTCCTCCTTGGCGGCAAATTGCCGAAGATAGACCCGGTTGCCGTCGGGGTCCTGCAGGATCATGTTCACGGTGCCCCAGGGCTGACGGGTGGGCGGCTGCAGAACGGGCAGTGCATTCTTCTGCACATGCCGGTATGCCGCCTCCATATCCTCTACGGTAAAGGCCAGCGCAGTCCGCTGGGCCGAAGCCTCCGGCAGCCCGGCCTCATAGAGGATGGTGAGCATGGGCTCCTGCTCCACGATGGCCTGAAAGGCAGTATCATCGCTGCTGCCCTCCGTTTGCAGAAGTGTTCTGTAAAAGGCCGCCAGCCGGGGCACATCCCCGGTGAGCAGGCAGATCTCTCCCAGATGCATGGGCCTGCACCTCCCGTTTGTTTCATCTTCATCTGCATACAGACAGGTAGGGCAGCCGCTTTCGCGGCTGCCCATTATTGGTTCGCGCTGCGCCGGAGCCGGGCTGTGCCGTACTCCCTGCGCTGTAGGGGTTTCCTGCACGAAGGCTCAGGCCTCGGCATCGGTGCCGTTACCGGCATCGTGGTAGCGCTCCATGCGGCCGGAACGGCGGCGGGGAGCTGCCTGCGCCTGGGGCTGTTCCTCCATCGGGCGGGCGTAGGGGTTCTCCACGCTCTGGTCGATGGGCCGTGCAAAGGGATTGGTGCCCATGGCGGGGGCGCTTTCCTGCGCACCGCTGCTCTGGGGACGGTTCTGGCTGAAGTCCGGCGCAACATAGGGGCTGGCATCGGTCTGGGCGCTGCTCATGGGAGCGAAGCCGCTCTGGTAGCCGTTGCGGGGCTCTGCATTGCCGGTGATGGTGCCGTTGCTGTAGGGGTTACGGCTCTCGCTGCTGCCGCCTGCATAGGGGTTGCTGCCGGTCTGGGCGTAGGGGTTCGGGGCCTGCTGCACCGTGTAGGGGCGCTGGCCTGCCTGGCCCTGAGGCCGTGCATTGCCTGCCGCGGGGGCGGGGCCGGGGCGGCGGGCGTTGGGGCCCTGATTGGCCTGTGCCCGTCTGGCCTGCGCTGCGCGGGCTGCGGCAGCCTTGCGCTTGCGGTTCTGGTTCATGGCGTAGGCATACACGCCGCCTGCACCGCCGATGAGCACCACGCCGGCTGCGATCAGGCCCCAGGGAGCGGTGGCGCTCTGGGTCTCCTTGCTCTCGTCGGTGTAATCAATGGGGATCATCGTGCCAATGGCGAAGGTGGGGGTAGGCGTTACCATATCGCTGGGCATGGGAGACTCGCTGGGCAGCGGGGTGGCCGTGGCAATGGGGTTGAAGGGCGCGTAGCTGGTCTGCACCGATACGCCGGTGTTCTGCCAGGTGCCCACGTTCCAGTCCTCCACGGAGCCGATGTTGCCGGGCTGGGCAACGCCGCCGTTGAAGGTCTCGTTGGAGGTGCCGATGTTGCCGGTATTGGTGTTGCCGGAATTGGCGTTGAGGCCCTGCTTGTACTCATCGCTGTTGAGGAAGGCGGTAAGCTCCGTCAGGTTGAGCTGATGGAAGTAATCGCCGTGGATCCAGCCCACGGTACCGTTCTGGTTCACGTTGTACCAGGTAACGCCGTTCACCTCACGGGTACCCAGCACAAGGCAGAAGGCGTAACGGTTCAGGGTCTTGATCCTGGTGCCGTTGGGCTCCTCGCGGAAGTTGACGGAGGAGCTGTTCACATAGCCGTAGCTGGAGTTGCCGTAGGGGTCGTAGGGCGCGGGGGTGGCGCCCGGGGTGGGCGTAGGCTCGGCGGGCTGCTGGTTCAGGTAAGCCTCCACCTCGGCAGCGGTCATCTTGCGCAGCTGGTCGTGACGGATGAAGCCGGAGATGCCTTCAAAGTCGCTCAGGTACCAGCTGGTGTTGTTACGGTATTCCATGCCGCTCACGTAGACCACACGATCCTTGGCGAGCCACAGCATGGCGGCGCTCTGGGCATCCGCCTGGGCACGCATGGGCACGTTATCGCTCAGGGTGATGTAGTAACCGCTGATCTGCTGCGCAATAGGCGGCTGCTGCTGGTTGAACTGCTCGATGATGGCCTCCGCCTGCTCCTTGTCGATAGGCTTGAGGGCGCTGGTGAGCACCACGCCGCTGGCACCGCTGTTGCCAAGCATGATCTGGCAGCTGCTCCAGTCGGTACCATCCACGGTGGTCTGGCCGTTCACGTACACCAGGGTATTCACCGGCAGGATGGCGATAACGGAGCTTTCATCGTTGTTGTAAGCCTTGCGCAGGTGGGTCTGGGTGGTCACCAGCGCATAACCCATATAGACCTCGGACTGCTTCTTCTGGTAGTGGAACACCACCACAGCCTGGTCGGGCTGGCCCAGGTCGTTCACCGTTACCTTGACGGACTCGGCACCGGCAGCGGCGGGCTCGTAGTTCTCGCCGGCCTTGGTATCATCCCGGGTAATGGTATGGGTGCCGGGGCGCAGGGTGAGCACCTCGGAGGCGATCACGCTCATATCGCTCACATCCACGTAGCGCACGGTCACGCGGCCCATGACGCTGTTGGGGATCAGCGTGAAGCTGACGCTGTTGGGGCGGGCCACCAGATCGTCGCCCACCACGACCTTGTGAGACTGGGCGCTGCCGGAGCCAAGGGAGTACCCCTTGGGAATGAAGGCAGCGTTGGGCTGGATGGTGTGCTCGCCCTTGGCAAGCTCCAGCACCTCGGGAGAATTGCCCAGCTCGCGGCCGATGGCATCCAGATAGTGGATCTCCAGGGTGGCGGTGGTCTTGTTCTTTACATAGGTGAAGGTGATCTCCGCAGGCTCGGCCACGCCGCCGGATACACGGATCAGGTTGGCGCTGGGGCCCTTGCAGGTGTAGCCGTCCAGCTTGGCGGCATACTCGGCGGCATCGTGGGTACCATCCTCCAGCTCCACCACCTGGGCAGCCAGCAGCTCTTTGCCGTCCTCATCCGCAAAGCGGAAGGTGACGCTGGCCTTCTGCACGGGGGCAGCCGGGGGCTGGTACACAAAGGCCACGGAGGAGGGCTGGGTGGTACCGTCCGCATTCAGGGTAACGGTGACCGGCTCGGCCTGCACGGCGGTATAGCCGTCGGGGATCAGGTTCTTGTTGGGCTTGATGGTGTTCTCGCCCTCGCTGAGGGGCACGGTCTCGCTGGCAAAGGTGCCCTGCTGGGCGGTCACATACAGCACATCCACCGTGCCGGTGATGGGCGGGGCCTGATAGGTAAAGGTGACCGTATCGGGCGTTACCACACCGTCTGCACCCAGCGTTACCTGCACGGGGGCAGCGTTGACGGCAGTGTAGCCGGAGGGGATCATGGCTGCATTGGGACGGATGGTGTTCTGGCCCTCGGTAACGGCGATCACCTCGCCGTTGAAGGCTGCGCCGGTGGCAGCGTTCACATACTGCACCATCACGGAGCCGGAGAGGGCGGGGGCCTGGTACACGAAGGTGACCGCAGCAGGGATGGGCGCACCGCTGGCATCAAAGCTGATGGTAACGGGCTCCACCGATACGGGGGTGTAGCCGGTGGGCACGTTGGCGGTATCGGGAGCGATCACATTATTGGATTCGCTCACCGCCACGGTCTGCTTGTAGAACTCGCCGCGCTGGGTAACATAGCTCACCAGCACCTGGCCGGTCTTTTCGGGGGCCTGGAAGGTGAACTCCACCCGGGCGGGGCTGGGGTGGCCGTTCTCATCAAAGGTGATGGTGACCGGCTCCACATTGATGGCGGTGTACTGCTGGGGCACCAGCGCCAGGTTGGGAGACACCACGTTCTGGCTCTCGCTGACCACAACCACCTCGCTGGCAAGCTCGGTACGGCCGGCCATATAGACCACCGTCACCTTGCCGCTCTTCTCGGCGGGAGCGGGCGCATTGAACAGGAAGGAGACCACGCTGGGGCTGGGGGTACCGTCCGCACCGAAGGTAACGGTAACGGGGTCGGTATTGATGGCGGTATAGCCCTCGGGCACCTTGCTCAGGTCTGCGCTGATCACATTGCTGCTTTCGGAAACGGCAACGGTCTCCTCAAAGAGCACGGTCTCGCCGCTGATGTAGCGAACGGTCACGCTGCCCTTCTTCTCGGGGGCCTGGAAGGTGAAGTCCACCGCAGAGGGGTTGGGCTTGCCCTTCTTGGTAAAGCTGATGGTGACCGGCTCGGTGTTGATGGCGGTATAGCCCTCGGGCACCTTGCTCAGGTCGGCGCTGACCACATTGCTGCTCTCGGTAACGGTTACGGTATCCTCAAAGAGCACGGTCTCGCCGCACAGATAGCGCACGGTTACCTGGCCGCTCTTCTCGGGGGCCTGGAAGGTGAAATCCACCGTGGCAGGGTCGGGCTTGCCCTTCTTGGTAAAGGTGATAGTGACCGGCTCCACATTGATGGCGGTGTAGCCGGAGGGCACCTTGCTCATATCGGGGCTGACCACATTGCTGCTCTCGGTAACGGTAACGGTCTCTTCAAAGAGCACGGTCTCGCCGCACAGATAGCGCACGGTTACCTGGCCGCTCTTCTCGGGGGCCTGGAAGGTGAAATCCACCGCAGCGGGGCTTACGGAGCCATCGCTGCCGAAGGTGACGGTGACCGCCTCCGCATTGATGGCGGTGTAGCCCTCGGGCACCTTGCTCAGGTCGGCATTGACCACATTGCTGCTTTCGGAAACTGTGACCGTTTCCTCAAAGAGCACCGTTTCGCCGCAGAGGTAGCGCACCTGAACACTGCCGGTCTTCTCCGGCTCGCTGTACATGAATACGATCTGGGCAGGCACGGGAGCACCGTTGCTGTCGAAGGTGATGGTAACGGGCTCGGCGCTGATGGCGGTATAGCCCTCGGGTACCTTGGAGGCATCGGGGCTGACCACGCTGTTGTCGTCGCTGACGGTAACGGTCTGGCTGGCAAACTCGCCGGCAGCGGTGGCATAGCTGACGTATACCTCACCGCTGTTGGCTACCAGATCCACATACTTGGCCATTACGTAGCCATCGGTGCCGTTGTAGCTGATCTTGTACCATTCCTCGCCATCGCTGTTGATGACCAGACCGTACACATACACCTGGGTGCCGGTCTTGGAGATGCTGCCGATGGCGTTGTTGCTTTCCTTCCAGGGGTTCTTGCGCATGTTGAGGCCCTTGGCATTGGTGGTGCCGTTGCGGCCGATCACCTGCGTAAGCTCCGGGTCGGGTTCGGGTTCGGGGGCAGCGATCTTCTGCATACGGAAGATCACCTCGCCGGAGGCGGTGCCATCCTCGCTGATGATAACGGTCTGGGCTTCGCTGCTTACCAGCTGGTAGCCTGCGATCTCCCCGGCCTTATCGGGGGTGATGTTGTAGGTACCGGGGGCCAGATCGGTGATCAGGTCGCTCAGGAGGAAGGTGTTGGTATCGGCATCCACATAGTGGATGGTCACGCTGCCGTACAGCGGATCGATCTCCGGGCCGGGTTCGGGTTCGGGAGCAGCGATCTTCTGCATCTGGAAGTACAGCTGATTGGAGGCGGTACCATCCGCATAGACGACGGCATACTGGGGCTCATCGTTCACGATGGTGTAGCCGGTCACCTCGCCTGCACGGTCGGGGGTGAACCAGTACTCGCCGGGGGTGAGATCCTGCTTGGTCTCGCTGAGCAGCACCTCGCCGGTCTCGGCGTTCACATAATTGATGATGATGTTGCCATAGACGGGTTCGGGTTCCGGCTCCACAATCTTCTGCATGGCAAAATTGATCTGATTGGAGGCGGTACCGTCGGCGGCGATCACAGCCATCTGGGGATCGGTGCTGAGCAGCTCATAGCCCGCCACCTCACCTGCACGGTCGGGGGTGAACCAGTATTCGCCGGGGGTGAGATCGCTCTTGGTCTCGCTGAGCAGCACCTCGCCGGTCTCGGCGTTCACGTAGTTGATGACGATGTTGCCATAGACGGGTTCGGGTTCCGGCTCCACGATCTTCTGCATGGCAAAGTTGATCTGGTTGGAGGCGGTACCGTCGGCGGCGATGGTGGCCATCTGGGGATCGGTGCTGAGCAGCTCATAGCCCGCTACCTCGCCTGCACGGTCGGGGGTGAACCAGTATTCGCCGGGGGTGAGATCCTGCTTGGTCTCGCTGAGCAGCACCTCGCCGGTCTCGGCGTTCACATAGTTGATGACGATGTTGCCATAGACGGGTTCGGGTTCCGGCTCCACGATCTTCTGCATGGCAAAATTGATCTGATTGGAGGCGGTACCGTCGGCGGCGATGGTGGCCATCTGGGGATCGGTACTGAGCAGCTCATAGCCCGCTACCTCGCCTGCACGGTCGGGGGTGAACCAGTATTCGCCGGGGGTGAGATCGCTCTTGGTCTCGCTGAGCAGCACCTCGCCGGTCTCAGCGTTCACGTAGTTGATGACGATGCTGCCATAGACGGGTTCGGGTTCCGGCTCCACGATCTTCTGCATGGCAAAGTTGATCTGATTGGAGGCGGTACCGTCGGCGGCGATCACAGCCATCTGGGGATCGGTACTGAGCAGCTCATAGCCCGCCACCTCGCCTGCACGGTCGGGGGTGAACCAGTATTCGCCGGGGGTGAGATCCTGCTTGGTCTCGCTGAGCAGCACCTCGCCGGTCTCGGCGTTCACATAGTTGATGACGATGCTGCCGAAAACAGGGGCAGGGATCACCTGCATCTGGAAGGTGATATCGCCGGAGGTGGTACCGTCGTCGTACACGGTCACCAGCTGGGCATCGCTGCTGACCAGCTCATAGCCTGCCACCTCACCGGCACGCTCGGGCTGGAACCAGTACTCACCGGGGGTCAGATCGGTCTTGGTATCGCTGAGCTTTACCTCGCCGGTGGCCACATCCACGTAGTTGATAACAACATTGGCGGTCTTGGGCGGGATCACCTGCATCTGGAAGGTGATATCGCCGGAGGTGGTACCGTCGTCGTAGACGGTCACCAGCTGGGCATCGCTGCTGACCAGCTCATAGCCTGCCACCTCACCGGCACGCTCGGGCTGGAACCAGTACTCGCCGGGGGTCAGATCGGTCTTGGTATCGCTGAGCTTTACCTCGCCGGTAGCCACATCCACGTAGTTGATAACAACGTTGGCGGTCTTGGGCGGGATCACCTGCATCTGGAAGGTGATATCGCCGGAGGTGGTACCGTCGTCGTACACGGTCACCAGCTGGGCATCGCTGCTGATCAGCTCATAGCCTGCCACCTCACCGGCACGCTCGGGCTGGAACCAGTACTCGCCGGGGGTCAAGTCGGTCTTGGTATCGCTGAGCTTTACCTCGCCGGTAGCCACATCCACGTAGTTGATAACGACGTTGGCGGTCTTGGGCGGGATCACCTGCATCTGGAAGGTGATATCGCCGGAGGTGGTACCGTCGTCGTACACGGTCACCAGCTGGGCATCACTGCTGACCAGCTCATAGCCTGCCACCTCACCGGCACGCTCGGGCTGGAACCAGTACTCGCCGGGGGTCAGGTCGGTCTTGGTATCGCTGAGCTTTACCTCGCCGGTGGCCACATCCACGTAGTTGATCACGACATTGGCAAACACAGGCTCTTCCTCGGGCAGAGGAAGGGTGGAGAGATAGATGGGGTAAGAAGCCAGCAGCTCGGAGAAATCCTCGTTGTAGATCTCTACCCAGCCGGTAAAGCTGATATCGTCCTTATCGGCGGCATTGACCGCGGGATAGGGCGAGCTTCCGTCGGGCAGGCACATGCTGCCATCCTGAGAAACGGCCTTCAGTGTAACGGGGGTCTCCCAGCTCACGTCGCCGGGCAGCTGGGCCCAGTACACCACCTCATCCATGTTGATGCCGGTGGCAACGGGGTTCACCGTAAGGGTGAAGAGCTCGCCGTTCAGGTCGGTGTAGGCTACATCCAGCAGGGGCAGATAGGTCACATCCACCTCCGCAAGGGCAGCCGCAGGCATTGCCAGCTGCGCAAGCAGCAGCAGTACCGACAGCATAGCGGCAAACAGTCTCTGGGTAAGGGTCGTGCGGGTGTTGGTCATGGTTGGCTCCTCCTTCTGTTGCCCGGAAACCTGGCATGATGAAGTATAAACCGTCTGTATGTGGACGGGGGTTGGTCGGATACGTGCAAAACTACACATTGGGCTACTTTATATAATACGGTCTAAGGCCGGTGCTGTCAAGAAAAGGCGCGGGGCAAACCTGCCTGGAATATGGGTTTTGCTGCATTGTTACAGGTTTTTACCTGTACTTTTTTCCGTCCTGCAAGGGGTATCCCGCCCGGATGGCGAATAGTATAGGCAAAACCATAACACGGAGGCGACCCCCACATGAGCGATCAGCAGCATCTGCTTTCCACCACGCTTTCTCAGAAAACCGTCTTTAACGGCCTCATCATCGATGTGGCCCATATGCAGGTACGCCTGCCCAACGGCGAGGAGATGACCCTCGAAGCCGTACTGCACAAGGGTGCGGCAGCCGTTGTGCCCGTCGATGCGGAGGATAACATCTATCTGGTGCGCCAGCACCGTGCCGTTGCCGGGCTGCTGACGCTGGAGATCCCCGCGGGCAAGCTGGATTATGTAGGCGAGCCCCACAGCGCCTGCGCCGAGCGGGAGCTGCAGGAGGAGACCGGCCTCAAGTGCGAGAAGCTGGAGCACCTGACCGATCTGGTCACCACCCCCGCCTTCTGCACCGAGAAGATCGGCATCTTCCTGGCCACCGGGCTGAGCCAGCACGAGACCCATCTGGATGATGACGAATTCATCGATGTGGTCAAAATGCCGCTTACCGAGGCGGTGCAGCTGGTCATGCGGGGCGAGCTGCCCGATGCCAAGACCATCGCCGGTGTGCTGATGGCCTGGCAGAAGCTCCACGGCCCCGATGCCTGCAAATAACAAACGGATCAAAGAACCATTTTCATCCGTCCTGTAGATAAAGAAGGGAAGGTTTTTTATGCCGAAGAAGCGCTTCCGCATCACTCCCTTCGGCTGGCTGATGCTGTTTTTTCTGCTGATGCTTGCCCTGGGCATCTGGATGCTTGTCAAAGGCCCGCAGCCGCCGGGGATCACCCACTCGCTGCCCTATACTGTTTGAGGAGAAGAGGCCCATGCAACCCTATCTGGATGTTTTCTCGCACCTGCCCACCATCCGCACGGAGCGGCTGGTGCTGCGCACCGCCCGCATGAGCGATGCCCAGGATCTCTACGAATACTCCTCCGACCCGGAGGTGGCCCGCCATGTGCTGTGGACGGCCCATACCTCCATCCACCAGACCCGCACCTACATCCGCTACCTGCTCAGGCAGTACAAAAACGGCGCCCCCTCCAGCTATGTGATCGCCCTGAAGGATACCGGCAAGGTGATTGGCACCATCGGCTACATGTGGGTGCGCCCGGAGGACCGGTCTGCGGAGGTGGGCTACAGCCTGCACCGGGGCTACTGGAACCGGGGCATTATGACCGAGGCGCTGGAGGCGGTGATCGCCCTTGGCTTTCTGCGCCTGAACCTGAACCGCATCGAGGCGCAGCACGAGACCGCCAACCCGGCCAGCGGCAAGGTGATGCAGCATGTGCATATGCAGCATGAGGGCACCCTGCGCCAGCGGGTCTACAACAAGGGCCGCTTTGTGGATGTGGAGCTGTACGCCATTCTGCGTAAGGATTATGCGCCCCCCGCCGGGATCCGGGGCGCGATCGGATAAGGAGGCGCTCAAAGACCGATGAAGCGCATACGTCTGTTTTGCCTGCTGATGTGCATCCTGCTGGCAGCCACCGGCTGCGGCATCAATCACCGCAAGGTGTACGATGATGCCGTGGAAGCCTTTGCCGACGGCGATTATGCTGCCGCCGCCGGAAATTTCGAGCGGCTGGGCGATTATTCCAACGCACCCACCTACGCAGCCTATTCCCGGGGCCTGGTGCTCTATGAGCAGGGCCAGTACATCGCTGCCGAGCCCTACTTTGCCACCGTGCGGGATTTCATGTACGGCGAGACCCGCTACCAGTACTGCCACGGCTGCCTGCTGGAGAGCCAGGGCAGCTACCGGGAGGCCGCTGACACCTTCCTGGCCCTTGGCGACTACGAGAACGCCAAGGTGCTCTACCACTACAACAACGCCCGGGATGCGGAGGCCAACGCCGCCTACGCCAGCGCCCTGTTCGACTACGAGCAGGCGGGCGACTACGCCGACGCCCCTCTCCGGCTGGATTCGCTGCGCACCCAGGTGTACGACAGCGCCAGCCTGATGATGGTGGAGGGCTACTACGAGCAGGCGCTGAATCTGTTCAGCCTGCTGGGCAGCTACTACGACAGCGCCGAGCAGGCCCGCATCTGCAAGCAGCACTTCCGGGAGCTGCGCTATGCAGAGGCCGAAGCCCTCTACAATGCCGGAGACCTGCAAGGCGCTTACGAGATCTTTCTCAGCCTTTCCGGCTACAGCGATGCCGCCACCCGTGCCGAAGAGCTGGGGCAGCAGCTGGGCATAGCGCTGCCCACCGTTGAATAAACAAAGGAGAAGATACCATGGCTAAACTGTACTTCCGCTACGGGGCAATGGGCTCCAGCAAGACCGCCAACGCCATCATGGTGCGCCACAACTATATGGAGCGCGGCCAGAAGGTGCTCATGCTCAAGCCCCGTCTGGACAACCGGGACGGTGCCACCACCATCGCCAGCCGCTGCGGCCTGCATTGCGAATGCGCCTACATCGAGGATCTGGCCGACCATGACGTACGGCAGTACGACTGCCTCATCGTAGATGAAGCCCAGTTCCTGACCAAAGCCCAGGTGGAAGCCCTTGTGCGCGTGGTGGACGAGGATCGTGTGCCGGTGATCGCCTACGGTCTGCGGGCAGACTTCCAGGGCAACCTGTTCGAGGGCAGCCAATGGCTGCTGGCCTGGGCCGATACCATCGAGGAGGTAAAGACCATCTGCTGGTGCGGCAAGAAGGCCATCTGCAACGCCCGTGTGCAGAACGGCAGAGTGGTCAAGGAGGGCGAACAGGTGATGCTGGGCGGCAACGAGAGCTATGTGAGCCTGTGCCGCAAGCACTGGGCCGAGGGCAAATTGAAGCCCGAGGAATGAGCCTCATACAGCCAAACAGACCCTTGCGGAGGGCAATGCGCCAACCGCAAGGGTCTGTTTTTACTCATGCATCCTGCTTTGCCCACAGAATGCCGTTGCGATCCCATTTGAGAATGGTCTCATAGCCCAATTTGGCATACCAGGGGCCGATGTGGGTGTAATGGATGTAGGAGGCATCGAAGCCGTTTTCCTTCAGGTACTGGGTAGCCAGCTGCACCATCCTGAGGCCGATACCCCGGCGGCGGTACTCGGGCACCGTGCCCACGCAGCCCGGGCCGCTGATGTGCAGCCCCTGATGGTGGCCCATATCATCCAGATTGCAGAAGGCAGCGATCCGGTCGCCGTCAAAGGCGCAGAAGACCTGGCTGTCGTCATTGAAATACTGCACCCAGTCCTCATCCACCTTGGCTACCGCCTCACGGATCTTCTCACCCGCATCTTTGGCAATGCCGAAGGTGATGCCCTCCGGGCAGGGAATGTTCAGTGATTCCACAGAGAAGCCTTCAAGGGGCATGATCTGCTCCACATACGTCTCCCCCTCCGGGATGGCGCGGATGTATTCCTGCGAAAAAAAGCCGGGCTGCATGCTGTCAAACAGCTGACGATAATCCATGAAAGCACCTCTCTCTTTTGTATCATTCAGATCCAGCAGCTTGCTCCGGCGGAGCTTCAGCCCTTGCGGTTACGGAGCCGCTCCACCGCATCCAGATAGGCCTTGGGGGGCTTTGCTTCAAAATGCAGCCGTTCGCCGGTGCGGGGGTGGGTAAAGGCCAGCGTATGGGCGTGGAGCATGAGCCTGGGCACCCGCACACCGCCCTTGCTGAGACCGTAGAGCGGGTCGCCTGCCAACGGATGATGGATGCTCTGCATATGCACACGGATCTGGTGGGTACGCCCGGTAAGGATGTGCACATCCAGCAGCGCTGCATCCCGCAGGTTCTCCACCAGCTTCCAGCGGGTAAGCGCCTCCCGGCCCTCCGGATCCACCGCCATCTTCTTGCGATCCTTCTTGGAGCGGCCCAGGGGCTTGTCGATCTCGCCCTCTTCCGTCTTCATAACGCCCTCCACCACTGCCAGGTAGTGCTTCTCCATGGTGCGTTCGCTGAGCTGCCGGGAAAGGCTCTCGTGGGCCATATCGTTCTTGGCAACCATCATCACGCCGCTGGTGTCCTTATCCAGCCGGTGCACGATGCCGGGGCGCTTCACCCCGCCAATGCCGCTGAGGCTGTCCATGGCAAAAAGCAGCGCATTGACCAGCGTGCCGCTTTCGTTGCCCGCCGCCGGATGCACCACCATGCCGCAGGGCTTATCCACCACTGCCACATCCTCATCCTCGTAGAGGATATCGATGGGGATATCCTCCTTCTCCACGGTGGATTCCACCGCATCGGGGATGGTAAAGACCACCCGGTCGCCGGGCTTGACGGAGAAGCCTGCCTTCAGCACGGTCTTACCGTTCACCTGGCACAGGCCGTCGGCGATCCATTTGGCAGCTTGTGAGCGGCTTGCATCCCCCTCCAGAGAGACCAGCACATCCAGCCGCATATCGATCAGGACGGTTTTCTCAATCTTCTGCATTCTTTTCTCTCCAATCCTGCGGGCGCAGCAGCAGGCTGATCACCAGCAGCGCCACACCGAAGCACACCGCGATATCTGCCACGTTGCATACGAACCACGGCAAAAAGGGAAAATAGAGCATATCCAGCACATAGCCATTGAACACCCGTTCAATGTAATTGCCCAAAAAGCCGCCCAGGATGAGCCCGGCAGCAAAACGCACATAGTTGGTCGGATGGTACCGGCGCAGCATCAGCCAGCAAAGGATCAGCACCACCACCGGCAGCACCAGCAGCACCAGCTTGTTGCCCTCCAGCATACCAAGGGCGATGCCCCTGTTCTGCCGCAGCTGCAGCGACAGCAGACCGGGTATGGCCTCGAAATACTCTACAGTCAGATGCCTGGCGGCCATGTGCTTGGTAAACATATCCGCAGCCAGTGCAAAACAAGCTGTGATCAGCGTAACGAGCATAGCGCTCCCTCCTACTTGATACCGTTCTGTACCACCTGCATGATCTGATCCAGCAGCTCACCGATCAGGGGCAGATTGTGCCGTGCCAGATCCTGCAGGATCAGCACTAAAATGGCACCCAATATGGTAAACCCCACCGCCATGCCAACGCCCCTGGCCACGCCGGAAATAAAGCTGGTAACCAGCAGCCTGCGGCGATCCTCCACATAGCGCAGATAGTCTGCAAGGCGGAGCTGCTCCAGATCCCTGAGCCATTTCTCCAGCCGCTGCTCGGCGAGAGACATTCGCTCCCCCTTCGGCTCCTGCATGCGCTGGCCCACCTTGCATCCCCTCCCGGGGTTTAGTATGGGCACAGGTACGAACACTATCATAGCAAAAAACCCCTTCCGATGCAAATCGGAAGGGGTTTTTGTTGCTTGGTTACGAGATTAAATGATCTCGATCAGGCACATCTCGGCAGCATCGCCGCGACGGGGCCCAAGCTTGTAAATGCGGGTGTAACCACCGGCGCACTTCTTTTCTTCGTTGCGAGCCTTGAACTTGGGACCGATCTCGCGGAAGAGCTTCTCAACGACGGGATACTTCACGTCCTTGGTGCGTTCCTTCCAGTCCTTCTTGTCCTCATCGGCACGCTGCACATCCTTGAGCTCGTACAGGTAGCTCATGATGATGCGGCGGGCATGCAGCTTGCTGGGAGCATCGTTGATGGCCTCGATGGTCATCAGCTGGCCCTTATCGTTGTGGGTTTCCTTGGTAACGGTAACGGTATTGTCGCACTCCTGCACAGCCAGAGTGATCAGACGCTCGGCAGCGCGGCGGACTTCCTTGGCGCGGGCCTCGGTGGTCTCGATGCGGCCGTACCAGATCAGGTTGGTCACCTGATTGCGGATCAACGCCTTACGCTGGTCGGCGGTACGACCCAATTTGCGTTGTGCCATGGTTTTTCTCCTCCTTTGAAGGATATGTCAATTCGTTCGTTATTCGTCGCTGGGACGCAGAGCCAGGCCCAGACCGGCCAGCTTCTGCTCCACTTCTTCCAGGCTCTTGCGGCCGAGGTTGCGGACCTTCATCATGTCCTCCTGGTTGCGCTGGACCAGCTCGCCGATGGTATTGATGCCCGCGCGCTTCAAGCAGTTGTAGGCGCGAACGCTCAGATCCAGTTCTTCGATGGTCATATCCAGCGCCTGGCCCTTCTTGTCGTCCTCCTGATCGGCGAAGGTGACGGAAGCCACCTGATCGGTCAGGCCAACGAAGAGGCTCAGATGCTCGGTGAGGATCTTGGCGGCAGTGCTGATGGCTTCATCAGGCTGCACGCTGCCGTCGGTCCACACTTCCAGGGTCAGCTTGTCGTAGTCCGTGATCTGGCCCACGCGGGTATCGGTCACGGTGTAGTTGACCTTTTTGATGGGAGTGAAGATGGAGTCGATCGGGATCACACCGATGGGCATGTTGGGGTACTTGTTCTTATCGGCGCTGACGTAGCCGCGGCCCTTGTCCACGGTCAGGGTCATTACCAGATGCGCATCCTCGTTCAGGGTGGCGATGTGGGCTTCGGGATCGACGAATTCAAGCTCATCGTCGGTCTTGATGTCCTTCGCCTTCACCTCGGCCGGGCCCGTTACATCGATGGTAACGGTCTTGGGCTGGTCCACATACAGCTTGGCAGAGAGAGCCTTCAGGTTCAGGATCAGCTCGGCAACATCCTCGGTAACACCGGGAACGGTGGAGAACTCATGCTGAACACCCTCAATCTGAATGCTGGTGACCGCTACGCCGGGCAGCGAGCTAAGCAGCACGCGGCGCAGCGCATTGCCCACAGTGTAGCCGAAGCCGCGCTCCAAGGGCTCGATCACAAAACGGCCATAGGCGCCGTCCTGGCTGAGCTCCTCGCATTCGATACGCGCTTTTTCGATTTCGATCATTTGGGATTACCCTCCTGTCTTATGCCACTTGGTCGAGGGAGTAAGGCCGCTTATTAACGAGAGTAGAACTCAACGATCATGTTCTCCTGCAGGGACAGGTCAACATCATCGCGGGCGGGCAGGGCGTTCACGGTAGCGGTCAGGTTGGCGGCGTCGGTGGTGAGCCACTGGGGAACCACGCGGCTGATGCCTTCCTTCACGATCTGGAAGTGAGCCATGTCCTTACGGGTAGAGCGGACGGAGATCACATCGCCCACCTTGCAGGTGTAAGAGGGGATGTCTACCTTCTTGCCGTTAACGGTCATCAGACCATGGCAAACGAACTGACGGCCCTGGGCACGGCTGGAAGCCAGACCGCTGCGATAGACAACGTTGTCCAGGCGGAGCTCCAGCAGCTGGAGCAGGTTCTCGCCGGTGATGCCCTTCATGCCGGTGGCACGAACGAAGGTGCGCTTGAACTGGCCTTCCATCAGGCCGTAAGCGCGGCGGGCCTTCTGCTTTTCACGCAGCTGCAGGCCATATTCGCTGGCCTTGCGCTGACGAGCCTGACCGTGCTGACCCGGAGGGGTAGGACGGTTCTGTACCGCACACTTGGTGGAGAAGCACTTCTCACCCTTCAGGAAGAGCTTGGTGCCCTCGCGGCGGCACATACGGCATACGGAATCGGTATATCTTGCCATTTCTTTGTACCTCCTCGATTACTTACACTCTTCTACGCTTGGGCGGACGGCAGCCATTGTGCGGGATGGGTGTAACGTCTTTGATCATGTTAACTTCCAGACCGGCAGCCTGCAGGCTACGGATAGCAGCCTCACGCCCGGAACCGGGGCCCTTTACGTAGACCTCAACGGTCTTCAGGCCATACTCCATTGCAGCCTTGGCAGCGGTCTCGGCGGCCATCTGAGCGGCGAAGGGAGTAGATTTCTTGCTACCACGGAAACCCAGGCCGCCGGCGCTGGCCCAGGAGAGGGCGTTGCCGTTGGTGTCGGTCAGGGTAACGATGGTGTTGTTAAAGGAAGAACGGATATGCGCGGCGCCACGCTCGACGAGCTTCTTCTCACGGCGCTTGCGCGTAACCTTCTTAAGCTTCTGCTTAGGTGCCATGTTGTTCACTC